>CAZUXM010000033.1:27294-27567 GCA_964624635.1 uncultured Candidatus Competibacteraceae bacterium
GAAACATCTATACTATTATCTGATTTGCATAAGGGCGACAAAGCCATCATCAAAGGCTTTAGTGTATCTGATGTCCCATCCAAATTTTATTCAATAGGTATTTTCCCCGGTGCTGAAATTGAAGTATACAGAATTTTGCCACTGGGAGGAGCCGTTTGTATTTATATCAATGAAAATAATAATAAAATAGCCGTTAGTAGAAGAGAAGCTAAGCTGATATTAACCAATAGAAGAGAATGAAAAGAGAAAAGATAATTCTTATTGGTAACCCTA
>CAZUXM010000034.1:0-27393 GCA_964624635.1 uncultured Candidatus Competibacteraceae bacterium
ATCCTAATATTATTTTTGCCTTTTTAAAATCAAAGTATCCGGACGCCATATATTATGCAACTAAACAAACGGTTCATAACTGGGAATTAAGAACCACTTATCTGCTCAATTTACACCAATCGAATGAAGAGCTTTTAGATGGTTTACGTAATGATAAAAAAAGAAATATCAAAAAGGCAATTGAGCAAGGATTAACCGTTAACGAAAAAAGAGATTTTACAGTTCTTCATTATCTTATTTCTCAAACATATAAAAGACAAGGAAAGTTATTTAATAGTTTTACTCAACTGCAAAAAATAGTTGAAGAATACCCTAATACATTCCAGATTAACATTTCAGAAAAAGGAAATATTTTAGCTGCTCTTCTTTTTGTACACGATCATTCGTCGGCATATTACCTCATTGGAGGATTTGATTATAAGGCGGGTAATTATAATGCTGGTCCCTTTGCAATGTGGAAAGGAATAGAATACTCAAAAAAAATTGGACTTAGCATTTTTGATTTTGAAGGCTCAGAAATAAAATCAATTGCTGATTATTTTAGAAGTTTTGGAGCTATAAAAAATAATTACTATTCGATTTCTAAAAACGGGACCATTTATTCACTTCTTAGAAAAAAATGAGTAAAGTATTAAATATATTTTTAGCGCAATTTGGTGTAAATATTAATGATAATTTATTTACTGTTGATGAATTGACATATATAGAAAATTTGATTCAACATAAAAACGAAATAAAAACTAATAAGTTTGATAAATTTGGTAATTATGATGAACAGTTTTATGAAAATACACAGTACCCTTATTTAGATAGATTCATTCTTGAGAGAATTCGTAATAAACCTTTTTTGGAGTGGCCAAACAAAAAACCATTTGCTGTTTGTTTAACACATGATGTAGATAGGGTAGTAGCATACTCACCCAATAGTTTTCTTAGAAATTTAAGAAAGAGGTTGATGTTTTCCGATAGTTCAATAGATAAAATCAAGCTACGATTAAACATTCTGAAAACATCCATGAAAGTCCCATTTTATACAAAATTTAAAGACGAAATAACCGGTTTTGAAAAGTGGCTTGAAATAGAAAAAGAATTTGGAGTGAAATCAACTTATTTCTTTTTCGTAAGACCCGAAGAAAAAGCACTTGAGTTTTATGATTGTGATTATTTGCTAGATGATAAATTTTTATTTGATAACAAGCTCATATCGGTTAAAGAGTATATTAAAATTTTACATAAAGAAGGACATGAAATTGGTGTTCATGGTAGCTTCAGGTCAATGATGGACAAAAATCTTTTTAAGAGACAGAAAAGTATCATTGAAGAAGTTATTAATGAAGAAGTTGTTTCTTCTAGACAACATTATTTACGCTACAATCATTCTATTACTCCGGAAATACATGCCAAATCAAATATTAAAATTGATAGCACTTTAGGCTTAAATATGTCAGTTGGGTTTAGAAATGGGACCTCTTACCCATATCCAATTGAGTCAAAAGGCATCTATATTTGGGAGTTACCTCTAATGTTTATGGATAGTTCTGTATACAGAAACCCGAATAACGATTTTGATTATGCCAAAGATATGGCGCTTAATATTATCAAAAACGTTGAAAATACAGGAGGTTGCTTAACAATCAACTTTCACCCTGATTACGTAAATATCCCCAAATACTTTAATTTATATAGGTTTATTTTGGATGAAACAACCAAAAGAAATGCGTATTTTGGTACTGCTAAAGAAATCATTAAAATAGTTAGTCAATGTGTGGAATCGCAGGAATTTGGCACCTAACTAATATCGACCCTAATGATGAATTAGTTATTAAAAAAATGACTGATAGCATTTCACACAGAGGACCTGATGGTGAAGGATTCTGGTTTTCTGATAACCACCTTTTGCATTTAGGTCATCGACGATTGTCAATTATTGATCTTACCGATGGTGGAAGTCAACCAATGATATTTGACGACAAATATGTTATTGTGTTTAATGGTGAGATATATAACTATATCGAACTAAAGGATGAATTAATAAAAATTGGGTACACTTTTAAATCAAAATCAGATACGGAAGTTATTTTAGCATCCTATCATGAATGGGGAACAGATTGTTTGAAACGTTTTGATGGAATGTTTGCTTTTGCTTTGTATAACATTGAACAAAAAGAATTATTTTGTGCTCGTGATCGATTTGGCGAAAAACCATTTTATTATTCTTTTTATAATGGAAGTTTTTACTTTGCCTCAGAAATGAAAGCCTTATGGGCAGCAGGTGTTCCAAGAGTTCCGAAATATTCTCTTTATTATAATTATTTTGTACATGATTTGGTAGATAATCCGTTTGATAGTACTCATACTTTTTTTGAAGATATATATAAGCTGCAATTATCTCACTATTTCGTAATGAAAGGTGACAAAAATTTTAAACAGAAGAAATATTGGGAATTAAATACTAATTCAAATCATCATTTAGATATTAATGAAGCATCTGATAAATTAATGTCAATGCTTGAAACTTCTCTAAAAAGAAGGCTCCGTTCTGACGTCCCTTTGGGAACCTCTCTTTCGGGAGGGTTAGACTCCAGTACAATAGTTGCACTTATTTCAAAAAACACTCAGAATAATCATACATTCTCAGCAAGGTTTAAAGATTTTAATAAAGACGAAGGAAAGTATATAGATTTGGTAAAAAAGAAATTTTCTACCAATCACCATGATATTTTTGTTGATGCCGATGATTTTATCGATGGGTTGGATAAGCTAATTTACCATCAGGAAGAACCATTCCAAACAGGAAGTATTTTTGCTCAGTATTGCGTTTATAGAGAATCTAGAAAGAACAAAATTCCAGTAATGCTCGATGGGCAAGGAGCGGATGAACTATTGGGGGGGTACGATAAAGACTTGATATTCTATCTGAGAGAACGGATTCAAAATAAAAATAACCCGAAAAAATTCATCGAGCAAGTTAAGTTAAACCATGGTATTAATTTATCACCTACAACCAAGGAAGTATTAAGACATCACTATCCCGGATTATACAAAGGCTTGTCAAAGCTTAGAAAAATATTTTCTAACTCAGTTCCATCGGGTGTACAAAAAGGGTTTTATCTACAATACGGTTCCCAAAAATCACCCTTCTTTGATCCTGAGGATTTAAAAACAGTTTTACAGTTTCAACTAAGTGGGCAAGGATTAGAAAAATTATTGAGATTTGCTGATCGAAATTCAATGGCACATTCAGTAGAAGTGAGACTTCCGTTTTTGAGTCATGAGTTAGTTGAATTTGTGATGAGCTTAAATAGTCACTTGTTTTTACATAACGGTTGGTCGAAAGCAATATTAAGGAATGGAGTGAAAGATATTTTGCCATCAGAAATTGTGTATAGAAAAGACAAGATTGGTTTTGAAGCACCTCATAAAGAATGGATAAAAGAAAAGAAAGTTAATGAAATGATTGGAGATTTTAAAAGTAAACTAATAAATGACAGGATTATTTCAGAAAATTATACAGAACATTGGAAAATATTAATTGGATCAAAAGTGTTATATGGAATGTAAAAGAGTAGCACTCATTTTTCAAGGCTCAGTGAGTAGTGATGGTAGAGTTAGACGTGAAATTCAGTCAATTTCTCAGTTTACTAAAATAGATGTATTTACCAGCGAACTTAACCCTAATGATTCTACTTTTTTTAATGAGAATGTGAAGTTGATCCAATTTGAGCTAAATGATTCATGGTTAAATGTTAATCTATTTTTTCGAAAGCAGTTTGTACCTCTTAAAAGTCTTTTAAATCCATTTCAGTACGATGCTTTAGTATGTATTGATTATCCTACACTTCAATTAGGAGTGGATTTCAAAAGAAAAAACAAGTTGTTAAAATTGTTCTATGACTCTCATGAGATTTACATTGAAACTATCAATCAATTTTTCCCTGTGGAGGGTCTGAAGTCAATATACGGAATCCCATTAAAGATCATAAATAAAATCTATCATGCTAAATTAGAAAGGAAACTAATAAAAGAAGTGGATTATATTATAACGGTATGTGATTCTTTGAAAGAGTATTTTGAGAAAAAATGGAATAAGAGTGTTTTAGTCTTAAGAAATTGTCCCGATCTTAAATCTTTAAATACTTATGTAAAAGGAGAAAATCCATATATTAAAATTTATCATTGTGATAAAGGCGATAAAATATTGTTATATCATGGTATGATTAATCGGGGTAGGGGATTGATGCATTTAATTAAAGCAATGACGATTTTGTCTGCCGATTACAAATTATTTATTATAGGTTCCGGGATGCTGAAAAATGACCTTGAGAAATACACAGCAGAACTTAAATTAAGCAATGTCTTCTTTATTGAGCATCTTCCATTTATTGAGTTACTGAATTATATTGAGTATTCTCATTTAGGCATTAGTTTAATAGAACCCATTAACTTATCAAAAAAACTATCCTTGCCAAATAAACTATTTGAATATATGTCGAGAGGTGTTCCTTTTCTTTCATCAGATTTACCTGAATCCAACAAAATATTGGACTATGGCGATGTGGGTTATATTAGCTCAGGATATGATGCAGAAAGTGTTAAAAGTTCAATAGAAAAAGTTTTTTCGGATATGTCTCTATATGAACTTAAAAGTAATAATGCAAATAAATTAATTTTTAGTACCTTCAATTGGGAAAATGAAATGAGGAAGTTAATTGAACAGATTTAGAATTATCCTACTAAAAACCGATGAAAAAGTTACTTATACTTGCTTATGACTTCCCTCCTTATGTATCTGTTGGAGGTATGAGACCTTATAGCTGGTATGAGTATTTAAATGAGTTTGGGGTCGAACCCATCATAGTAACCAGAAATTGGACCAATAAATACGGGAGTTCACTGGATTATATTTCACCTAGCCCTTCTGATAAAGTCGTTATTGAAGAAAATAAACAAGGCATAATTGTTCGAACTCCATATAAACCTACCTGGAGTAATAAGATTTTACTCAAATATGGTGAAAATAAGTATAGGTACATTAGGAAGTTATTTACAGCTATTGGAGAAATAAAGCAGTTTATTTTTGTATCCGGACCTAAAGCCAATGTGTATTTTGCAGCAGCAGACTATCTGAAAAAAAACAAAGTGGATGCAATTATTGCTACCGGAGATCCATTTGTTTTATTTTATTACGCCAGTAAACTAAGCAGGCGGTTTAATATTCCGTGGATAGCTGATTATAGAGACCCTTGGAGTCATGATAAAGGATTTCAGATTAATAAGTTGTATTATTATTGGAACAGTAAACTGGAAAAAAAGATTGTGTCCACGTCAGATTCAATTATTACGGTTTCTGATTTTATCACCAGTAAGTTAAAAGGATATTTCCCTCAGAAAAAAATTCATATTTTACCCAATGGTTATAATCCCGAGATTATTGATAGAATTGCCTTATTGCCTCAGGAATCTAAAAAGTTAACAATTTCTTTTGTTGGTACTATTTATGAATGGCACCCATGGAAAAGTTTTTTGAATGTATTTTCTGAATTAATAGAAAAGGGATTTGAATTGCAGTGTAATATGTATGGGATTAATATTCCTGAGAAAATTAACGAGTACATTTTAACTTTATCTCCTAAAACTCAAAATTCACTGAAAATATCCCCTCGGATCCCGAATGAAGAGTTGTTGAATAATCTTGCTAAAGAAAATGTTATGTTATTGTTCAATAACTATTCTTTTATGGGTACTAAGATATTTGACTATATAGGTACCAGAAGGAAGATTATTTTATGTTATAGTAACGATGCAGAGGCTTTGCTGTTGAAAGATAAATTTTACTCAATCGAGGAGAATGATCAATTCAGTAAAGAACTACAAGCCGAATTGATTGAAGAAACTAATTCCGGAATAGTTATTGAAAATGAAAAACATTTACGGGATACCTTATTAGATTTATTAAAGGAGTTTGATGAGAAAGGGAAAATTGATTGTAACTCAAATGGGGTAGAAAACTACTCAAGAAAAATTCAAACAAAAAAATTAGCTGAAATAATTCATCAATTGTTATGAAACCTAAGGTTGTTATAGTAGATTATCAAATGGGTAATATATTTTCAGTTGAGAAAAAAATCAAGAGACTGGGCTATCCTGTTGAAGTTAGCTCAGATAAAGAACAAATCGTTAAAGCAGATAAACTTATTTTACCAGGACTGGGGCATTTTGGTAAGGCAATGGATAACTTAAAAATGATAGGTCTTTTGGATGTTTTAAATGAAAAAGTTTTAGTTAAAAAAACACCTATTCTTGGTATTTGTTTAGGGATGCAGTTGTTAGCGAATAGAAGTGAAGAAGGTCATTCAAGTGGTTTAGGTTGGATAAATGGCGAAGTGGTAAAATTCAGTATCACCGATAAATTTAGATACAAAATTCCCCATACAGGATGGAATACTGTTTCAATAAAAAAAAGTAGCCAACTAATGAAAGATATTCAGTCTGGATCTGAATTTTATTTTGTTCATTCATTTTTCTTTTCGGCTACAAAAGAAGAAGAAGTTCTTTCTGAAACAGTATATGAAAATTCTTTTATTTCATCAGTTGAAAAGGATAATATATTTGGCGTTCAGTTTCATCCTGAAAAAAGCCATCAAGCAGGAGAGCAGTTGTTTAAAAATTTTATCGAGTTGTAGTTTATGTTTAGGCCCAGAATAATTCCTGTATTGCTATTGAAGAATCAAGCATTAGTTAAATCAAAAAAGTTTGCTGATTATAATTATATAGGAGATGCAATTAATGCAGTAAGATTATTCAATGATCTAAAATGTGACGAACTTGTTTTTTTAGATATTGACGCTTCAGTACAAAATAGACAGGTTTCTTTGGAATTTGTGAAGGATGTTGGCGAAGAAGCAAATATGCCATTTTCGGTAGGAGGGGGAATTAAAACCATAGATGATATTAGAAAAATTATTAAATCTGGTGCAGAAAGGGTTATTATTGGAACTACTGCGGTTCAGAATCCTGATTTTATTTATGAAGCATCGCAAGAATTTGGCTCATCTACTATAACCGTATGTATTGATGTGAAAAGAAAAATATTAGGAGGATACCAGGTTAATTATTTGAATGGTAAAAAAAATTCAGGTCTTTCCCCTTATGAGTTTGCTCAAATAATGCAAGAAAAAGGAGCAGGAGAAATTATTATTCAATCTATTGACAAAGATGGAACAATGCAGGGATACGATATTGATTTGATAAAAAAAATTTCGACTTCGGTTACCATCCCGGTAGTAGCCCTTGGAGGAGCCGGAAATATAGATCATCTTAAAGAGGCTTATGTTTCGGCCGGTGCAACCGGATTGGCAGCAGGTAGTCTGTTTGTGTATCATGGTGCCAAAAGAGGGGTATTGATTAATTATCCCGAACGTTCAGAATTGCCGTTTTGAATGTAAATAGTACCTTTATCAATATTTTACTATTGAGAAATGGCAAATAATTATCAGCAGTGCACAAGATGTGTAATGGATACTTCAGATGCTGAAATCATATTTGATATGAATGGTGTGTGTAATCATTGTACCGGGTATTTTGATAAAACATCGAGACTAGTTTATCAAGGGGAATCCAGTGATCTTAAGTTGAAAGCACTACTTTCTGATATTAAATCTAAAGGCAAAAACAAAGAGTATGATTGTTTAATTGGTATCAGTGGAGGTATTGATAGTTGTTACGTTGCTTATACTGCAAAAAAATTAGGCTTAAGAGCATTAGTTGTTCACATGGATAATGGTTGGAATTCTGATATTTCTGTAAAGAACATTAAAAGTGTAGTAGCTAAACTTGGCTTCGATTATCAGAGTTATGTATTGGATTGGGAAGAATTTAAAGACCTTCAATTGTCATTTCTTAAGGCATCAGTACCGGAAGCTGAAACTCCTACGGATATTGCAATTCCTGCAGCATTACATAAGATTGCTGCAGAAAATAATATAAAATTTATTATTAGTGGTGGAAATTATGCTACCGAAGGAATTTTACCTAAAAGCTGGCATTATGATGCTAAAGACCTTAAGTACCTCAAATCTATCCACAAAAAATTTGGCACAAAAAAACTTAAAAAGTTTCCCACCTTCGGTTATCTCACAGAAACTTATTACAAGTTTATTAAAGGAATCAAAACGATTTATATTCTCAATTATATTCCATATTCCAAGTCGGATGCAATGAAATTATTAGAAGATGAATTGGGTTGGATTTATTATGGTGGTAAGCACTATGAGTCAAAATATACTGGTTTTGTTCAATCATACATTCTACCTATTAAATTTAATATCGACTATAGGAGAGCTACATTTTCAACTCAGATATGTGCAGGAGAAATTACCAGGGAGTTTGCATTAGAGGAATTAAAAAAATTATCTTACGATAAAGATAAAGCAAATGAAGAGAAAGCATATTTGTGTAAAAAGCTCGGTATTAAAGAAGAAGAATTTAATCAAATATTGGAAGCTCCTCCTAAATCATATAAAGACTATCCAAACAACAAAAAATTCCTTGAGTTTATTTATGATTTATACCGTAAAATAAAAAGTTGATAAATGTACTATGTAACAGAAGGGATTTTAGACGCTTCTTTTTTTTGTTTTATGGTATAATAAGCAATCAGTATAAAGCTAAACCAAAATGGCAGAAATGGAGTTCTGAATCTGATAAGTGCTCCAAATAAAATGGATGTAAATCCTACAATAAATGCTAATATGATAGAAAATACAAATGAGAATAGTAATATTGGATGACTTCTGATGAATTTAATCAAACCTCGTATTCTTAATTTGATAAGTATCATTAAAAACAAATAGCTAATAATAACATTTTCTACTGCTGAGAGGAGTATGAATGGGCTTCGAGCCTCCCATATAAATGGTCTGAATAAGCCTGATATTAGTGCTTCGGGTAATGCCCTGATAAAACTGGCACCGGAGGAATTCACTTCTAAGGCTTTGTATCTGCCGCCTCCATATGTATTATTGTTTGAAAAGTCATTTCTAATAACCATTGCCTGATCAATGACATTGTTAGGACTATATTCACTCTCTATGGTAGAAGTTGAATATACCTGCGATAAAACCAATGTCACAGTAATAATGGCAGTGGGAATGAAGTAATATTTTACCAATGTGCTTTTGATATTACTCAAATATTTATAGCTAAATAATAGTAATAATGCAGGAACCAAAGCAATGATTACATAAGGTTTTACTGAAAATATTAGCCACCCCCATATTAGTAGGCGTAGAAATAGTCTCCACCTCCTTTTCTGAGTATTAGGTCTTAAATATTGGTCTACTTCATATACTATCCAGCATATTCCTGTAAGTACAATGGTATCTTTCATTAAACCGGAACACCAGAATAAGGTTGAAGGTAAAAACAGAACAACTATCCTTAGTTTTTTTGTTAAATCAGGAAAATGGTGAGTTAGTGTTTCAAATAATTTCCACATCCCATTATAAGAAATAAGACCCCAAAATGCACTGACTCCCAAGAAAGAGCCGGGAATAAAAAGACAAACAAAGCTGGTTACTTTACATAAAAAGAAATGTCGACCTGATTTGTACAACCATGTTGGAGGCCAGCCGGTATCATTATTATAATGGTTAAAAAAACCTTCGTTTGTAGCCGAACCAAACATTTCTTTAAGGTAATAGTCAAAATTGTAGGAGAGTAAGTTTTTTAAAGCCTCGCCTCCCCACCAATAAGCAACTGTATCTCCTCCGGAATTATACAGTATTCCATATATAAGACAAAATACTACAGAGCCAATTAATTTAACTACCAGTCCGGGGAAATAATATTTATATAAAGGATTTGATTCCCTTTTTCTAGAAGCTTTTAAAAAACCATATCCCAGGATTAAGCCAATTACTAATAACCCAATCATTATATCTGATCCTGAAAAATGGAAGTATTGTAAGATATAATAGTCGTATAACCTCATAATAATCGGGTTTATCAAATATAAGCTTTAGTTTATTCATATATGACATTTTCCACCATATTTTATATAATTAGCGAATGTATTGCCAAGCGATTAAAACCTTCCGCCTTTCTTTTTGTATATTCGTACCATGTGTGGAATAACCGGTTTTGCAGATATTCATAACAATACCTCTCTGCAGGTTTTGAAGAATGCATTGGGTGTTCTGCAACATAGAGGACCTGATGGGGATGGTGTTTTTTATCATTCCTCAGAAGATGCTACTGTTGGGTTAGGACACCGCAGGTTATCAATCATAGATCTTACAGATGCGGGAAAGCAACCCATGACCTATAAACACTTCACAATCACATTTAATGGTGAAATGTATAATTATCAAGAGGTAAAAGATATATTAATTAAAAAGGGGCATCAGTTTGTATCTAATTCAGATACAGAAGTAATATTACATGCATATGAAGAATGGGGTAATGAGTGTATTACACTTTTTCACGGAATGTTTGCCTTTGTGATTTATGACACAATAAGAAATACTCTTTTTTGCGTAAGGGACAGAGCAGGAGTAAAACCATTTTATTACTATTATAATAATGGATTATTTATTTTTTCTTCTGAACTAAAAGCGTTTCACCAATATCCAGGATTTGATAAAAAAATCAATGTTGATGCAGTAGCTGCATTTATGCAATATGGCAATGTACCTACTCCGTATTGTATATTTGAAAATTGTTATAAACTTAAACCAGGACATTTTATTTCATTTAATATCAGTACAGGAGTTTTGGATGAAAAATGTTATTGGAATGTTTATGATGCTTATAACCAACCAAAGGTTCAATTAAGTATAGATGAATCGAAAATTGAAACTGAAAAAGTATTGCAGCAGGCATTTGATTATCGAATGGTTGCAGATGTTCCTATTGGAGTTTTTTTAAGTGGAGGATATGATAGTACCTGTGTAACTGCGTTACTTCAAAAAAACAGTACGAATAAAATTAAAACATTTACCATTGGAGTACCTGATATTGGATTAAATGAAGCTCCCTTTGCAAAAAATGTGTCTGAATATTTAGGAACCGATCATACAGAGTTTGTTTGTACACAAAAGGAAGCTGTTGAAATTATTCCAACCTTGCCATATTATTACGATGAGCCTTTTGCAGATAGCAGTGCCATTCCAACTATTCTGGTAAGTAAAATGGCTCGTGAAAAGGTAACTGTAGCATTAAGTGCAGATGCAGGAGATGAAGTTTTCGCCGGTTACAATCGTTACGATTATTTATTACGATACAGTAAAAAAATGAGAAGTATCCCCGGAATTGGACGCAAACTTATGGCTTCAACTATGGAAATGGTGCCATCAAAAAATATCCCTGTTCTAAAAAATAAATACAATTTCCATAACCGATATGAAAAACTAAAAGGAATATTACGTAATCCTTCCGAAACCCAAATCATGTTAAGTTTGAGTCAACAGTTTACAGATGTTCAAATGAAGAAATTGTTGTCTGTTAGTTTTAGTTCGCTTGAGACGGCATATTTTAGTAATGAACTGAAGGAAGAATTTTATTCTCCTTTGGCATATATGATGGCGATTGATTATCAAACATATTTATTGGATGATATTTTACAGAAAGTAGATAGAGCCACCATGTCAGTTTCTTTAGAAGGGAGAGAACCATTTTTAGATCATAAGGTAATTGAATGGGCTGCAACATTACCTGATGATCATAAGTATCGTAATGGAACGAAAAAATTTATTCTTCGCGAAATTGTGCATCAATATGTTCCATCTAATATGATGGAAAGGTCCAAAATGGGGTTTGCAGTTCCTATTGGAAACTGGATGTTGAATGAATTGAGGGATTATCTGGATAATTACCTTAATCAAGAACACATTCAAAAACAAGGAATATTCAAATGGGAGTATGTCTCTCAATTAAAAAATGATTTTTTATCAGGTAAAAAGGAATATGATTCGAAAGTTTGGTATTTATTGATGTTTCAAATGTGGTATGAAAAATGGATGTAATTAATCATACAATCCAACTGTTCTTCCTACATCCCATATGTTTTTATACCAGAAATTATATTGATTGTTTTTAGCTTGTAATTCTTCTCTTTCCCAAAAATGTAAATCATGTACAGGATATAAATATCCGAAATGATAACAAGTATGATCATCATGTTTGGAGCTTAATAACTTTAGGTCGTATCGGTATTTTGTTTCACGGGATTTGACAATTTCTAATGCTTTTGATCTGATTATTCTTGAATCTTCTAATATAAAATCCAATTCACCTTTCTGTTTTTTAATAGCATCCCTTCTGAATGCTACTAGGTAACTAAGAGTGGTATACTTATGCCAGGCCCTTAAATGAGTAATTTCAACTCCATCGAAAATTTCCTGTTCAATTGGATTGAACGAAAAATCACCATTGGTTGAATCTAATTGTAATCCATCCATAAAATATTCATGAAGTGGAGATAGATATAATCGGTCGATGGTATCTAATTCTGCCAGAGTAGCTTTATTCCGTATGTATGGATATGAATAAATAGGACGAGGATGAAATTCTAAATTAAAGGGTCCTGGAATTTCATCTGTGATGGTTTGTGCCACCATCACTCTTATCAATTCCTGATCTTTGATGTACTTTTGCTGTAATTCTTCAGCTACGGAAAGATAGTTTTGGAATTCAGGACTAATTAATTCATTTACATATTGAAGGGATGATCTTTCTTTTTTTTGATTATTGATTTGGTATTGCCAGCACCAGCGGGCTATACTCCAATCAATAAATCCATATCCCCATTCCCAACCGGAGGTAAAGGTGAGATGTCCTTGAATATTCTCTTTTTCGCATAATTCAATATCACTTAACCGGGCACTAAAGTAGGGGAGTAGGAACATAGGAACAGAGCTGTCGAATGTAACCCAATAGGCCGATTCAGGGAAATACCAAACGGGTCTTTTATTTTTTTCATGCTGAAGTATATCATACATGTGTTTTAAATTTTTATTTCGATATACTGGTGCTTTTTCGTCAGTTAGTGAATAAAACATGACGGTATGAACCATGAGGCCTTGACCTTCTGCAAGAATGTCTCCTGCTTCTTCACCGGTTCCACCGTTTACCATTTGATCAGGCTTAACTACATGATTCCTGCTCATGAGTTGGATATTGTTTTTTTTCAATATCTCCGTAAGGTAGTTTAAAATCTTTTTCTTTTTGGTTTGATCTCCTGAGGTAAATTCTGTAGCCGATAATTCAACGTTCCAAACATTAAATCCGGTTTGAATTATTTTACCTGCATTTTTTTCAATTTGTTTTTGAATATTACCGAATTTAAATGGAGGTGTTTCATACAACTGAAATGCTTTTTGTTGTAACATGTGCAATGAAAGATCCAACCCACATTGAATACCTCTACGATGTGAATAATCACTCATTTTTTTTGCATGTATAATCCATGTATCTAAATTGATCGACTCCAATACATTAAATTCAAAATAATTTTGACCATTCCGGGCTAACCAATCAATGTATTCGTAAATACGTTCTATTCCACCGGGTCTTGTTTCATCCAACAGATCTTCTGTTAATTCAATGGGATGCATGGTGTGTAAATGAAATCCTATATTTTCAAATGATGGTTTTCCTGAAAAACTTTGGACATCCGGAAACTCAAATTGAGTATAATCAGGAATGATTATTTCACGTGAGTGATAAAATTTGAAACCTAATACTTCCTGCATTAACCCATAAATTCCATTAGACGTTCCTTTATAGGTAGTGGCTTCTATTGTCCATACGTTATTAATTTTTGACCAACGATAACCATCATCCCCATTTTTACCCGAACCGGTAATTGCCGGAAGACGTAAGATTAGATCAGCCGATGAACTATCATTAGTAATACTAGCCCCATTTACTTTTGAAAATAACCGGGTAGCATCTTCAATAGTCATTTTAGTGCAACTATTATTCATTAAACTTTCATCCGAAAGAATAGAAATTTTTATTTGAGAGTAAGAATTACTAATGAAAGTAAGTAGGATAAATATTGTAGTAATCTTTTTCAAAGGCAGGGGAAATTAAGTTTCTACCAATTGAGACTCATTACTTAATTCACCTTCACTACGTGCAATAACAGCAGTTGCTAAACAATTTCCAAGAACATTCACTGCGGTACGGGCCATATCCATCAATGCATCAATTGCCAAAATAATACTTGCTTTTTGAGGGTCTAATCCTAATGACGCAACCGTGGTTGCCAAAATCACAAAAGAAGCTCCTCGGACTCCGGCTACACCCTTGCTGGTTAACATTAATATTAAACACATGGTAATTTGTTGACCTATGGTTAGATCTACACCACACATTTGTGCAACAAACACAGATGCCAAAGAAAGATATAACGTAGTACCATCCAGATTAAAGCTATATCCGGTTGGAATAACAAATGAAGCGATTTTACCAGGGACCCCGAATTTTTGCATGTTCTCCAATGCTTTAGGTAAAGCAGCTTCACTACTAGCGGTAGCAAAAGCTAAACTTACCGGTTCACTTACATGGGCAATAAATCTTTTAATATTGATTCTTGCAATTAATGCAATAGGTAGTAATACAACTAATACAAATACGACTAATGCGACATATAGAGTACCAACTAATTGTAATAGGTTCACTAATACCTCCAATCCTGATTTAGCCACTGTGGATGCTAGTGCTCCAAACACAGCAAAAGGGGCAGCATACATAACGATATCGGTAAACTTAAACATAACCTCTGATAAACTTTCGCAAAATCGGAGCATGGTTTCTTTATGTACTGAATTTTTAACCATTCCCAAACCAATGGCAAATATGATGGAGAAAACGACTATTTGTAATACCTGATTTTCATGGATAGATTTTGCAATGTTCTCAGGGAATATATCTACAATATGATCCTTATGTTGTTTCGTTTGTTCCATCAACTCAGTAGATTTTTTCATATCGGTTTGAGTTGCTTCGGCTTTTACACCCACTCCAGCTTTTGAAATATTAATAGCAGCTAATCCGATAAACAATGCTACGGTAGTTACTAATTCGAAGTAGATAATACTTTTTAATCCCATGCGTCCTACTTGCTTGAGATTACTATGACCGGCAATACCTACCACCAGTGTAGCAAAAATAAGTGGGGCTACCAATGTTTTGATTAAACGAAGGAAGATTTTACCCATTCGTTCAAATTGTAAAGCCATGTCATGGAAATCGATGAAGTAATATTTTTTACCGATATAATATTCAATAGACCCAATGGAACTAAAATCGCTTCCTACTTCAATTCCTGCTATCATCGCAAAAAATATCCAAACACTTAGCTTTTTTCGTTTAATGGTAAAAAATAATAATACCAAAATGATGGTCCAACGAAGTGCAGTAAATATCATTGGATTTACTCCTGTAAGTTGTGTTGGTAGGTATAATAAAAATCCTACCAGTGCTATTAATGAAAAATATAAAATATTGGAGACGGTTTTGCTCATAGTTTACTTGTTCTATTCAATAGTATATGATCAGCAATAACAAGTGCTGCCATTGCTTCAACAATTGGTACAGCTCTGGGGAGTACACATGGATCATGTCTTCCTTCTGCTTCAAATAATATACTATCTTTATCTGCACTTAAAGTTCTTTGCGTTTTTTTAATAGTTGAAATGGGTTTAAATGCTATTCTGCAATAAATATCCATGCCATTACTTATTCCACCCTGTATACCTCCACTATAATTGGTACGGGTAAGGATTTTTCCACCTTCTTCATAAAATTCATCATTTACTTCACTCCCTTTTTTGGTGATTTCCTCAAACCCCATTCCATATTCAAAACCTTTTACTGCATTGATGCCTAGCATGGCATGTCCAAGATCAGCATGTAATTTATTGAATACAGGTTCTCCCAGTCCAACAGGAACGTTTTTAATTACACAGTTAATAATTCCACCCACCGAATCTCCTTCATTTTTAGCTGCTTGAATAAGTTCTATCATTTTATCCGACATTTCTTTATCTGGACATCTTACCATTGAATCATCAATCTTTTCCAGATCCAATTCAGTATATTTTTTTTTAAGTTCTAAGTGAGCCACTTGTGAAACATAAGCATATACCTTTATATCCTGTAATAACAATAGTTGTTTAGCAATAGCACCTCCTACCACCCTGCAAGCTGTTTCTCTGGCAGATGCTCTTCCACTACCTCGATGATCACGGTTTCCATATTTTTCTTTATAGGTATAATCAGCATGTGATGGGCGAAGAATATTTTTTAGTTCTTCATAATCACCGCTTTTGTGGTCTTTATTGTTGATGTAAAATCCGATAGGGGTTCCGGTGCTCCTGCCTTCAAATATTCCTGATAATATGTGAACAGTATCTTCTTCTTTACGTTCAGTGGTAATGATGCTTTGTCCAGGTTTTCTTCTGGCTAATTCGTTTTGAATAAACTCCTGATCTATATCTAAACCTGAGGGTAAGCCGGATAGAATCCCACCAATAGCGATTCCATGTGATTCGCCAAAAGTGGTTAGCTGTAATATATGCCCAAATGTATTTCCTGCCATTTCTATTGTAAAAATTGGAAAATTTTGGTGTTTCCCCAACTATATCGTAACAAAATTTACTTCACTACTGTATATTGTTATTATAAAACCACCTAATAAATGATTTTTTTATCTATCCTTAATTTTGAAGAGTTGAATACACCTGAGGCTATTCTTGGGTTAACAGCTATTATATTACTGGTAATGGCTGTAATTATTGGTTTTATATACAAACGAAAGCAATCAAAAAAATAATTATCTGGCATAATACCCATAATCCGGGCGACCGTATTTGCTTTTGGCTTTCTTTTCGGGCTTAATAAATATGTTTCTTAATGCATTTCCACTATATCCGGCCAGTGCTCCTACCAAACCCATTACTGCGCTGGTAATACCAAGAAACATAACACCACTGATTTTAAGTTTTAACACTCCTGCCATTTTAGCTGTAAATTCTTCAGCACCTAATGAATATAAACTATAACTGGCGACGAACCAAGCTAACCCAATTGCAAAAAAGGATGAAAAAAATGCACCCGAACCTTTTGTTTTACAAGGAGATTAAAGATGACAGGAATAACTACTATAATCCACCAGGGAGAAAACTTAAGAGCAAAAAAGGTAGATATTCCTATCAATAATAGTTTGATGATAAATTTCATAATCTTACTTTTTATTTAAAACCTGAACACTCATTTTTTTACTAATGGCTATATCTTTTGTTTTCCAGAAGTTCAACTCAAAATATTCACCTTTACTCCACTTATCAATTCCGGTTGAATAATATTTACTGGCAGGATTACCTGATTGACCTCCCGGATACACTGCATATGCTTTAATTTCTTTTTCTAAACTCACAATCATTCTCCATGATGGTCCCCATTTTTCGCCGGCAGCATTTACAATGTTGCTGTTTCCTCCTATTTGAATATTATAATAACTGAAAGAGGGTAGTTGTGACATGTGTGTTATCGTAGTATTTTTGAAATTTGCCCATGCAAGATCTTTCCCCGGGTTTTTCGTTTCCCAGTTTCGCATTTCTACACAGGCTGAATTAAATGCATCAACCAGCAAGTCTTTTGAGGTTTCTACTTTATTAGAATGTTTATTGTCGAACACTGAATGATTAGGATATTGTTTTAATATTCTAATAAGGGAATAGGGTTGAGGATAATCAAATACAATATTCATACTAATGATTTCATCCCAAACAGCATAACTGAATAGCCTGAACCAGCTTTCGTATACCACTGCCCCTAAACTTGTAACATCATTGGTATAATTCCATTTTTTTATGGCATCATAATATTTTTTATTTTCTCCTTTGATTGAACTGCTGTCTAAAGCGGATAACATAAAGGGTAAACTTTCTTCAGCCTGAATATTATAATTGTCATTTTGCAGTTTCATCATATCTTGAACAGTAATACTGTCAAGCTGAGTTAATACATTATTAATCCTTCTGTTTCTGTAATGTTCAAATCTTCCATAGTAGTAATATGGATAAGTTCCATCAGTTGGATGCTGGTTAGCAGAGCTTACAAAATTACGCGGAGGATTTTTTATATGAGGGTTTTCATCTCTTGGAATAAATTTGTTCCATTGATATTCAGATAAACTTCCATCCATAATGAATTTTCCTTGCTCTTTGTATCTCACCGGATATTTACCCGTATGCCACATAGCAATATCACCGTTTGTGGATGCAAATACAAAATTTTGCCCGGGGCTTTCAAAATACTTGACTGCTTCTTCATACTGCGCATAATTAGATGCTTGATTAAGAAGTATGAAAGTTTTTAATTCATTGGACGGGTCATGTACGGTCCAACGCATAGCAATACCTTGAGCAAGGGTATCACTCTTTAAAAACGTTTTCATTATCGGGCCATAGTGAGTGAAAAAAGTAGTATCAATTTTTGTTTTTCCATCACGTACTTTTATTTCTTCAACACGCATGGTGGTTGGCATCCATTTACCATCGAATAAATATTCTTTACGTGAAGCATCTTTGAATTTTACTTTATAATAATCCAATACATCCTGGGTACCATTAGTTACTCCCCAGCTAATACTGTCATTAAATCCGATAATAACCCCCGGCGAACCCGGAATAGTTACGCCATAAGCATTATAACCAGGAGCATTTAATTGCATCTCGAACCAAATGGAAGGTAAATTTAAGCCTAAGTGTGGATCATTACATAAAATAGGTTTTCCTGTTTTTGTTTTAGCCCCACTTACTGCCCAGTTGTTCGATCCGATTCCGTCTTTTGTAGGCAATGAATCATTGATGTCAGACAAATTATACAATCCAATTTTTGAAATAGTATCAGGAAATAAAGTAGCTTTTGGATATGTAGTCCCCACCGGAATAATAGGTGATAAGGTAGAATCCACCAGTTGTAAATCAGGATATAGTAGATCTACATAATCTTTCCCAAACATCAATAACGCTTTTGTTAAAGAAATATCAGAAGATTTTCCTGTAAGCATATCACCCATGTATTTGAGTAATAATGCAGATTTAAAACTACTCCATTTTTCAGGCTTATAATCAAGAATTTTATACTCTACAGGATACTCTTTGTAGTCAAGTGACTCAATATATGTATTGATACCTTTGGTATAAGCATCTACAATAGGTTTTGTTACCGGATCATTTTCGAATATCTCCACTGATTTTTCTGCAGCCCATGCTAATCCTTTATTTCTATTAACTGCATCGATGGTTTGAGTACGTGACCCTAAAACTTCTGATAATCTTCCGGCAGCTAAGCGAACTTGTAAGTCCATTTGCCATAACCTGTGTTGTGCAGTAACATATCCTTGTGCAAAAAATAAATCTTCCTGATTACGTGCATAAATATGAGGTACCAATCTATCATCGTATACTATAGTTACTTCATCTTTTACTCCTTCAAGAGTAATGTTTTGATCATACCCTTTATCAGCATATGCAGCATTATATAAATAGCCCTTATAAGGATGTGTAAGTTTTCCTAAAGGAGGCAACTTGGTAGGACCAACCTTGATGCCTTTTTCTAAAACATAAAATAAGAAACCTGTTAATGCAGCAAAAAACAGGAACTTAATAACTCGTTTCATTACAACTGCCGGTTAAATTTCCCTAAAGGTCTAAAAAAAATCAGTCAGATGGAAATAAATACTTGTGTTTATACCAATATACCTTAATCAGGCCATTGCGGTATTTGTATTTTCAGAAGAGATTGTTGTTTTAGATTGCTGAGCTTTGGTGAGAATAAATCTTCCAATAGAATCAATGGCTTTATCCGCTTGTGGCAGAAACCCTCCGAATACCTGGAACACGTGTACCATATCCTTATATTCTTCGTATTGGATATCCATTCCTTTTTTCAAGCCCTTTTCATAAAAGGCTCTGTTCTCAAATAGCAGAATTTCAGCAGTACCGATTTGGATTAATAATGGAGCAATATCAGTTACCTCAGAGTACAGTGGAGAGCATAATGGGTTTTTTACCTGATCTCCAGCATATTGTTTACCCCAGATTTTAACACTTTTCAAATCAATAAAAGGGTCATTTTTCTGGTATCCCTCAATTTCAGGACTATCAGCAGCTAAATCGAGCCACGGAGACATACAAAAGGCTGCCAATGGTTGTGGCATGCCCAACTCTTTTATTTTTAATAAAGTAGAAATCGTAAGTCCCCCTCCGGCAGAATCACCTCCAAAGGCTACTTTTTCGGGCTTAAAACCTTTATCCAATAACCATTGATATGCTTTGATACTATCATCTAAAGCAGCAGGATACATATTTTCGGGTGCTAATCGATATTCGATAATAATACATTGAGTTTTGGCAGATCGTGCAATACGGGCCGCCACTTTTTTATGTGATTTAATCGAACCCATCCCATATCCTCCGCCATGTAAATACAAAATCACACTGTCATTATCAATGTTGTCAGGAATAATCCATAGAGCTTCCATGTCTCCAATTTTTTCTTCCTTATATTTTACTTTTTTTGGGTTACGTAAAAAACCGGTAAAAAAATCCATGCCTTGGCGATATTTATTAGGGGCATAATCATGACGATAAATAAGAACCTTTGTAACCTTAAAAAAAAGTTTGATGAGCCAATTTCTCATGTGAGACCGAAAATTGAATTTAGTGGCCAAATGTAGAAATGTTTGTGAGATTTGCAATGAAGCCCGTTTCTCCGTCTACCATACAGCGCATTTATTATATTCAATACTACCAATAATTTCTAACATTCACAAGCATTTATACACATTGTCCTATAGTTTTTATGGCTCATATTACAGAACTGCTATCTTTGATTAAACCATAGCCTTATAGGTGAATGAGTACATCCGAAATTTTTATATTCCTTACCCCGGTGATGACAGGTCTAATAGGTTGGTTCACCAATTGGGTAGCCGTAAAAATGTTGTTTAAACCCGTGAAACCAGTTGGTTGGGGTATTTTTAAAATCCAGGGAATATTTCCAAAGAGACAAGATAAACTAGCTGCCAGTATAGGTAAGATGGTGGCTGATGAATTGCTTACATCACACGATATCAGAGAAAAACTATTGCATCAGGAAAATATTGATGGATTATTGATTATGGTAGAAGATAAAGTGGATAACTATCTTAATAACGATTTTCCTGCCAAGTACCCTATTACGTCTATGTTTGTTGGTAAACGAAGAAGAGAAAAAATCAAACATGAGCTGATGGAAGAAGTAGATGATTGGGCTCCCAAAGTGATTGAAAAGATCATGGATGATTTGGATAAAACACTGAAGATTGAAGATATGATTGCCAAAAAAGTAGCGGCACTTCCTCCTGATAAATTAGAAAACTTAATTAATGGAATACTCAAGAAAGAATTTAAATTTATTGAGTGGAGTGGGGCTATTCTGGGTTTTATAGTTGGAGTCATTCAGGTGATTCTTATTGAGTTTTTTAAATAATCGGGTGATATAGTCGAAAAATTGTCATCTCTTCCTCTGAAAAATTGCTCATATCTTTAAACAAAAAATTTATCATGCGTTTTATTATAACATTCATCGCATTATTTTCTGTTATTTATGCCCAATCACCTTTTATAAGTCCGGCAGTTATACCTGCTCCGGGTGAAATATATACGTATAAATTAATTAAGGATCCCTTATCTATTGATACCTCTGTAGTAGGAGAAAATATTTTCTGGGATTTTAGAAAAGTAAAAGATACTGCAGTATATTATCAGGAAGTGTATCGTGAATCCACTCCATCACAAAATGATTTTTTTGAAGATTCTTATTCGGTTGATTCAAATTCCATTGCTACAGATTTGGCTATATGGATTAATTATTTGGATAGTACTAAGTATTATAGACTGGGTGCCTTTGAAAAACCGAGTGCATTTCAAAGTGAAATCCCCTATATATATGATGATACGATGATGTTGTTTAAATTTCCGTTTAATTATGGTGAAAATTTCAACGACAGGTATGCATTTATAAAAAACGGAAGACGCCATCATAAAAACCAGTATGTAGATGTATCAGTAAAAGTAGATGGTTACGGAACATTGGTTTTACCTAATAATGATACTTGCTATCAGGCCATTCGTATTAGAAGAGAAGAAGTATACCATCATATGTTAGATGAAAAACACCAGCCTGTAGCATCTAAGGTGTATTTTTATTGGTACAGTGCCGTAAAACAAAATTATTTTATTCGTATTACCTATGCCAATGGTAAACCGGTAGATGCCTGGTATCAAAAGAAAATGGCATTGATTAAGAAGAAACGGAATTACGATTAATTTTTTTACAATCTTATAGATATTATATTTCAAGCACTTAGGATTTTAATTAGTATTTGTAAATCCATATTCATTTTAGCTTCGTAAATCTCTTTACAAATCAAAAAATATACACGTATGAAAAGAAAGTTTTTCGGAGCAATCATGCTTGCATTATTTGCTTCCACAACCACGATGTTTGCTATTAACAGTATAGTTAATACAACATCAATTCATTCAACTATTTATGGGGATTGGATGAAAAAAGAAGATGGTACCTGGGCAGGTAAAATGGATAGTAAAAAATATTGGTACAAATTAGACGACAAAGCTAAATTATGGTGGAGTGCAGATGGGAAATCATGGGCCTCAGTAGATAATCAAATGTGGGCCGATAAAGATGGGAAATGGATGAAAATTGTGGATTCAAAATTAATGTGGAGTGCCGACATGGGTAAAACCTGGGGTGAAGTTCCGGAGTGGAAATGGCAAGGTCCTGATGGAGAATGGTACAAGTTTGATAATAAATGGGGATTGTGGGTGAACAAATAACAGAGTTGTTGTTTTTAGGTAAATAAATAGTACAAGGTGGTTAGAATAAAAAAGGGGCGCTTTCCTCAGGCGTCCCTTTTTTTAGAATGCTTCTTATTTATATGAGGTTGGTGCCTTATCCAATTTCCCTTTCAAATATATATTAGCTGTTTCTTCATTTTTCATGAATGGAGTTTCTGTTCCATCTTTTTCCTTAATCAGCTCTACGGTTTCTGTTAAGATGCCTTGCTCATAATCGTAATTTTGTGTGATTCTGAATTTATTGTAAGGCATAAATTTCCCATTTTTACCTACATACATAGTGAGCACAGATTTTCTGAAATCATTATCACTGGTTCCGGTACCATTACCAAGAGAAGATTGAATGTTTGATTGAACTACTCCATTGCTTATACCATAATAGAGTACTTCAAAGTACATCGTTTGGTCTCTAGTACCAGCTCTTCCATCATAATCAGGGTGGATACGATGCAGTGATTTGGTTGATTTCCACTGGTTATCATATCTTCTTTGAATTACATCAAATGTATAATCATAGTTTTCGGCTCTCATCCATTCTCCATTTTTGTATATGTAGGCCTTACTTATTCCGTTCCATATAATGGTGTAGGTTTCTTCAAGAACCAAGCTTTTTTCTAGAGGTATTATACTTGTTTTAGTTGTTGAACAGCTTGTAATTAGTAAGCTAAATATAGCTGTACTGCCTAAGATGATTTTTTTCATTTTATGTTGTTTCTATTTTACATCACAAAAGTGAAAAACACATATGAGCTAAAAATTGACAAATGTTACATTCGTTATTTTTCGGCAATTTTTTTGCGAAGCCTGCTTAGACTTTCTCTTTCAAGCCCCAGATATGAGGCAATATGATATAATGGGACTCTATCAATTATATGTGGTTGGTTTTTAATCAATTGAAGGTATCGTTGTTCTCCATCCAAAAATAAGAAGCTCTCTACCCTTTGTGTGGTAATTTTATAGGCTGCTTCAGCCATTATTCTTCCAAAACGTTCCCAGTTTTTTGATTTATTATAAGCTTCTTTCAGAGCGGATAAGCTGAAAGTGACAACTTCTGATTCTTCAAGAGCTTCAATATAATATCGGGCAGGTTTTTTATCCAAAAAACTATCATAATCGGTTACAAATTCATTTTCAAAAGTAAAATGAGTGTTGATTTCCTTTCCATCGATTAAATAATAAGTTCTAAAAGATCCTGAGTTTACAAAACCCACTTCCTGACAGATTTTTCCTTCGTTTAAAAAAAGTTCTTTTGATTTATACTGTCTAATGTTTAAAGAAGGCTCAAACATAGAACAATCTTCGCCTGTAAGAAACGATACCTGAGTAAGCCATTGCTTGAATTTAGAGTAGCTATTCATAATTTGCCGATGATATAGACTTTATTTGTTTTAGTATAACCATTATTTATCTAAACGCACCTAAATTAAATTTAAATTAAAGAATAATGGTGAAATTCTGATAAACAAGGGAGTTGTTATTAACTATTTTTTAATTCTTGTTAAAAATGATTATTTTCAATCTACTTAATTTCTTAGCTCGATAATACAAAACAACATGAAAAAACTATTGACCAACACATCGCGATTATTATTGCTTGTTTTTGCTTTTTCTTCATCTGTGATTTTTTTACAAGCTCAAAAAAATTATTTATGGAAAAATGTTGATGAAGCAAAAATTCCGGTAACTGGAACCAGGTATATAAACCCCACCAGTTATACTACCATGGAATTGAATCTTG
This sequence comes from uncultured Candidatus Competibacteraceae bacterium, assembly GCA_964624635.1. Classification (GTDB taxonomy): domain Bacteria; phylum Bacteroidota; class Bacteroidia; order CAIKAF01; family CAIKAF01; genus JANWKQ01. The sequence goes on from CAZUXM010000034.1 coordinate 24,676, forward strand.
ATGAGATGAAATTAGTTCTACAAGGAGCTCCATTAAAACAATTAAATGAATTGGAGTCATCCACGTTTATATTACAAATACCAATGCCTGATGGAAGTTTTGAAGCCTTTAAAGTTTCTAATACTCCAATGATGGAAGATGGGTTGGCCAAAAAGTTTCCGGAAATAAAAACTTATTCAGGCGTAGGAATAAAAAATACCAGTTTGTATTTAAAAATGGACATTACTCCTCAAGGTTTTCATGGTATGATATTGACTGCCGGACAGGGAACAATCTATATTGATCCTTATTATTTCGGAGGATTAAATAATAAACACTATATCATATATAAAAAGAAAGATTTTTATTCATCAGCAAATAAAGTTTTTGAGTGTAGTGTAGAATCTTTTACTAAAAAAGAGACGTTGAATGTAGTAAAGATGTTAGGAACATGTCAGCTAAAATCATACCGTTTGGCGCTTGCTGCCACTGTCGAATATACTGCATTTCATGGTGGGACTGTTCCATTAGCTTTAGCGGCTCAGGTTACTACTATGAACCGTGTCAACGGAATTTATGAAAGAGATTGTGGAGTTCATATGAACATTGTGGCAAATAATAATTTACTCATATACACAACAGCTCCGGATCCTTACACCAATAATAATGGTGGAACCATGCTGGGAGAAAATCAAACTAATTGTAATACAGTTATAGGTAATGCAAACTATGATATTGGACACGTATTCTCAACAGGAGGTGGGGGTATCGCAGCTCTTGGTTCAGTATGTAATAATGCATCTAAAGGGCAAGGAGTAACAGGCAGCCCTGCACCCGTTGGTGATCCTTTTGATGTTGATTATGTTGCTCATGAAATGGGACATCAGTTTGGGGGGAACCATACTTTTCATTCTAATTCCGGTGCATGTAATGGTAACATGAATAATGGTACTTCTTTTGAGCCGGGAAGTGGAACGACCATTCAAGCATACGCCGGAATTTGTAATCCTCAAAATGTACAAGCAAACAGTGATGATTATTTTCATGGAATAAGTTTGCAGGAAATTGCTAATGAAATTGCCTCTGGAGGTCATGCTTGTGAAGTTACTTCTGCCTTATCCAACACGGCACCTAATATCAGTACACCAACCGCTACTTTTCAAATTCCTATCAGTACCCCTTTTGCATTAACAGTAACTGCAACAGATGCTGATCCAGGAAATGTACTTACTTATTGTTGGGAACAAATGAATGGAGGAGCTTTAGTTACCATGCCTCCAGTTGCAACCAATACTGCAGGGCCTAGTTTCCGTTCATTTGATCCAAGCATCAATCCAACCAGATACTTCCCTAACATTGCATCTTTAGCAGCGGGCACTGCAACACCATGGGAGGTATTGCCGTCTGTTACAAGAACCATGAGTTTTAGAGTAGTTGTACGAGATAATGCTGCTGGTGGAGGTTGTAATGATCATGAGGATTTTACGGTTACTTCTAATGTAGGAATCGGACCTTTCTTCGTTACCTATCCAAATGCAACAGGTATTACTTGGAATGCTACCACTAACGAAACTGTTACATGGAATGTAGCCAATACCAACAATGCACCAGTGAGTTGTGCAAATGTTGATATTTTATTAAGTACTGACGGTGGTCTTACTTATCCAACTACATTAATTGCGAACACTCCCAATGATGGAAGTCAGGTAATAACAGTACCCAATACTCCAAGTACTACTTGTAGAGTAATGGTTCGTTCTGTTGGTAATATTTTCTTTGATATTTCTAATAATAATTTTACAATTACAGCCCCCTCCAGTGATTATACTTTAAATGTTCCCGTTCCCGCAGTTACGGTTTGTGCTCCAACAGCAGCTACCTATACAGTAAATGTTGGATCAATTGGTGGTTACACTACTCCGGTAAATTTATCAGTAACGGGTGTACCGGCAGGAGCCTCTTCAAATTTTTCAGTGAATCCTGTAACTCCGGTTGGTTCATCTGTATTAACGGTGAACCCAGGAACAGCTCTAGCAGGAACCTATAATTTAACGATTACAGGTAACAGTGCATCTGGGATACATACTTTCCCTGTAACATTAGTTATTTCTTCACCTACACCGGGTGCTGTTACACTTACTGCACCTGCTAACGGAGCAACAGGAGTAACTACTACTCCTAATTTTACATGGAATGCGATTGCAGGTGCCGGTATCACTTACCAAATTGACATTGCTACAGATCCTGGATTTACCACTATTGTAAATACTGCATCAGGGTTAACAACTAACTCATATACGCCAGGTTCAGCTTTAGCCAGTAGTACTTTACATTATTGGAGAGTAAGAGCTACTTCAGGTTGCGGCACAGGTCCTTTCTCAGGTACATTTAGTTTTACTACTGGAAATATTACTTGTACCACGTTTAATAGCACCAATATTCCAATTGCTATTTCAGGTACAGGTACTCCAACTGTTACGTCCAATTTAAATATTCCTGTTACAGGAACTATTACTGATGTAAATGTGGTTAATCTTACAGGGACACATACTTATATAAGTGACCTAACATTTAGTGTCACTTCTCCGGCTTCAACTCAGGTAACTTTATTTGGAGCGATTTGTACTAATCTGGATAATTTTAATTTGAATCTGGACGATGAGGCTACACCTGGAGCTATTCCTTGTCCTCCGACTACTGGAGGCACATTTCAACCAACACAAGTATTATCAGCATTTG
>CAZUXM010000035.1:0-10955 GCA_964624635.1 uncultured Candidatus Competibacteraceae bacterium
ATATAGGGTTACTTATATATCCATCAAAACAAACGATAAGCTTAGATAGTTTATGGTTGGAAGGAAATTGCAGAAGTATTGTTTCCTACAACTATAAGGGCAGAAGTAAAAATGATACACTATCCGTTTATATCATGGATGGATTAAATTATGATGGTGGGATACAAGTAGATACCAATTGGTGCAAAGACCCCACAAAAAAAGGAGTCATTATCAGTTATCATAAAGGAAGAGAAAAATACTATATGGATATTACATCATATATAGAAGAACTTTTTCCTTTGGCATATCCATAAAAAGAGAAAAGCGCTACCACTATGGATAACGCCTTTCCTAAACCAACCCTAATGATTGTTTTATCCATATACACAAATTTATTTTGACTAAAATGCTAAAAGAGTCAAAAATAAATATGGACCTGAAATACATGATTTTGTTGATGTTTCGATAAATTTTAATCAATTTTAAACCTATTGGTCCAATTAAAAATTGATTAACTTTTCTAAGGCATAACCTCTACTGCCTTTGAGCAGGATATTGAATCCTTTGAAGTCCTGTTGGTTGAACCATACAATGGCTTCCTGTGTAGTGTTGAAATGCAAACAAGGTAGGTTATTTTTTTGTTCGCCGAAATATTTTCCAATGAGTATTACTTTATCAAATTGTAAATCTTTAATCATTTCAACTATTGCAGCATGTTCAGTTTGGCTATGTTCTCCAAGCTCTAACATGTCACCTAATATAACAGCTCTTGGAGAACCTGCGTTTTGATAAAAACTTTCGATGGAGAGTTTCATACTGCTGGGGTTGGCATTGTAACAATCCACAAAAAACGTAATATTATTTTTTTGTAAAATCTGAGATCGGTTCATTCCCGGTACATAATTCTCTATGGCCAGTTTAATTTTTTCTTCAGGGATGTTAAAATGTAATCCGATACACGCTGCTGTTGCCAGATTATCCCCGTTAAAGCTTCCAAATAATTGTGAAGTATATGAGTTTCCTGTTTTTTTATTTTTTATAGAAGCATAACTTCCGCTATTTATTTCAAATGAAAAATCATTGTATTCATCAGTGCCATAATTAATACTTGATATTCCTTGTGATGAATGAATCAAGTCTTTATAATTGTTATTTACAAAGGCTGTTCCATTAGATTGCTTAAGCCAATCAAACAACTCAGCATTGGCTTTAATTACATTTTCAATACTTCCAAAACCTTCTAAATGGTCTTTTCCATTATTGGTAACAATACCGTAATTGGGTTCGACAATCTTACATAAATCAAAAGTTTCTCGTAAATGATTAGCCCCAATCTCGATGACAGCCATTTCTATATCATCAGATATGGATAATAAAGTAAGAGGAACTCCTATATGATTGTTAAGATTCCCTTTGGTAGCAAATGTTTTATAAGTAGTGCTTAAAACGGCATGTAATAATTCTTTGGTGGTGGTTTTTCCATTGGATCCACCAATAGCTATGAACGGAATATTTAGTTTTCTTCTATGATAATTGGCCAGTCCCTGTAAAGCAATTAATGTGTTATTTACAAGAATGGTTCTATTATCTATATAAAAGTCCTTGTTATCAATGATGGCATAAGAGGCTCCTGCTTCCAATGCTGATTTTGCAAATGTATTACCGTCAAACTTTTCTCCCTTTAATGCAAAAAATATGCATCCGCTTTCAATCTTCCTGTTATCGGTTGATATGATTGGATGATTTTTATAAATGCGATAAATTTCTTCTATTTGCATAGCCGAAAAATACTAAAAATTAGGTTGTGAACCTTCCTTTTGTTAATATCAATGATTACGATTATCCTTTATCTGATGCTAGGATAGCACGATATCCGCTGGATAATCGGTCTGATTCCAAACTCCTGGTATTTGATCATGGAACTATTTATCATCAGAGTTTTAAAAATTTGCCAGAGCTTTTGCCTTCCCAAGCACATCTTATCTTTAACAATACCAAAGTAATTCAAGCCAGATTACATTTTCGAAAAGAAACCGGTGCGGAGGTGGAGGTATTTCTGCTCAATCCGGTCAATCATGAAAATGCAGGGGAAGTATTGAGTCGAAAACAATCATCCGCATGGCATTGTATGATTGGGAATAAAAAAAGATTTAAAGAGGAAGATGTTTTACAAAACGATGATCTTTCAGCACTTTGGTTGGATAGAGAAAATGATATCATCCAGTTTAATTATGGAGATAAATGTTTTGCGGATGTGATAGAACAAATAGGGAATTTACCTATTCCTCCGTATTTGAATCGTCCTACAGAAAAAATTGATCATACCCGTTATCAAACATCTTTTGCTATCAGCAGTGGATCAGTGGCTGCACCCACAGCTGCTTTGCATTTTGATGAAGGAATCAATGAGCAATTAAAAAATAAAGGAATTATATCATCCTATCTTACCTTACATGTAGGTGCAGGTACCTTTAAACCTGTTAGTACAGATAATGCCATGGATCATACCATGCATAAAGAGTATATAGTTTTTACTGAAGAAATGATTCATTCACTTTTGAAGTATCCTTTAAATAGAATTGCCGTAGGAACTACCAGTTTGCGATCATTGGAAAGTTTATATTGGTTGGGTGTAGGATTAATTACTGGAGAATTGACTCAATTTCATATTCCCCAATTTTTCCCGTATCAATGTAAGTCACAAAATATTTCTGTTGAAGAATCCCTGGAAAAAGTATTGAATTTTATGAAAAAGAATTCAATCTCAATCCTTGAAGGTACTTCTTCCATTTTTATTTTCCCCGGTTATAAAACCAAAATGGTGAAAGGAATCATTACTAATTTTCATCAACCGAAATCCACTTTATTGTTATTGATTGCTTCACTAATCGGAGACGATTGGAAGAAAATTTATAACGAAGCGTTGAGTAATGATTACCGTTTCCTTAGTTATGGAGATTCCTCGTTGCTTTTATTTTGATCTTTTCTTTTTAAAGAAGTCAGTTAGCAATTTTGAACATTCTTTTTCCATGACGCCCCCAACGATGACTGTTTTAGGATGTGTTATGTTTTCAATATATTTCCCAAAACCATATTTGGTATCCTGAGCCCCAAAAACAATTTTCCCTACTTGTGCCCAACGTAAAGCTCCGGCACACATTAAACATGGTTCGAGGGTAACATATATCGTACATTCATTCAAATATTTTGCTCCCAAAAAGTTTTCGGCAGCAGTAATACATTGCATTTCTGCATGAGCTGTTACATCATTGAGGGTTTCGGTAAGGTTATGACCTCTTGCAATCACTCTGTTATTGGTAACAATAACACATCCAATAGGAACTTCATCTTTATCTTTTGCTTTTTCTGCTTCCCGTAAAGCTTCTCTCATAAAATAGACATCTCCAAAAAGTTCTATTTCTTCCATAGGATGATATTTATAGATATCTCACTTTAATGGTAACCGAAATTCTTTGGCCTGCAACTAGTGTAACACTAAAATCTTTGAACTTGGGTTTACTCCAGCCTGTATGATAGATATTAGAAAATCCAAAACCTTCCTTAGGTAATCCTAACCAGTTATAATTCATTTTATAATCTTCATTGGTATCATCCAGCATACTTAAGCCCCAGGTTCCGGGTGTTAGATTTAAAGTAACCTTTAAAGTAGAACCTGATACATTAGCACCTTTGGGGAAGTATTTTGTAAGGGCTGGTTTTTCTTTGTCCCAGGTGCCCTGATCCTGATAAAGGCCCATCACTATTTGACCCTTGGATGATTCCAAATTGGTAAAAGTTACATCAATAGTTTGGGCATGGATATAGGAAAAAACTCCCAGGCAGATAATAAATATGGTTTTGATAAATGTTGTTTTCATGGAATTTATTGAGGCTAATAATACAAATGTATACATTTTTGTCTCCGACAATTACACAAGATAAAAAGAGTATGTTACTATTTACCATTTAGATTCTGTATCCCTTGACAACAAAGGTGTGTATGATTTAAGATAAGGGTTGGGTGATGATCTTTTTGAAAGATAGGGGTGATATTAAAGAGGCTTTTTTTTCCGATATTTTTCACCGATAAACCTTGTTTTTTGTTCCCGATAAAATCACAACATTTTATCCGATGACCAGTTTAATAGAGTAACTTTAAACTTGAAAGTTATGATCAGGAAGTTCAAACAATCACTAATCAGATACTGTAAGTTCTGGTTCATTGGAATGGAAGACGAAAAAGAAAATAAACCATCTGTTGTTTTAGTTTGGTTTCCGGCTACCAAAGATCATCGATATGATTAATAAAATAGGATGCTGTTATTAAACAGTATTCAATAATAATATTGTTCTTTACTTTTTTCATAGTGTTAAGGTGTTTAGGGTTCAAAGGGTTGACTATTCCTCATTAGTCAACCCTTTACTTTTTAATTTTTTTGTATATTTAAACTGTGAAGAAAACTATATATATTCTTCTTGTATTTTTTTCTTGGATGCTTCAGTCTTGCGATGCAGTATTAATTCTTACATATCAGGTAAAAAATCATTCCCGCAAACCTGTTAAAATTAAAATAGAAGATTATAATAATCATCTGTTTGATAATAGGGGTGTTGATACTATTGTAATATTAAATCCGGGAAAGTCTTTTATTGTGGGCAGATCGTTGCCAGACATTGGATTTCCCGGCGATGAAGTACTCATTTATAATAAGTATCCATCATGCAATAATTTTAGTATACTAAAAGGGGATAGTGTTATTGCTGTCAATCCAACGGATAAAGAGTGGAAATATGGTTCAGGTTATTCAACCTACAAAATTACAAATAGGAACTTGCCTTATAATTATTGATTTTACATCTTCATTTTCTTAAACATTCCTTCCGGAATAGAAGTAATAATCTTCATGATGTATTTCCACATCCATAAACTAAACAATATATTTTTCTTTTTGCTGGCAGCTTTATAAATGTCTGATGCAATTTTTTGTGGAGTAGCTGTTAACTTTGGATTTAAAGGCATCCCTTGAGTCATAGCAGTTTTAATGAATCCAGGCTTTACAGTGAGTACATGTACTCCACTGTGGAAACATTTATTTCTAAGTCCGCTAAGGTAAGCACTAAAACCGGCCTTGGCACTGCCATATAAAAAGTTGGATTGTCTTCCTCTTTCGCCGGCTACTGAACTGATTCCAATAATAGTACCTTGTTTTTTATCCATCATAGAAGTAGCGGCCACATTTAAAATACTTACCGCTCCGGTATAATTGATATGTAAAATTTGTTCTGCTTCACTCCAATCTTGTAACCCTTTTGCAGTATCACCTAAATAACCGAAAACACAAGCTACCACATCCGGTTGGATAGAAAGATTTTTATAAAAATCAACATGTGATGTAAAATCCAACGCATCAAATTCAACAGAGGTGGCTTTTACATTGTATTTTATTTGCAGGTCTTTTTCTAAAGGTTCTATTCTTTCTTTTTTACGTGCAGCTAAAATAACATCATAGCCATGTTTTGCATATTCATGTGCCATGGCTTGTGCCACATCACTCATGGCTCCTAGTATTAATATTGAGGGCATTGTTTTTTTTATTTAGAGGATAAAGATATTATTTTTTGTAAGACGAATTGGCATTACTTCGTCATCCCAATCCTATCAGATTGTACAGATGAAAACTTATAATCCGGGTTGATGAGTTTTATTTTCTCAACAAAATCCTGTGCCTGTGGATAGGATTTCATCAACATCTCGTGTTTCATGCGTACATCTTTAGTAAGATACACACGTCCTCCGTATTTATGAACCAACTCATCCAATTCATCTAAAAAAGCCCAAACTTTTTTGTCGATTTTAAAATCGATGGCTAATGTATATCCACCTTTAGGAAAACGAATATAATTTTCGTTTTGTTCTCCAAATAATTTTAATACGGTGAGGAATGACCCCATTCCACGTTGCCCAATTTTTTCAATAATGGCTATCAAACCTTCTCTGCTGGTAGCAGGCGGTAATACAAATTGATATTGGGTAAATCCGTTTTTACCATAGATGCGATTCCAATGTAGAATGCCATCTAACGGATAATAAAACGTTTCGTAATGAACTATGGATTGTTTTAAACGTTGCATTTGTTTGTTGTAATACAACAAATTAAATGCACGAACTGTTAAGCTGTTGATAGTAAAATTCGGGAAGTTAAAAGGTAAAAATAACTTTCCGTCTTTATGGGGTTGTAAAGGATTCGCTTTTTGTTTGCTTGATTTCAACTCATCTTTTTTAGCAAATTCACCTACGGTCATAATGCTTTTTCCCAAAGATTTTCCTTTTGATAAACAATCAATCCATGCAACACTGTTGGTCCATGATTGTGTGTTCTCAAAAATCTTCATTATTTCGTCCAGGTTTTTTGCCTTGATGGATTCTTGTCTGATATAGGAGGTTTCGATAGGAGCTAATTGGAAACAAATTTTGGTAATGAGTCCTGTTAAACCCATTCCTCCAGCAGTTAATGCAAAGAAATCGGCATTTTCAGTTTTACTGCAAATTTTTGTTTCACCATTAGGCGTGATGAGTTCAAACCAATATACATGGTCAGAAAATGTTCCTCTGGCATGATGGTTTTTCCCATGAATGTCAGAAGCCAAAGCTCCGGCAATCGTTACAAATTTGGTTCCCGGAGTAACGGGCATAAACCAGCCTTTAGGAACAAAAAAGCGTAGTACTTCTTCAATGGTTACTCCTGCTTCTACAGTGAGTATCCCTTTTTCTTCATCAAAAGCCAACATGTGGTTTAGCTTAAGAGTAGAAAGTATAGTAGTAGCTAATGCGGAGTCACCATAACAACGACCCATTCCTCTCGGAATGATTTGCTTTTTTTCTTGAATTAATGAATGATAACTATCAATGTTATTATATTCAAAAACATCTGCCTCTATTTCTGGATATTTCCCCCAATTAACAACTTTCATCAGGCAGGTGAGTTAACATGATTGATGTACAACAAAATGGCGAAAGTAAGTGCAAAGCCTATTAAAGTGAGTTGTATAAATAAATCCTTCAATAAAATTTTCGTTGGATTGCCACTTTTTTCCTGTACAAAGGTAATTTGTAAATACCTGAGTACCCCAAGAATAACAAATAAACTGGTGATGTAAAGATTATTTCCCAGTCGTTGTGTTACATCATCAGAGATGGTATACATAATGTAAGCTACAATGGTAACACCTCCCATTAATGACATGGCAGTATTTATAAATTCAAGATTATATCCATCAACAGATTTTCGCATTTTTTTACCACTTTCCAAAAATATTTTTACATCATCTCTACGTTTGGCTAACCCCAGGAAAAGAGCCAAAAGAAACGTCATGATTAATATCCAGTGTGAAACATAAATGTCAGGGATGATACCCCCACCAATTACTCTTAATACAAAACCAACCGCTATAATAGAAATATCTAACAAGGGAACATGCTTTAATTTGATGGAGTAAGCCAGATTAAGAATAAAATAACTTCCAAGTACAATCAGAAAAAATGGATTGAGCCAAAATCCAACACCAATACTCAGCAATAATAATATAATAGCTATTATTACACCTGTGCTTATTTTCACCGTTCCTGCAGCAAACGGACGATGTTTTTTTTCAGGATGTTGTTTATCATCTTCTACATCGCGAATATCATTGATGATATATACTACTGATGCGGTTAGAGAAAAACAAATAAATCCAATAGCTACTTTTAGCCCAGCCATAGGTTCTTGAATAAATACCCCGCTAAAAAACAATGGCAAGAAGAGGAAAAGATTCTTTAGCCAGTGTGATACACGTAATAATTTGATATACCTACTCATACTCAGCGGCTATCACTAAATATTTATTAGCTTTGCCTTGCAGTACAAAGAAACTCAAACATTAAGGAATAAACAAACATTATGTCATTGCCTTTAGGAAATAAAGTATTGGTAACAGGTGCAGCAGGTTTTATAGGCTTTCATACCTGTAAAAAACTGGTTGGTTTAGGCTATGATGTAACTGGTTTTGATAATGTAAATGACTATTATGATACCTCATTAAAATGGGCAAGACTGAGGGAGTTAGGTGTAGAAAAGGAAGATAAAATATTCTTTAATGAACTTACTACACCCAATTTTAAGTTTGTAAAGGGTGATTTGGCAGATAAGGATATAGTTCATCAAGTTTTTGCTGAAGGTAATTTTGATGTAGTCATCAATTTAGCTGCACAAGCCGGGGTGAGGTATTCTTTAACCAATCCTCAGGTATACATTGATAGTAATATTACAGGGTTTGTAAATATTTTAGAGGGTTGTAGAAATTATCCAGTAAAACATTTGGTGTTTGCCAGTACCTCTTCAGTATATGGATTAAACGGCAAGTTGCCTTTTTCAGTAAAAGACAATACTGATCATCCGATAAGTTTATATGCTTCCAGTAAAAAAGCCAACGAATTGTTAGCGCATTCTTATGCAAACCTATTTGGAATACCATCTACTGGATTGCGCTTTTTTAGTGTGTATGGGCCATGGGGAAGACCAGACATGGCTTTGTTTATTTTCGTAAAAAATATTTTAGAAGGAAAGCCTATTGATGTGTACAATAACGGGCAAATGAAACGCGATTTTACCTATATTGATGATATAGTAAATGGTATTTATAATGTTATGATTAAACCACCAGTGGCTAACCCACAGTGGGATAATGTACATCCGGAAGCCTATACTTCTTCGGCTCCTTACAAAGTGATGAATATTGGGAATCAACAGAAATTGAACACAATCTTAACAAAAAGGCCATCAAAAATATGATGCCTATGCAGGCAGGCGATGTACCCGCCAATATTGCCAATGTTGATGAATTAATGGCTGAATACAATTATAAACCTAATACTTCAGTAAAAACAGGAGTTAAAAATTTTGTAGATTGGTATATGAAATTCTATCATTCATCATGAAAAAATACTTTTCCCCTTTAGTATTACTTATTGTTTTATTGCATTCATGCTCAGTAACCAGATTTGATTCTCCAACACCTGATTACAATGAAGCCACTGATAAATATGTCCCTAAAGCCAGTATGCTCAGTATGCCTATTGAGATCCAAATGAGTACGATTACTCAGGCCATGAATGATCTTCTGAAGAATCTCATTTATGAAGACATGGATTATGATAATAATGGGAAAGATAATTTGCAGGTAAGAGTTTGGAGAACAAAAAAGGAGATTACAGTTGAAGGTGAAAAAGATTTGCTTAAAATTTATTTGCCGTTAGAGATTTGGGCCAAATATAAAGTGGATCCATGTGCTATTTGTCCATCAATAGAAAAAGCCACCACTTTTGATATGGACATTACCCTACAAACCAATTTAAAAGTAGGTAAAAACTGGGAAGTAATTACCACTACTTCAGCTACTGATGTGAAGTTTGTTACGTCACCTACCTTGTCATTTGATGTAGGGGTAGAAGTTATAAAAATCCCTATCACTACCATTGTAAAATCTGCATTAATGTCAAACATGCATTCGATCACTTCAGGTATTGATAAAGAAGTATCGAATAGTGTCCCTTTAAAAAAATATATGGGTGATGTTTGGGATATGGTTCAAGATCCTCAATTAATGGACAGCACTTATAAGTGTTGGTTAACACTTTCTCCGGTAGAAATCTATCTTACACCATTGGTTTGTGATAAGAAAAAACTAAAACTCAATGCAGGTATATCAACTTATGTTGATACCAAATTGGGAGATAAACCGGTAGTTGCTCGTAAATATACATTGGCTGATCCTGTTATTAAAGATAAAATGGATAATAAGTTCGATGTAGAACTTCCTGTAACTATTGATTTTAAAATGGCTACTGAATTAGCCAACAGAAATTTTAAAGATTCGGTGTATGAAGTAAGTAAGAAAAAACGAATTAAGATTAATGACATTCTTATTTACGGAAAAGGAGGAGAGGTTTTTGTTCGTGCTGATTTGGATGGTAGCTTTAAAGGATTGGTGTTTTTTAGAGGACAACCTGCTTTTGATACTCTTACCAACAAAATTTATTTTAAGGATATTGATTTTGATTTAAAAACAAAAAACGTTTTATACAAAGCTGCTGCCTGGTTGTTGCATGGTACCATAAAAAAAATTATGGCCAAAAACTTTGTGTATGACATCAGTAAGGATATTGAAGGAGCTAAAATATCCATAAAAAAATACATGAGTGATTATGAGTATGCCAACCTTTTAATCATTAAAGGTGAAGTAGAGGATTTGTCACTCAAAAAAATTATTACCACAGAAGAATCAGTCAAGGTAATATTTCACTCGTCAGGCAAGGTTGGAGTGAATATCAAGACTATTAAAGTAGGGAAGTAGTTTAACGTATCAAATTAAATCCTCCAGTAAGGAATTCCTGATCTGCTTTTAAGAATGTTTGATAGGTGATTCGGTAAACATATTGACCTATTGGCTGTTGTACCCCGTTAATATCACCATTCCAACCATCAGTAAGATTATTGATAGTAAATATCAATCTTCCCCAACGGTCAAAAATTTCCATTTGAAAACTTTTGATATTAGTTCCGTAGGCTCTGAATATAGGATTATGTGCATCATCATTAGGAGTAAATGAGTTGGGTACATAAATCGTTGGAGGACATTCAATGGTTACTGTTATTGTATCAGTATATGAACAAACATTATTATCTGTTACTGTAAGGTAATATGTCCCAACATTATATATAATCAATGATGGGTTGGTTGAATTATCACTCCATGTATATGTAACAGGTACTGATGGACCTATTGTGGGTTGTAATGTGACATTATCGCCAGGACATATTTTCACATCATTTCCCAATGAAAATGCAGGAAGTGGATTTATAATAATTGAAATAGCATCAGAGTTTGTGCATCCATTCATGTCAGTAACTTCAACAGAATAATTTCCTGATGTA
>CAZUXM010000035.1:10965-26579 GCA_964624635.1 uncultured Candidatus Competibacteraceae bacterium
GCAGATTTAACATTACTTAATGAATACACATCTTTTTGCCATTGATAAGCAGCAAAGCTTCCTGGATTTAGAATAGTATTTTGTCCGTCACAAAATGCCTGATCCGCACCTAAATTAGGAGTTGGTAAAGGAAATACGTTTACAACATCCAGCGCATCGGTATTAGTGCATCCCTGTGCATTGGTTACAGTAACTGTATAAGTACCTGCGGTAGTTACATCAATTGTAGGAGTAGTAGCTCCTGTACTCCATAAATAACCTGTAAACACTCCCGGATTTAAAGTAGCACTTTCTCCGGAACAGAATGATACATCAGGACCTAAGTTAGGAGTAGGAATCGGGTTAATCGTTATGTTTACGGTATCACTATTGGTGCATGTATTGGCATCAGTAACCTGTACCCAATACATCCCGGTTAGTGTAGCATTTTGATTATTGGCGGTTGATCCGTTTTGCCATAAATAATTTGTAAATCCGGCCCCGGGATTTAATGCAACACTTCCACCACATTGTGTAATATCAGGTCCTAAATTAATTATAGGTAGCGGAAATACGTTTAATATATCCACCACATCAGTGGCAGTACATCCTGCAGCATCGGTAATAGTAACAGTATATGACCCAACAGTATTTACATAAATTGACGGAGTAGTAGCACCTGTACTCCAGTTATAATTGGCAAAACCGGTCCCTGCATTAAATTGTACCGAATCGTCAGCACAAAATGATTGATCAGGTCCTAAATTAACAGTAGCATTACCTAAAGTTACTACAATAGTATCTCTATCAACCGTTCCGCAACCAATAGGTACTTCAACCCAATAAGTTCCTGTAGTATTTACATTAATGGTTGGTGTTGTAGCACCTGTACTCCATAGATAAGAAGTATAAGTAGTATCTGTTTGTAATGTTAATGATCCACCAGTACAAATAGTAGTATCGTTTCCTAAATTGGCTGGAGGTAATGGTAATGATGGATAAGGTAAATTGAATAAACTACTTCCCGGTTGTCCAGCAGCAGCTGAATAAGGAGTATTAAAGTAGGCTCCGGCGTGTAATATAAGACCTGGATTTCCTCCGGTAGAGTTTACAGTAACGTTAGCTGGCATAGCTGCAGTACTAAAACGAACATATCCACCACCACCACCACCACCTGGTCCGTGACCCGAAGATGACCAAACAGTACTTAAAACATTTCCTCCATTCCCTCCTCTTACATTGATATTTAATTGCGAAGTAACAGTATTGGTCCATAAATGTACACTACCCCCTGCACCTCCTGCACCGGCACCTTCTGAATCAGTATTCCCAATAACATTGGCTCCATTTGAATTAATGGAAAAATTATTTCCTGTAATGGTAGGTGCAGTAATAAAAACAACTCCACCACCATCTGAACCGGGTTGGCAAGTAAGGCCATTATCACGAAAACCACCTCCACCACCGCCTCCCATAAATGCTTTGGTTGGTGACATAGTTAATGCAAATCCACCTACTCCAAACGATGTGGTAGCTCCACATCCGGCAAATTCATTTCCACCCCTTCCACCAGCACCAAAATTTGATCCACCCCCAGCACCCGGGTTCCCTGTATTTGATCCACCTCCTCCATTGGCTAGAGGTGCTCTGTTAGCATCTTGACCGGCAGGGGCTGTGGCAATTCCTTCTCCTTTTTTCCCCTTTGTTCCGTCAGCATATCCTGCATCCCCACATGAAAAACCTCCTGATGCAATAACACCTCCTCTAAATCCATCTCCCGACATTTCAACATTAGCATTAAAGCTAAGTGTACCTGTTGCTTCAAAAGCAATCACTCCACCTATAGTTCCATTCCATGGAGTACATGTTATGTTGCCAATAATATTTGGATTTGTATATACAGGCACTCTAACTAATTGTACAGCCCCTGTTATGGTATAAGTTTGACAAGGATTAGTAGTCATTGTAATATTATTACCTGCAACAGAAGCTACAGTAAGAAATTCATAATTGCCGGCATTACCATATCCTGTAATAGTTCCAAAAGCAGGAACATTACCAGTTGTAATGGTGGCACCTTTCATTTGAATTAATAATACTTTATCTCCGGCAGCAATACCTGCTGAACTACCTACCGTAACCACATTTGTAGCAATACCGGTTACATTAGTGTAAATATTAACTGTCCCCGAAATATTTTGTGAGAACACTAGAGATGTGCTCAGTAAAAAAAACGATATAAGTGTTAATAATCGGGTATTCATGGTTATAGAGTAAGGATATCAAAGATAAGGTTAATATTAGCAAATGATGTACTTATCAAAGATGTAGAGTTACCCGTTGAGGTTGTATTTTAATTCAATAAAAAAATGCTGATATTTAAGTACTTAAATATCAGCATTTTAATATTGTGTGTTTTTTAAATTTTACTCCGGCTCATCTTCATTACCTTCTTTTCCATCCAGTTTTAGTTCTTTTAATCTGTCCAGTAGTTTTTTTCTGAAGGAAATTTCTGCCTCATAATATTTGGCTGTTTTTTTAACTCCAACTGTAACAATAAACTTGTCATTGTATTCCCACTTTACATCTTGTATTTTTTGTTCGTATCCTTTGCGATTATCAAAAGCCTTTTTTAGTTCGGCATCAGTCATATTATCAATGCCTTTATCTTTTATGTCTTTTAATTCTCTTCGCATCGTTTTGCGAACTTCTTTTAGTTTGTCTTGCATTTCATCTTCCAATACCCAGAATTTTTTTGCTTCATCTTCAGTAAACTTACAATAGTCATTAATGAAGTTCATTTTTTCTTCCTTGAGCATTTCTTTTCTGGTTTTTGTTTGAGCACTACCTGTAATGCCTGTAAAACCAATAATAAATAGAAGTAATAAATATTTTGTTTTCATATTTCAAATAGTGTTAATCAATTAAATGGATTCAAAAATTTCTTCATTTCCTGTTTCAGAACCATCTTCCAATACCCTATCTTCTTCTAAGAAATCGATAATTGCGGTTGATTCGGATTCGTTGGTTTCGTGTTCAATCACTTCTACAATTTCTTCGTCAGTTAAATTAAATTCATCGTCTCTATCACTCATTAGCTGGGCTATTTCATGATCAGGAACATTTTGTAATCTAATGGATAAACTATCTTCATTGATGTTATTTGTAAGGGTATTGTTTGGGTTGGAGTTTCCAAAATTAATAACTGAAATAACAATCATGGCAATACATGCAGCAGCCACCATTCCTCCCAATATTTTTATCCGGGTATTTCTGAACTTAACTGTATAATTTTCCTGATGTTTCCTTTCTTCAATTCTTTCAAATAAAGAATCAAAATACTGTTCTGGAACATGAAACGATTCTTCTAGTTTGCCAATATCTTCTAATTGAATACTAGAGTTTTGTTCGCCTTTAATGGTATTGATTTTATCGGCTAACGAATCAAAATACCCTTCGGGAGTGTTAAAACTCTCTTTTAAAGGATTAATATCTTGTATTTGTATTCGTTTTTTCATGATACTTGTATGACTTTACGAGGCATATTAGGTTTAATCTCCATTAATAAATTTTTCAATTTTTTGTACTGCATGGTGGTAGGAGGCTTTTAATGCTCCTACGCTTGTTCCCGTAATATCAGCAATCTCTTCGTAAGGCATTTCCTCAAAATATTTCAGGTTAAAAACAGCCCGTTGTTTTTCTGGTAACAATGTAAGTGCCTGTATAAGTTTTTGTTGAATAAGGTCACCGTTTACCTGTGGGTGTTCATCAGCCGTTCCTAACGATGATGAATGTATATCATCAGTGGATACAAACAGTCTCTTCTTTTTATTATTTAAAAAGGTAATGCTTTCATTAATGGCTATTCTGCAAAGCCATGTATACAGTTTTGATTCGTTTCTAAATGAGTGGAGGTTTTTCCAAGCTTTTACAAATACCATTTGTAATACATCGTCAGTATCATCATGGTTCATCACCATTCTTCGTATTTGTTGGTATAAACGTGCCTGATACTTTTTAACCAATAGATTAAATCCACGGTCAATAGTATCGGGCGAAGCCACTAAATCCAATATTTCCTGATCGTCCAGGCTAGGTTGATGCATGTTCTAACACGAAGTAACTAAATTATTGACAATGTTACCCGCCTTAGGTTTAATGTAAGGGTAAAAAAAGTGAAAATTAGTTGTCCTTTTCAGCCTTTTTCAACTCAATTTTAGCGTCTCTGCTGCGTTTATCCATTTGGTTTGAATCAAGTTTCAAGCTGTCAAGTGCAGTATTAGTAGAGTCGGTTTTAACAGTTTGCACCATTTGATTCACACTCATATAACCGCCCAAGTTCATCTCATCCTTATCATTATTGATAGAATCTTCTTTTTTGTTTTTAGTTAAAGTGGTGTTCTTATTAGGATTCACTTTTTTCTTCTCATTCACAGGAATGTTTGTATTACTTTCGTAAGTCTTAGTTCTGTTCTTATCCTCAATACCGTCTTTTACTTTTTCTTCATTGTTTAACTTACTATCATCAATAGTAGTATTGTCTCTATAGTATTCAGGGGCGTTTTCGGTATTTATAGCATCTCCCTCTTTGATGATATCTTCATTTACCGAAATATTGCCGAATACATTTGATTTCCCTTTTTCATCCTGACTGTTGGTAGATATAACAGGTTTTTCATACTCTGTCATTTCATCTCTTTTTTCTCCATTCGCTATGGTAACATCAGGAGAACTACCGGTACTAACTTCAGTATTATTAGCAGTTTCTTCTTCGTCAACACTTGACGGGCTGCTGTTGGAATTCCCCTTTTTATAGTTAACAGCCATTTCTTTATCACTTTTGTTTAAGTTATTAAAGTAAGTAATGGCGCTAAAAGATAAAAGAATAATTACTGAGGCTGCTGCACTCCATTGGAAAGCGATAGTTCTATAGAATGGACGTTTTTTACCGTTATTTTTTTCGTTTTGAGAAGTATAAGTATTTTCAAATTGTTGTAATAGTTTTTCTTTTAGTTCAACGCTGGGTTTAATCAATAATTTATCAGTAGCAAGGGTACTTTTTACTTGCATTAAAGTATCACGCATGTCATTATAATCGGTAGCATTTTCAAAATACTCCTTTACCTCTTTTAATTCCGAAGAGTTAAGTTCTTCATGTTTTTTATGAAGAAGCAGATGCTCTATTTTTTCAAAATCATTCATCTCTTACCGTGTTTAGTTTAGGTCAAAAACTTTTAATTTATCACTCAACTTTTTTAATGTGTAGAATAGTCTGGATTTTACAGTCCCTTCGCTAATGTTCAAGGCTTCACTAATTTCCTTGATGCTCATTTCTTCCTGAAACCTCATAATAAAAACACTTCTATGTTTTTCATCTAAAAGGCCTAGTTCAACATGCAGCAACTGCTCAAAGTTCTTTTTATCCATGTAATCCACCACATTTTCCGAACCCTCATCTTTAGCCCTCAGTGCTTTGGCTTCATCGTTTACGGTTCCGCTTCGCACCGCCATCCGCCTGTACTCGTTTTTACACATATTACAGGCAATCGAAAATATCCAGGTGCCAAACTTTTTTGTAGTGTCAAACAATTGAGGTTTTTCTATCAGCTTGGCAAACAGGTCTTGAGTAAAGTCCTCAGCTTTATCCCTATCCTGTCCAAGCATTCTGTAGAAATACCTAATCAGTTTTTCCGAATAACGATCATACAGCACTGCAAATGCCTGGCTATTGCCTTGCATCATTTGCTGCATGAGTTCTTCGTCACTGCGTTCTTTATTGTTACCTACAAATAACACCGGGTTTCGACTTTTCTAGCAATAATGGTTCGTAAAGGTTTACACGCTACTTGCACAAAGGTTCATTTTTATACTGAATATTTCAAGTTTTATCTTTCCCAGACTTATATTATTACTTTAGACTAGGGTTTCAAAAGCTTGCTGCTGGCTCATTATAGGAGTTTTATAGGGGTCTTGTTTAAACCTTTTGAGGATAAACCTCGTCAAAAATTTTACCTTTGTGCATGCAAAAACAACTGCAACAACTTAATATAGGGATTTTAGGAGGAGGTCAATTAGGCCGCATGTTATTGCAGGAAGCCGCCAATTGGGATTTAAAGATTGCAGTGCTTGATCCTTCTAACGAGGCTCCCTGCGCTAATCTTACCCATGAATTTTGGCAAGGCGATTTTAAGGATTTTGATACAGTTTATCAATTTGGTACTGGTAAACACATTGTTACTATCGAATTTGAAGATGTAAATGCTGATGCACTTGAAGCATTAGAAAAAGATGGGGTAAAAGTTTATCCTCAACCTTCGGTGTTGAAAATTATAAAGGATAAAGGAGCACAAAAATTATTTTATCAGGAACATAATATTCCTACAGCACCTTTTGCATTGGTTGAAAATGCGGAAGGGATTAAGAGTTCAAATATTCCTTTTCCATTTTTTCAAAAACTTCGTAAAGGTGGATACGATGGATACGGAGTTCGTAAAATTTCAAATGAATCAGAGTTGGTAAATGCCTTCGAAGCACCCAGCATGATTGAGCAAATGGCTGATTTAAAAACAGAACTTTCAGTAATCGTTGCACGTAATGCCAATGGTGAAATAAAAACATTTCCGGTAGTGGATATGGAATTTAATCCGGAAAGTAATATGGTACAGTTTTTATTTGCCCCGGCAAATATTCCTGCTGATGTGGAAGAAAAGGCAACCACCATTGCTAAAACCATTATCGAAAAATTAGACATGGTGGGGTTATTAGCTGTTGAATTATTTTATACTAAACAAGGAGATGTTTGGGTAAATGAAATTGCTCCTCGTCCACATAACAGTGGTCACCATACTATTGAAGCCAATATTTGCAGCCAGTACGAACAACATTTAAGAGCCATTTGTAATTTACCTTTGGGTGATACCTCTACCATTCTTCCTGCAGTGATGGTAAATTTGTTGGGTGAAAAAGAGTTTACAGGATTTCCCATTTATGAAGGTTTAGAAGAAGTGATGAAAATGAGTGGGGTATATGTACATTTATATGGGAAGACCCAAACCAAACCATTCCGTAAGATGGGACACGTAACTATTATAGATAAAGATCTGAATGCAGCAAAACAAAAAGCATTACAAATAAAAAATCAACTTAAAATAAAAGCATAAACTATTCTATGTTATGAAAAATATTGTGTCTACTTTTCTTTTTGTTGCAACATTTGTTTCAATTTTAAATGCACAGTCAGTATTTAACATAGGTAAGTCAAGTGTTGTATTGCCTGAAGAAAAGATATACAATGATGAAACCGCTTATTCAGCTTATACTAATTATCTGAAATTTTCAAATGACAGCATATTTTATTATGAAACTTACATTAATAAAAGTAATCCATCATATAATCGATTAACAGTTTATGCGTGTCCACTTAGTTCAGTTGATCTGGCATATACCCATTTTTCCATAAGTAAATATACCAACCCTGCACGTCCAACAGAAATGAGCTATTCTGCCTGGATTGATGTAAAGTATGAAGTGTCTGTAAAAAAGTGGCCCGCTGTGGTAATTAAGTATGATTCAAAAGGTAAAAAGAAAGAGAGCAGAACTAGTTATATTTATATGACTTGTAAGGACGAAAGTGTTTTTAATCTGATTAAATCCAATATAAAATAATTTTTAATAGCCTAAAGATTATGAAAAAGCTGATTCCAATTTTTAGTATAGTATTATTAAATCAATTAACAGGGTTTGCTCAGTCTACTTTGGTTATAGGTAAAACATCGATTATTTTGCCTGAAAATAAAATATTAAGCTCAGAGTCAGATCATTCCATTTCAAGTAACTATTTGAAATTTTCAAATGATACTATGTATTATTATGAAGTGTATAAAGATAAACTAGACGAACGAGAAAGTACTTTAAGTATTTATATTTTACCGCTTAGATATTATATTGATAAGGAAGATGTAAAATTTATAGAAACCAGGAATGAATATTTGGATGGTAGAATCAGTATGACTTATAGAACAAGTATTAGTTTTAATTTTAACGCTCCTAATAATTACAACGGCTGGATATATGAATACACTGGAAAAGGTAAAACTAAAAAATTAAAAGAGACTTATTTTTCTGTTTATAGCGACGATGACACCGCATACGACATGATTATGAAAAACATTAAATAATTTATTAGAATCTAAAACTCAACAAACATGAAAAAACTAGTATTTATTTTTTTTGCAGGATTATTTAGCTTACCTATATTAAATGCACAATCAACTATTACTATGGGCAAAACAACCATTGCTTTGCCAGCTAACAAAATCTTGAATAACGAAACAGAGTATTCTATCAGAGCAAATTATTTAAAATTTTCAAATGATACTATGTATTATTACGAAACTTACCAGGCTAAAGGAGATAATTCTCAAAATACACTTACTGTTTATGCTTTACCAATGCAATATGTAGATAAGGAATATACTAATTTTAACGAAACCAAAAGTGAGTATATTGATGGAAGAACAGATATGCAATATTACACTGTTGTAAATTTAAAATACGATGCCCCCAAAAATATTTCAGGATGGAGATTTACTTATGATACAAAAGGAAAAGTAAAAAAGAAAAAGGATAGCTATATTTTTGTGTATTGTGATGGAAAGAGTGCTTTTGATTTAATTAAGTCGAATATAAAATAATAACCCTTTTTTTAGATGTATGGAACCATTAGTAGGTATTATTATGGGTAGTAAATCAGATCTTCCGATTATGAAGGAAGCGGCTGATTTTTTAGAAGAGATGCAAATTCCCTTCGAGATAACTGTAGTATCAGCTCACCGTACACCTCATCGTATGGTAAAATATGCAGAAACCGCTGCAGAAAGGGGCATCAAAGTAATCATTGCCGGAGCAGGAGGTGCTGCGCATTTACCTGGTATGGTGGCTTCTATTACTACTTTACCTGTGATTGGAGTTCCGGTAAAATCTTCCAATTCAGTAGATGGATGGGATTCCATTTTATCTATTCTTCAAATGCCAAATGGAATTCCTGTAGGTACTGTTGCCTTGAATGCTGCAAAAAATGCAGGAATATTGGCTGCAAAAATATTGTCAGCATCTGATGCTTCCATCGCAAAAAAGATGGAAGGGTTTCAAAAAGATTTAAAGAACAAAGTATTGGATACCACCAAAGATTTTGAAAACCTCGGTTTTAAATTTCAGGTGAATAAATTCGAAGGAGAATAAATTCTACTTTCTCAGGTTTGGCAAAAAGTATTTACTGATTTCAATAAAAGATCCTGCAGCTGTTATATACAGAAAGGGTAACCATACAGGAATGTAGTTGTTATTGGTATAACTAAAAAATCCTCCTTTAGATATGATAAATTCAAAGAAAGGACCAATAATTACTGTTGTAAATATGAGCAACAATTCTCTTTTATCTCTATGTGTTAGTAATGTAATAATACCCGGAATCAATAGTAAACCAATAATTAAATCATCAGACTCTTTTAATATGCAAGTAATCAAGTAGGCTACTAAAAGCAACAATAGACTAATAAAACAACGAAACAATGAGGTGGGTTTAAACTTACTATTTTGTTTCTCCATTTGATGCATGCCAAAAAGGAAAACAACAGCTGCAATACCAAATTCAATAAATACCCATAATGATTCACCTAAAAAATGCGGATTAGAATAGCTGAGTACCCCAAAATAGACATGTAGAGAATCATACCCCATACCTAAAAGAGCCCCAATCGAAAAAACCAAGATGTAAATAACCGTTTTTTTCAAAAGAGTTGATTATTTAATGGCCATTTCTTTCCAGTGGTATCCATTGTCTTCTTGTCCTTCATCTTGCCATCCGTAAAATACCTTTACTTTTCCTTCTGTAATAATGGAATAAAAATAATCACCTCCTCCGGCCCACCAACCTCCGCAAGCAGAAGTGGCTTCAGCCGGTATTTCGTAAGTTTTATATTCTGATGGTTGTATAATATTACAAGCAGTTCGAATGGTATCGATGGTTTGTTGTTTACCATCTATAGATAAAACCACTTCGTTAATAGGTACATCAAATTCATCGCTGCCTTTGTCAACACAACTAAGTTCTGCTTTTTGTGGAGTTTTTATTTCGGTTTTTACCGTATCCTGTGGAGTATTGGTATGGGTAGTTGTTTTTTTGCCACAAGAAACTAGCAAGGGGGCGCATAATCCCAATCCAATGATTATAAGGTGTTTGTATGTTGTTTTCATAAGTAGGTATTTATCGGGGATGTAAGGTAACGAAGATTTCAATCATAAAATATACAAAACTCAAAATCTTTCAATAAATTGGGTTTCAGGTTTGGGTCTCCAACCCCCAAATCTAAACCCAACTCAATGAATAAAATAATACTAGCTATTTTATTGGGCATATTTTCTATAGGAAATATTTTTCCCCAATACGAAACTATTGGTGCTAGGAGTTCTGCTATGGGCGATGCATCTGTTTCTTTTATTGATACCTGGTCAACCTTTAATAATCCGTCTGCCTTAGGATTTACTGAACGTATTAGTTTGGGGTTCTCCTACAAAAACAATTTTTTAATGAAAGAATTAAGTCAAATGTCATTTGCCTTTACTCTTCCGGTTAAAAAAATAGGGGTATTTCATTTCGGTGCTGATCGGTTTGGATACGAACAATTCAGCACCAATAAATTCGGAATTGGTTATAGTAGAAAATTCGGAAAAATATTTTCATTAGGAACACAAATTAATTTGCATTGGATACATATTGGAGATATTTATGGCGATAAAGTAACTGCCAGCGGTTCGGTTTCATTTTTGGTTAAGCCCATGAAAAATTGGATCATTGCAGGGAATGTATATAATATAACAGCAACACCTATTTCTTTTGATGCACGTGATCGTATCAACACTATTTTTCGCTTAGGGAGTTCTTATACCATAGCTGAAAAATTCCTCATCAGTATTGAAGGGGAAGCAAGCTTGCAATATAATCCTACATTTAGAGCTGGGTTAGAATACAAACCTATTTCACTGTTAGCTATACGTGCAGGAATCAATACGTACCCATTAAGTCCTACTTTTGGTTTTGGAATTGATTATAAAAAAATTCTCTTTGATTTTGCCGGGAAATGGCATCCTGTGTTAGGTTTTTCTCCTATTGGTACTTTATCTTACTCGTTTGGTAAATGAAAAAACTAAACAAATACTTTTTTATAGTATTACTATTGATGAGTGGAGTAGTTCATGCACAAAATCAAAATGAATCTGTAAAAAACGAAGTGATTGATCGCTTGTTGGAATCTATTGCAGAACAAAATGGGGAAGAAGCAGATTATACCAACCTGATAGAGTGGTTAGATGAATATTATTACGAGCCACTCAATATCAATACAGCAAAAAAGGAAGATTTACAAAAATTAGTCATCATTGACGAAACCATGATTTTGGAGTTGGAAAGATATATAAAAATTCATGGACCGCTCCTTTCAATTTATGAATTACAATTGGTAAAAGGGTGGGATAAAGAAACTATATTTCTTATACTTCCATTTATAAAAGTGATTCCGGCATTAGAAGAAAAAAAACGCAGCTTCGGCAATTATTTAAAATATGGCAAACATGAAATGATGATCAGGTATCAGCAAATATTTGAAGAACAAAGTGGATTTATTACTGATACATCCGGAGCAAAAGATTATCAGGGGTCTCCACAACAATTGTATTTCAGGTATAGGTATAGCCATAGTGATAAATACAGCTTCGGACTTACAGCAAAAAAAGATAGAGGAGAAGAATTTTTTACAGGTTCTAATACCCGAGGTTTTGATTTTTATTCAGCTCATATATACTTTAAAAATATTTGGAAATTTAAATCCATTGCTTTGGGTGATTATCAAATGCAAATAGGTCAGGGGCTCAATTTTTGGAAAGGGTTTGGATATCGTAAATCTGCATTCAGTACATCTATCATTCGTAACGGTCGTGGATTAGGAGCATATACATCAGCCAACAGTAATAATTATTTGCGAGGTGGAGCATTTACTTTTGAATTGTGGAAATTTCAACTTACTTCATTTTTTTCTTATGATTTAAAAGATGCATCAACAGATTCCACTTTACTGGAAGAAGTGATTACAAGCATAAGTAATACCGGCTTACATCGCACTGTTAATGAAATTTCGAAACGCGAAAGATTTTCAGAAATGGTTATTGGAAACCATTTGCAGTTTAATCATTCATTTATTTCGGTAGGAGCAGGAGTATATTACACCAAATACAGTCATAACTTTCAAAGAGGATCTCAGCCATCTGATCTCTTTGATTTCATAGGAAATTACCAATTGAACGGAGGTTTTGATTATAAAATGAGATTAGGAAACGTATTTTTATTTGGGGAGTTTAGTTTAGACAAAGATTTAAACCATGCCTTTATCCAAGGCCTGGAAACATCCGTAGGAGGATTTCATTTTTCTATGAGTTATCGTAATTATGCCAAAGGATATAACAATTATCATAGCAATGCATTTGGTGAAAATACTTTAGCCAAAAATGAAAGAGGATTATATCTGGGTGTACAGGGTCCTTTGTTTAACAAGTTTACATTTACGTCTTATTTTGATGTATATCAGTTTCCGTGGTTAAGATATAATGTAGATATGCCTTCCTGGGGTTTTGATGGAATTACACAAATCAATTTTACTCCGTCGTATAATGCTGATATTTATTTAAGATATAAAATATCAAGGCGTAATCAAAATAGTTTGATCAACGATTTATATACTGAACCACAAGTAGAAATATTTCAACATAACATTCGTTTACATGCTGTATTAAAAGTGTTGCCAACAGTAACTTTAAAATCAAGAATTGAAGCAAGTATGATTTCTCGTCCTGATGCACAGTTCCGTTATGGGTTTGTAGTATATCAGGATGTAAGTTGGCAACCTAAAAAAATACCCATCACCGCTTCAGGTCGCTTTGCAGTTTTTAAAACGGATGATTTTGATACCCGTATTTATGCGTATGAAAATGATTTGTTATATAATTTTTCCGTTCCTTTTTATTATGGCACAGGTATTAGGTGGTACCTTAATTTTACTTACAAACCGGTAAAGGGATTGAGTGTAGCCTTTCGTTTATCTCAATTTGTTTATCCTGATCAGCAAACCATCGGCAGTGGTTATGACGAGATCAATGGAATCACTAAAACCGAATTGAAGGTTCAAATTCGTTATCGATTTGGTAACATAATCAAAAAGAAAGATGATAAGCCTGATGTGATTGAAGAGATGAACGATTAAAACTGATTTTTGTATCTTCGGCTTGATGCAGCAGAAAAAATTATTGTACGTATGGATGGTAGTTTGGGCAACCTTGGCTATTATTTGGCTTACTCTTACTAATGCTACCGGCGATCATGGTGATAGTATTATGCACTACCTTTTTGCGAAGTATGCATATGTACATCCGGATAATTTTCTTGACCCTTGGGCAAAAACAGGTTTCACGCTTATAGCTTGGCCTTTTTCACAATTCGGATTAAAGGGGATGATGGTAATGAATATCATTTTTGTTTTGGCTAACATTTGGCTTGTATTTCACGTGGCCGAAAAACTAGGCATAAAATATCCTGTCATTGCATCTATTGTTATGTCGTTATGTACTGTTTATTTTACGCTTATATATTCAGGATTAACAGAACATGCTTTTTCTTTTATACTAATATCAAGTATATATTTACTAGTTAGTGATAGATGGGTTTTAGGAACCATTATATTATCTACACTTCCCTTTTTTCGCCAGGAGGGATATATTATAATAGCATCATTGTTACCATATTATTTGGTTAACAGAAAGTTTAAAGTGATTCCATTGTTGTCTGTATCGTTTATTATCATTGCTTTAATAGGAGCGATTCGATATGGTTACATTTTTTGGATCATCGATTCTAATCCTTATTCAACTACAAACATATACGGGTCCGGAAGTTGGTTTACATTTTTTAATTATTTGTATTATCAACATGGTTTAGTAAATCTTATTTTTTTTCTGTTGGGAATAGTTACCATTGTTATTTTCTCAGGGAATAAGTTGAACTATAATAGATCGAAAAGTATTTTGTTGGTGTTGTCACCTTATCTGGCATTTTTTATATCACATGCACTATTTTGGTTTTTAGGATTATATAATTCTGCAGGATTACAAAGAGTTTTAAATTGTATTGTTCCTTTATTTGCTGTTATTGCATCGTTGGGATTCTCAAGGCTAGCTTCTTTTTTATCTGATAAATTCATTCATTCGGCTTTTTTGATTCTTTTATTAATTACAATATTTTTCCCTTTAGTACCATCTCCGGCAAATGTAAACTTCAAAAAAAACCTCAATAGACCTGTATTCGATAATGACATATACAAAGCATGTGAATATATAGGTATAAATTATAATAACAGGTATATTTATTTTACACACCCTTTAGTTCCCTATTACTTGCACTTCGATCCTTTTGATAAAAAAAAATGTAATGGGTTAGAAGAAATAAAGAAAAATGAATTAATGAAAGGAGCAATACTTATTTGGGAAAGCGGACTTACAAAAGTTCACACAGGTGTTGATGAAACTACTGTTTTATCGGATCAACGTTTAAATATTCTATCTGATACTACGACTATACAAGATCCACACAGAATTATTATAGCCGAAGTAAAATAAAAAAGGTCCGATATATTCGGACCTTTTCTTTATTTCAGTTTAAAAGCTTTTTTTACCTTATCTACGTAGTCTAATTTTTCCCAGCTAAATAATTCAACTTTCATTTTTTTCTCGTTGTCTTTACCTTTGTTAAAAATCTTGGTCACTACTTCATTTTTTCTACCCATGTGTCCATAAGCGGCGGTTTCCTGATAAATAGGATTACGTAATTTAAAACGTTGTTCAATAGCATACGGACGCATATCAAATATTTTTTCTACGATTCGTGCTATTTCCCCATCGGTCATTTTAACTTTAGCCGTGCCATATGTATCAATAAAAAGACCACAAGGTTTAGCAACCCCAATAGCATAAGATACTTGTACAAGTACCTCATCACATAATCCGGCAGCCACTAAATTTTTAGCAATATGACGAGTAGCATAAGCAGCAGAACGGTCTACTTTACTAGGATCTTTTCCACTAAATGCACCACCACCGTGAGCACCTTTACCACCGTAAGTATCTACAATAATTTTTCTTCCGGTTAAACCTGTATCACCATGTGGTCCACCAATTACAAATTTTCCTGTAGGATTAATGTGGTAAGTAATTTTATCATTGAATAATTTTTGCAATGCTGGCTTCAATTGTTTTTTTACTCTTGGAATAATGATTTCAATAATGTCTTTTCTTATTTTATCCAACATTTTTTTATCCGCATCAAAATCATCATGCTGGGTAGAAACTACAATGGTATCAATTCTAATAGGATTGTTATCATCATCATATTCAATAGTTACCTGGCTTTTTGCATCAGGACGTAAATATTTTAATACTTTACCGGCTCTACGTGTTTTTGAAAGTTCCTGTAAGATTTTATGAGCAAGGTCAAGAGCCAATGGCATATAATTTTCAGTTTCGCGGGTAGCATAACC
>CAZUXM010000036.1:0-25277 GCA_964624635.1 uncultured Candidatus Competibacteraceae bacterium
CATGTCCCCCTATTTTTATATTCTCAATCCCATCATCCCCTATTATTCCTCCCCATAAAGTATCATCTAAATCAAGCACTAAAACCTTTTTGTTTTTTCCTTGTGCAGTATTCAAAATATTTTTACAAGCGGTAGCAGCTGATTTAAAAACGTTTTTATGAAAAGGGGTTTTGCTCAAATACCATAGTGGTGATGAAACAGCGTTTTCTCCTTGCTGAATCATCCATGAAGTAGAATCCAGTATTACAAAATCAGTTGATTCAATATGGGTTAATGCTAATTGTAAAGAATATAATTTTTTGCGCAAGTCAAAACCCTGAAACATATTAAACGCAGGAGAGTCAATAGCAGGAGGAATAATAATGCTTAAAGAAAAATGTTGTTTAAGTTTTGAAGCCAAATCCTGAAGATGAATGTTCATGGCTTCCGCCATCATCACATCGCGTAACGAAATCCAACAAATGCAAATATCTTTTTTAGGTTGAGTATCTGAGATGGACATTAAATACGGAAACATTTGCCCTAACTCTACGCTTTCTACTTCTGAGCCAACAAATTCTTTTTTTAAAACTGCATTAAAATTTTGCAGGTTAAAATTGGCTAGAGTGAATATGTTTGGCTTGTTGGTCATTTTTGAGTAAGTCCATAAACATGATTCACCAATGAATCAATATTATGCAATATATTTTCCTTATTTTCAAGAATATGATTCACATCAAATGAAATATCTACTGTACGTTGGTCGTTATCAAGGGCTTCGTCAATACTGATAAGAAGATTAACAATACCCATGCTATCCAGTACACCTTTTTCGGTGTATCCCGGACGTGAAAAAATAATGGCTCCCGGTTTTTTTTCGAGTTGCTCATCATCTTCCTGCATTTCGTTGAATTCGTTGATGGCAGTATATACTATTTCGAATATATCTTCTCTTGTTACAGCTTTCATAGATATAAATGTACTATTTTTTTACACGTTAGACTAACACTTAAGATAGTAAAGTCTCCTCCATCAAGGCATCAGCCATATACTTGGTGGCCCAGTTGGGGAACCCGAAAGGTTCATATTTCCCCCATATAGGAAAAGATCCCGGCAATGCGCCATTACCATCTCCTTTGATGACCATGCAGGAGTGTTGAATATATACCAGTTGATTATTTATTTTTGATACAGCTTCAGCGTATTTTTTATCACCCGTTAGCTTATATAATTTTGACCAAATAATAGAAGTTTGTGCACAACCTGTACAAATCATATATTCTGATGAATACCAATTTTCATCAAACCTACCATTGAGATATTTATTTTGATTGAATAATAATAAAAGTTTATCAGCTGCTTTTTTGCCCGCATCAATATATTTTTTATCATTTAAAATTTCACCACTGTTAATCAAACCATCAATGGTATAGGCAATCGTATGTAAAATAGGTCTATCGTTATGTTTAATAGTATTATCGGTATTAAAAAACCAACCATTGGACTTCTGCTGACTTAATACCCAATCAAGATTTTTGATAGCAGCATTTTTATAGCGAGTGTCGTTGGTAATTTCGTATATCATCAACATTGGGTGAACCACATAACTATCATACACCCTGGTTTTTTTCATATAGGCCGTTTGTATCCAACTACCATCTTCTTCTTGTGTATCTACTAACCAATTGCAAGCTTTTATCATCGATTGTAGATACTTATCGGCTTTGGTCATTTCATAAGCCACTAACAAACCTCTTAATACCTGCCCCGTATTAAATACTACTTCTTCTCTGTTTTGATGTATATATCCGGATTGCCAACCTCCTGACGGTTTTTGGATTTTCACTAACCAATCAGAACAACTAATAATGGTTTCATTAATTTCTGCTTTTTTTTCAGGATAATAATAGGCGTATTTAGACAATGTAGGTATAATGTATCCGGTAGTTTCAGGATATGGACTTGTCCATCCGTCAGTAATATAATAAGTGCCCATTCCATCATCATTAGAATGCGTTTTTGCACGTAATAACCAATTTATATTCAAATCAAGTGATTGTTTTTTTTCACTCGAAGAAAAAGATTTTTTTAAAAATTGTTTTGTAATATAATAGTTAACAAAATGATTAAATAGAATCGTTTTTTCTTTTTTACTAATGATGGTAATAAAAAAGAAACGGAAATATCTTTTTAATGAGTTAATCATTTAACAAAAGTAACTAGACTTTGTAGAATGTTTTCCGAAGCTTCACCATCACCATATAAATCCTGATATTCAGGTAGAGGTACTCCCAATAATCTCATAGTTGAGTTGATGATGTCTTCTTTATAAGCATCAGCACAAACACCGTATCCAACATCAATAATTTCCTGCCATTCAGTCTCTGTGCGAAGTATTATGGATGGTTTATGTAAGAAATAAGCTTCTTTTTGTAAGCCTCCAGAATCAGTAATGACTGCTCTACAATTGCTTAGGTATAAAAGATTTTTGAAATATGAAAATGGTTCGGTAATGATGATATTAGCATGTGCCGATACTTTACCATACATGTATTGAAATTCCGGTTGTTTTAATCTTTCCGAAGTTCTAGGATGCATGGGGAACAAAACTTTATATTTATATACGTCTGCCAACTCATAAATAGATTCAAGAATTTGATTTAGCCTCACTACATCATCGGTATTAAAATCTCGGTGAACAGTACATAAAATATAATTATTGGATTCTAATCCATATTCAAGTGCAGTGTTGTTACTATATTTTTCCTGATAGTATAATACATTATCAAGCATTACATCACCTACATTGAGTAGCAAAGGTTTATCAACTGTTGGTCTGTTTTTAAAAATTCCATCATATCCTTCTAAGCTCAGGTTTTCTACCGCCTTATCTGTTGGACAGAATAAAAAAGTAGACACGTGATCAGTAAGCCTTCTGTTTACTTCTTCAGGCATTGATTTTTTGAAAGATCTTAATCCTGCTTCAACATGTGCTATAGGAATATTAAGTTTAGCAGCAGTAAGTGCAGCTGCTAAAGTTGAATTGGTATCACCATATACGAGTACACAATCCGGTTTATCACTTAAGAATATTTTTTCTAAAGCACCCATCATTTTTCCGGTCATGTCTCCATGAGTACTACCCCCAATACCAAGATCGTGTGCAGGGGAGGGTATTCCTAATTCACTAAAAAAAACATCACTCATATTATGGTCAAAGTGCTGACCTGTATGTATGATGGTTTCTTTTATTTTATCAGCAAAATGGTTGTTGATGCAACGGCTGATGGCAGCAGCTTTAATGAATTGTGGTCGGGCTCCAACTACTGTATAAATATGCAACATGGGGCTAATATACAAATTTGATTTTTAACCCAGATATTATATTTGTATTACTGATTTTGGTGAGGTTTTACAAGGGTTTTAGAGGTTATAATAACCCCTCGTCAGCAAATGAAAAATAACCATTATCTGTAAATATAATATGATCGATTACTGGGATGTCCAACAACTTTCCGGCTTCTTTAATTTTTGTAGTTAACTGTTTATCAGCTTGGCTGGGTGTTTTATTTCCACTAGGGTGATTATGAACTAATATAATACCGCATGAAAGGCAATCAGCACCTGTTTTAAATATCATCCTGGCGTCTACTATAGTACCGGTTACACCCCCTGAAGTTGTTTTTTCTTTTCTTACTACTTCATTGGCCCGGTTCAAATATATTACCCAAAACTCTTCATGAGGTAGATCAACCAACGACTCGTATATACAATCGTATGCATCAGCACTTGAATTGATTTTTTTCCTTTCAGGACCTTCTGAATCTTTTCTTCTTCTTCCTAATTCCAATGCAGCAATAATGGAAATGGCTTTTGCTTCTCCTATCCCTTTAAACTTCATCAGATCATGTATGGTTAACTTACTTAAAGAAGCCAGGTTGTTTTCTACCGAATCAAGTATATGTTTTGCCAATTCTACAGCTGATTGTTCACTGTTCCCACTTCCTATTAATATGGCTATCAATTCAGCATTACTCAATACAGATTTACCTTTATACATAAGCTTCTCACGGGGCTGATCTTCTTCGCTCCATTGTTTGATGCTGAGTTTTGAGGTATTATATTGATGTGCCATTGTTTACTTTTTTTCAATTTCAACGGTAATCATTTCGTATATGGCCTTCTCTTTATTTGATTCAAAAGTGATCATATAATCAATACTATTATGCTGTATTTTATAAGTACCGCTTGAATTATATTCTTTCTTTTTTAAAGTCTTTTTCAGACTTTTGGTAATGATATTTTTACCGGAACGGTCTTTCCATATCAAAGTAAGTACTTTGTATTTTGTATCAAAATTGATATACTCATATATACCATTTACTTCTTTTTTATACTCTAATAATTTGGATTGTTGAGTAGGAGGAATATACTTAAATCCAATCTTACTAAGATTTTTATTCCATTCAACTGTATCAGCATGACTTGATAGAAACGATAGTGTTTCTATATCTGCCAAAACAAAAGTTTCTTCATTAATCTCAAACTTTGTTACCTGACCAAACAAGGGGCCTCCAATAAATATCAATACATATAATAATCCCTTCTTCATTATTTAGAAGTTAGGTTTGAGGGTGTATTTAGAATAGAAATCAACAATGATTTGTACAGCTTCATCAGCAGTATCTACCAGCTTAAATAAATTCAAATCCTGTGGTGAAACGTTTTTTTCCTGTTCCAACATGCTTGTTTTTATCCAATCCAATAATCCACTCCAGTAAGAGGTTCCTACCAAAACAATGGGGAATTTGCCGATCTTTAATGTTTGAATCAATGTTAATGCTTCAAATAATTCATCTAAGGTTCCAAATCCTCCAGGTAAAACGATAAACCCTTGTGAGTACTTAACAAACATTACTTTACGTGCAAAGAAATAATCGAAGTCAATATTTTTATCTGAATCAATATAAGGATTCGAATGTTGCTCAAACGGAAGATCAATATTTAATCCTACTGATTTTCCACCTCCTGCTTTGGCTCCTTTGTTTCCGGCTTCCATAATTCCTGGACCGCCTCCTGTAATAATTCCAAAACCTTGTGAGGTTAGTTTATGGGCAATCTCAGTAGCTAACTGGTAATATGGATTTTCTGGCTTGGTTCTAGCACTTCCGAAGATAGATACACAAGGACCAATTTTTGATAATTTTTCAAACCCATTTACAAATTCACCCATCAACTTAAATAGTACCCAAGAGTCGTTAGTTCGAATTTCGGTCCAATCTTTTTCTTTAAAAGCTTCTATAATCTTTTCTTCTTGTGGGTCGTTGGTTTTATTGTTGTCTGCCATAATAATTAGCGAAAATTTATTCTACAATATATTAAATTCAGTGTAATATATGCTACACTTTTTCTTTTACTTTTTTTACGGCAAGTTCTTTAGCAAGGAACTGCCCTGTATAGTTGTTTTTTAATTTAATGAGCTCTTCAGGTGTTCCCGAGAAAGTAACTTTTCCTCCCTTTACCCCACCATCAGGTCCTATATCAATAATGTGATCTGCACATTTGATCACATCCATGTTGTGTTCTATTACCAAAACAGTATTTCCTTTATCTACCAACTGGTTCAATACATCCAACAATACTCTTACATCTTCAAAATGTAAACCCGTAGTAGGCTCATCTAAAATATACAGTGTATTCCCGGTATCCTTCCTGTTCAATTCAGAAGCCAGTTTTACCCTTTGTGCTTCACCGCCTGATAAGGTGGTTGATGATTGACCAAGAGTAAGGTACCCTAATCCTATTTCGTTAAGTACTTTAATTTTTTGAGTAATGTATGGAATAGGTTCAAAAAATTCGGTGGCTTGCTCAATAGTCATGTTCAATACATCAGAAATTGATTTTCCTTTGTATCTCACCTCAAGGGTTTCGCGGTTATACCTTTTTCCATTACAGGTTTCACATAAAACTTCCACATCCGGCAGGAAATTCATTTCAATTACTTTAAGCCCTGCACCTCCACAAGTTTCACATCTACCTCCTTTTACATTAAAGGAAAATCTTCCGGGGTTATATCCACGTATTTTTGCTTCAGGTAATTCGGCAAATAAAGTACGTATATCAGTAAAAACTCCGGTATACGTAGCAGGGTTTGAACGCGGTGTTCTTCCAATAGGCGATTGGTCGATACGAATAATCTTATCAATCTCTTCAAAACCTTTTACCTTCTTAAAAGGCAACGAAGGCATTTCACTTACTTTATATAAAATCTTATTTAGAGTAGGGAAGAGGGTTTCATTGATTAAACTTGATTTTCCGCTACCACTTACTCCTGATACTACAATAAGTTTTCCCAGTGGAATTGAAATATCAACATTTTGTAAATTATGACCACTGGCTCCTAAAAGTTGCAAAGTATTGCCATTTCCTTCTCTTCGTTTTTTAGGAACATTAATGTTTTTTTTGCCATTCAGGAATTTTGCTGTTTCTGAATTTTGTTTTAAAAAATCTTTCGGTGTTCCTTCAGCAATGATTTTTCCGCCATGTACTCCAGCACCGGGACCTACATCCACAATGTAGTCTGATTCAAGCATCATATCTTTATCATGCTCAACCACGATAACAGAGTTGCCTATATCTCTCAGTTGTTTTAAGGCATCAATCAATTTTGAATTATCTCGTTGATGTAATCCAATGCTGGGTTCATCTAATATGTACAATACCCCTACCAGTTGAGAGCCTATTTGTGTTGCTAACCGAATTCGTTGGGCTTCTCCACCACTTAAGCTTCTGGTTGGTCTAGATAATGCCAGGTAGTCTAACCCTACATTGAGTAAGAATGTAATTCTTTTTCTAATTTCTTTTAAAACTTCGGTGGCAATTTTATTTTGAGTAGCAGAAAGCCTTTTTTCAATCCCGTCAAAAAATTTCTGAAGTTGGTTGATGTCCAAATCCGATAATTCAGAAATGTTTTTATTGTCAATTTTAAAGTGTAAAGATTCTTTTTTCAATCGGGTGCCATTACATTCAGGACAGATAATTCTATCCATAAAACTATGGGCCCATTTTTCAATATTTTTTGATCCTTCTTCCTGTAATTGATTATTGATAAAATTGGCGATACCTTCAAATTGTATGGTGTTTGAGCTGCCATCTTTATCTTTAATGGTCATAACATCTGATGTGCCATACAATAAAATATTAATGGCATCTTCATCAATATCTTCAATCGGGTCATCGAGTTTAAAATCATGATGTTTTCCAATGGCTTCTATTTGACGAAAGATCCAACTGTCTTTATATGATCCTAATGGTACAATTCCTCCTTTTTTGATGCTTTTTTTAGCATCCGGAATAATTTTTTTGATATCAATCTCCAATACAGTTCCTAAGCCACTGCATCTGGTACAAGCCCCGTATGGCGAATTAAATGAAAATAAATTTGGAGCCGGTTCATCATAACTGATACCTGTTGTAGGACACATCAAATGCCTGCTTAAATGACGTGCTTTTTTCTCTTTTTTACCAACTACCATCATTCCCCCTTTGCCTTCTTTTAAAGCAGTAAGTACTGATCGTTTTAATCTTGAATCAGAAGCATCTTCCACTTCCAACGTGTCGATTAAAATTTCTATATCATGTATTTTATATCGGTCAAGCTTTAAACCGTAGTTGAGTTCTTTGATTTCACCATCAATTCGAGCTTTTACATATCCCAGTTTGCGAATCTTTTCAAACAACTCTCTATAATGCCCTTTTCTTCCTTTTACTACAGGAGCAAGAATATGTACTTCTTTTTTTTCGTAATTTTTTACGATGGTATCAACAATTTGCTCATCTGTATACTTTACCATTTTTTCGCCCGTGTTATACGAATACGCTTCACCTGCACGGGCATATAATAAACGTAAAAAATCGTAAATCTCTGTAATGGTTCCTACTGTACTTCGCGGATTTTTATTAGTCGTTTTTTGCTCAATGGACACAACAGGACTCAATCCTTTGATGCGGTCAACGTCAGGTCGTTCCATTCCGCCTAAAAACTGACGTGCATAAGCTGAAAAACTTTCTACATATCTACGTTGCCCTTCGGCATAAATAGTATCAAAAGCCAGTGAACTTTTTCCGCTACCGCTCAGCCCGGTGATTACCACTAATTGATTACGTGGAATTTTAACATCAATATCCTTGAGGTTATTTTCACGGGCTCCGTAAACTTCTATAAATTCTGCTTTTTTACTCATGAATGAATAGCCGCCAAATCATTTATCAATTTGGATTTTTAAGGCGGGCAAAGGTAATGAAAATGCTTGTTAAATAATACCTAATATAATGAGTACCAAAAATACCATGAGTACAAATACCGCAATAATGCCCAGAATACGAGCTGTCCATGATATTCCTTTAAATGGTAACATCCCACCAATAAAACCCATAGCTATAGCAGCAGCAGCCAGTACTAATCCTACAATAAATCCTGCATATAACCCTCCGTTCATCATCCAAAAAATCATCATGTATGAAGCAATAGCTAAACAAAGTGCAATGAGTGAAACTACTAAACCTGCCACTTGAGTTCCATCCATTTTTGAACCTTGAGTTTTATTTAGTTTTTGATGAGATGAAAGACGTTTTTTCTGGGGTGTTTGTACTTCAGTTTTTTTATGATTTTGTTTTAAATTAACTTTTTGGTAATGTACCTTTTGTTCTACTTGTTGTTTATCAATAGAAGCGAGTTTTTTAGGTTTGTTTTTTTCTTGGGTTGGGGTTTGTACAACTAGTGGGGTATAATTGATGTCGGAAACTTCCGTTGGTTCAATTTTTACCCTAGGGTGGTAGTTTTTTCGTACCGCAAATTCGCCGGTACTGCATGAAGCAAAAAATACTGCAAAAAATAAAACAATGATAGGGGTGGATGGGTTTTTCATAGAAGTAGTTTAATGATCTATTACTATTCTTCCGTAAAATGTATTTGATTTTTTTTGCACTTGTATTATATAACTTCCATTCTGTAGTTTGCTGATATCAATAGTACGATCATCTGATTCATTCATCAATAATGAAACTACAATACTCCCTTTCATGTCTACAAACCGGATGCTTAGTTCTCCATCTAAAGGAATCTTCACTACATTTTCTGCCGGATTAGGATGTATATTGATTTTTTGAATATTGAACTCATCAATTCCAATAGTATTTACATTTTTAATAATAGCTCCGTTGTCGCCTACTGCATACATTACTCTATTATCCGGTGAAATAAAAATATCCTTCATCCCATTAGCTGTTGGGTAAGGTGTCATTTCATTCCAGATTAAACCACCGTTACTGGTTTGATATATTTTTTGATGCCCTGCTATATATCCATTCATATCATCCACAAAAAATATAGAATTGAAGTCATTTAATCCCGGAGTATAAAACGTAAAACTTCCTCCTGCATTGGTGGTCTTATATATTTTCCCTTCTAAACCTACCGTCCATATAGTATCAGGAGATAACATCCATACACCGGTAATGTTCCCCGGAGTGCCCATTGATTTAACTGCCCAGTTGTTCCCTCCATCTGTTGTATAAATCATTTCGCCATTATAACCAACAGCTGCTCCATAATTATTATCGTAAAACTGAATATCCAGCATGGTTTTTCCGGTACTGCTTACTACAAAATCCCAGTTGTCGCCATTATTGGCTGATTTGATTAAAGTACCATCAGTTCCCGTGGCAAAAAGAGTTCCATCAGGTCGTTTAGCAATGGCATACAACCAATCAGTAGTTTCTGATGGTTTAGCATCCCAGGTAATTCCTGCATTAGTTGTTTTATAAATAGCCCCTTCATATCCGCAGGCAATTCCAACCGTATCATTTAAAAAAACCAGGTCATAAATCCATTTCGTTTGTATATTAGTCTGTAGGCTCCAATCTATTCCACCATTTACCGTTTTTAAGAATACAGATTGATGGAGATTTCCACCAACAGCATAGCCGGTATCATAGTTAGAAAAATATACGCTATATAAATAATTATTGGTAGGGCTTGTTAAATTAAACCACTGGGCACGGGTTTTACCAACCATTAAACACAATAAACAAATAATCGAAATCCTCTTCATGTATCTCAAAATTACATTTTTTATGCGAAATAGGTTTTATAAGTAGTCATTTCATGTGTTTACGATTATCAGGCAGGGATAGGAGCGGCAGCCTTTTTATGCAGCAACATTCTATTCATTACGTTTACATCACCCACGACTTAAGTAGTGGGTGATGTAAACGGCCAATAACCTTCTTGCTGCATAAAAAGCTATAGCGGATAGCCCGGTGCCAACTTGCTTATACTTAGGCTGGGCCTGCGAAGCATCAGCCTTAGTATAAGCTGGTTGGCAGCCTGCAAAAACCCTTTAAAACAGCAATAAACAACACTATTTCAGGATTTTTAACCTTTAATGAAGATAAATATGGTCATTTTTGGCACATTATTAACTTTGCATTTCTCTATAAAAATTAATATCCATGACTAAACGTTTGTTAAGCGCCGGTTTTGTGGGCTCACTTTGTATAAGTGGATTATTTGCTCAAAACCCGCAAATTAAATTTGAAGAATATGATATGCCTAACGGCTTACATGTTATCTTACATGAAGATCATTCTGTTCCATTAGTTGCGGTTACCGTAAACTATCATGTAGGATCAAAAAATGAAAATCCTGAAAGAACAGGTTTTGCACACTTTTTTGAACATCTTATGTTTGAAGGGTCTCCTAACATTAAAAGAGGTGAATTCTTTAAATATATTAGTAATGCCGGTGGTGATAACAATGCTTATACAACCCAGGATCAAACATTTTATCACGAACTTTTACCAAGTAATCAGCTTGAATTAGGTTTATGGTTGGAGAGTGAAAGAATGTTACAGGCGTTGGTTGAAGATATTGGTGTAAATACACAACGTGAAGTAGTAAAAGAAGAAAAAAGATTGAGAGTAGACAATCAACCTTATGGTAGATTTATCTCTGAAATTTTTGTTAGAGCTTTTAAAAAACATCCGTATCGTTGGGCTCCCATTGGTAGTATGGATCACTTAAATGCAGCTGCATTAAGTGAGTTTGTAGATTTCTACAAAACTTTTTATGTGCCTAATAATGCTGTACTTTGTTTAACCGGGGATATTGATATTGCCAAAACAAAAGTATTGGTAGATAAATATTTTAAAGACATTCCTAAAGGAACCAAAGAAATTCCTCGTCCAAAACCTGAAATGGAGCCTGAATTAGGTGGTGAGGTAAGAGATTCTGTTTATGATGAATTTATCCAATTACCTGCTGTTATTTATGCTTATAGAATTCCTTCACAAACCTCTCCTGATTATTATGCATTACAAATGATGAGTCAGGTTTTAAGTGGTGGTGCCAGTTCAAGAATGAATAAAGAATTAGTTGATAAACAACAAAAAGCATTACAGGCATTTTCATTTTCTTATGCATTAGAAGATGCAGGTTTGTTTATTTCAGCAGCTATTGTGGGTGGAAACAGTAATGTGAAAGAAATGGAAAACCTGATGCAAATAGAAGTAGATAAAATCAAAGCAGATTTAATCACTGATATTGAATATAATAAAATGAGAAATCAGGTTGAAAGTCAATCTGTAAGTGAAAATGAAGGGGTTATGGGGGTAGCTACTAACTTATCAAATGGTTATATGTTTCGCAAAAACACCAACTATGTAAATACTGAGTTAGAGAGTTATATGAAAGTAACTAAAGAGGATATTAAACGAGTAGCTAATAAATATCTGGTAAAAGAAAACAGAGTTACTTTATTCTATTTACCTAAGAAAAAATAATTTGACCAATGATTAATAATAATATTCATATGAAAAGATTTATTACCGTAATGGTAGCTGCATTTGTTGCTATAGCATCATATGCTCAAGTGGATAGGAGTAAAGCTCCTTTGCCGGGTCCTGCACCCAAAATTACTTTAGGTAAGTATGAGTCATTTACTCTAAAAAACGGATTAAAAGTAATCGTGGTTGAAAATCATAAATTACCGAAAGTTTCCTACAGTTTGGTTTGCGATACCGACCCTACACTGGAAGGTAACAAAGCTGGTTACGTGGGTGTTTTTGGACAAATGTTAGGCAGAGGCACTACCACTCGTACTAAAGAACAAATTGATGAAGAATCAGATTTAATTGGAGCAAGTATTTACCCAAGTTCAAGTGGAATTTATGGTTCTGTATTAAAAAAGAACAACGAAAAGCTGATTGAATTAATGTCTGATATCATCTTACGTCCCAATTTTACTGAAGATGAATTTAAAAAAGTAGTAAAGCTAAGCCTGGATGGTATTGAAACCCAAAAAACAGATGCAGGGGCTATTACCTCAAATATTATTGCACGTACTGTTTATGGAAAAAATCACCCATATGGAGATGTAACTACTGATAGTACTTTGAAAAGTTTTTCGGTTCAGGATATTAAAGATTATTATGGAAAGAATATTATGCCTAATGTTGCTTATTTAGCTATAGTAGGTGATATTACTGTAGATGAAGCGAAACCATTGATTGAAAAATATTTCGGTTCATGGGCTAAAGGAACTCCTCAAAAAATTAAACTTACCAATCCTACTCCTCCGGCAAATCCGGAGATTACCATGAGTGACAGACCTGGAAGTAAACAATCTACCTTACGTTTTGTTTATCCTGTACAAAACAAAGTAGGAGGAGATGATTTCCTAAAAGTTCGGTTATTAAATAATATTTTAGGTGGAGGTGCTACCGGAAGATTATTTATGAACTTAAGAGAAAAACATGGTTATACCTATGGTGCATATAGTTCTATTTCTGCTGATGAAAATGTGGCTCAGTTCACTGCTTCAGCAGATGTTCGTACCGAAGTAACTGATAGTGCTATTAAAGAATTCATTACAGAATTCGATAAAATTTCTACTCAAGGTGTAACAGATGCTGAACTTCAGTTAGCTAAAAATGAGTTAACAGGTTCTTTTGCTATTGGGTTAGAAAATCCTCAAACAGTGGCTGGTTTTGCTATTAATGTGGATAAGTACAAATTGCCAAAGGATTATTACGAAAATTATTTGATGAATTTAAATGCAGTTACCAAAGATGAAGTAAATGCAGCTGCTGCCAAATATGTTTTACCGTATAATTTCCACCTTGTAATAGTTGGTGACAGAGCTGCTATAGAGAAAAAAGTAGTGAAATTTGATACTGATAAGAAAATCACATTCCTTGATGCATTTGGAGATCCTGCTGCGGAATTAAAAACTCCCCCATCAGGTGTAACCATGCAAACAGTAGCTGATAAATTTATTACTGCAATTGGTGGTAAAGAAGCAGTTTCTAAAGTAACAGATATTACTATGACTGGTAAAATCATTTCACAATTTGGAACTCTGGATGTTGTACAAGTATCTAAAATGCCTGATAAAAATTATCAAGCCATTACCATGAGTGGTACTGTTGTGCAAAAATCAGTGTTTGATGGCAAAGCCGGAAAAACAGAAAGTATGCAGGGTAACTCAACCTATGATGCAGACGATATTAAAGATGCAAAAATTGATGCAGCTATTGCTTATGAAGCCAATTATGAAGCATTGGGAATGCAGGCTACTTTGTTAGGGATAGATATTGCTGATGGAAAAGATGCGTATAAAGTAGAATATGTTTATCCAAGCGGCAAAAAGGTATATTGCTGGTATCAGGTAAGCACCGGTTTAAAAATTAAAACAGTGGCCATTGTAACTACCGAACAAGGCAGTGTAGAAGACGTTACTACTTTAAGTGATTACAGAGCTGTAAATGGGGTAATGGTTCCTTTTTATTTAAAGCTATCATTTGGTGACCTTGTGT
The DNA here is from genome assembly GCA_964624635.1 of uncultured Candidatus Competibacteraceae bacterium. Taxonomy (GTDB): domain Bacteria; phylum Bacteroidota; class Bacteroidia; order CAIKAF01; family CAIKAF01; genus JANWKQ01. The sequence goes on from CAZUXM010000036.1 coordinate 13,855, forward strand.
TTGATAAAGTGGAAGTGAATACAGGGGTAAAAGACGACTTCTTTACAGTGAAGTAATAAAATACTGTTAACGACCATAAAAACCCTGTTTTATGATTCATAAGGCAGGGTTTTTGTATATTTGTTTTTAACCAATTAAAGGAATCATGAAAAACCTTACCATTGTTCTATTATCCTTAACACTTTCTTTATCAGTTTTCGCTCAGCAAAAGGATATCCCATGTGCTGATTTAAAGTTAATGTTGGATGACGCATTGGCTAAACACCACGATGATAAAGGCCCATTGGTTGGTACCAATGAACATACTGGGATCACTGAATATAAATATCATTTGGACTTGAGTGCATGGGCCGTTTCATGTGCCATTAAAGAAATGGAATTTGAAAACGGCAAGGTCAAAAGTTGGGGCGAAATACTTGTTTATCAGGTGAATGATAAAGATGCTGCCATAACCTATGCAGAATTTGTAAAAAAAGAAATGCAAGAGTGCTGGAAATATGGGGTAGATAAAACTGATAAAGCGGGCACTGAAGGTCGTGACTTTAGTTTTGTATTTATGGTACATAATCAAGCCAGTTGGACGGATATTGAATTATTTGTGAACCATACCGGAGAGGAATATCATGTATATATGATATTCTAGTTTTTTATGCCAATTCTGATGTAAACCACCCATAGTTCACTATCTTTGCCGCCTAAATTAAATTTTCATGGCACTTAAATGCGGAATTGTAGGATTACCTAACGTTGGTAAATCAACTTTGTTCAACTGTTTATCAAATGCTAAAGCTCAGGCGGCTAATTTCCCCTTTTGTACCATTGAACCTAATTTAGGAACCATTATTGTTCCTGATGAGAGATTAAATAAACTAGCCGATTTGGTTAAACCTCAAAATATTTTACCTACTACAGTTGAGATTGTTGATATTGCCGGGTTGGTAAAAGGAGCTAGCAAAGGAGAGGGGTTAGGTAATCAGTTTTTAGGTAACATCAGAGAGTGTAACGCCATTATTCATGTGCTACGTTGTTTTGAAGATGATAATATCATTCACGTTGAGGGTTCAGTAAGTCCATTGAGAGATAAAGAAATTATAGATATCGAATTACAGATGAAAGATCTGGAATCGGTTGAAAAAAATATGCAGAAGGTGGAGAAGATGGCTAAGGTAGGTGCTGATAAAGAAGCCAAAAAGAAATTCGAACTATTTTCAACACTTAAAGGTTTGTTATTACAAGGTAAATCAGCTCGTGAAGCACAATTTTCGCCTGAAGATTGGGAATTATGCAGAGAGTTAGGTTTGTTAACCGCAAAACCTATTATATACGTTTGTAATGTGGATGAAAAATCTGCTAAAACAGGCAACAAGCATTCAGATACTGTGAAAGAAGCCGTAAAAAATGAAGGCGCAGAAGTATTAGTTATTGCGGTAGGGATAGAAGCCGATATTGCTCAAATCGAAGACTTTGAAGAACGCAAAATGTTTTTAGAAGATTTAGGTTTAGCTGAGGCAGGTGTAAGTCAGCTCATTCGTGCAGCTTATAAAATTCTTAATCTTCAAACTTATTTTACGGCTGGGGTAAAAGAGGTTAGAGCATGGACCATTGGAAAAGGATTTACAGCTCCACAAGCAGCCGGAGTAATCCATACAGATTTTGAAAAAGGGTTTATCAGAGCTGAAGTAATTGGCTATGATGATTATATCACTCTGGGTTCAGAAAATGCTGCTAAAGAAGCAGGTAAAATGCGTGTTGAAGGAAAAGAATACATCGTAAAAGATGGGGATGTAATGCACTTTAGATTTAACGTATAGTATGTTTTTTTGTGGTGGCTGTACCAGGTGTTATACTAAATCTTTTTAATGCAGAAAAATATTCAGAGTCGTTGGATTATCCCACGACTTAAGTCGTGGGTAAGGCAGACGTATAAAAAATGTGATTATGCATTAAAAAGGATATCCGTCACCCCCTGCCACATTCCGGCATACAATATGCATATTCAAAAATCGTTATATTTACCATTATAAAACACCTTTCATGAAAAAAGTATTTCTTAGCGCTTTATCTATCATTGCTTTATTTTCAACCTATGCTCAAACAGCCACCACACAACCGGGTTATTGGCAACAAAAAGTAGATTATACCATCGACGCTACTTTAGATGATAAAAAAGAAATGTTAACCGGAAAAGAAAAGCTGGTATATACCAATAATTCACCGGATGATTTAAAAGAACTGTACTTTCATATGTATTGGAATGCATTTCAATTAGGTAGCCATGCAATGCAACATGCCATCGAATCAGGAGAGCAAGAAGCGATTGATATGATTAATAAATTGGGCAAAAAAGATGAGGGGTATATCAAGATTACTTCTATTAAAGTGAATGGACAATTATATACTCCTACTGTAATGGAATCCATAGCACAAATCAAACTCAACGAAACCATCAAAGCGGGAACTACTGCTAACATTGAAATTGAGTTTGAATCATTGGTACCTTCATGTATTAATCGTTCAGGAAAAAATAATACCGCCGGTACAGATTTCACTTTTACTCAATGGTATCCTAAAATTTGCAGATATGATAAACTAGGGTGGCACAATGACCAGTACTTGGGAAAAGAATTTGCCGGAACTTTTGGAAATTATAATGTAACAATTAATTGTAATAAAGATTTTACGATTGCCGGTTCAGGCGTATTACAAAACAAAACTTACAACGAAACCGGTTGGGAAAATAAAAATGTAGCTGATAATAATGCCAAAGACAAAAATACTACCTGGAAATTTATCGCAGAAAATGTACATGATTTTGCCTGGGCAGCTGATAAGGAATGGAAACATGAATCAACCACCATTGATAATATTGAATTTCATTACTTCTGGCATGATACTAAAGACTTTAAAGGTCCTTGGTCTACATTAAGAATGTTTTGGCCGGATGCTTATGCTATTTGTAAAAAGGAATTTGGAATTTATCCTTATCCGCAATTCTCATTTATACAAGCAGGGGAGGGGTATATGGAATACCCAATGTGCACCATGTTAGAAGCAGGTCGTGACGATTTTTTTAGTACGGCTTGTCATGAATTTATGCATAATTTTTTCTATGGAATTTATGGTACCGATGAAAACTTACATCATTGGATGGATGAAGGTTTAACATCTTATGCAGAAGCAAGATTATCGGTAGTGGTTACCGGAAGTAAAGAAAATCCTGCCAAAGAAGCAGGCGAAATTTATAAATGGGTACGTACCATGTATCCTGAAGAACCGATTGCTACACATGCTAATTTTTTTGCAGCAGATTATGCTTATTATAATTGTGCTTACTACAAAGGTCAGTTGTTTCCTGAATTAATCAGATACATAATTGGCGATGATAAAATGAGAGAAGGCTTTGTACAGTATTATAAAAACTGGACCTTTAAACATCCTGAACCTAATGACTTTGTAAAAAACTTTGAAGATGTTAGTGGAATGGAACTTACCTGGTTCCAGAATTATTGGTTAAACACTTTAAAAACGATTGATTTAGGAATTGATTCAGTTACAGCTAAAGGGGGTGATTTAAACGTAGTATTTAGTAATAAAGGATTGCCTTTACCTGTAGAGTTTATGATTGAAATGAACGACGGGGTAAAAAAATATTATTACATCCCGCTGGACCTTACTGGAAATCCTAAATCAAATTTTAAAAGAGAAACTACTGTGTTGCCTTATTGGTCTGGAGCTGAACAAAAATACAGAGTGGTTATTAAAGATGTGAAAAAAACAAACGTAGTAAAGCTTACTATTGATCCTGATGAATTTATGCCTGATTTAAAACCGGCGAATAATGTGTTTACAGTGGTGAACTAGATTCGTTCATATATTTGTATTGCTAAGTCTAATACTTCCTTGATTTTTTTTACCGGAATATTTTTCTTCGCATCCACATATAATATTTTCATTCGTTTTCTACCCTCCTGTATAAGATCCGGATGTTCTATTTTATTTCCATCTACGAATAAAATATAAGGTTGTGCTGCTTTTTTATCGGTCCACAAATAACAAATACGTTTTCCATGGTAATAATAACAGGGCATTCCGTAATTCATTTTTTCGGTCATCAACTCATGGTATTCTTTGATGAATTTCCGCAGGAAAAGAAGACAACTTTTGTTGGGTTCCGAGTGTTGAAGGAAGTAGTTGTCGATGGGGTGGGCCATTGTGGTAATATTTAATCCTTGAATATCCGCTGAATCGGTGTCATCAGCGTTCTATTATTCCAACCCGAAATATTTTTACGATTTATTCGAATCCCCATCAAAATCCTGATCCAATCGGGGCATGTCTTTATTCAAATCTTTTTTTAAATCATCATTGGTATCACTAATGCTCTTTTTCAAGTCATCAATGTGTTTGTCCAATGGTCGTTTAATAGATTCTCCAATATCACTCATCCCAGTATCACTGGCACCTTTTTGTATCTCCTGTTTAATATTATTGGTAGCATCTTTTAATTGACGATAACCCCTTCCTAACCCTCTTGCTAAGTCAGGAATATTTTTACTGCCAAAAAAAACGAGGATGAATAGCAGGATAACTAAAAATTCTCCCCCGCTTACATCAAACAATAACGCTATTTGTAATAAATTATGCATTAAGCAAACATCAATACAGGATTTTCCAACATCAATTTTAACGTATTCAAAAATTCAGCACCTGTAGCCCCATCTACTGAACGATGGTCACAACTCAAGGTAACTTTCATAATATTACCAGGAACTATGGCGCCATTTTTCACTACAGGTGTTTGACTAATTCCACCTACTGCCAATATACATGAATCAGGTGGATTAATAATAGCTGTAAATTCATCAATACCAAACATGCCTAAATTTGAAATAGAGAATGTATTCCCTTCCATATCGGCCGGTTGAATTTTTTTGTCTTTTGCTTTTTGAGCAAATGCTTTTACTTCAGTAGAAATTTGAGAGAAAGTTTTATGATCTGCAAATTTTACTACCGGTACAACCAGGCCATCAGGAACGGCTACTGCCACTCCAATATGAATATGGTTGTTGTAACGAATCTTATCACCTAACCATGATGAATTTACATTCGGATGTTTTCTTAATGACATAGCTACTGCTTTTAGTACCATATCATTAAAAGAAATTTTTTCTCCGGTTAATTCATTATATGCTTTACGTGATGCAATGCATTGATCCATGTCAATAACCATGGTTAAATAAAAATGCGGAGCACCGTTTTTACTTTCGCTTAAACGACGTGCAATGGTTTTACGCATGTTAGAAACCGCTACTTCCGTAAATGATTCTACAGCGGTAATGATACCCCCCTTAAATCCTTCAATATCTTTTTTAATAATTCTTCCACCGTCGCCTGTACCTTTTACCATCGAAAGGTTTACTCCTTTTTCTTTGGCTAATGATTTCGCTAATGGTGATGCTTTTACTCTTCCATTGTTATTTGATGATGTACTAACAGTTTCAGTAATAACTGATACTTTCTTATTTTCTGAGCTTGTCGAATCTGAGCTTGTCGAAGATTTATCTTCTGTTTTAGTTTCTTCTTTAGCTGTAGGTTTTGATTGCTGTGCAGATTCAAGTAATGCTTTAAAATCTTCTCCCTCTTTTCCTAAAATAGCCAGTACAGAATCTACCGGGGCACTTCCTCCTTTTTCAACTCCTATGTATAATAAAACTCCATCCTGAAAACTTTCAAATTCCATGGTAGCTTTATCTGTTTCAATTTCAGCTAACAGGTCACCTGACTTTACTTTATCACCTACTTTTTTATGCCAGGCAGCAACTGTACCATCTGTCATGGTATCACTAAGCTTAGGCATTTTAATTATTTCCGCCATTTTGTTCTGGTTTTCAATTTCTATTTTCGTCATGCTGAACTTGTTTCAGCATCTCTTTATTTTTATGATTATTTAGATGCTGAAACAAGTTCAGCATGACGAATAAGTTTTTAATTTCTTTAATCTTCTCTTATAAAAGGATAATACTCATCGATATATACGTCCTTGTACAACTCTGATGCATCCGGAAATTCACTTTCTTCAGCAAATTTTACACTCTCTTCCACCAATGCATTTACTCTTTCTTCAATAGCATCAATTTCTTTTTGAGTGGCCCATTTATTTTTTTGTATTACACTTAATGTCCAAAGAATAGGATCCTCATCTTTAAAACTTTCCACTTCTTCTTTGGTACGGTATTTTTGTGGATCACTCATAGAGTGTCCTTTGTAACGATAAGTTTTTACTTCCAATAAAGTAGGTCCATCACCTTTACGAGCTCTTTCGGCAGCTTCAGCAACTGCTTCGTGCATAGTTTCAGGTTTCATTCCATCCACCTGAAAACTTGGCATGTCGTAAGCAGAACCTAATTTATATAAATCATGTACGTTGGAGCTTCTTTCAACAGAAGTACCCATAGCATACATGTTATTTTCTATAACAAAAATCACAGGAAGTTTCCAAAGCATGGCAAGGTTAAAAGTTTCATGTAATGCACCTTGGCGAACGGCCCCGTCACCCATGTAACATAGAGTTACTCTGTCATTCCCGGCATACTTATCAGCAAAAGCTAAACCGGCACCTAATGGAATTTGTCCACCAACTATACCATGTCCACCATAAAAACGAAGTTCTTTGCTAAACATGTGCATTGATCCCCCATTTCCTTTGGAGCAACCAGTTACTTTACCATACAATTCAGCCATCATATGTTTAGGATGCATTCCTTTTGCTAATGGATGAACGTGGTTACGGTAACCGGTAATCATATTATCATCAGGTCGGGTAGCTGAGGCTGAACCCGCTACTACCGCTTCTTGCCCTACGTATAAGTGACAAAATCCACGAATTTTTTGTTGAATGTATAAATGTCCTGCTTTTTCTTCAATTTTTCTCCACATGAGCATGTCTTCATACCATTTTAGGTATTGCTCTTTCGAAAACTTGGTTTTCGATGCTGATGTTTTCTCTTTTGGAGCTAAGGTTTCTTTAGCCATATAACCAGTTTAATAGGTAACAAATGTATAAAAAAAGACGTAGCGGATAACGGAACAGTTTATCAATACGTTAAAACCTGAAAATAAAAGGTAGAATATCGTCTACTTGATTACATACAAGCACTCTGTTTTCGCCTGATTCAAACATGAGTTGTATTGGATGGCTTTGTCGGGTCTGATATTCAGCCATTACCTGACGGCAGGCACCACAGGGGGAGTAGATTTTTTTACCATCTTTTAGCTTTGATTTGATGGCTACTACCAGTTTTAGAATGGTTTGATTGGGTCTATTGGCACCTACGTAAAACAATAAACTTCTCTCAGCACATAAGCCGGATGGGTAAGCTGCATTTTCCTGATTGTTAGCAGTAAATATCTCGCCATTATCGAGTATACATGCGGCACCTACGCCAAAACCCGAATAGGGAGCATAGGCCATTTTAGCTGCTTCCATAGCTTTATCATAGAGGTTTTTATCATCAGCACTTAGTTCGGATAACTCGTATTCGGTAAAGGCTAGTTTTAACTCAATGTTCTTCATTCATCATAAAGGTAACAAAACCCACAGGATTTGCTAGATTTGCTTCATAATTTTATTCTATGGAAATTAAATTTGAACTCGCCTCTAAACATTTAACAGCTAATATCATTATTGCTGATACTGATTTGAAATGTTTGAAGAATTATAAATTCGATAAAAAGGAAACTGCTTTTATTAAGTCAGAAATGACAGGTAAAGATGGTAAAGACCTTGTTTTTATCAATAGATACAATACATTTTATTTTTTAGCAAAGTTGGCAGATATAAATACTGCTAAAGGTTTGGAGAAAATGCGCTTATTGGGAAGTCGCATTTTTGCACAGCTAAAATCATTACAACAAACAGAGGTACATGTGGATGGGGTGGTGTCTTCGGAAGGGGCATTGGCACTCTCAGAAGGGTTAGCGTTATCAGGGTATCAATTCGAAAAATATTTATCAAAGCCCGGCAAATATCAATTTAAAAAAATTACACTTACAGGTAAATTAAATAAAACTGATATTGATATTTTATCAAATACAGTGGAAGGTACTTTTGTTGCCCGTACATTGGTAAATGAACCGGTATGTTATTTAACTGCCGAAAAATTGAGTAAAGAAATTGAAAAGCTTTCGAAAAAAGCAGGGTTCAAATTTGAGTACTTTACCAAAAAGAAAATTGAAAGTTTAAAAATGGGTGGATTACTTGCTGTCAATAAAGGAAGCAAGGATACACCTACCTTTAATATTCTGGAATATAAACCGGCGAAACCGGTGAATAAAAAACCATTGGTATTTGTTGGTAAAGGAGTGGTATTTGATACCGGAGGTATTAGCCTAAAGCCATCTCAATCCATGGAACAAATGAAGGGAGATATGGCAGGTGCTGCCGCTGTTGTTGGAGCATTATACACCATTGCAAAATCAAAATTACCATACCATGTGGTGGGGTTAATTCCTTCTACGGATAATAGAATTGACGCGAATGCCATTGTAGTAAGTGACATAATAACTATTTCAAACGGAACTACAGTTGAAGTATTGAATACGGATGCTGAAGGAAGATTGATTTTAGCAGATGCCTTACATTACGCAAAAAAATATGATCCGGAATTAGTAATTGATTTAGCTACCTTAACCGGAGCGGCAGTAGCTGCCATTGGAGAATATGGTATTGTGGGTATGGGTAAAGATTCAGACAACCAATGGAACGAATTAGAAAGTGCCGGAATGGATGTATACGAAAGATTGGTAAAATTCCCGATGTGGGATGAATATGGTGACCTGATTAAATCAAATATTGCAGATATTAAAAATATTGGAGGACCTAAAGCTGGAGCCATTACTGCCGGTAAATTTTTGGAACATTTTGTAGGCTATCCATGGATACATTTAGATATTTCGAATGCATTGCTTGATTCACCTCGTGGATACAGAACGGTTATTGGAACAGGAGCCGGAGTGAGATTATTAACCAAATATGTAACCAACAAATTAAAGTAAAATAGTATGAATATTGCAACTGGTGCTGAAAAGATAAAAATTGGAATTACTATTGGTGATATCAATGGTATTGGTGCGGAATTGATTTTAAAAACGTTTGCAGAAACAGATATTCTGGAAACCATCACTCCGGTAATTTATGGTTCAGCTAAAGTTTTATCCTTTTATAAAAAATCAGTATCAGCCGAGAATTTTGTATATCATGCCATTAGAAGTGCAGAAGAGGCTCAGCCCGGAAAAATAAATCTCATTAATGTTTGGCAGGAGGAAGTGAAAATTGAACCGGGTGTTTCAAATGAAACAGGAGCCAAATATTCAGTAATGAGTTTAGAAGCAGCCACCACTGATTTATTGGCGAATAAAATTCATTCGTTGGTTACTTCTCCAATTGATAAAAGTAACCTCTCCAAAGTAAATTTTTCGTTTGCAGGACATACTGAATACTTTGCACAAAAAGGAGGTAAGGATTCGCTGATGTTAATGGTACATGAAAATTTACGTGTTGCATTGGTTACCGGGCATGTTGGAGTTAGTCAAATATCAACAACGCTTACCAAAGAGAATATTTATAAAAAAGCTATGTTGCTTAAAGAATCTTTAACAAAAGATTTTTCTATTTCAAAACCCAAGATAGCTATATTGGCTTTAAATCCACATGCAGGTGATCATGGTAAATTTGGTAATGAAGAAGCACAAGTAATTCAACCTGCTATTGATGCTTTGCGTGAAAAAGGAATGTTGGTGATGGGACCGTTTGCGGCAGATGGTTTTTTCGCCTCCGGTAATTTTAAAAATTATGACGGAGTATTGGCCATGTATCATGACCAGGGATTAATTCCATTTAAAACATTAGCGGGTATAGGCGGTGTAAATTATACAGCCGGATTATCATTTATTAGAACATCGCCTGATCATGGTCCGGGTTTTGATTTGGCAGGGAAAGACAAAGCAGATATAACCTCTTTTAGAGACGCTATATATTTAGCAGCTGATTTATATTGTACACGAACAAATAACCAAAACTATAGCCGTAATCCTCTTAAAAAACTAAGCAGTGATCTTTTAAAAGCGCAAGACGAGCCTTTTATTGAAGATAAGGAGTAAATAAGTAAATAATACCTTTTTGTAAATCAAAACTTACCATTGGTAAAATAATGGATTGATTTCAATGATAGAAATGATATATTTATACTACTAAATTGAATGAAAATGAAGAACTTATTAATTGCCTTGATTTTAGTTGCAGGAATATTTACTCAAACAAATGTATCAGCACAAAAATTACCTACCGGAAGTATTTATAGATGTGATGGATGTAGTGGGGGAATTACCAGTGAATATTTTCAAATTGAATACAACAAAGACTTTGATAAAGTTTTAAATATTTGGTATTGGAATACATCAGATACGAAACCTATGATTGTAAAAATTGTAGAGCAGGAATTTGTACAAGGTGAAATTTCAGGCTTTACAATGACCATTAATTTCCCTGGATCCAATGATAAATATTATCTAGGCCTCATTGAGGATCATGCTAACTTATCAGATGATAATGGCATGTTTAAAGAGTACATATTAGAACAGTAGATTTATTCCACTACAGCCACCAGCCTAAAACCTTCGCAGGGGAATCCTTCTTTTTTATATGTATTTCTATAGCGAATTTGAAGTTCAGCTCCCGGATCTATCCAGCCACCTCCTTTAGTAAATCCATCTTCCTGTACGATTTCTCGAACATTACCACACATATTAAATAACCCATACCCATTGGGCCAGTAATTGAGTACAGGCGCAGTGATATCTGACTTTTCATTCAAGCTTCCAGCAATTTGATAATTTCTGCTTTTGGTTACAATTAATTCACCTTTTTCGTTTCTTGTTATCTGACTGTCTTCTACACGTAAAAAATTTGCCTGATAATCACCTGCAAAAATCTGTTCATTTTTCTTTAAATATTGACCTAATTTTCGCATATAGGGACCTTGCCAAGCATAAATAGCATTGGTATCACCCCCTGATGCTGCAACCATCCATTCCATTTCAACGGGTAATCGAAATTCAATTTTTTTGTCTTTCCATTTTTTTAATGAAAGTGTATTGGCTTTTTCGGTAAGCCATGTGCAAAACATGGTTATTTTTTCTTTGGATAAGCCTAATACAGGATATTGATTATAGGCCGGGTGCCTGAAATAATATTCTGTATAGGGTTTGTTATTAGTTCCCCAGACGTTAGTATCAGGCAGGGCTTTTTCGTATTCTGCCATTTTCCCGTTTGATTTTAGATCTTCAATATATAGCCGATACAGCATGTTAGGGGTTTCAATGCGCATCATATAAAACGCCTGTACCGTTTGTATCTGACCTTCATT
>CAZUXM010000037.1:0-21982 GCA_964624635.1 uncultured Candidatus Competibacteraceae bacterium
ATCCTTATATTTTCTTTCTGCTAAAGTCTTGGGTCTTTCACTATAATTAAACATATAGGCATAATCAAACTCTACTGCTAACATCAATGATTTGGTATCCTCATGTTCTTCATCTGTTTCACCACAAAAACCACAAATAATATCTGTACTGATAGCACAATCAGGCATGTATTTTTTTATGGCTGCAATACGATTCAAATATTCTTCTCTTGAATAACCGCGGTTCATTCTATCTAACACAGCAGTATTTCCTGATTGAACCGGAAGGTGAATGTATTTGCAAATATTATCATGTTTTGCCATTACTTTCAATACTTCATCCGTCATATCACGAGGATTGGATGTAGTATACCTGATTCGTAAATCAGGACTGATATTCGCAACCATATCCAGTAATTGAGCAAAATCAACAGCGTTAGCTTTTTCTTCCTCCGTTAAATTTTTGAATTCTTTTTTAGCCCCACCCCCATACCATAAATATGAATCTACATTCTGACCTAACAGGGTTACTTCTTTATATCCTTCAGCTACCAATTCACGAGCTTCATTCAAAATCGTTTCTGGATTTCTGCTTCTTTCTCTCCCCCTGGTAAAAGGGACCACACAAAACGAACACATGTTATCACAACCTCTCATGATACTTATGAAAGCCGTGATCCCATTTCCCCCCAACCTTACCGGACTAATATCCGCATAGGTTTCTTCTAATGATAAAAGAACATTCATGGCCTTTTGCCCCCCATTCACTTCTTCCACCAAATCAGGTAAAGATCTGTATGCATCAGGACCCACCACAATGTCAACTAACTTTTCCTCTTCTAAAAACTTCTCCTTTAACCTTTCGGCCATACAACCTAATACTCCAACAATTAAGGATGGTTTTGATTTTTTGAGTTTACGAAATTCTGTCAAACGTTTTCTAACCGTTTGCTCTGCTTTTTCGCGGATAGCACATGTGTTTAACATAATAACATCCGACTCATATAAATTGTTGGTGGTGTAATATCCATTTTCCTGCATAATGGAAGCCACTATTTCGCTATCGCTAAAATTCATTTGACAACCATAACTCTCCAGGTATAGTTTTTTAGCATTGGCCGGGGCTTCCGTTTTAAGCAAGGTGGCTGTACCCTGCTTATTTTCTTCAATTACCTTTTTTTCTATCTCAAACATGCTTTTGGAAGATGAACCGCAAATTTACAAAAATCCTACTCACTGGTGACAAAATGTCAGCCAACGATACTAATTATCGTTAAAACCAATGATTTACGATGGAAGTATTAAAAAAATAATGACCTTTATTGAATGAAATTCAGGCAACTGAGAGAAAATATTACCATCGCCTGGCGCTCCATTAAGGGGCAAATACTTCGTACTGTACTTACCATTTTTATTATTGCGCTGGGTATTATGTCGTTAGTTGGGATGCTTACAGCTATTGATGTTTTGAAACAAAGTATCAATGAAAACTTTGCTTTTTTAGGCGCCAATACATTTACCATTCGTGACCGAGGTTTTAGGGCCAGCTTTGGTAAAGCTGGGCAACGACCCAAAAAACATCCTATTATTACGTATGAACAAGCGGTAGCTTTTAAAAATGATTTTGAGTTCCCAGCAACTGTTTCTATTTCTGCATTAGCATCCAGGGCTGCCGTCATTAAAAATGGTAGTAAAAAAACGAATCCAAACATTGTAGTAACAGGGAGTGATGAAAATTATATTGAAGCCAGTGGGTTTGCTATTGCCGAAGGAAGAAATTTCACTAATGAAGAAGTAATATCAGGTAGAAATGTGGTACTCATTGGGGCCGAAATAAAAAAGAATTTATTCAATAATAATGATTGTGTTGAACAGGATGTTTCCATCGGTCCAAAAAGATATCGTATAGTTGGAGTATTAGAAGCCAAAGGAGCTGGTATTGGAATGAGTAATGATCGTTCGGTGATTATCACTTTAAATAATTTACGTCAGAATTATAAAACCGAAAAAACGTCCTATGCACTAACAGTAAAAGTTCCAAATGCGGATATGATAGATCCAGGAATTGATGCTGCTACCGGAGATTTTAGAATTGCCCGTGGGGATTTACCCGGCGAAGACCCATCGTTTGAAATAGTAAAAAGTGATAGTATTATTAAAGAATTGCTGGGGATGACTGCTTACATATCTATCGGTTCGGTTGTTATTGCAGTAATTACCTTGCTGGGAGCATTGATTGGGCTATTAAACATTATGCTGGTAAGTGTTACTGAACGTACAAGAGAAATTGGAGTTCGTAAAGCCATTGGTGCTACCCGCGGAGGTATTGCATTTCAGTTTTTAATTGAAGCAATCCTTATTTGTCAACTTGGAGGTGCATTGGGAGTATTTTTAGGAATTAGTATTGGTAATTTAATGACCCTGATTTTTGGCGGAGCATTTATCATTCCATGGAACTGGATAATTACCGCTGTAGTAGTATGCTTTGTTGTTGGAGTAATTTCAGGTTTTTACCCTGCACTACGTGCTGCTAAACTTGACCCTGTGGAATCATTACGACATGAATAATTATTTAATAGCCTTTTAATACTGCTGCCATAATCACTTCTATAGGAATTATTCCCTCCACCTGATATGCTTTTTTTCCAGTAGTGTAATCCTTGATATATTCACCATCGATTTGATAGATTTTTTTTCCTGTTGAATAATCTTTCACATAATCCCCATCAAATTGAAGAACTTTTTTCCCGGTAGAATAATCTTTTAAATAATTCCCATCCTTTTGATACGCTTTTTTTCCTGTAGAATACTCCTTAATATATTCACCATCCACCTGAAATATTTTTTTACCACCATTTTGATAATCTCTCAAATAGCCATCATCCCAGGTATAAATTTTTTTGCCGGTAGAATAATCCTTCACATAGGCTTGTGCATGAATAAATGAAGTTACCCCCAGAAATAAAATAAATATTATCAGCTTTTTCATTGTTTGAGTTTTTTTCAAAAATAGGTAATAAACTCAAAACAGAGTCTTTAATTTTCATCAAAGACCCGTTTGAGTTCACGTACACTGGATTTTATTGTTTTATAAGCCGGTGCGTACCTAACCCTTCAAGACTGATAAAGTAAAGTCCTTTACTCCAGGTTCGGGTATCAAGTTTTATTGCTGTACCGGTAATGGTAGTTTCAAAAAATTGCTCACCTATACAATTGGTTATTGTTATTTTTTTATTGTTCACTGGTGTTTTCAATTGTATCATACATTCATCCACCACAGGGTTGGGATATAAAGTAAATGTATTACTCATTTCATCCTCTAAACCTACATAAGTAATTGATTTTTGCACCCATATAGGTTGTGGAGGAAAATATACATCTCCATTACTCCAACAAATAGTTCTATCAGGAATGATAACTCCGTGTACCGAAGTATCACTTACGTTTTCAAATATCTTAATCACATTAGGAGGAGAACCCGGTTGCGGACCTCCATTCGAAATTCCATCAGAAGCATACATAATATCTCTTTCTTCATCCCAATAAAAACCATATAAATTATGATTTGAAGTATCTGATAAATTTACTTCGTCATTAATTTGAATTACACGAGGAATCATGTTATAGGTAGTAGGTGACGCTGGAGTCATATTTACCGTATTCATATCAAAAAATAACATTTCATGTGTATGATGACCAACCGCTAATAATCCGTTGGTAGTATTATACCAAACATTATGCACGGTAGGATTTCGATATCCTAAACGGGTATTACTTCCTTCAATTCTTACATTGGGGTTTACCACTCCATTAATGGTAGATGCATTATTAAAAATACATACTTTAGGAGGACCACCACATCCAACACCACTACAAGCCACAAACATTCTATCAGCAGTATTATCAATAAAAATATATACCGGGGTTGATAAGGTTGGATGTGAAATAACTCTGTCGGGAGCTGTGTTTCCATTTATCGTAGATGCATTATTAAATACCAGGATATTACAACCAAATGAATTAGCTACATATAATCTATCATTCGCTTCATCTAACCAACATCCATGGGGTTGGCGGAGTTGAGTTAGATTGCCGTAGATATGTCGTGCCGGAGTTTGTCCACCATTTAAAGTACTGATGTTATCAAAAATAGCAATCGAACCTTTGGCCGTATCCGGATTAGTAGTTAATACATTGTTAGGATTAGTAAATAAAGTAGCTACATACATTCTGTCGTTGGTTTCGTCTACATATAATCCATGTTCAAAGTTCATAAACATCGTTCCGGTAGAACATTGTTGTACCGGAATAGTAGCATCAGGAATATAAGTGATATCACAAAGAGTACCACTGTTATAATTAGCAGCATCTTCAAATCTTAATATTCCATGCCAATCAGGATGAGGATTGTATTCACCTGTACCAATATAAATACGTTCGTGATAAATAGTATCAGCTGTTTGAGCAAATAAAGTTAACTGTACCAATAAAAATAAAATAGTTAAGGAAATGGATTTGATCATGACGATTGGTTTTGTAAAGCTATTTTACGCATAACCTCACAAAAAAAACTCAGGATTTGGTGAAGTAAGCCAAATCCTGAGTAAGTATATTAAATAGGTAAGTAAATTATTTCTTTAGCAAATCTCTGATTTCTGTAAGCAGTACTTCTTCTTTGGTGGGTTCGGCAGGTGGAGCAGGTGCTTCTTCTTTTTTCTTTTTCATTTTATTTACTGCTTTTACAACTAAGAACATTACAAAAGCTACTAAAATAAAATCAATAGTAATTGAAATAAACTCACCGTACATAATGGCTGCTTCTGGTTTAACAATAGCACCTTTATCATCTTTCACGGCTTCTTTTACAACATATTTAAGGTCTTTAAAATCAACACCCGCAGTTACAATACCAATGATTGGCATAATTAATCCCTGAATAAACCCGGTTACCAATTTTGTAAAGGCAGCACCCATAACAAAAGCAACAGCCATATCAATGAGATTGCCTTTCATGGCAAACTCTTTAAACTCTTTAAAAAATCCCATAGTGTTGTGTTTTTTACAAATGTATAAAAAGAAAAAAGCCCTACCAGTATAACTAGCAGGGCTCTTTATTAATTCACCAAAAACAATGGTTTAAATGTATAATATATTTTTAACGATGAGTAGCTAGGTACTCTCTATTTAATATTTTGTTAGCAAAATAAGGCACTTTATATTTCATAAAACACTATTTTACAATTATTTACAAAATACACTTCAAGTTATATAATTTTAAATATTAACATTCCCGTTTTTCTGACAAATAGCCATTCTTGTTCTTAACTCAAGGCCATTGTATGCGTAACAGATAACCAACAATAACTTAAAAAATATGAGAAAACTAATCAGCTTTATTACGGCTTTCTTTTTAGGTGCAATTATTTGGTCACAAAATGTAGGTGAACTGAAAGGTGCGGTTACAGAAGAAGATGGGAAGACCCCAATTCCATTTGCCAACGTAATTCTTGAACAATCAGGGAAAATAATCAATGGGCAATCATGCGATATTGATGGGAACTTTTGGCTCAAAAATATTCAGCAAGGTATATATGATGTAAAATTTACCAGCGCCGGGCTACCTAACTTATCATACAACAACATATTAATTGATAGTGGTAAAATTACTCTTATATATGCTAAAATGAAGGCTGGTGTAACTTTGAAAGAGTATACGGTAAGCACTAATAAAGCAAAAATGCATGCCAATGTATCAACCGTAACTATTACCCGAGATGATATTCAGCGAATACCCTCAAGCATGGGACAATCTGATGTGGTTGGAGCACTCCTAACTACGCCAGGAATAATTAACTCAGCAGATAACAATCAAAAAGTGTTTGTAGATGGAATAAAAATTCAAAATGGCAATGCTAATTTTGATGATTCACGGTTGTTTGAAGACGAAGAGTACACTAAAATTGTAGAGAATAGATTTACAAGTCCGTTTACTAATCCACTTTCTACTTTCTCTATTGATGTAGATAAAGCATCTTATTCAAACATAAGAAGAATGATTAATGCAGGTATTCTCCCTGATAAAAATGCGATTCGATTGGAAGAAATGATCAACTATTTTAATTATGATTATCCTCAACCCACCAACGAACATCCGTTTTCAATCCATATGGAATCCTCTACTTGCCCTTGGAACAAAGATCATGATATTATCTCCATTGGAATACAAGGGAAAAAAATAGAGCCTAAAAATATACCTGCTTCTAACCTTGTTTTTTTAATTGATGTTTCAGGTTCTATGAGCAGCAGTAATAAACTTCCCTTGGTAAAATCTTCATTAACTGCACTTGTAAAACAGCTACGACCTATTGATAAAGTATCCATTGTTGTTTATGCTGGTGCTGCGGGGCTAGTATTAAATCCAACCACCGGTGATATGAAAAAAGATATTATTGATGCCATTGAAAATTTATCCGCCGGAGGAAGCACCGCCGGTGGTGCCGGAATAAAATTAGCATACAACATCGCTGAAAAAAACATCATTAAAGAAGGAAATAACAGAATCATTCTTTGCACAGATGGTGATTTTAATGTAGGTGTGAATTCAGAAGCTGATTTAGAAGATCTTATCGTATCAGAAAGAGATAAAGGAATATTTTTAACGGTACTGGGTTACGGTATGGGGAATTACAAAGACAGTAAAATGGAAATACTTGCAGATAAAGGAAATGGTAACTATGCCTATATTGATTCACAATTAGAAGCTGATAAAGTATTGGTAAAAGAAATGACCGGAACTTTATTTACCATCGCAAAAGATGTAAAAATTCAGGTAGAATTTAATCCTGCTCTTGTAAAATCATATCGTTTAATTGGATATGAAAATCGTGTATTGCAAGATTGGGAATTTAATGATGATACAAGAGACGCAGGGGAAATTGGAGCCGGTCACTCTGTTACTGCTATGTACGAAATAGAATATGTGGATGATAAATCGAAAATAAATGAAGATTTAAAATACCAAAAAACATCAATAAACACAGGATTTGAGGAGGAGGTATTTACTATAAAATTTAGATATAAGCCTCCACAAAGCAATACCAGTATACTTATTGAAGAGGTACTTAAAAAATCTAATAACCCATTTGAATCGGCCTCAGAAAATTTGCGTTTTGCAGCTACCGTTGCTCAGTTTGGAATGTTGCTTAGAAATTCAGAATACAAAGGTTCAAGTACATTTGATAATATAATTGAACAGGCAAAAAAATGTAAAACATTTGATGAGGAAGGTTACAGAGCAGAATTTATTAATCTGGTAAAAGCTTCCACTTCATTGGTTAACGGCAATAATTAATCAACCTCGTTTAACATTATTTTTTATTATAAGGAGGCAACCAAATATGGAGTCCCCCCATCTTATTTGTAAATGAGCCTGATTTCCCCAAGTAATAAGGCTTATTAAAAATCTTGTTTTGGTGAATTAAAAAAGGTCGGAATAGTTAAATATTCCGGCCTTTTTACATTTTGTCAACTTCTAGATGGCTAATAATCAAGCTATAGCATTAACAATTACCTGTTAGTAACCCCACCTTATAGGTTCTATAAAAAACGCTACTCTTCAATGTTTGCAGGTATTTCAAAGGGACACGCCCCCTAAAACCCTTATAAAATCTATAGTAATTAACATTTTACTACTTATAAGTGTAGATTTTACTGAAAGTATAGCCCCTTTGCTGAATTTAACTTTATATCAAATTCAACAAAAACAACCACTTCTTTACATAGTTGGTTCAAACACTTGCCTATGGTTAAGAACTACTTTACTGCAGCTAAAGCCTGTTTAGGGCTGGTAGGTATTATTGCATTCGCTACACCTACATTTACCCAAACCTTTACCAATAAAACCGGCTACTTAGGTCAATGGGCATTTGCCCCCGGAATGGCTCACCGCCCTACTAACTCAATTTATTTAATGGGAACATTTCAGTTTGGTGATATTGATCAATTTATCCGTTATAACATTGGAACAAACAGCTGGTCTATTGTTCCTGGCGTACCAGCCATAAAAAGCGAATTCGGGTTTTCGTTTGTAGTAAATAACAGAATATTTTTTGGAGGTGGGGTTGATCAACCGGGAACATTTTCTAATGTAGTACATGAATTTACTCCCCCATCAAGTTTTTCAACTGTAGATAATATTCCCAATGGTCCGGCATCAGCGTTTAGTTTTGGATTAGGAAATTATGGATATGTGGGGGGTGGATACATTGTAGGAAATGTAAATTTAAATACCATGTATCGTTTTGAACCATCTGCAGCATCGGGTTCGCAATGGACAAGTGTTACTGCTTATCCGGGTTCAGGAAAAACTAACTTTGGAAAAGCTGTATTAAATGGATATGCCTATGTTGGATTAGGTAGAAGTAATCCGGGAACAACTGCTTATAGTGATTTTTGGAGGTTTGATCCCACAACGGGTTCAGGTGGAACGTGGACTGCTATGGCTCCTTTCCCTGGTGCACCACGCGAATGTCCAATCATTACCCCTAATTGCGGAAAACTTATTTTAATGGGTGGGGTTACACAATCCGGATCAAACTTTAATGATATATGGCAATTTGACCCTAACGCAGGTCCTTTAGGAACTTGGACTTTATTAGGTACCAGTCCAAATGTTACCGGTACTAGTAATGGTAGATATGGTCCAGCTTATGCTGCTATGGGTGATAGCTTATTTTTAGGAATGGGATTTGGTTCGTTGGGTGCCAATAATGATTGGAAGATGTTTACTTTTTGTCCAATAATTCCTCTTCCTGTTGAATTAATTTCATTTGAAGTAAAAGAAAATCATTTACACCAATCAGAAATTTCTTGGAGTACTTCATCAGAAACCAATAATTCACATTTTGAAGTATATCATTCAACCGATGCAATTGAATGGAAATTAGTAGAAAGAATTGAAGGTGCCGGTAATTCAAATATGATTAGAAATTATCACATCACTCATTTACTCCCATCCTATGGCGTTAATTATTATCAATTAAAACAAGTAGATTTAAATGGGGATGAAACTACTTTCGACATTACTTCCATTCATATTCAAAATGAAACACAAATAATGGTATTTCCCAATCCGGTGATTTCGGAGCTGAATATTAACCATAATAAAGAAGAAATATTATCGTATGAAGTTGTCAACAGTTTTGGTGTGGTAATACTGGAAGGTAAACTTCTATCCAATCAAAACACTGTTTCACTGGCAACAGTGGCTCCGGGTTTATATTATCTAAAAATAAATGGCTCTGTAGAATCAAAGTACAAAATCATCAAAGAATAAAAAAGGCCAGGGTAATTACTCCTGACCTTTTTCGTGTTTGTCGAACCCGAATGATATTGCCTCGAAAAAATCGAGACGAAGAACGAAATTTTTAATCTACCACCATGTAGATTTCATTATTGTAAATGAATTGAACATTTCTGTTTTTACTCATATAATCTCTGGCTGTTTTATTTGAGCTTGCCAGGTTAAAATATTCATCACTGCCAAATTTTATTTCTTTTCGTTTTAGTTTGGAATTTTTTTCATTCATCACATCTGCATCTATCATTACGCTATCGGCTTGATACATGGCACGTCCGTTAGCAATGGTATTATAATTGACCAACTCCTCTTCTTTATCATTGGCTTCGCCTGTGTGAACTTTCATTCGTTTATTGGCCACTTTGGTAGATGATACATTAGATGCATAATTGAGTGTTTGTACCTCACTACTTTTTTCCTGAGACATTATACCATTATCTTTTTTTAAATCATCATATTCTCTTTCCATAGCAACACCCCCTTGTCCAACAACATTTGGGTTAAAAATGGTCATGTCTCTTCTATTACTCATCATATTGGCTCTTTCATCTTCTAAAATAAGATAACTGGTATACGGTGTAATGATTCCATATCGACGAGAAAGTGTAACAATTTCGTCTTTTAGCTCATCATTTTCCCCGGTAAGTCTTATTTGATCTAATAAATCTCCTACCCTACGTGATGCCCAAATAGCCGGTACAAATTCCTGCTCTGATGCTTCTTCTTTAAAATTCACATCATATTCAAAACGTTGTGGTGTTCCATTCAACATTCCTTCAACAATCAGTTTAGTGGCTCCAGGATTACGGAATCTTCCACTCACTGTTAATGAACTTCCATAAAATATATCCGGACAATTTTTAGGAAATACTTGATATTCATTTGGAGCATCCGCAAAAGAGATTTTTACATCACTCAATACAGGAGCAGATATTTTTTTAAAAAACGAAGTAACTGTTTTACTAATATCATCGCCTTCACTAATATAAGTTCTTAAACCACGACCATCAGCTGCAATTAAATCCAATAACTTAATATTGAGATCTGCTCCAATACCAAAAGTAAATATACGGTGGCTTTTTGCATTGGATAATGATATTTTTTTCATCAGTTTGGCTTCATCATATTCTCCAATGGTTGGACGACCATCCGTAATAAATATAATGTTCGATGGACGAACAGGATCTACCTTTTCCTGCATTGCCAAACCAAAAGCAGCATCCATATTGGTTCCTCCTAAAGGTTCTATTCTATCAATAAAAGCAAAAGCTTTTTTCTTTGACGTTTCATCTACTATGGTTCTTTTTCCAAATAGCTGATAGGCCTCAGTCCCAAAAGTGATGATTTCAAATTTATCACCCGCATTGAGTTGCTCAACACATTTGGTTAATGTGTTTCTTGCCTGAATAATTTTATCACCTCTCATACTTCCCGAAATATCCATGATAAAAGTGACATCTTTGCTTACTATCTTATTCTCATCAATAAATCCAGGACTGATATCAGCTATAAAAAACCCGTCTTCGTTTTTTTCTTTAAATTGAAACATTGACATTCCTAATAAGGACGAAGATGTTGAATAATACAATTTAAATTGTGAAGGCATAATCTCTTCATCTGTTTCCATTGATGCCTTGGCTTTCAAATCAGAAGTATGAACCACATCTACTAAATGAGTTGGTGAATAAACATTTCTTATTTTTTCGGTTGACTTGATATCCACATTTAATACTACATCTTCAATAGGATGTGAATTGTATTTAAGTGCATTTAGCGGATATACATATTCGTATGTACCATTATCCACCGGCATATAATGAGCAAATACCAGCTTAATTTCTTTAGTTGACTTGGGCTCAATTGGGAATATTCTCATACGTAACATACCTTGATCTGAGAATTCCAATAAAGCAGGATCTTTCATTTGTCGAACTATGTCTTCATAAATCTGCCTTGCTTTAGTGGCATCCAACATTTCGGCTTTTACCATTTCGCCATTCATTTCCATTCTAAATTCTTTAATGACTGCATTTTTAGGAAGTGGAAAAAAATAATCTCCTTCTAATCTTTGAGCAGTACCATTCTCAAATGTTTGTTCAATGGTAGTAACTGCTAAAGGTCCGTCCATTTGAACATCAACACGGAGTTTTTTACATCGCAACGTAAAGTCCTGAAGCTTTGGAGTAGTTTTAAGGTTGGTATTGACCATTGAAACAGTATTATTAACCAACATAAAACCCCCGGCAAAACTTTGTAAATAATGGCAGCATATCACCGCCATTATTAACCATATTTTTTTACTCATAGGTTAGTTTTTTACGAACTCGTAATTTTTCTTTTCAGCAATATTTCTTACACTATTAATCACTGCAGCGTCTAGTGAATTTTCATTTTTATTCAAACTATTCTGTTCATCAATATATGCCTGGCGTTGTTTGTTGATGTCATTAATCTCTGTTTTTATTTTTTCTCTTTCTGCCGACTTTTCTTCCACATATTTTACTTTTGACTCTTCATCCATATCTCTCATTTCAAGAGGAAGTTCGTCTTTCTTCACTGATTTGATATCAAAATCTTTTTCTTTTGATTTATCAACCAGATCCCATGTAGCATTCATATATCCACTACCGGCTTTTGATACGGTTCTTTCGGCAGCATTTGATTCAGAATACTTTTTTGAATTATCATCTTGTGCTTTTTGGTTTGCAGCAGCCATTATACCTGTTTCACCATAAAAAACATAGGTTGAATTTAACTCATTATTTAAACGAATTAATGTGGTATCAAATGGAGTTTGAACATATACCGTAGCTTCATTCATATTGATAGATATATATTCCCCATCAGCTAATAAAGCTCCATCTTTCCAGTTTGAATTAATTCCCTCTGATTCACCACCACAATAAATGGTATTGACTACAATTCCTTTTGCTATGGCATCTCTGCATGCTTTTTTATAATCTACTTTACCTTGAGTAAATGGTTCATTTCCTGCAATATAAATCAGCTTTAAATCTTCATTAGACTCTGACCATTTTAAGTTTAAAGTGGCATCATTAATTACAGCACCACAATATTCATCACCTCCATTAGTTGAAAGTTTAAATAATTCTTCAGACACTTTATCTAGATCGGATGTAAACGGTAAAACCTGCTGAATATATTGAGACGATTGGCTTAAGCCTGAATTACCATAATGATATAACGCAATTTCAATAGTAGGTTTGGTTCCCTGGTATTCGGCAGTAGCTAATTCATTCACAATTTTCCACAATTGAGATTTTGCCTGCTCTATTAATCCATCCATGCTGCTGCTGGTATCCATTAACAAGGCAACCTGAATTTTTTGTTTACCCAATACAAATTTTACTGACGAACGTTTAGTAATCATCTTACCGGCTGAAGGTGTATTACCGGCTGCCAGTGTGGAACTTAGTATCCCTAAGGATAAAATACCTGATAATAAAATAGCTCTTTTATTCATGACTTTGATTTTTAAAAATTTGAATGACCTGTGGTTTGTTTTTACTTATTTATAGGTAGTGTTACACGCAAGTTTGGCATAGGTTCATTTTTTTTAACAAAAAAAACGGATAGACCCCCCTTCATCCAAT
Organism: uncultured Candidatus Competibacteraceae bacterium; assembly: GCA_964624635.1. Classification (GTDB taxonomy): domain Bacteria; phylum Bacteroidota; class Bacteroidia; order CAIKAF01; family CAIKAF01; genus JANWKQ01. Next base: position 12,952 of record CAZUXM010000037.1, read on the forward strand.
AACACAGGCGGATATATAAATAAATTTTACAACTTTTGTGATTGTGAAAAGACTCCTTATATATATATGTATCCTTTCTATGGCTGTTGCTTGTGGATCAAGTAAAAAAAAACAGCTTGAAAAAGCAGCTCTTGAGGTGATGGAAGCTCATGATAGAACCATGAAAGATCATGGGGAACTATTTAAATTGAAGAAAAAATTAGTAGCCATTGATGTTACCACCATCGACTCTTTATCTGCCAATGAAATAAGTTCAGTGATTCTTGATCTTGAAAAAGCCGATGTAGATATGATGGATTGGATGCATAAATATAAAGCCCCTGATGAGTTCATCCCATATGATGAACAATTGAGTTATTATAAGAATGAAAAGAAAAAAATAGAAGACATTGAATTATTTACCAACCAAACCAAAGAAAAAGCAAAAGGATTGATCGATAAATATTCAACACATTAATTATGAAATATACTATATATATAGTAGTTGCTAGTTTCTTTATCAGTTGTGGCGGTAAAAAACAACAAACCAACAACTCTGTAACGAAACTTCCTTACTTAGGCAATCCTATGTATTCATCACATGAAGAGAATGGGCAATTGGTACCCGATACAATTTATCCCAAAATTCCTGCATTTGCTTTTACTAATCAGGATGGGCAAATTATAACCGATAAAACCTTCAATGGGATTTATATTGCTGATTTTTTCTTTACTACCTGCCCCACCATTTGTCCTAAAATGAAATCAGAACTATTAAGAGTGTATGAAGCCTTTAAAGATGAACCTCGATTAAAAATATTGAGTCATACCATTGATCCTGATTATGATACTGTTGAAGTATTACACGAATATGCATCACGATTAAAGGTAAGCAGTGATAAGTGGCATTTTGTTACCGGTGATAAAGATTCTATTTATGCGATGAGTGATTATTATATGGTAAGTGCAGAAGAAGCACCCAATGAACCGGGAGGATATATACATAGCGGAGCATTGATACTTGTTGATCAACAAAAATATATACGTGGAATGTATGATGGTACACGAAGTGAGGAGGTAGATCAGCTCATCAAAGACATTCCTTTGCTTTTAAATGAAACAAAGTAAGTATTATATCATAGGTATATTTCTTTGTGTGATATCTATCATCACTGTGATGATAGTGAACAGTTCCAAAAAAAATTATTACCTCCAACGAGGCAAAAAATCTTACGAAAAACATTGTGGTAATTGTCATGGTAAAAAAGGTGAAGGTTTACAATTATTAATTCCTCCATTAAACGACCCCAAATGGACCCAAACCGACTCTATAGTTTGTATCATCAGATATGGGCTAGACGGAAAGATTGATGTTAACGGAACCCCATACTCCGGGAGAATGACTGGTAATTTGGTCATTGAAGAAGACGAAATCGCGGATGTAGTAAGCTATATACGCCATGAATTTGTGCAACAACCTCAAAAAATGACCGTGGGTGACGTAAAAAAGGCAAATTTAAATTGCAGTAAATCAGAGAATTAATCTTTATTGACAATTCAATGTTAAGTCAATGTTACCAAAACGTAACCTTAATGTAAATTAATCGTACTTTTGTTTATATCACCAATAAACTATGGGATTTATGAAAAAAGTATTGGTTATTTTATTAGTAAGCTTGCCCAGCTTCATCTTAGCTCAAGGAATCAATAAAGTACAATATGATGGTAATGGTGGTATAAAGTCATCAATATATGGTTCTGATGCGGGGAATTATACATTTACTCATTATTATAATAGTGGAATTAAATCTTCAACAGGAAAGTTTAAAGATGGCGTAAAACATGGAACTTGGAAAACCTGGGATGAAACCGGAAAACTTACTGCTGTAGCACATTATAAAAACGGTGAAAAAACAGGTAAATGGATTATCAGTGAAACAGACAATTCATCATTTGAGATTAGTTTTCATCATAATCATATGATACATGCTCTAAAAAAAGATGACCATGGGCATATAGTTGCGAAACGATAATATTACACTTTACTCGCAATATAAAAAAGCCTTCATCCCGACCAATCGGGAGAAGGCTTTTTTATTGTTTTGATATTTTAAGTAAACAATCAGGACACAAACAATCTGCATACTTTTTTTTCAACTCATGCCGATGCTTACTCGTAAGATCCATTTTCTTACACCAGCATTCTTGTTTTAATTCACAAGTGAATTTTTTACCACAACCTTCACATGTTTTTTTTGAACTCATTATTGGAGTGTAACTGAAACATAATCTAATGGTCCACCCAAGGGTGCTTCTAATTTATAAAGAGTTGTAATTAGTTGAGAAACCCCTTTCACTTCCTTCTGCAATCGTTGATGTATTCTTCCTGCAACATGTTCAATAAGTTTTGAAGGTATTTCCATTTCTTCTTTCACAATTTTATACACTTCTTCATAGTTTACAGTACCTTCAATTGAATCAGAAATGATTGCTTTTGATGCGTCACAATCAAAACATATATCTACATTGAACCAACTTCCTTTTTCTCTTTCTTGGTCATACAAACCATGATAAGCAAAAAACTTGAGTCCTTTGAGTTCAATTCTGGTGTTCATGAAAAATTTATTTTTTTGAGATAATATTTATCCCATTATTCATTCTGCTCAATGTCTCATCTTTGCCTAAAATAGCTGCTATATCAAATACGGCGGGTCCGGTTAATCCTCCGGTTAATAAAATTCTTACCAAAGGCATCACTGCTCCTACTCCAATTTTATTTTCTTCCAGGTGTTTTTTAATCGCAGCTTCTACTGATGCAGAAGTATAATCGTTTACTGATTCAAATACTGGAATTAAATTTTGTGCAATTTCAGTTGAACCTTCTTTCCATTTCTTTTGTAAAAGGTCTGCATCAAAACTTGTAGGTGCTGCAAAAAAGAATTTTCCTTCATTGTAAATATCTTTTGGATATAAAGCTCTTTCCTTTTGTACTGCCACTACTTTTTCCAACAATTCATCACTTGTTTTAAAACCGTCCGCTTCAACAAATGGTTTTACTAAAGCCGCTAATTCTTTATCTGTTTGCAAACGCAAATAATGTTGATTGAACCATTTTGCTTTTTCCAAATCAAATTTAGCGCCTGATTTTGATACTCTGTCTAGACTAAATTCCTTTATCAATTCATCCATACTAAATACCTCTTTGTTATCAGCAGGATGCCATCCTAATAAGGCAACAATATTTACTACAGCCTCAGGAAACCAACCTGATTCTCTGTAACCAGATGAAATTTCACCAGTAAACGGATCTTTCCATTCTAACGGAAATACAGGAAATCCTAAACGATCACCATCACGTTTACTTAGTTTACCATTTCCGTCAGGTTTTAATATCAAAGGTAAATGAGCAAACTCAGGCATTACTTCCTCCCAACCTAAATATCTATACAATAGCACATGTAACGGTGCTGACGGTAACCATTCTTCTCCTCTAATCACATGTGATATTTTCATTAAATAATCATCCACCACATTGGCCAAATGATAAGTAGGCATTCCATCACTCTTGAATAATACTTTATCATCCACATTGTTGGAATTCACAACTACTACCCCGCGAATAATATCCGTTAATCTCACTTCTTCATTACGAGGAATTTTAATTCTGATTACGTATGGATCTCCTGCATCTAATTTTCTTTTCACTTCGTCAGCCGGGAGGGTTAACGAGTTTTTCATATTCACACGGGTAATATTGTTATACTGCCAATTAGCATTTCCGGCAGATTTCATTTTTTCACGGATTTCGTCTAATTCTTCCGACGAATCAAAAGCATAATAGGCATTTCCGTTTTCTACCAATTTTTCGGCATATTGACGGTACATTTCTTTTCTTTCACTTTGGCGGTAAGGAGCATCGGGTCCACCAATATGAACACCTTCATCAAAACTAATCCCTACCCATTTTAATGATTCTACAATATAATCTTCAGCACCCGGATAAAAACGGGTTTGATCGGTATCTTCAATTCTTAAAATATTTTTACCTCCATGTTTTTTGGCAAAAAGGTAATTATACAATGCGGTACGAACTCCACCCAAATGTAATGGTCCTGTTGGACTAGGGGCAAATCTTACTCTAACTTCTCTGCTCATAATATAAAAATCAGGCAAAAATAGTGATTTTGCTGGATTAGAGGATAAATTTCTGTTCCCACGGATATCACTGATTTTCACAGAAAAATTCGTCGTCAACTCTTAATACTAAAACTTTATTTGACTGATAGCATACGCCTGAGGCGTATGCTATCAGTCAAATAAATCGGTACGCAATCAAAAACTTATATAAAATTTACAGACTTAGAATAATCCGTGAAATCTGTGGGAATAAAAAGAGATAAAAAATTTGTAAATTTGAGCATGAGAATAAGACAACTACCCCTACTTATTTTCTTTTTATTCATCGGATCGTTAGCTTATACCCAAAAAGCTACGCTTACCGGAATCGTTGTTGACTCCGCCAATGGAGAAAGGCTCATAGGTGTAGTGATAAGAATTAATGGTAAGCCTTCAGCTACTACTGATATTGGTGGTAAATTTAAATTAGACTTAGATACCGGTGTACAACAATTATCATTTACTGTTGTGGGATATGATACCTTAACACAATCTATACAACTAACACCGGGCGAAAATCGAGACATAAAACTTATGATGCATGAAGCTCCCAAGGAAATGGCCACTTATGTTGTTTCGGGTAGTAGATACGATAAGGACTTAAATAAAGAAACTATTTCAATGGAAGTAGTTTCTGCTGAGTTGATAAAAAACACCAATTCGGTAGACGTTGCAGAAATTGTGAATCGTGTTCCGGGAGTTCAGATAATCGATGGTCAGGCTTCTATTCGTGGGGGGGCCGGATATTCATATGGAGTAGGTACAAGGGTGAATTTTTTATTGGATGGAGTGCCTTTAATCACGGGTGATTTGGGGGGAGCTGAATGGGATTTGGTTCCCATTGAAAACATTGCTCAGGTAGAAGTGATGAAAGGAGCTTCTTCAGTTTTTTATGGTAGTGGTTCACTAAATGGAGTAATCAATGTTATTACAGGATGGCCCTCAACAAAACCATCTACTAACGTGAGTGTATATACACAATTGTATGGTGACCCTCGTAGACCGGAAACCAAATGGTGGTCATCTACAGAGCAACCCGTAGCAACCGGAGTATTTTTTAATCATTCACGTCAAATAAAACAAAATACTGATTTGGTCATTGGAGGTAATTTCCATTTTGAAAGAAGTCCACTTCAGGGAAATAGTGGGGCACGTGGAAGAATTAATTTTAAAGTTCAACATCGATTCAAAAAAATTCCGGGACTATCCATCGGGCTGAACGGAAATTTTATGTTTGATCGTTCGGGTCGTTTTGTATTATGGCAAAACGCTAAGGAAGGGATTTACCGCCCTACTTTTGCATCAGATGATAAGTATTATTATTTGGTGCTTGATCCGAATATAAAATACCATGATAAAAAAGGCAACAAACACAATATTACATTTCGATATTTTAGAAAATTCAGGTATGGGTTTGATGGTGATATTGATGCAGTAGCTAATAACTTATTATTGGATTATCAGTACCAACGTCAGTTCTACAAAAAAATGTTTACGGTTACTGCAGGTGCTTATGTAAACTACGGATGGATTCAATCCAATTTATTTCCTGATAGTTTGCAATTAGATTCCAACGGCACAGCCAATTACTTTTTTCAAACGATTGCAGCAGCAGCATACGGACAACTTGAATTTAATTATAGAAGATGGAGTGTAGTAGCCGGAGTTCGTTACGAATTAAATGGTGCTGACTTTTTAGTAGAAGGATCAATACCTGTGTTCAGAGGTGGAATTAATTTTAGAGCTGCTAAACAAACTTTTTTACGTGCTTCATTTGGTCAGTCTTATAGAATTCCTTCATTAGGTGAAAGGTTTATTCGTGCTGAACTCATCAATGGATTTTTTGTATTACCTAACTATGATTTAAAACCTGAGAAAGGGTGGAATTTAGAAATAGGTGTTCGTCAGGGATTTAATATCACCAAAAAATGGACAGGTTATGCTGACGTGGCATTATACTGGATGGAATATGAAAACATGATTCAATACAATATTGGAGATTATCCTCCTGATGGAATTGGATTTAAAGCATTTAACATCAGTCAGGCCCGAATCATGGGATTTGAATTTACAGTAGGTGGAAAAGGGAAAATAGGTCCGATACAAGTGAACACCTATGCCGGTTATAATTATTGTTTCCCTGCTGATTTAAGTGCTTTTCCCGGATTAAAAAATGTAGGGAATTATTTAGATACTATGTTTAGGTTTTACGGAAATCATTTATTAGATAGTGCTAATGTGAACAAATCTATTTTGTATTTCAGAAACAGACATACCTTAAGAGCGGATGTTGACTTGAGTTGGAAAAATATAAGTATAGGGACCACTTTTTATTTTATGAGTACATACGAAAATATTGATCCTAATTTCGGTTTTATTGAAATTGCTATTCCTGATTTTGTTACACCATGGATTGCTACCCATACAGGATACCGAGGAGATTTCACTATGGATGCCAGAGCATCTTATTACATCGATAAAATAAAAATGAAAGTAAGTTTCATTATGAAAAATGCCACCAACTTAGAATACATTGCCCGGCCGGGAGTAATGAACCCACCTAGAAGTTTTAATGTAAGGTTGGATTGGAATTTTTAGGAAGTCTTTTTAATCACAGACCTCTCCGTGAGCAGCAAGCTGCTGACACCTCTCCTTAAAAGGAGAGGTATTTACCGAATTTAAGTTTGAATTTTATATCTTTAATAAAAGTCTGAAGACGGTAAATTCCTTTCCTTTAGGATAGGTGTCATGGTCTTTGGTCATGATGGATAGGTTGTAATTTTTAAAACTACCCGAAATGAATCCTGAGCAACGAAAAGAATATTGAAAATAAAATAGAAAAAGTTCAACTGAATCGAATTAAAATGAAAGACTATTTTAAATATCAATTTGGATACATAAATATCGATGACACAAATTTATATATGACAAGTTCGGGAAACTGGAGTGAGATAAAAGAACTGACAGAAAAAACTAATAAGTCAAAGTTGAATAATAGAACGAGGGTACTTACCAATTGGATTTTCATAATTTTTGTGATTGGTGGACTTGGGATAGCATATCTATCTGGAATATTGAAAGGGCAGCCAGGGCTGTTTGCATTAATTGGGACTCCCATTTTAGTTTATTATTTCTACAAGTACCTTCAAAGGGATTTGGGTAATAAATATTCTATTCCAATATTCAAGATTACCAAAATTGAATTTTCAAACGAAAACAAAGATGCTCTAATCTATTTTTTAGATGGAGACCATAACAACAATAAGGAGGTAATAAATAATATTGGCTCTAAAGGCTACGAGATTCTATCTAAACTAGTAATTAATAATTCTATGGATGCGCAAACGCCCCATTATTGATAAAATCTTGATCCGTTAACGTCTTTAAAAAATTAACCAAATCTGTTTTTTCTTGTAGTGTTAAATTTAAACCAGGGCTGGCACTGTTGGCAGTATGTTTCATCAAAGGATCTACCGTACTGCTCTCTACTCCTCCCTGATCATAATGATCTACCACTTCTTCTAAAGTAGCAAATCTACCATCATGCATATAAGGAGCCGTTAATTCAATATTACGCAAAGTGGGGACTTTAAATTTGCCTTTATCGGTTGCCAAACCTGTAACATCCATTCTCCCCATATCTACCATCGAAGCATCATCATCCAATGCATTATTTCTAAACATATTGTCTGTTGCCAATCCATTTGATAAAGTATGACAATGAAAACAATCTCCTCTTTCAGTATTATAAATGTTTAATCCATTTAACTCGGAAGTTGTTAAACTTACTTCTTCTCTTACAAACTTATCATACTTACTGTTACCACTTACCATCGTTCTCATAAACTGAGCAATGGCTTTGGATACATGCACCGAGTCAATATGATCAATGTTAAATGCTTCTTTAAATAACACTCTATAAGTATCATTGGCATTTAATTTTTGTTCTACCTCCGGCCAGCTGATATTCATTTCCAAAGGATTTACCACCGGACCAAACACCTGATCTTCTAAGGTTTGAGCTCTTCCATCCCAGAAGAAAGAACTCCCCCAGGCCAGATTAATAATTGCCATAGAGTTTCTGTTTCCCGGGTTGCCATCTACTCCTACACTATATTGTAAACCATCATCAGTAAAACCAAAACTTTGAACATGACAATCTGCACATGATTGCATATTATCTTTAGAGATAATAGGATCGTAAAATAATTTTCTGCCTAATTCAACCCCTTCCACAGTCATTGGATTATTAGCCGGAATATTAGGTTGAATAAACCCCACCGGAGTTTGAAAATTATAGGGGGTGGTTGTTTGTTCAGGTTCACAACTTAACATTGCAAATACCCCAAATGCGATTAATATATAACGGAAGTTATTCATCTATTAAACTTGGTACAAATTACGAAAAACCGTTGATAGAATACTATTAACGGAAAATAAAGGCTAAATAATACAAGTCATATAAACGATTAAAAGAAAGACCTGGCCTCTTCTTTCACAAAGTCAATGGCTACCTGCGTAGGGATTTTGTCCATCTGCATACTCATTTCAAGGATTGTTTTACTTAATTCAACCCCTTTAGAGTTATCATTTACTTTGGTAGCTGCTATATTGATAAGCTTAATAGTTTCTTCTTTAGCCCTTTTTACTGCCTCCCAGGCTCCTTTGGAAACATATACCTGTTGGGTAAGATTATGTTCGTATTCTGCCCGTATAGATGACAGAAGCTCCTGATGCATTTGAGCCACATTGGCGTTTGAATTATTTACTCTCATCACTAAGTTCTGCGGACTAATTCTCTCTAATAACAGAACCATTCTTTCATAAGCTTGTAACCTGATAGGAAGTACTGTACTTTGTACCCCCTGTCTTCCGG
>CAZUXM010000037.1:21992-25264 GCA_964624635.1 uncultured Candidatus Competibacteraceae bacterium
TACCACTTGTGATTTTAACTGGGTATCCAAATGTTTAGTAAGTACAAAGTAAACAGCTAAAAAAACGATCACTGAGGGCAATATATACTTAAGTATCTCTAAAAAAGCGTCCATATAAATAGTTGAATTAGTGGCTAAAGTAAGTGTTTTTGATATATAATACCATAATTGTAAAAAAGATACCAATTTCTCGTTGGTTACATTAAAAATTTAGTTAACCTTGTGAAGTAAATTGAATGTGCATGACTCATTTTTCCAGGCGGCTCACTAATATGGCCGAATCTGAAACCCTTGCAATGGCTCGATTAAGTAGGGAATTAAAAGCGCAAGGTAAAGACATCATCAACCTTAGTTTAGGAGAACCTGATTTTGATACCCCTGAATATATCAAACAAGCAGCGAAAGATGCCATTGATCAAAATTTTTCTCATTACACACCAGTAGCAGGTTATGACGACTTGTTAGATGCCATTTGTTTAAAGTTAAAAAGAGATAATCAGCTTGATTTTAAACGATCTCAGATATTGGTTTCAACCGGAGCAAAACAATGTATTGCCAATTTAGTGATGGCTTGTATTGATGAAGGCGATGAAGTAATTGTACCTGCTCCATATTGGGTAAGTTACAGAGAAATTATCAAAATGGCAGGAGGAAAACCGGTGGAAGTATTGGCAGGGATTAATCAGGATTTTAAAGTAAGTGCACAACAAGTGGAGGCTGCCATTACATCAAAAACAAAGATGTTTATGTTCAGTTCACCTTGTAACCCTACAGGTTCTGTATATTCTTACGATGAACTTCAATCAATCGTAAATGTATTAGCTAAATATCCAAATATAATTATTGTATCAGACGAAATTTATGAATTAATTAATTTTGTAGGTAAACATATCAGTATTGGAAGTTTTGATGCTATAAAAGACCGCACTGTTACTATCAATGGTTTGTCAAAGGCATTTGCTATGACCGGATGGCGCTTAGGATACATGGCCGCCCCTGAAGATATTGCTAAAGCAAGTATAAAAATGCAGGGTCAATTTACTTCAGCTACCTGTTCAATAACTCAAAGAGCTGCTATTGTTGCTTTAACCAATGGTCCGGAGAAAGTTTCTTTAATGATAGATGCATTCAAAAAAAGAAAAGAATTGGCACACCAGTTATTGAGTGAAATTCCGAATATTATCGTTAACAACCCACAAGGCGCATTTTATTTTTTTCCAGATATATCCTATTACATTGGAAAAACTTCAGGCAAATACACCATCAAAAATTCTGATGACTTAAGTATGTACCTTATTCATGAGGCTAATGTTTCTACGGTTCCAGGCTCGGCATTTGGTGCTGAAAACTATATACGTTTATCATATGCTACCTCCGAAGACCTTATTACAAAGGCTATTGAGAGAATAAAAGTAGCTTTAACCGCTTTGCAATAAATAGTTTTAGCTTAAAACTGCTTAAAATCTGCTTTAAAAGTTGAATCCCACTTATTTGATATTACCTTTGCACCTCATAAATACATTCAGTTTTGTCAAGTATTAAGCCCTACAATACCGAAAAATCCAAAAAAGAAGAGGTAGCTGAAATGTTCAACAACATTTCGCCCAGTTATGATTTTTTAAATCGTTTGTTATCGATGGGGATTGATATTGGCTGGAGAAAAAAAACGGTCAAGGAAGTATCGAAACTGATGCCAAAACGAATTTTGGATGTGGCTACAGGAACGGGTGACCTAGCTATTGCCATGAGTACAACCACAGCTACTGAAATTGTAGGCTGTGATATATCGGAAGGAATGATGGAGTTTGGTAAAAAAAAGGTAGCTAAAAAAGGACTATCAAGACTTATCAAATTTAAATTAGGAGATTCTGAAAGATTACCATTTGACGACAATAGTTTTGATGCAGCCACCATTGCTTTTGGTATTCGCAATTTTGAACGTCCGGTAAATGGGTTGGCAGATATTCATCGTGTATTAAGGCCCGGTGGTAAACTCTATGTGTTAGAATTTTCACAACCCGAACATTTTCCTGCCAAGCAGTTTTATGCTTTTTACTTTAAATATATTATGCCATTTTGGGGTAAACTTATTTCAAAAGATAATTCTGCCTACTCCTATTTGCCTGACTCTATTAAAGCATTTCCACACGGGAAAGCGTTTCTGGAGTTGATGGCACAGGGAGGTTTTAAGAATTATTCAGCAAAAAAGCTTACTTTTGGTATAGCATCGCTCTATATCGGTGAAAAATAAAAGCTAATTTTTACCGTTAGTACCAGCAAACAATGTTCACCGGAAGTTTCATAAAAAGATCCCTGTTATTTCTCCTACTGGCAATTTCTCTTGCTCCGGAAATAAGTTATGCTCAATTTAGGCATAAAAAACAAAAAAGAGTAGTAGGAGTGAATATGCCTAAGTATGATCGTAGAAGATTTCACTTTGGTATCAATATCGGTACTCAACTTACGGGAGTGGCTGTACGCACCATTCCTGATTTGAGAGCTATGTTACCTGACACTATCTATTCTGTTACTCCTTTATGGAACCCGGGGTTTACCATGGGAATTGAAACTAACATGAGATTAACTGAAAATCTTGATCTTCGTTTTACACCGCAACTTACCTTAACTTCAAGAACCTTGTTATATGAACGTCCAGGTAATAGAGTCGATAAATTTGATATTGAAGCTACATTTATTGAGTTCCCTCTATATATTAAATTCAAAACAAATCGTATCAACAACTTTAGAGCATATGTATTAGGTGGGGCAAAATATGTGTATGATATATCCAACAAGATACAAGCAGAAAATGCCGCAGATTATCCTGTAAAATTCGGAGCACATGATGCTCAGGCCGAAGCCGGCTTTGGATTAGATTTTTATTTACCTTACTTTAAATTTTCAATGCAAGTAAAGGGAGCCTTTGGTTTTGTTAATTTGCATTACCCTGAGAACAATATCTATAACCGAAGTATTGAGGGTTTATATGCTCGTGGGGTATTCATTACATTTTTATTTGAATAATGCCTGTTAGTTTTCAAATGTCTATCCCTGCTGAATTTCATGATAACATGGAGTTCATTAAAAATGCTATTGGAAAACATCTGAGTATTGAAAAGAACAGGATTCAACAATTTATTATCCGTAAAAGAAGCATTGATGCCAGAGGCAAAAGTGTTAAGCTCGTAATGAGTATTGATGTATGGGTAGATGAAAAATATATTCAGGCAGAAGAATTTATCCCTCAATTTAAAAATGTAAAAAATGAGCAG
>CAZUXM010000038.1:0-6438 GCA_964624635.1 uncultured Candidatus Competibacteraceae bacterium
GAGTAATCTTTTCATGTAAACTGAGTTGGGTTAGTTAAATAACGATGAAATTATAAATTTGATATTAAAAGTTCAAAATTTAACATTCAAAGTTCGACTTCTAATTTTGAATGTCAAATTTTGAACTTCTCCATCACCAGCGAATATACCATCGGTATTTTATTTCCCATATGTGTAAACCTGAATTTGCCGGGTGTATATTCTTCTAAATTTTTAAAACAATTATGCGGAGAGTAATTGTACTCTTTAAAGGTTTGTAAGCTAAGTTTTTGACTTAATAAAGCGGATACTACTTCATCAATAGAATGATTCCATCCGTATTCTTTGGCTTTAATATCTGCATTTCTATCGGTATAGGTTCCTTCGGATTCGGTGATGATAGGTTCATCATTAAAATAAGAATAAGCAACAGTATTAATATTATCATCAAACATCCAAACCACAGGATGAAACTCTGCAAAAACAAATTTTCCTCCGGGTTGTAGAAAATGAGAAACAATATTTGCCCATCGGTCCATATCAGGTAACCAACCAATGGTACCATAGCTGGTAAAAACAATATCGAATTTTTTATCAAGATGTTCTTTTAAACTGTATACATCACAACAAATAAATTCAGCATTGGTGCCAATTTGTGTATTCAGTTCTTTTGCTTTTTGAATGGCTAATTCCGAAAAATCAACTCCTGTAACCTGAGCTCCCATTCGCGCCATACATAAACTATCCTGCCCAAAATGACATTGCAAATGAAGAATGGATTTTCCTTTGATATCCCCTAATAAATCTAATTCGATGGTATTGAGTACATTTTTTCCATCAATAAATTCCTGCATATTGTAGAAGGAAGAATCAATGTGCACCGGAACTCTTTTGTTCCATAATTCTTTATTTTCTTGTAAATAATTTTCTGTCATATCAATTCAACTGGTTGGTAGTGGTTAATGTATGTATAATTGGCCGGCATATCAGTAGTTAGTTGAGGATATATCCTTTTGGCTATTTTGTTAGAAATCCCTTTAGCCGGTTTATTTTCATCGTGGGTACTTAAAATAAATGCAGGATTTAATTGTTCAATCAATTTTTCAGCTTGTTTTTTACCGGGATTAATTTTACCACCCAAAAAAAACGGAAGTTGATATAAAGTAAAAGTGGTGATCAAACATTTGCAGGTTAAATCCTTCAATGGTGCTAAGGTTTCATTGGAGAAGGGACCGCCATGGGGTGCATGAAAAATAAATTCATTTCCTTTTTGTATCACCAGTCCGTTAAAAGTAGCAATGGGTTTGTCAGGAATCAATCTGAATATTTTTAAAGAATTGATTTCTAAAGCAGGCTCGTTTATTTTAGGAACAGGATACAAAGTATTATCCACTTTCCCTTTCAGTTTTTTATTGGCTGCAGGTACAGCTGCAATAGAGTAGGAGTTACCTAATTTTTTTAAGGTCTCTAAATGGCAATGATCAGGATATCCCTGTGAAATAATGGCGAATTCAAATGGATTTACCTCTTCATAATTAATTGGTGGAGTTGCATGCCATTGTTCATTGAACCAGGAGAAGCCATCTACTTCAGTACCGCTTAACCATGGATCGATTAAAAAATTCACCTCATCCCATTGGATGTGCCATGAATTGTCCATATTTAACCGACGTACGGAGATCATTCATCAAAAATATTTGTTTTTTGTGAATGAGGTATTAACGGAGTAAATTAATTACTGTTCCGGTTTTGAATATTTCGGGATTACATTCACGGGTCATTTCTACACGGGCATAATACGATCCAACAGGCAAGGCTACTCCCTGATAAGTTCCATCCCATATAAAATCAGGGTCATCTGAAGAGAAAATTTCCTGACCCCAACGATTAAAGATGATAATGCTAAAACTGGTAGCAGTAGTAAACTCTCCATAGATTTTATATACCGGATTTACTTCATCTAAGTTGGGAGTAAATGCGTTGGGCATAAAAATTTCTTCTTGTTGAGGATTTTTTAATGTTACAGTAAACGAATCAGTATAATCTTCATTACAATAATCAAAACTAAAATAATGCTCTCCTGTTTCGGTAATAAAAGTGGATGAACCCGTTTCTCCATTACTCCAAATACCCGTAATTCCAGGATAGATATTTGAAATATCAATGAACATACTATCCTCAAAACAATCAGCAACAAAATCACTAAGTACATCGGTAATTTGTAATTGAGGTAAAATTTCAATGGTATCATGGGCAATATTACAAGCAGACGTTACTGCAACATGATAAATACCCGGTACCGTTACATTGAATATTGAATTGGTACTTCCATCCTGCCATAAATAACTAATACCATTATTAATGGTTGCATCCAGTTGAATTTGATCGCCTGTGCATAACACCACATCAGTACCTAAATTAACCGTTGCAATAGTACCTCCTACAATATTGATAGAATCCGTTACTGCACCACAACTATTGGTTACGGTTACAAAATATGTTCCAGTAGACGTAGCATTCAAACTACTATTAGTGCTTGCATTTTGCCATAAATATGTGGATGATGGATTAAATGCATTCAACAATAAATTAAAAGGAGACGTACAAATCAAAGTGTCATTGCCAAGGTTAACCACAGGTGGTTGTAATTCAATAACCGTCATCGAATCAATATCCACTCCACAAGCATTGCTAATACCTACAATATAGATTCCTGGATTTGTAACATTAAAAGTGGCATTGGTACTCATATCCTGCCACAAATAGTTTACATTAGGCTGTGTTTGATCCAATATAAAATTAATGCTGCCTGCACAAAGCGAAACATCATTTCCCAAATCGGCTACCGGAATATTTAATAATTGAACATTGATGGTATCAGTTACCGTAGCACAGGTATTGGTTACGGCAACATAATATTGCCCCGCTGTATTTACATTGAATGTTGAATTGGTACTGGCATCCTGCCATAAGTAGGTAGCCCCCGAATTAAATGCATCCAATAAAATATTGATAGGTCCGCCACAAACCAGTGTGTCGTTTCCTAAATTAACTACAGGATTGTTTAATGAAGTAATATGAAGGGTATCAGTAAATGATCCGCAAACATTGGTCACCATTACATAATAGGTTCCAACAGTAGTTGCATTAAAAGTAGGATTTGTACTTAAGTTTTGCCATTGATAAGTTACACCTGCTGTAGTCGCATCCAGCAAAATATTAAATGCACCCGGGCAAACAGAAGTGTCATTTCCAATATTAACTGCAGGAACATTATTTAACTGCACAGTAATATTATCATTTAAAGTAGTACAAGCATTGGATACTTGTACACTATAGGTTCCGGGTGTAGTTACATTAAAAGTGGCATTGGTACTCATGTCTTGCCATAAATAATTAACAGGACTTGTTTGGGTAGCATCTAGGATGATATTAATGGGTCCACCGCAAACAATGGTATCATTGCCGAGATTCAGTGATAGAGCTGGGAGTAGGTTTACATGAACAGTATCTGTAAATGATCCGCAAATATTAGAAACAGTTACAAAATAAGTACCCGGTGTAGTAACATTAAAAGTAGGATTAGTAGAAAGATTTTGCCATTGATAATTTACTCCGGTGGTAGTGGCGTCTAATGTAAAGTTAATGGCGGCAGTACAAACCGTGGTGTCGTTGCCTAGATTAACTGTAGGTGTGTTATTTAATTGAACTACGATGGTATCAGCATCACTGTTACAAATATTTGAAACTTGTACATGATAAGTTCCGGCTGTTGTAACGTTCAATGTTGAATTGGTACTGAAATCCTGCCATAAATAATTAGTGGTTCCTACTTGTGTTGCATCTAATAAAATATTAATGGGTCCATTACATACAATAGTATCATTTCCTAAATCAAGGTTAATCGGAGGGTTAATTACTGAAATTCTTACGGTATCCTGGTCAGTGCATCCGTTTTGATTAACAGATACAATAAAATTTTGAGTTAAAATTGGAGTAGCTGTAGGACTTTGGCAATTAAGACATGATAAAGCTGGATTGGCGTTCCAGGTATAGGTTCCGCCACCTGTAGCATTTAAAATGATATTATCACCTGCACAAATGGTATCATCAATGCCTGCATTGGCAATTAAAGGTGTAGTAAAACCGGTAACATTGATGTTGTCAATAAGGAAATGTTCATCATTGGCTTTGTTACCTGCTTGTATTTGAATTACCAGTGTACTTCCATTTAAACAGGTAGTAGCTGCTGTAATTGGATTAGGAGTAAAATTTCCTGATAAAAACCCATTCGTTGGTGCTTGTATAAAGGGGCCACCATCAATGCTGTAAGTAACCCTTACATTGTCGCCTGAATTATCACAAACATTTAAAGGTCCGGCTTCCATTGATCCGGTGGAACTGATATCAACGGTAAACCCAACGCTAAAAAATCCGGATATATCAATGGTTTCAGTTAGTATAAAATTGTTAGTAGTTCCTCCGTTACCACATGTACAGGGTCCACCTTCAATATCGTTTGCTCTAAATTGACCACCCACTGTTGTTCCCCACCAATCACTACCGGTCCAGGTAGTTCCTGTAATACTTCCACCACCATCACAGTCAGTAGCAGTACTGGTCCAATCGGCCCCAACAGGTAAGTTATTATCCTGACCAATAATTACACGATCAGCATAACCGGTAAAATCTTCATTCCAAATAACGGTTTGTGAAAAGGTACTTGCTAATAGAATTGTGCAAGTAACTAAAGTTAAAACATACCTTTTCACTGTTATTTTCATCTGGGACAAAATCAAGGCAAAGGTAAGGCTATGAATTGAAAGCGTAAAACCAAACAGGTTTATGTTTGTATTAACTTATTAAAACCATGTTAATAATTACGAACGTTCTTCCCATATATTGCACAGATGCACAATGGTTTGCACTGCTTTTTGCATGTCTTCTACACTTACCCATTCCAGTTTACTGTGAAATGCATGTTCTCCGGCAAATATATTAGGGCAGGGCAGTCCCATAAAGCTCAGTCTTGACCCGTCTGTTCCACCTCTAATACTTGATAATACAGGAGTAACCCCGGTTCTTTTTACGGCTTCTACGGCATATTCTATTACTTGTGGATTGGCATCCAATACCTCTTTAAAATTGCGATACTGTTCTGTAACCGTAAAAGTATAGCTGCATTTATCAAAATCTTTGATAACCGTTTTGGTAATTGCCTCTAATTCTTTCTCTAAAGCATGCAAAGTAGGCGTATCAAAAGCACGAATAATAAAACCTATTTCAGCGGAGTCTAATCCCCCTTTTATAGAAACCGGATGAATAAATGGTTCTTTTTTTTCGGTGGTTTCGGGAGTTTTATCTTTAGGTAATGCGTCAATGATTCTTGCTGCAATTTTTATGGCATGCTGTAATTTATTTTTAGCAAATCCCGGATGGGTGGGGTATCCTTTAATATGTATTGTAACACCATCAGCACTAAAGGTTTCATTTTCTATGTGTCCTAATTCTTCTCCATCCATGGTATAGCCAAAATCAGCAGCCAGTTTATTCATGTCTACTTTATTCACACCTCTACCAATTTCTTCATCGGGAGTAAATAAAATTCTAATGTCACCATGTTTAATTTCTGGATGCTGTAACAGGTAATGTACTGCATCCATAATTTCGGCTAATCCGGCTTTATTATCGGCCCCTAACAAGGTAGTTCCATCGGTAGTAATAATAGTATTGCCAATTTGTTTTAGTAATGAAGGATGTTCTGTTGGGTCTAGTACCTGTGTATGATCATTAGGTAAAGTGATTTTTTTACCGTCATAATTTTTATGTAGTATGGGATTTACATTTTCACCTGTACAATCGGGTGAAGTATCCATATGTGAACAAAAACAAATAACCGGAACTTTTTTGGTTGTATTGGATGGTAGCATATACATACCCATGTTCATCCAGGAGAGCATCTTTAATACCCATAGATAATAACTCTTCTACCAATACCTTTCCAAGGTTTTTTTGTTTTTCGGTTGATGGGCAGGTAGGGGAGGTGGGATCGCTTTGGGTATCAATTTTTGCGTAACGTATAAAACGGTCTGTAACCGTGTAATTATAATCAGTGAAATTCATTTTTACTTTATTTTTCTTGAACTATACAACCACTCATCGAATCGTGCCAGGTTTGTTTTTTATCATTAAACAACATGGCAAGATACCCAAAACATAATACAACAATAGAAATTATTTTTCCAAAGTATCTTCCGGTGGCTTTGATAAATGAAATACGTTCACCACTTTCATCTGTAACTTCCAATCCCATTAAACGTTTTCCTAAAGTACCTTTCCATGGGGAACTTTCCATTCCGGCATAATAACACCAAAGTACCAGTGTAAATACCATTGAAAGTACATAGTATGAAATATTATCTGCCATGTCATATTTACTAACATCGTAGGTATCATCCA
>CAZUXM010000038.1:6481-14694 GCA_964624635.1 uncultured Candidatus Competibacteraceae bacterium
TTTAAAATATTTCGCATTTTTTTTGACCATGCGTAGTACTTCTCTGTTGATTTCCCAATATGCAAAAGTGGATGCTACAGATATAATTACTCTATCAATCAACATGGCAGCCATACGTTTACCAAATCCGGCATACTTAATTTCTTTTTCAGTAGTTTCTAAATTTTCCATAGTATTTATTGTATATTTTTATTGTCAGTCCATTCGTCCCATGTATAATCGTATTTTATATAGTGAACGTATGACTTATTTTCTTTCGTATCTAAAATTTCACCATCGTAATATTGTCCTTGCCAAAGTACCTGCACTTTTTTTTCATTTCCAGTTCGGATTCTGTCATAAGTTACCCATTCGTTGTACGAATCATCATAGCCTTTGTATTTGATGTAATAAAAATCTCCATCAGATTTTACAATGGTTGCGTCATACCATTCCTTTTCAAATTCAACTTTTACATCAATTCCTGTTTCGAATGATACAAAATGAAAGTTCCTGGTTTGATCTACAGGTAACTTTTTCGATACTTTATCCGAATACCAATATAGTTCACATTCAAGTTCTCCGTTTGTTTTTCCGATTATACGAGCAACTTGCCATTTACCGCCATACAAAGCAAATACATAATTACCTAATTCCTCTATTCTACGATCAATTTTTCCGGTTACACTAGAAATAATAGTTTTGTCTCCATCCAATCCATAAATGCAATAGCTGTTTAATTGTCTTTCACGAAACTTCATGGCATCTTTTACTTCGGAAGCCATTTCATTTAATGTAATAGACCCATCATTATTTTTATCCATGATTGGATCTCCTTTTAAACAATCAATAAGGGTTTGGGAATAAGTCCAGTTACCGGTTGATGTATTGGTAGCAGTAGCTGATGTAAGAGCACAGGTTTGAAATCCTTTTTTTGATAGATTTTCTGCTTGTACGGCCAATCCTCCCGAATAACAACAATCAGCCCACAGAGTAACCCTGTTGCCTTTAAAATTTTCCTCAATTAGATTTCCAATCATATCTAAATCTAATCCTGTGTTAGTGGGATCTTTAGTATTGATATCATAATTAGCAAAATAATATTTTCCCTGATGATGCATGCCATGCCCTGCATAATAAAATATGAAATGTGAGTTAGATACCGTTTTTGAAAGCAGATTTTTACATTTTGTTTTAATGTTATTCAATGTAGCCTCCTCATCTTTTAAAAATATCATGTTGTTTTCATTCAATCCGGTTGATTTGAGTACATCCATCAGCTCAACATCTTTTCGATTTTTTTTCTCGAATGAGTACAAATTGGCGTCCTGCCATTCTAATGCACCAACAATCAAAACATAGGTAAGATCATTTTTAAGTTGAGTAGATGCTGGTGTATTATTTTTTTTTGCAGAACAAGATATTGTGAAAAACAAAAAAATAAATAGTATGGAAGTTTTTCTCATGAATTGTTGTTGGATTTAATCATGTACAAGTTTATTAAAATGCTCAGAATATTGGAATTATACATAAGATTTTAATATTGTATTTTGTAATAAGTTGGTTAATAGGATGATATAAAATTGTTTAGATATGGTTATTTCTTGATGTTATTGTATCTTTGAAAGCTTAAAAAAAATACCCTAATGAAAAAATTAACCCTCATTTCTCTTTCCGTATTATTTACTGGCGCTAGTTTATTTTCACAAAATGTTGCGATTAACACTTCGGGTGCTGTTGCAAATACATCAGCTATGTTAGATGTGGATGCAACCAATAAAGGGGTTTTAGTACCTAGAGTTGCACTAACAGCAACTACAGATGTAGCAACCATTACTACACCTGCCAATAGTTTGTTAGTATATAATACTGCAACTGCGGGTGTGCCATCAGCTACTCAGGTAACTCCGGGATATTATTATTTCAGTACAACCACCAATACTTGGATTAGGTTACTAAATAATGGTGATGCGTGGTTAACTACAGGTAATTATTTAGGAGCAAACGGAATATTTGGAACCTTAACTAATTTTTCTGTTGTATATGGAACCAATGGATTTATAAGAGGAGCCATGCTGAATACAGGTGAGACATTTTATAATAACGTATTAACTTACTACGCAGGGGATATTTTGGCAGGACATGCAACAGGAACCAGTTCAGGTATAAATGGTTATTTAACAGGTACTGGTGCTGGAAATGCAGCCTATTTTCAAAGCGGATCAACCAGTGTAAATAGCGGAGTAGCTGACTTTATCAATACTGGTGCTTCTGCCAGTTGGGGAGTATATTCTGATATTCAAAACAATGCTAATACACATCCTGCGGTTTCTGCAGTAACAAGAAATTTAACATCAACAGGAGTAGCGGGTGCTGTAAATGCAACCAGTACAATAACCATTTTAATAGGTGGTAGTGGTGGAGCATTTATTAGTCCAACAACAGGAGTATATGCTACTGCGTCGACGCCTGCAAACGGAGTAGGAGGTTTATTTTCAGGAAATGGGGTAGGCTCTACAAGCCCGGTAAATGGAGCGGGTTCAGCATCTAATGGATTAAACATGGGTGTTTTTGGTAATGCTACATCTGCAACAGGTACAGGTGGGGTATTTGCCGGAAATAATTCCGGAACTATAACCATGCCTAATGGATCTGGAATAGCAGCTACAGGAACGGGTGTTGGGGTATATGGTGTTGCAACTACTGGAGCCAGCGGAACAGGTGGGGTATTTTCAGGTAATAACTTGGGAACCCTAACTTTAGGAGGCGGTTCGGGTATTGCAGCAGTGGGAAATAGTATAGGAGTTTTTGGGTACTCAGCTACTAATGTGAGTGGTTCTTATGGAGGTTATTTTGAAAGAAACGGAGGGTTCGCAGTTGCTGTTTGTGCTAATGTAGCAGGCACCAATTATAAAATTGTTGGAGGTGGAACAAATGCCACCGTAGTGCCTAATTTAGATAATAAAAAAGTAATCATGCACTCACCTGAATCACCTGAAATTCTTTTTCAAGATTTTGGAAAAGGTAAATTAGTGAATGGATATGCTAAAATTGAACTTGATCCTGTGTTCTCAAAAAATATTTTTGTGGATGAAACACATCCATTAAAAGTGTTTGTTCAATTAGAAGGTGATTGTAATGGAGTATACGTAGCTAACAAAACTAATGGAGGTTTTGAAGTAAAAGAATTACAAAATGGTACATCAAATGTTGAATTCACTTGGTTCGCCTCTGGAAATCGTATTGATGAAAAAGACGAAAATGGTAATATCATTTCTAAGAATCAGGATATAAGATTCCCGTTATTACCTGATGCTCCACAAACAATACAAAGTGAAAAGGTAAATGTAGAAACGATTGTTAACCAAACCATCGACATCAAAAAAGATGAGATTAGAAAAGAATCAAAAAAAATAGAACAATAATTTTTTCATTAATTTTTTTTAGAAGCCCTCTTTTGAGGGCTTTTTTATTTTACGACTACTAAAACAATTAAGATAGTTCATTAAGAGAAACTTACGTAGGTTTTATTCTATTTAGCTTATTATTTTGTCAATAAATTTATTTATCTGCAAGTCAGTACAATTAGCTTTTTGCATTTTGACATTTATTTAGTTTGAGTTAAATTTATATTAACCTAAGCCTGGTTTTATTAAACTTTAAACTCTAATGTTTATGATGAGATTATTTACCGGCTTACTATTCTTATGGGTATTTACTACCCAAATTACTTTTTCACAAAATGTTGCGATAAATACTACCGGAGCTGTAGCTAACAATTCCGCTATGCTTGATGTGGATGCTCCAAATAAAGGATTATTAATTCCGAGAGTAACACTTACAGCAACTAATTCAAATGCGCCAATCGGTGCTACAGTTATCACATCTTTAATGGTATATAATACAGCTGCTTCAGGAGCAGGAGCTACTGCTGTTTCTCCCGGTTATTATTATTGGGACGGAGGTCAGTGGGTTCGATTATTTAATACAGGTAATGCATGGCAAACTACAGGTAATTATGGAACCAATCCTGCGGCAAACTATCTTGGAACAGCTGATGCCAATGATTTAGTTTTTCGCACCAATGCAGTAGAAAGAATGCGAATTAACACTGCAGGAAACATTGGGATTGGTACCCCCACTCCCGGAGTTAAGGTAGATATAATAGGTGCCGGAAATGCCAATGTAGATCTCAGAGTGAATGGAAGAATCCAAACCGGAGACGGCGGCGGAAATGGTGGTATATGGCTATCTAATGCTAACGATGGTTTTGTAGGAAACAATGGAGCAAACATAGGCTTCTGGACCAATTCAGTTGGTTGGAATGCATTTCAAATAGTAAAAGCTACCGGAAACGTAGGTGTAGGAATGACAGCTCCAACAGCCAGGATTGATGCTGTAACCACTAATAACTTTTTTGATTGTATTAACGGTAGAAATAATGATCCTACAGGTACAGGTATTACAGGTACAGGAAACAATGGAATTTGGAATGGTTTGGTGGCAGGTAGCGGAGGATCTTTTTCAGGAGTAGCAACAGGCTCTTTTCATTATTTCAGTACTGGGGCTGCCGGTCAGGGAATTATTATACAAGACGCATTTGGAGCTCAATGGAATGTAGGGCATTGGACCGGGGCCGCTTATCGTAAAATTCTGGGTCCGGGTACTGTAAGTACCATTGTTAAAGATTTAAATGATGAGTATGTTGTAATGAATTGTCCGGAATCACCTGAGAATTTATTTCAGGATTATGGAATAGGAACTTTGGTAAACGGGAAGGCTCATATAGATATTGATCCGATACTTACTAAAAATATTTTGGTTGACGAAACTCATCCATTAAAAGTGTTTATTCAATTAGAAGGAGATTGTGCCGGAGTATATGTAACCAATAAAACCGCTCAGGGCTTTGATGTAATAGAACTAAATAATGGCACTTCTAATGTTAGTTTTTCCTATTCTATAGTAGCTACTCATGGAAATCAAACTTATGAAGCTGACGGAATTATAAGAGAAGCAAAATATGATACCAGATTTGAAAAGGCTCCAATATATCAGGAAAATAAAATCGGAATTAACCGAAAATAATTAATACTCTTTATGAAAACAAAAAAGCATCCGCCTTTGGCGGATGCTTTTTTTATAACTATATTTTTTACCAACCTAATATCCATGCGAATATCAATGGGGCTACAATGGTAGCATCACTCTCTACAATATATTTAGGAGTGTTTATATCTAACTTACCCCAGGTAATTTTTTCATTGGGTACAGCACCACTATAACTTCCGTATGAAGTAGTTGAGTCTGATATCTGGCAGAAATATGCCCAGAATGGAATATCATGCATTTCCATATCCTGATATAACATAGGTACAACACAAATCGGGAAATCACCGGCAATACCTCCACCTATCTGGAAGAAACCAACTCCTTTTCCACCTGAATTTTTTGGATACCAATCCGCTAAAAACATCATGTATTCAATACCACTTTTCATGGTGGTAGGTTTAAAATCTCCTTTTATGCAATACGACGCAAAAATATTTCCCATGGTACTGTCTTCCCATCCAGGAACAACCATTGGAATATTTTTTTCAGCCGCAGCAACCATCCAGCTATCTTTAGGATCAATTTCGTAATATTGTTTTAATACACCAGAATTGATCATTTGAAACATAAATTCATGAGGAAAATATCTCTCTCCTTTTTTGTCTGCATTGTTCCAAATCTCAAATAAATGTTTTTGTAAACGACGAAAAGCTTCTTCTTCAGGAATGCAAGTATCCGTTACACGGTTATAATGATTCTCCAACAAATCCCATTCTTCCTGTGGGCTTAAATCACGATAATTAGGTACTCTTTTGTAAGAATTATGAGCTACCAGGTTCATGATATCTTCTTCAAGGTTGGCTCCGGTACATGAGATAATATGTACTTTATCCTGACGAATCATTTCGGCTAATGATTTTCCTAACTCAGCAGTACTCATAGCACCTGCTAAAGTGATCATCATTTTTCCGTTCTCTAATAAATGTGCTTCATAACCTTTAGCAGCATCTACTAAAGCAGCTGCATTAAAGTGTAAATAATTTTTTTCTACGAATTGCGAAATAGGACCTTTCATATTGAAGTATTTAAGGTTTGGTGTCAGGACAATTCCGATTTACCATTTTACTTTTTTGTCCCCCTGAGCTTGTCGAAGGGGGGCGGCAATTCCCGCTATCCGCAGTAGTCCTCTCTGCCTGTGGCGAATCCGGGCTACTTGCTCCTATCGGGGCCGCTTAGGGTCACAAAAATAACCTTTTTTTCTAAATGAATCTTACTTCTTTTTGGAAGCAGATTTCTTCCCCGAAGCCAGCATCTGATTGGCCATTTGATAGATTAACCGGGCACCTACATTGGCATCCCATTCATCTTCTTTCCCAGGAGCCACTTCTACTACATCAAACCCAATGATTTTTCTGCCTGAAGCGACCACCTTTTTAATCAACATCAACGCCTGGTGAAATTCTAATCCTCCCGGTACCGGTGTACCTGTATTGGGACATAATTTGGGGTCTAAGCCATCAATATCAAAACTAATATAAACACGCTGGTCAAGATTTTTAATCATCTCATCACATAGTTCACTCCATGATTTGCCTTTATATTGTTCATTTTTTAAGTTCTCATCAAAATATGCCTTAACTCTTCCTTTACTTTTGGTAATAATATCGTGCTCTTCCTGGCACCAGTCTCTAATTCCTACCTGAACAATGTTCTTAATGTTTTTATTTTTCAACACATTAAACATAATGCTGGCATGACTATAGGTAAAATCTTCATAAGCTTTTCTTAAATCACAATGTGCATCAATGTGCAGAATACTAAATTCCTGGGTTTCTGCTAATGCAGTAATGATTCCCAGAGGAGTAGAGTGATCTCCCCCAATTAATGCTACTTTCTTTTTTGCTCTGATGTATTTTTTACTTTGGTCATATACCCACATATTCATCTCATGACAGGCTGAATTCACTACATTCAGTAATTCTTTTCCTTCTGCTGATTTAGCTACTGCAGGAGCATCCAATAAAAATTCAATATATTGTTCAGCCGCTTTTCTGGCTTTTTTACTTTGTTTACGTAATTCCTCAGGAACTGGAACCATGTAAATTTTATTTTCCCATGCGTTGGGTATATCCTGTAAAAATAAATCAACCTGTTTGCTTGCTTCTAGTATAGCAGCCGGACCTTTACCTGCACCTGTAGAATAACTTACGGTAACATCCCACGGAACAGGGATTAAAACTAATTCAGCTTCTTTTTCGGTATAAGGTAAACCAAATATGCCAGAGGTATCGTTAGCTGGGCCATTAGGATCGAAGGTAGTAGGTGCCATAATAATTAAGTATGCTCCAAAATTACAATTTTAGCGTTAAGCCAGGGTTAATTTATCGCTAAATAAATGCTTTACAAGCGATTGTATATTACCCAAATAGCTTCTTAAAAAAGCCCTGTTTCTTTTCTTTTTCTTCTTTAGGGGTAGTTTTTGGGTTATTGGGGTTCAATAAGGACAATCTTTCCTGAATCTCATTTTGTGATTTACCTAGTTTGTTACCAATCAGCTTTATTTGTTGCTGATGTTTGGATACTTGGTATACTTCCTCTTCCACTTCTTTAGAAACGTTACCTGAATTGGCGGTTATTTCAAAGTATATCTGATGATGAGTAAGATGTTTTTTTACAATTGAACTTAATTCTTCTTCAGTAAAACTTTTGATTCCATTTTGTTTCAGTGATTTAATCACTTCTTCAGGGTAACCGGTAAAAGCTAATTCTTTTGGATAAAATCTATTTTTAAGCCCTATAAAAGTATCATTCACTACTACTTTATATCTCATGGAAGGAGGCAAAATATTTTCTGTACCACAAAATTTACAATGGTAATTAGTTTTTGTAGGATCTGCTTCAAGGGGTGCAGCACATGAAACACAACGTACTGCAACCATAGCCGGAACTGCATTTTTCAAATCCCCTTTTTTGAAAGAATAAAAAACTATTTCATTCGTAACTTCTTCAAATTCCAGATGTTTTTTACAATGGTTGCAATCGAAGTTTTTTAAATCACTATCAGGAGCAATACTAATGTTTGATTTACAATGGTAACAATTAATATGTGGAGCAGGAGAGAAGTTTACCTTTATATCCATGGATCCCATCAATTGTTTGGAACCAGTATCTTGTTTTTTTAA
>CAZUXM010000038.1:14704-22695 GCA_964624635.1 uncultured Candidatus Competibacteraceae bacterium
CAAAAGTTAATGCATGTTTCCAATCATAATTTTCGTTATGACCACAGCTTTTACATTCTACTTTTGCGGAAGGTGATTGAAAAATGATTTTATCACCGCATTTTACACATGCTATGAGCATGTTGTAATTATGCCATTTATAAGTGTATTGGTGCATAAGTTTGGTTAGATAAATGAATTGATCATTGCTAAAACTGTAAATACAAAAACAATAATCAAAATAATCATCAAAGGGCTTCTAAATCTCTTTGATATAGATTGATTTTTACCGTTTGTATTTTTGTCGTTAATATTATACATAATAAAAAAAGCCTCCATAAAAAGGAGGCTTTTCAATTATTTTGATTTTAATACAAAGTAAAGTATAGCTATTACTGCTAAAATACATATTACCAGTAAAGCCACTTTTCCCCATGCAATAGGACGTTGACCTTTCATCTTACCGGTTCTACCATTTACATATACATTGTATACTTTGTTTTTGAATTTATAAGCACTAATGTATAATGGTAATAAAAGTAATTTAAAAGTAATCTTACTATAGATTGGATTCATGCTCAAAATTCTTTGTTCATCACCGCCAATATCACGTTGAATAATACCCCTCATTACCTGATCCATTTTACCTTTACCTACGTTAAAGCCATCTTTTAATGTCACCTGATATTTTTCAGTAACGATCCCACTTAAATAAGCATCATTAAACGGTTCATTTTGTTTTAGATCCCAAGGTTCCAGTGAGTCGATATCCTTTTGAGGCAAATTTTTACTGGCCAATACCAATACATCATCAAAAGCATTGTTCACTCTTCCTGAACATGGAGTCCAACGAGTTTTTCTTACCTGACGGGTACGTGTTACCATTTTACCATTTTCAGTAGTAGTATATGTTTCGGTAACATAATAATAAGTACCTCTCATTCCTGCATAACTGCAATCACAAAACGAATCGAATGTCCAATAGGGAACATACATTGCTTTGAAAGATTCAGGTTTTACTGATTTTTTTAATTGACTGGGAGCAAACCAAAGTTTTTTAACCCAATTCTGGAATATTTTTAAAGTTTCTTCTCTTTTAATTTTAAAAGGCAAAATTCCTCCCGGACGAATTAGGTTTTCTTCTTTCTTTTCGGCTAAAACTAACGGTGAAGCGCAGTATGGACAATCAGCGGTTTGTAAGTGTGCATCTACAGTAGTAGTTGCTCCGCAATTATGACAATTAACGGTACTTACTGTAAGTTTAGGAGCCGTGTTTGATTCCTGATCCAACATGGACGTAAAATCCTGTTCTTCTACATTCCCTTCAATTTTAGGAATTTCATTTTCTGTTTGACAGAATTCACATTTTAAATGAGTGGTACCGGGTTTATAAGTAAGGTTAGCACCACAATTGGTACATGGAAATTTATCTGTTACCTGTGAGTTAGGTCCGTCAAATTGAAGTTCTTGTTTAGTTTTTTCGTCCATAGGAATGTGTTGTCGGTTATTGAAAGGATAAAGCTAAAAAAAATTGGTCCCGATTCAAATCGAGACCAATTTCTTCATGTATATAATTAAGGGTTAAAGGGCAGGGGGAGGGGGAGGGGGAACAGAGTTAAAGAACTGTGCCAACTCCGCTAAAGTATCTGCGGTTGCCCATCCGGCCATTCCGTTTTTCCACATCATGGTAGCTTTGGTGATTTGGCCACCTGCTATCATTTGTGAAACTGTATTGGCATCGTATGGACCTTGTTGTGCTCCATTAACAGCAATATAATATTGTGCTAAGGGTGGAGGAGGAGGCATATTATTACCACCCATGTTATTTTGTTGGTTGTTTTGGTTGTTCATGGAATTGCCCATCATATTTCCCATCATGTTTCCAACACCCATTCCAAAACCGGCACCCATAAAGGCGCCACCCATACCTTCGTTTTTGGCAACATTCTCAATATTATTGGCCATGTTAAATTGCATGAACTTATTCATGTCACCTACAATACCCATTGACGAACGTTTGTCCAACATGGCTTCTACTTCAGGTGGTAAACTTACGTTCTCCACTAAAAATTTTGTGATCTGGAATCCGTATTCAGCAAATTCAGAGTCCATATTTTTATGAAGTAATTCAGAGAACTCATTCATGTTACTTGCTACATCCAATACCGGGATTTTAGCTTCACCGATTACATCTGTAAAACGAGTAACTATAATATTTCTTAATTGTTCGTTGATGTCTTCAACGGTATATTTTTCGTTAGTGGTAGATAACTTACGAAGTACATTTTCAGGAGTAGTAACTTTAAAGGAATATGTACCAAAAGATCTTACACGGATTGGACCGAACTCTGCATCTCTTAACATGATTGGGTTTTTGGTACCCCATTTTTGGTTTACAAAGTCACGCAATGAAACAAAGAATACGTCCACTTTAAATGGAGAGTTAAACCCATATTTCCATCCTTTTAAGGTAGCAAGAATAGGTACATTGGCAGTTTCTAATTTATAACGACCTTCGGTGAATACGTCGGCTAGTTTACCTTCATCAACAAGAATTGCAGCCTGTCCCGGACGAACTACCAGCTGGGCTCCGTTCTTAATCTCATTTTGATAGCGTGGAAATTTCCAAACGATGGTGTCTTTCGTATCGTCCTGCCATTCAATTATGTCAATAAATTCATTGACCAGTTTCTCTTTTACTTTGTCAAATAATCCCATTTTTGTATTTGTTTATGTAGGTTGTGGTACTTAAACGTAAAACTATCGAATAGTTTCATTAATTCAAAGTTTTTTAGATTTATTTTGCAAGCTCCAAAAAACACTGATATTTAGAACAATATGAAATATAATCTTACCGAAATTGTTGAACTTATTAAAGAAAGAAGAACCATTTATCCTGAAAATTTTGGTCCCAGAAAAGTGCATAAAGAACAACTGGAACTTATGTTGGAAGCTGCCAACTGGGCTCCTACACATGGACATACCGAACCCTGGCGTTTTAAAATTTTTTCAGAGAATGCTTTAAATAATTTAATGGATGAATTGGCTGACATCTATAAAGAAACCACTCCTCCCGAAAAATTTCTTCAACCTAAATATGATCGTCTCTTAAAAAGAGCTGAACAATCGAGTTTTGTTGTAGCCATCTGTATGAAACGACATGACCAAACTAAAATATCTGAATTGGATGAAGTGATGGCTGTAGCATGTGCTGTGCAAAACATGTCATTAGTAGCAACGGCTTATGGGATTGGAACATTTTGGTCAACCGGTTCTATCTCTAGCGAAAGAGTAAAACAATTTTTGCATTTAGAAGACAAGGATAAATGTTTAG
The DNA here is from genome assembly GCA_964624635.1 of uncultured Candidatus Competibacteraceae bacterium. Lineage (GTDB taxonomy): Bacteria > Bacteroidota > Bacteroidia > CAIKAF01 > CAIKAF01 > JANWKQ01. The sequence goes on from CAZUXM010000038.1 coordinate 18,018, forward strand.
GATTTTTATATGTTGGATATCCTAATAGTGAATGGCCAAAAGGAAAAAGAAATATCTGGTTGAATAAAGTGGAGTGGAATCAATGATCATTCAATACTGCTCAGATTTACACTTAGAATTTCCTGAAAATAAAAAATTTGTACAGGAAAATCCTATTCAACCTACAGGGGAAATACTTATTCTGGCAGGTGATATTATTCCTTTTGGTCAAATAGATGATCATAAAGATTTTTTTGATAAACTGAGTAATGAGTTTAAGCATGTATATTGGTTGCCTGGTAATCACGAATATTATTATGCTGATTTAAAAGAAAGAAACGGTAGTTTTACTGAACAAATTCGTTCCAATATTACCTTACTTAACAATTCCATTATTCAACTACAAAATGTATCGTTGGTATTTAGTACTTTATGGACCTATATAAGTGAGCTAAAAGCAAAAGTTATAGAAGATAGATTATCAGATTTTTTCCTGATTAAAAATCATCAGAAAAAATTTACTGTAGATGATTATAATAAGATGCATTTATCTTGTGTAGCATTTATTAAAAATGCCATCGAATTTTCATCAGCATCCAAAACGATAATGATAACACATCATGTACCAACGTTACAAAATTACCCTGTAAAATATGCTGGTTCTCCTGTAAACGAAGCTTTTGCTGTTGATTTAACAGAGTTGATTGAAAACTACCAACCGGATTATTGGATTTATGGACATAGTCATGTAAATACTCCATCATTTAATATCAATAAAACCAAAATGCTATCTAACCAGCTGGGTTATCTAAGATATGATCAACAGATAGGATATAAAACAGCTACAATAGAGTTGTAGGTTTTATTCTTCAGATACTTTGGTATCGGTTTTTGACGTATCATCTAAATACATTTCTACCAATCCTTCTGGCGTTGAAAGCAAAAACTCTTGGGTATCTTTTTTTACTTCTACAATAAAATCATCTATCAATGGGACAAGGATATCCTTATCACCATTTTTTATTTGAATCACTGCTTGTGAAGTAAGGTCAACAATATCGGTAATGGTTCCAATATTACCATGTATGGAATCAATGGCAGTAAAGCCTATTACTTCATGGTAGTAAAATTTCTTTTTACCTTTTAAAGGAGGTAATTCGGTTAAAGGCATATAAATGGATGTTCCCACTAAAAGTTGGGCTTCATCCATATTAGTTACCTCTTTTAATTGTATAAGAATTGTTTTTGGACGGATTGAAAATTGTTGAATAGAAAAAGGGGTCAAATTGTTTTTTATCAATAACAATAAGGACCCCTTTTTTTTATATTTTCCCGGATCATCAACATCCAGTACAACTTCAATAGCGCCTTTAACACCATTGGTCTTTTTTACATAACCCAAATAAAAACAATCGTTCAGATGGATCATGAATACTAACCAAATATTATGCTTCAGGATTTTCAGTTGTATCAGCAGCAGCTTCTACATTATCAGTAGCAACTTCTTCAGTAGCTTCTACATTTTTTGTAGCTTCTTCAGCAGCTTTTAAAGCTTCTTCGTTAGCTTTCTGACGGTTTTGGTTCACCAATTTTTCCGCTTCTAACTTAGCAGATTTAACATCCGCTTTTGCTTTTTTAATCTTATCTGCATATCCACTGATTTTTGATGCTTTGCCATCTAACCAAGATTGGAATTTTGCTTCAACATCTTCAGCTTTTAAAGCACCTTTTTTAACCCCGTTCAATAAGTGATTTTTATAAACCACTCCTTTGTACTTAAGGATAGCATGTGCAGTGTCTGATGAAGTAGCTCCATCCTGTAACCATTGTACAGTTTTGTCAATGTTTAATTCGATAGTTGCAGGTTGAGTTAATGGGTTATAGGTTCCCAATTTCTCGATAAAACGTCCATTTCTTGGAGTTCTTTTATCGGTTGCAACGATGTGGTAAAAAGGCTCTCCTTTTTTACCGTGTCTTTGTAGTCTGATTCTTACAGCCATGGTCTCTTAAAATTAAGTGTTAACTGTTTTCTAATTATTTAAAAAACGAGGTGCAAAGATAAGGGTTTTATTCTATAAGTCAAGCCTTTTTGCCTTTTAGTGATAATTTCAAGTCATTCGAGCAGTAGAGACGGGCTATCGGCCCGTCTGGTCGCTGAATATTTGTGGTAGGATTCTTCTAAAATATAGTATTTTAGCCCTAATAAGCTGATTTTCATGAGGCATTTTTCGTTATTGATTCTTAGTTTGGGAATTGTGTCCTTATCTTCCTGTTACCTCACCAGAGCCATAAAACACCGCAATTTTGAGCTTTCTTCCTTAAAAGACTTTGATTATGATACTTTAAAACCTTCTACCAACCCTTATCATTTCATTGAATCAGGAGGTGATTCTCCCTTAAAAACCTATCTGGATACCAACCTGGCTAATTCCCAATCCTTTTCTTTTTTAGTGATTAGAAATGATTCAATTCTTTATGAAAACTATTGGAACGAGCAGCATTCCCTGTCGTTATTACCTGCATTTTCAGTTGCCAAATCATTTGTAGCTACCCTTATTTCAATTGCACATAACGAAGGAAAGATTAAAAGTTTACATGATCCTATTACCAATTATATTCCTGAATTGTATAAACGGGACCCCCGTTTTTTCTCCATTACCATTCAGCATTTATTGGATATGCGTAGTGGAATTAAAAGCAACGAAGATTATTACAACCCTAACTCTGATGTTTTAAAACTTGGCTTCGGATCAAATATATGGTCAGTGGTAAAGAACATTAAGATTGATAAATCACCCGGAGAATTTGATTATATCAGTGTAAATACCCAATTGTTGGCCATCATATTAGAAAGGGCCACAGGAATAAAAACTCAACAATACATGCAGGAAAAACTGTGGGGACCTATAGGGATGGAAAGCTCCGCCACCTGGAATATTGATAATAAAAAAACAAGAATGGTGAGGGCTTTTTGTTGTATCAACATGATTACCCGGGATTATGCAAAACTCGGCAGGTTATACTTGAATAATGGGAACTGGAACGGTACACAAATTATTCCTGAATCGTTTGTAACGGCTACTACTCATATTGATAGTATGGTGTTAAGCGAAGGATATAAAAACCAATGGTGGAGTAACGAATATTCGTATAGCTTTAAAGACTCTTCGGAAGCTTTGAATTTTCTTCGTAAAACACCTCATTGTGAGCCAACGGTATATGTTCGTCGTCAAAAAGAAAATAAAGAGAAGGGGATTCCGGCTAAAACTTCGTATGTCGTATTTTATTTGAAACCCATGTACCATGCTGAGGGGTTATTGGGACAGTATATTTATGTATACCCTAAAAAGAATTTGATTATTGTTCGCACCGGACATAACTGGTCACATAAAAAATTCCCTGCTGCTGACCATTTTATTTATGATATCGGAGAGCGGTATTTTTAATAAATTATCTGTTTCAAAACTTAAGAATGTAATGGGTACTATTGTTTTTATCCAAACACGACAACCGCTCTATTAAAAAAACAAAAAATACCCCCCTCCAACCAACAAATCAATAGATTTGTATAAACATTAATTAATGGACAAGTTCAACGCAGCAATAGAAAAAGCGAGAAAGTCAAAATTCCAGCTTTGGATGCTCAATACTTTTATAGGGAAATTTATACCTTTTAATGGACCTCATAAATTTAAAATTGTTGACATTTCTGATGATGGTTTTGAAATAGAGATGCCTTATATTAAAAAGAACCTTAACCACTTAAAAGGATTACACGCTTGCGGCTTAGCTACCTTATCTGAATTAACTGCCGGGCTTACTTTAATTCGTAAATTAGGATTTAAAGACTACCGCCTAATTATGCAGGAATTAAAAATGGATTATTATTATCAGGCAAAAATGCCGGTACGAGCCAGATATGAACTCACTAATGATTTTATTAATACCAATGTAAAGGATGCATTGGAAAAAGAAGATTCAGTTTTTGTAGAATTAAAAACTGAGGTGTATGATCTTGAGAAAAACCATATCTGTACCGCCACTACCAAATGGCAAATGAAAAAATGGACCAGTGTAAAAACCAAAGTATAGTATGAATAGATTAATTATGCTTTTTATATTTCTACTCATATTATTTGGAGTAGAATTTTATTTATACAGAGTATTCAGGGTATATTTTACAGGTAAAGCAACTGCCATGAAAATATTTACCATTACTTGGTTTACTATTCCGGTTGTTCTTATTATTTTATCTATGGCAGGCGAAGGTTTAGGAAGATCAGGGAAATTATTGGTGCAAAATATTACCATGATATGGTTTTTTACCATGTTTTTAACCGCTGTGGTGGTTGGTATTGGTGATGTGGCTAGACTGATTATGAACGCGGTTTCAAAACCTGCTACACAAGAAGTATCATTAGGTCGTAGACGAACCATTGCGATTTTAGGAACTATTATTGCCGCTATTCCTTTAAGTTCTATGTTGTTTGGTTTATTTAAAACAGCCTATGATTTTAAAATACATCGTATCACTCTAAAATTCCCTAATCTTCCAAAATCATTTACAGGATTAAAATTTGTACAGTTATCGGATATACACACGGGTAGCTTTAGGGTAGATGATGAGTTACAGGATGCAGTTAGGTTGGTATTGAATGAAAAACCCGATATGATATTTTTTACTGGAGATATCGTTAAC
>CAZUXM010000038.1:22705-25197 GCA_964624635.1 uncultured Candidatus Competibacteraceae bacterium
GAAGCATATCCATTTGTAAATGCATTAAAAAAACTACAAGCTCCATTAGGGGTTTATAGTACATTGGGAAATCATGATTATGGGGATTATGAACAATGGCCCAGCACCCAACATAAGATGGATAATATGAAAGCTATGTATCAATTACACAAAGATCTTGGCTGGAGATTGTTAAATAATGAGAATGAAGTACTTGAAGTAAATGGAGAGAAAATTGCTATTGTTGGAGTGGAAAACTGGGGTAAATCACCTCGTTTCCCTAAGCATGGTAATGTAAACAAAGCCAATGCCGGATTGGAAGATATTCCATTTAAAATATTATTGTCTCATGACCCATCACATTGGGATGCCATAGTTTTAAAAGAAAACAAAGACATGGACTTGATGTTATCAGGGCATACACATGGGTTTCAGTTTGGAATCGAAATTCCCGGGATTAAATGGAGCCCTAGTCAATGGTTATATAAACAATGGGCTGGATTATACCAAGAGGGAAATCAATATTTGTATGTAAATCGTGGATTAGGTTGTTTAGGATATAGTGGTAGGGTAGGTATTCGTCCTGAAATAACGGTAATTACATTGGAGACGGCTTAATCTCACTTCCTTTAAAATCGAAATTATTTTCCAGGTAAAAAATAACGAAACAACATACCATGTTGAAGTAAAAATAATTGCAGAAAGATTGCTTGGAAAACAAGAAAATGACAAAAAATGTAAGGTTAATATATTTCAACATATTCAAGATATTATTCTTAGATCTCCAAAATAAAATGTAAAACAAACCCATTGCTGCGAAAGTGAGAATGGTTCCTGTTTTTGAATAATCCAAATCGTATAATCTTTTAATGGCAGACACAATGGATAAACTATCCTGACGAATTTTTGTACTACTAATAAACGTAATTGTACTCTGATAAAGGTCATCAAAAGAAGCAATGGCAAATGGGACAAAAGTGATAATAAAAGCTGCTGCCATGGCAACAATCGCTTTATATTGTTTTTCTCTCAGCATATATATTCCTATAAATGGCATGGCGAATACATAATACAGTTTCAATGATCCCATCAATCCTATCATGATTCCGGCCAGTAGGTATTTTTTATTTTTCAGAGATATTAATGTGGACAATAGAAATGGTACAGCTAATGAATCTAACCAAGATCTTTCATTTACATAAAGCATAATAATGTTGGTAAGCCATAATACAGTGATAAGTACCAGCTGCGGATACGATAGTTTTTGGCGATTTTTTAAAAGTATAACTACGAAAATAATTTGAGCCAATACAAAAGCAAACCTTACATCTCCGAATATATATTTAAAAGGAGCACAAATATATAAAGCCATGGGCCAGTAATTAAAATAATATTTATCGCCATATTCATCAGTAAATTCTCCGTTATATATATCCGGATAGTTAACTGAATAAGGGTTAATACCATTAAAAAAATGATCACTTGCCATATTGAGAAATAGGTGTGTATCAATGCCTGTTTTTACTGAACAAAAGATAACAGCTAAGGGTAATAGTGCCGAAAGTAGCAATATGCCGGTATATAGGACTCCATTAGCTTTTTTTATAATCAAACTTGCCACAAATAACAAACTACAGGCATATAACAGGATTTGAAATAATAATTCCCATTGAATTTCTTGAGTATATCTGAAAACGGAATGTTTAAACGAGAAATTTCCTAGCACAACTAAAACGAGTTGTACAAACAGAAATATACGCAATGTATTTAGGTGAGAAGTATTGGATTCTTTTTTTTTGATAATAAATACACCTATTAAAAAAATAAAGGTGGCCGTTAAGAAAAAGGTGGCTACGGGAAACCCTCCGTGATTGTTTGGATCCGTCATTCCTTTGGTATCCCAAAGTACCATAAAGATGGCCATATAAGCTATAAGATACGGACTCCAGGGAAATATTCCGGAACGACTTAGTTTATTCATTGGGCTTTCGGTACTCATCCGCGGGCTAAATTAATGAAATCCTCCACCAAAACTAAATGCTATATTTGTAGGGCACGATTGTTAATGAAAAAGTATTTTTTCCCTTTTCTCCTTTTTTTAATAGGTATGTACCTCATTGGATTCCGACTCACTGGTTCCCAATTTGATGGTATTCCGGGTGATATGGGTGATGGGCGTTTAAATAATTATTTTTTAGAACACGGTTATTTATACCTCACCAATCAAATTGATAATTATTGGGACGCTCCATTCTTTTATCCTGAGAAATCGACCATGAGTATGTCGGATAATTTGTTTGGCACACTACCATTATACGCAGCATTTCGATTGATGAATTTTGATAGGGAAACTGCTTACCAAATTTGGTTTTTATGTTTATTGGCGTTCAATTATATCTCCTGTTTTTTTTGCTTAAAGAAACTCAAAATATCTCCACCTGCAGCGGCAATAGGAGCTTTTATTTTTGCGTTTTCGCTTCCGGTTGCCGGAGGAATAGGTCATATACAAATGT
>CAZUXM010000039.1:0-7505 GCA_964624635.1 uncultured Candidatus Competibacteraceae bacterium
AAAACCGGAATACGGCTGGATCAGCATCTTGTAGAAGTGGGTCTGGCTGAAACCAGAACAAAAGCCGTTTGGATGATTGAACAAGGTTGGGTAAAAGTAAACCACCAAGTAATATCTCAAAAATCATTAAAAATTAATTTAAATGATACTGTGGAGGTAGTACCTAATAGGCGCATTTATGTTAGTCAAGGTGGATATAAACTTGAAAAAGCTCTTCAACACTTTAATATCGATATAAATGGTTTTTCGGTATTGGATATAGGTGCCAGTACCGGCGGATTTACAGATTGTGCCTTACAACATGGTGCTAAAACTGTAGTGGCCATAGATATTGGAGAAGGTCAATTACATCATTCATTACAAAATAATTCATCGGTTATTTCATTAGAAAGGACTGATATACGAAATATAAATCCTGCTGATTTATCAATAAACAAATTCGATCTGATAGTAGTAGATGTATCTTTTATGAGTTTGGAATATGTATTTCCTCACCTCCATAAATTTCAAAATAAGGACAGTAGAATTCTAGCTTTATTAAAACCACAATTTGAACAAAAAGAAAGAAGAAGGTATAAGCATGGAATCATTAAAACAGAAAAGATACGAATGGAGGCCATTTTAAAAGTTGAAGAACATATCGTTCAAAATGGTTATACAATTGTTGGAATGATTCCTACAGATGCTGATGGGAAAGAAAAAAACATTGAATATTTTTTATTGCTTTCACCGCAATAAAAAAAGCTCTTCAAAATGAAGAGCTTTTCAATTTCAAAAAATGCAAAGGAATTAATATTCGTCTTCGTTAAAGAAGAAATCATCTTTTGTTGGGTAATCAGGCCAAATATCCTCAATGCTTTCAAATGGATCGCCATCGTCTTCCAATTCCTGAAGGTTTTCTATCACTTCTAAAGGAGCTCCGCTTCTCATAGCAAAGTCAATCAACTCGTCTTTAGATGCAGGCCAAGGTGCATCTTCAAGGTATGAGGCTAATTCTAATGTCCAGTACATAACTGTTATTTTTATAATTCAATTTAAACGGAGCACCTCAAATTTTGGTACTCTATCTTGCTGCAAAATTAATTAGTAACCTGACTTTATGAAATGGTTTTTTCAACCATTGTTAAAAACATTACATTCGAGGTATCCAGGGTTGTTCCGGAGCCTTTAATTCTTTGCTAAAAAATCTGGCTAGAGTAAAAAGATAATCACTCAATCTATTTAAATACTTGATTATCAAACTATCAACTTCGACATCTGCTGCCAGATGAACGGTAAGTCGTTCTGCCCTGCGGCATACACAACGGGCAATATGGGTATAAGAAACTGTAGTATGCCCACCTGGAAGAATAAAGTGTTTCATGGGTTCTAATACCTCATCCATTTTATCTATTTCCTTTTCCAACAACTCAATATCACCTGAATACAACGCAGGTACCGACAGATTCTTCTTTCCGGGTTGTGCCGCCAATATCGCTCCTATAGTGAATAACCTGTCTTGTATCTCAATTAATATTTTTACTATTTCATCACTAATACCTTGATCCCGAATCAAACCAATATAGCTATTTAACTCATCAATAGTACCATAAGCCTCTATTCTGAGGTCATATTTTGGAACCCTGGCACCACCAAAAAGACCGGTAGTACCATCATCTCCTGTTTTAGTATAAATTTTAAAAGCCATAATTACTTTAACTGGAAAGACAATACAGGTTCATTTTTTATATCTGTTTCAATCATCCCGTCTCTTAATCTAACAATCCTGCTTGTGTGTTTAGCTATATCTTCCTCGTGGGTAACAATGATGATTGTATTTCCTCTACTATGAAGTTCATGAAAAAGTGCCATAATTTCATAAGAGGTTTTTGAATCGAGATTTCCTGTTGGCTCATCTGCCAATAAGATGGATGGATCATTTACCAGAGCCCTGGCTATGGCTACTCTTTGACGCTGCCCCCCTGAAAGTTCGTTTGGTTTATGTTTCATCCTATCACCTAAACCAACTTGCTCTAAAGCTAATTTAGCTTTGGCGGTTCTTTCAGATTTAGATAATCCAGCATATACCAACGGTAAAGCAACATTTTCCAAGGCAGTATATCTGGGTAAAAGATTAAATGTTTGAAAAATAAAGCCTATTTCTTTATTCCTAACTTCTGCCAACTGATTATCGGTCATTTTCGATACGTCTTTACCATTCAATAGGTACTGCCCCCCAGAAGGAGTATCTAAACATCCTATAATGTTCATAAAAGTAGACTTTCCACTACCTGAAGGACCCATAAAAGCAACATACTCGTTTTTGTTTACCTCAATATTGATACCATGAAGTACCTTAATTATTTCTTTACCCATATCAAACTGTCGGGTAATATTGATAGTTTTAATAACTGGTTGTTGCATAAGGAAACGTATAACCTTTACAAATTAAACTATAAAACCAATAAATCAATACAATTAGGTCTTAATAATCGTGAATTACTGGATCATAAATTCTTTACTCCCTCCAAAAATAGATCTGAGGTACATAACAATAAGACTGATAACTATTAAACTGATGCCAATAAAGATAACCAACAAACAACCAAACGTAAACCTTATAGATTGTTTTCTTTCTTCGTCAATAGGGGTTTGGTTTTTATTTTCGTCCATATTTTTTGGGTAGAATTTCGAGGGTTTTAATATAACCGCTCGGAACATCATAACTTAACTTTAAACACTTCAAATCATACTTTGGTAATCTAAGAACTGAACCAAACTGTGCCACTTTAACATTTGCAGTTGCTAAAGTTTTATTATTCCATATAATTTTAAATGTTGCTGCTTCTGGTACTCGATATGCTAACCCTCCGTCATCAACATTGTCTCCTTTTTTATTTTTATCATATAACTTTTTGTTATTGATATTAAAATAGTTGATGCCTTGGGTGGTTTTATTAACAGTTTGAATAATATATACGGTTTCCATCATCAACTTTAAAGAGTCATTAATTCCTGAATTAGAATTAAACTTGAACAATGGTTGGTACCCTACATTATTGATATCCGGTTTATAATATAATCTATGGGTAATTTTTTCTGTTTCTGTATAGCCTAAAAACAACTTAAAATACTCGTTTTCTAAGTCATTCAATTCTTTCAACATAGTATTCAATGTTCCACTTTCAAAAGCAATATCTTCATTAAAAGAAATCAATGCATACTTACTGTTTCTTATCTCACTAATTTTCTGGGCAGCTTCTCTGGCACTTTGTTCCAATGAATTTTTTACCAATATTCTATTAATGCTTCGTTTTTCTACAACTACACTATCTTCTAAAATTTGACGTTGGTATACAGTATCTAGTTTTTCACGAATATTGATAAGATTTAATGTTTTTTGTTTTTCAACTCCTTCATTCTTCTGAAAATCTTTCTCCTGTTTTTGTTCTAGTTTTTCTTCATTACTTGAAGCAATATTTACATTTCTCAACAAGCCATTTTCTTCCATTTCAAAAAGTGAGGAAAATTTATTCTCTGTTTCAACAAAGTATAACTGATTTTCATCCGGTTCAGGAACATCTGTAATAATAATGTTTCTGATTTCATATAAAGAAGATTTTTGTTGAATACCAGTATAGCCTAAAAACTGTTCTGCGTAAGCAGCATATGGCCCGGGAATATAATTGGTTTTTGAAATTTCAACATCAATAACCAATGTAGTTTTAGGAAGATAATAAAACACTCCCTGTTCTTTTGAGCTTGACTCATTGGTTACATGTAAAACATTATAGGTAGGTTTACACGACAATGCTACTGACATCATCAGAGTCAGATAGAAATATTTCCTTGTTTGGTAAGTGCTTTTCATGGTAGGTGCAAAATTAGTGATTTAACGCTATTTTCTATATTTTATTGAACTATGTTACCTATAGATTCTTAAAAATCCCTATAGAATCAATGTTTCAATAGTATGATAGATAATTTATTTATATTAGCTCAATGGTAATACGTAAGTACTTTTTATTACTGTTTTTAGGTTTAATACTAGTTGCCACTGGTTGTAATGAGACAAATACTATACAACAATCAGGTAAACTATTATACCACCCTGAACCAAATCAAATTGAACTGGTAGGAGCAATATTAAAAGTGAATGATGGAGTAATGGTTTTAGTTCAAAATGGTCCTCTAACCACTTCCTCAACCATTATTATTCCTGCCAATGATAGCTGTAGAAAAGTTGTTACCGAAGCTTATACAGAAAAGCAGGAAACCGCCTACCAATCAGACTTTAAGTTATATGGAAAACTTACCGGAAGCTTCATAAGAGAAGATTCAACACTGTCTATTTTTAAATACTATTGGGTAGTATTGTTGGATGGTGCTGCTGAACAGCAGGAAATCCAACAAATGGAAGAATAATGAAGCCTTTTCGCAAGGTTTATTCATTAATTTCGTCAAAGCATAAAGTTTGCTTTTTTTGAAAGATAAGGACCTCATTGAATTACTTATTAGAGGGGATCATCAAGCATATAATACGGTTATGAAATTATATGCTGATATGGTATTTAATACCTCTTTATCCATAGTTCAAAACAACCATGATGCTGAAGACATCACTCAAGAGGTATTTATTCAAGTTTTTCAATCCGTACACAAGTTTAAACACCAGAGCTCTTTAAAAACCTGGATTTATAAGATTACTATAACACGTTCTCTGGATGAGGTAAAAAGAAACAAAGCAATTAAAAGAGGAGGACTGTTTAAACGAGTATTTCAAAACAAAGAAGATCGTTCAATGCCTGATATCCCTCACTTTCATCACCCCGGAGTGGAATTGGAGCAAAAAGAAAACGCGGCTTTACTATTTATGGCATTGGATCAACTCCCAGCTAATCAAAAAACAGCCTTTATTTTACATAAAATAGAACATTTGAGCCACCAGGAAATAGCTGAAATTATGAATCTAAGTATCTCATCCATAGAGTCTTTAATCTTTAGAGCACGAACAGGGTTAAAAAAAATACTTGAAAAACATTACAACGATCACAAGTTTTAAAAATGATTATCGTCAAATAAACATTAAGAACATGAAAGAAGAAGAAGTAAATAAAAAGATAGAGGATATATTGAACTCAGTGGATTATATCAATTCTGCCGAAGCAAATCCTTTTTTACTTACCAGGGTAATAGAACAAATAAAAACCTATCCTAACATTCACATTCAACCGATTAAAGTATGGCAAATAACTGCAGTATTAATGTTTCTTATTACAGTAAATATCGGAATCATTTTCTTTTCCGGAAAAAACAATAGCAAAGTAGAAGAGAATACATCTTCCGAATATTTTACCAACTATTCATACAACTATTAAAAATGGAAAAGAATAGATTTTATAAGATTGTGATTATCATTCTTCTGGTTATTAATACAGGAACTCTTGTGATGTTTTTCTTAAACAAGAATCATCACAATATGCACTCGAGAAAAAAGCCCGCTGATTATATTATTCAAGAATTAAATTTAAATGATGAACAAACCAAAGAATTCCATTTGCTCAAAAAAGAACATCAAACACAAATGAAACTCATTCAGGATAGTATCAGGTTAGAAAGAGAAAAACTGCCTGATGCCATTATTCGAGGTGATGATAAAGCTGCTGATTCTATTTCTAGTCATATTGGGAAACTACAAAGGCAAATAGAATTAAATACTTATCATCATTTTATTAAAGTAAAGTCAATTTGTGATGATCAGCAAAAAAATAAATTCAACACAATCATCAGTGATATCTTAAAAATGATGGGAGGCAAAGATCATCCACCTCCTATGGATAAACATTAATTAATAAAAAACATGAGAAAAATTACCATTCTGCTTACGTGCTGTATTTCATGGGGAGTTTATGCACAAACAGGTCCCGAAGTTACTTCATGGATTATTAATACCACCAGTGAAACCGGTTATGCGGGTATTCTTACCAATGTTCAACAGGTACAATATTCTTCCAGCTTTGTATATGTATCTGCTACCTGTATACCAGGATATGATATTGGACCTTGGGTTGGCAATCCTAATATTCCAGCCAATCAAAACTTTGTGTTTAAAATCACCCGTACACCCGTACAAAATACTGGTAGCCTAACTTCTACACCTATGGGACATATTGGAGTATGGTCGAACGGAGTAAGTATATTTAATGCAAGAGATGGATTCTCCTATAACAATGAAGGGGTATGGAACCAAGACGCCATACCAAATGAGGGAACCAGTTTTGATGATTGTTTAGGACATCCTGCTCCTAACGGAGAATACCATCACCATTTAAACCCCACCTGTTTATACAATGATGTAGATAATTCATCTCATTCACCCATCATTGGATATGCATTTGACGGATTCCCTGTATATGGAACTTTTGCATATTCAAACACTAATGGAACAGGAACCATTAGAAGTATGAAATCATCATATAGATTAAGAAGCATAACAGTTAGAAATACCTATTATGATGGTACCTCTGTAAGTGCCGGTCCCAATGTATCGGCTAGCGAACCTCTTGGAAAATATATTGAAGACTATGAATATGTTGCTGGATTAGGTGATTTGGATGAGCATAATGGAAGGTTTTGCATTACCCCAGATTATCCTTCAGGTACCTATGCTTATTTTGTTACCCTTGATTCTATTGGAGAGGCTGTTTATCCATATGTTTTAGGACCAAAATATTATGGAGTAGTTACTGCCGGAAACACCGGACCAGCCTCAGGACATAATACTCCCTCTGAGCCAGTTACTACCTACATTCCATCTATTGGTATTGAAACTTATACCGGAAATGCCGAATTTAATGTCTTTCCTAACCCAACCACCCAAACCCTTCAAATTAAATCAACCCAACCAATTGATGATTTACAAATAAATACCATGAATGGTAGTACTAGTATTCATCTCTATAATATTCCACAAGGCTCATCAATAGATGTTGCTCACCTTGTCCCTGGAATTTATATAGTTCAGTGGACATCGGCGGGTAATTGCTATCGGGGGAAGCTAATTAAACAATAAAGTAGAATCACTTTTTTAAAAAGCCTTGCGTATAGCCTAATGCAGGGCTTTTCTGTTTAAATCTTGCCAATAACTTTAATTCATCATATATCAGTCACATACTATTTTAGCGGCGATTATTAACAATTAAAGTTATTGTTGTTTGATTTTTTAAAGTTTTCTCATACATTTAAAAATCAAAAATTCAATAGCTTCTAACACCACTACGTATGAAGTTTTTTATTGACACAGCAAATCTTGATCAAATTAAAGAAGCCCAGGATCTGGGGGTTCTGGATGGAGTTACTACCAATCCATCCTTAATGGCTAAAGAAGGAATTAGCGGAGAAAAAAATATTCTTGACCACTATGTAAATATTTGTAACATAGTTAAAGGTGGTGATATCAGTGCTGAGGTCATCTCTACTGATTTTAAAGGAATGGTACAAGAAGGGGAAAAGCTAGCTGCTTTGCA
>CAZUXM010000039.1:7515-19002 GCA_964624635.1 uncultured Candidatus Competibacteraceae bacterium
CCTATGATTAAAGATGGGGTTAAAGCACTTAAGTATTTTTCGGATAAAGGAATTAAAACCAATTGTACATTGGTGTTTTCGCCGGGTCAGGCATTATTGGCAGCCAAAGCCGGGGCTACTTATGTTTCTCCGTTCATTGGCAGATTAGATGATGTTTCGACCAACGGATTAAAATTAATTGAAGAGATTGTTACTATATACGGCAATTACGGATATAAAACTCAAATTTTAGCAGCTTCGGTTCGACACCCGATGCATATTATTGATTGTGCCATGATAGGTGCTGATGTAGTTACTTGTCCGCTGAGTGCTATTACTGCATTACTCAATCATCCTTTAACAGATATTGGGTTAGAAAAGTTCTTACAAGACTACCGTAAAGTAAATGGTTAATATTTTATAACCAGATACTGATCATTCTACTTCGGTCGTTGATTTTATTAATAGGTATTAAATAACTAATATAAAACTGCAATGTCATGAATATAAGAATGTATCCTAAAAGTCCGGCCCCAAGACATATTGCCATCTTAAAAGAAACTCTTGACAATAATGGGCTTATTATTATCCCAACTGACAGTGTGTATGCCTTGGTATGCTCTTCCGAAAAACCTGAAGCCATCAAAAAAATGGCTCTATTAAAAGGTTGTGATCCTTCACACTTCTCCTTATTGTTTTCTGATTTAGCGATGGTAAGTGATTACTCTAAACCAATTAACAAAGACCATTATAAACTCATGAACAGAGTTTTACCTGGACCATTTACTTTTATATTACAGGCAAATGGTAATCTTCAAAAGATCTTTGACGGCAGAAAGAGTTTAGGAGCCCGTATTCCTTCCAATAATATCCCCCTTATTCTTATTAAAGAATTAGGTGCTCCGTTAATATGTACCTCTATTCATGATGATGATGCTTTGATAGATTATACTACTGATCCTGAATTAATCATCCGCAATTGGGAAGGAAAGGTAGATGTGATTGTAAATGGAGGATATGGAAATAATGAACCATCTACTATCCTTGATTGCACTGACGGGGGTATAACTATGATTCGACAAGGTATTGGAGAGTTGGATGAGTTGATGGTATAGTCAATATTTTGTTGATTTCTTTTTATTCTATTAATCAAAAATTAATGATTTGAATAGCCCTGTTCGTTATTTTTGAAACAGGCTATGAAAAAAACACTCCTCCTCTTCTCTATGCTTATAATAGCTGCGTATGCAAATGTATTTGCCTGCGATTGTGCTCCAGCATCTAACCAAGACAGATTAGATGAAAAAATATATAGTGGTGATAGTTACGTTTTTTATACCGCCGAAGTATTATCTGTTAAATCTGCTTTTCACTTAGAGGTAACTGTACAAATAGAACGCATTTACTATGGCAGTCAATTCATCAAAGACATTACTAAACCTATTACTGTTTATTTTGATTTGAGAAGTGAATGTGCCATTTCACAAACAGCCCATATCAAAGATGGTACTAAATTATTTATTACTTCTGCCTGGAATGCAATGGGTAGAATGCTCATTACCAATAATTGCGATGCATTTTTCCCTCATGCTGACATTACCACACATCAATTAAATGATTATTTAGACGGTTTAAAAAACGTAGAGTAAAAACTGTTATGCCAGGTCGGCTACCATCTTCCCTACATTTGTTCCAATAGCAACACCCATCCCCCCCATTCTTACAGCCACTAATACGTTCGGGTATATATATTTTATAATTGGACTTTTTTCTTTTCCCACTCCCATGGTTCCACTCCACTCAAATTCAATCTCAAATTCCTTACCCGGAATAACAGTTTCAGATAAAAAACGCAGGAGATACTCATATATTTTATCGTTACGTTCCATTTCCGGGGTGATTTCTTCCTCCAAATCGATGTTTCTACCTCCTCCTAATAAAACTCTATTCCCTATATTTCTAAAATAGTCAAAACCCTCGTTATGATGAAATGCTCCTTGAAGAGTTAATCCATCAATTGGTGATGTAACCAATACTTGACCACGCGCCGGCTGTACATCTAATTCGGGAACCAAACTTTTTGCAAAACCATTTACAGTAATAATTAGCTGTTGAGCTTTGATTTCTACTTGTTGAGAGGCATATAAATGAACACATCCTGTTTCTTGCGAAAATTTATCGATGTTGATTCCTGTTATTATTTCCACCCCAGATTGATAACAAAGTTTTACCAGATTTTTTATCAAAGCTCCACTATGCAATTGTCCTTCCAGGGGGTTAAATATCATTCCTGCTACATTTCCTAATCCTAATTCAACCGAACGCGATCCGTCAGAAACTCTGTATATATCAGACTTAATGTTCAATACTTCAGCCACTTCTTTATTTAACCACGACAATTCCTTTTTACACTTTTCAAATTGTTCCTCTTCTCCTTTCAAAAAAACTTCGTAACCACCCCAATTATGATATTGAATATTATCAGGACCATGTAATTGTAATAAAGCATTCAAACCATCAAATCTTTCTTTTACTAAACGATAAGCCAGCTCCTTCCCATTTTTATCAATATCTGATAGTATTTCTGATGCGCTGCCAAAGCAAGAAAAGCCCGCGTTACGTGTGGTGGCTCCGTGCGGTAGAAATCCTCTTTCAAATACTACTACTTTTCGTTTTGGATACTTTTGTTTAATAAAATAGGCGGAGGATAATCCAACAATCCCACTTCCAATAATGGCAGTATCAATCTCTTTTAACCAGGCATCTTGTTCCCAATATGAAATATACGAATGCATGGTGTAAATATATGATTTTTTGACGGGTGGTATATGACGAATACATCTGTCACCCTCATCTATCAAAAAATCATATCTTTGAATAATGATAATCAACCAATGGTATTTAGCCTGTTTACCTGAAGAGCTGGAGAAACAAAATCCGCTTAAGCGTAAAATCATTGGTAAAGAATTGGTCATATTTAGAAATAAAAAAGGTGAAATAGGGATTATTGAAGATAGGTGTTGCCATCGTAACGTTCATTTATCGTTAGGTTATATAAAAGATGATTGTATTAAGTGTGCTTATCATGGTTGGGAATATAACATCCATGGAGAATGTGTTCATATACCTTCATTCCCTGAAGGGGAACAAATACCTAAAACAGCCCGCGTTGAAAAATATTCAACTCAAATAAAACATAAAGCCGTTTGGGTTTGGTTGGGTGAACAACACTTAAAAGATACTACATCAATTCCTCCAATGACCGAAATGGATGAATATCCAAGGGTATATAACTACCATTATTTAAATGCTGATTTACAATTGGTAGCCGAAAGTCTGATAGATGCCTACCATATTAACCATGTACACCGAAACAGTATTGGAACATTTATGGGTAATTTACATGGAGAAAAAGTAGATTTTAATTTACAAATAAGCGATACTGCTCTTACTGGTGAATATATTCGCCATAATGAAGGGTCCATTTGGGAAAAACTATATTTCGGGTTTACCAAACAAATCATTACTAAAATAGGTTTTTGGTTTCCAGGGACGAGCAAGCTTGACATTCATTTCAAAAAAAAGAGAATGGTGATTTATGAACATTTTTATCAGGTAGATGATGAAACGGTTTGTATGTTACAAATTACCTGCTGGAAAAAAATATTAACTCAGTTTCCTCTCAACTTCTTTGCTAAATCAATGATGCTTAAAAAAAGCAATACCATAGTTGAAGAAGATTTAGTTTTTTTAGAAAACAATAAAATGGTGAAAGACAGAACCGGAAAAAGAGATTTGCTCATTAAAAGTGATGAAGTAACTTTTGAGTTCACCAAATTATGGAACCGTAATTTACAGAAGAATGAAAACGTGGCTGAGGAAAAAAATTCGTAAAAAATTACAGGATTATCAGGTTCCGTTAAACTCCCCGAACCCTTCACTTCCTGAAAAATTAGAACATAAAAAAAAGGTAGCTGTAGTAGGGGCCGGTATAGCAGGATTAAGTGCTGCCGCTAATTTAGCTGAACGTGGGTTTGAAGTAACCATCTTCGAAAAAGATTCATTTTTATGTGGTAAAATGGGTTCATGGAAATTTGAAACCAGTAATGGTGAACAATTAAATGTTGAACATGGATTTCATGCTTTTTTCAGGCAATACCATAATCTGAGAAGATTCATGAAAGAAAAACTGAATAATTACCAATACCTTATTCCGATTGATGATTATGTAGTATTATTTGAAGATAAAACAAAACAAGGTTTTAAAAATTTAGATCCTACCCCTGGGCTCAATGTTTTACACATGAGAAAATTTGGGGTATTCAATCTTCTTACTTTTATCAATCCATTAAGCATTCCATTTTTACATCTATTAAAATTCGATGTAAAAAAAACGTATAAAAAATTTGACAAAGAGAGTTTTAAAAGGTATGCTAAGAGAACAATGATGCCTAAACGAATGCAAATGATGTTCAATACATTTGCTAGGGCATTTTTTTCGGAACCTCATAAAATGAGTATGGCTGAACTTATTAAAGGTTTCCATTTTTATTTTTTAAGTAATGAAGATGGTTTACTGTACGATGTGCTCAATGATGATTTTTCCATTACCTTCGAAAAACCCTGGAAAGATTTTTTAGAAAAACATGGAGTTCAAATTCACTTAAGCACTCCCGTAAATAAAATTGAGAATAAGCCGGATGGTTTTATCATCAATCATCAATCATTTGATTACTGCATATTAGCTACAGATGTAAAACACATTAAACCGTTGGTGGCCAATAGCTCTTCATTACAGCAACACTCATCATTCAATAAAAAAGTAGAACTATTAGGAAACTCCGACAGATATGCTGTATTGAGAATCTGGACAGATACTTTTGAAAATGAAAACAATTTGCCTTTTTTTATTTTTACTGACAGAATAGAATGTCTTGATTCTATTACCCTATACCATAAAATGGAAAAAGAATCAGGAGAATGGAGTAAAAAACACAACGGGGGTATATTTGAATTACATTGTTATGCTTTACCGTCACATCTGGATACCGAAGAAAAAATCAAGGATCAATTAATGAAAGAACTTTTTCATTATCTACCTGAACTCAAAAATCTAAAAATAGTTCACTCTTATTTTCAACATAAACAAGACTTTGCTGCATTCCATGTAGGATTACATGGGAACAGACCCACCATTACTACTGAAATACCCAACTTGTATTTAGCCGGTGATTGGGTAAAGATGGACAATTGCACGATGTTAATGGAAGCAGCTTTTACCAGCGGATCAATAGCTGCCAACGAAATATTTAAAAAGGAGGGTCTTAGAGAAAACTTGTTGACGAGTGTCCCAACCAAAGGATTATTGGCATAAATAAAAAAAGCGGCTAAAAGCCGCCTATATATCATCTAAATATATTTTAAGATACAAATACCGGTTTCAAAGATCTTCTGTTCACCAGGTAATAACTTCCAAACAAAACAGTCATAAAAAACAAATCACCCATGATGCCATTCAAAAAGAAGGAACCAAATGCAGGAGCAAAATCATTTTTATAAAACGGTAGCCCAGCAGCCAAACAATTTAAATAACCATTAAAGCCCTGGCCGTATAAATTACCTTCAAAAAAGCAGAATGAATTGGTGATAAAATAGAATAATAATGATGATGAAATGGTAACACCTAATAACTTAGGAATACCAACCCCATTTCTTAAAAAAGTACCTAAAAAGAATACCACCAATAAGCTGGTATATACTCCCAATGCTGTTGGTGAAACAAAATATTGAATACCATGTGTAGTTGAGGTTTCAACAAAAGTATTTACAAATATATCACTGATGAACCAACATAACATAGGTAAAGCAAACCCCATCCACTTTTTAGGTAAGTAGGCTGTGCTTAATAAAGCAATAGCAATCATTGGAGTCATATTAAGCGGATGCTTAATAATTCTTGATAAAACTGATAAAATAATGGTGATAGTTACCAGTGCTATTACAAACAACGTTTTATTGTTTTTCATTCAAGTAAAATTTATACTACAAATGTACTAAAATTTTTGCTGAGTATGAGTTACACAAAATGTCTTTCATAAAATCCCAACGCATTTTCGCTGAATATCTTATCAGCTATTTGCCGGGGTTTTAATCCATACCAAAATTCTTTCCCATGCTTAGTTTTATCAAGATAATTAACTAATTGATCGTAAAATTCAGGGAGTTTACTGCTTTTTTCATAACAATCAACATGAGGAATGGCACCGTCGTAGTCAGTTCCCAGGCTAATCATATCCCAGGCAGAAGGTTTACCAACCGCCTGAACCATTTGAATAACATTGTCCATAAATGCCTCAGCATACATATCCTTGATTTGTTGCTGAGTGGTACATTTTTTTATGTCTTCAAAAAATTTATTACCTGCCATTTTATATTTATCCATCATTATACCTATCAATCCACCACTTTCATGAATAATACGGGTTTCCTCATCTGAAATATTGATGGACCAACGATTAAAATGGTGTTTAGTCATCTTTTTATGATTGTCTTTTTTCTGAATAGACGCAGCCATTGTTTTATAACCATTTACTCCGGTATGACTACAAATAATAGGAATCTTATCAGAGTTTGAAATACGATTGTATGATCTAATCCAATTATAATAATGTTGTCGTCCTTTTAAACTCATATGTTTGGTATCGATTACAATACGTTTACCATTTTGTCGACTTACCAATTCACGTGCAGCAATGATTCCCAATCCGGTAAAGCCCAATTCCATTCCTTTGTTTTGATTGAGTAATCCCAAGCTCAATAAACCCGAAAAGCTTCGGCTATGTCCACATAATCCATTATAAAAATGGTGGCAAAGGTTAATAGAAAAAGGTGGTACTTCCCATTCTTTTACCTCACCGATGTGTTTCATTAATTTATGACGCATCTCAGATTTGGAGAGCTTACCGGCTAACATTTCTTTATCAAAAAAAACATGAGCTCCTTCTACCGAAAGAACCACTGCAATAGTATGTGACCCCTTGTTTAAAATTCCTCTAAGATGCTTATAATCAGTAGCTAAAGAATATTCATATTTACCACAGGGGCTTTTACCTTGATTATCATACATATACTTATACTCTTTGTATAACAATGAATAATAATCATCATTGGTTCTGAGAAATTTAATGGCATCACGTCCGTAGCCGGTAATAATTTCGGCCATGGTATCCCTGCCCTGTTTGCTGGTAACAAACTCGGCCACATTCCTAAAATCAAGAAAGCCTGTTTCCATTGGATATAATGAAACCGTTGGTACCCGTACGTTTCCTTTAATCAAATCGTACATATTGGTTTGGCTATACTTGGCTACTTCATCAGAGTTTTTAAGACTAAATTTGGCAGTAGTACCTTTTTGGTCAGTATTATGCTCCATATATTCCCAGATATTTCTGGTGGGGTTTGGGTACCCGCTGTAAAAGGATTTTAGGCTTGAATGCTGGTGAATATCGGCAAATGGACCATTAGGTTCTATCATTATCTGTTTGTTTTGGTTAAAACTTGGGTGAAAATATGAAATTTAGGTGGTTTTTGTTTGAGAAAGATTAAAAAAAATTGTAACATTGCAGCCCCAATTAAAGGGGTAATGTTATGGACGCAGTAAAATTTGTACAAGACACATTTGTTAAAGGAATTGAACTTCCTGACTTTAAAGCCGGAGACACTGTAAGTGTTGACTATAAAATTGTAGAAGGAAACAAGGAGCGTATCCAAACTTTCCAAGGTGTTGTTATTCAACGTAAAGGAACCGGAGCATCTGCTACTTTCACCGTTCGTAAAATTTCTAACGGTACCGGAGTAGAAAGAATTTTCCCTATTTCATCTCCATTCGTAGTGGCTCTTGAAGTTTTAAAAAGAGGTAAAGTTCGCAGAGCTCGTTTATACTACCTACGTGGTGTAAGTGGTAAAGCTGCACGTATCAAAGAAAAAATGGTAGTTACTGCTTAATCTTCCATTCGATAAACTCATGGTTAATTAAGCTCAGATTGACACAATCGACAAGCTAGACTTATACATACATATTTAAAAGCCTTTCGCCTGTTGCGGAGGGCTTTTTTGTTTTACCTTTAATCTATACTATGTTACCAAAAGTCTCCATCATCATGGCTGTTTACAATACTGAATTTGTATTGGTACAACGTGCCGTTGAATCAGTACTAAAACAAGACTACACTAATTTTGAATTGTTAGTAGTAAACGATGGAAGTAAACCTGAACTATCGACCGAGTTAAAAAAATACATCCATCAATATCCTCATCAAATTCGTTATTTTTTTCACGAAAACATAGGATTTCCACTAACACTCAACAGAGGAATTGAAGAAGCCAAAGGAGAATATATAGGCTTTTGTGATTCGGATGATGAGTATAAGACGAATCATATTTCCTTATGTTTGGAACAAATGGGAAAATATGATATGATTGCTTCTACTACCGAAACCATTGTAGATACAGAAGATGATTATTATGTTCCAGATCGTTTTAATGAAACGAATAACATTCATGTGGATGATTGTATCATAACGGGTACACTGTTTGGCAAAGCATCTTTATTCAAAGAATTATTATTCAAAAATATTTACTCTCAGGATTACGAATTATATCAACGAGCTACCGAAAAATATAGGTTAGCGAAACTGCACCTAAATACCTATATCTATTACCGCAACAATCAGGACAGTATTTGTAGTCAACTAAAAAAGAAAAATAAATAGAAGGCGGATGATACAGATTAAGCTGATTCACTCGGACTAAATCAGTTATAATCCATCGCATCTGCGTCATTAGAGCCTGTCCTGATTTTATATCTGGATTCCATTATCTTATCATCGATTGAGAAACAATATAGCCCGACGCCCAGGCGTGCTGAAAATTAAAACCTCCAGTAATTCCATCTACATCCAAAATTTCTCCTGCAAAATAAATACCCGGAACAATTCTACTTTCTAATGTAGCAGGATCGACTTCTGACAATTTAATTCCTCCGCAAGTAACAAACTCCTCTTTAAACGTAGTTTTACCTTTTACTTCATATCTATCATTGATCAATGATTCTATTAATTTATTTTGATGAGTAGATGACAATTCCCCCCACTTGGTTTCCTCCCCTACTCCCATTCGCCATAATTGAAATTCCCAGAATCGTTTCGGTAACCCAAAAGGATTTTTATTGAACACTTGTTGTTTTCCTATCGATTGTCTTATTTTAGACAGTTCTTCCCTTAATGTTGCTTCAGTAATTCCATCCAGCCAATTTACCTGAATAAAAAAATCATAATTTTTATTGGCTAACTCACGGGCTGCCCAAGCTGAACACTTTAATACGGCAGGTCCACTCATTCCCCAATGAGTAATTAAAAGGGGCCCTGATGATGATATTTTTGTACCAGAAATTTTTATCACTACACCCTGTACCACTACACCCATCAAATCAGTAATTGTGTTTTTAGGCAAATTAAAAGTAAATAGAGATGGGACAGGTTCTTCAATTGTATGCCCTAATTCAATTAACCAATCATAAGATTCTTTTTTAGGATATCCTCCAACAGCTATAATGATTTTATCTGCGAGATATGTTTGTTCATTAGAAAAATGAATAAGAAACTGAGATCCATCCTTTTCTATCTTACTAACACCATAATTATATCGAATAAAAATATTTTTTTTATCTAACTCCTTCGTTAAACAATTTATAATGGATTGTGAATTATCGGTTATTGGAAACATTCGCCCATCCTCCTCTTCTTTAATTTGTACCCCGCGAGACTCAAACCAATCAATGGTATTTTGTGGACCAAACTGATACAAAGTTTTTTTGAGTAATTGTTTTCCTCTGGGATATTTTTCAATCAATAAAGGAATATCATAACAAGCATGTGTAACGTTACATCTACCTCCCCCTGATACTTTTACTTTTTGTAAACTTTTGTTGTTTTTTTCAAAAATGACCACCTCATCCTCTTGTCTCAAAGGAATATTCGCTGCTGCAAAACAACCGGCTGCTCCTGCTCCTATGATCGCAATTTTCATATTGTAAAAGTAATATTTAAATTACTTAACATAGATATTCATCGAAATGGGCTTCTTGGTTCTTAGTGTAATTAATGGTTCCAGTTCTAACTGATATCCATCCTGAATGGAAAAATCAAAATGTTTCCATAAAAGGAAAATAGCTATCTGCATCTCATAGATTGCAAACATCTGCCCTATGCATAAACGAGGTCCACCACCAAAAGGAAAATAGGCATACTTAGGAATGGAAGATATATTTTCTTCATTAAATCTTTCAGGAATAAAACTATCCGGATCTTTAAAATATGTTTTGCTTCTCTGAATTACATATGCAGGAATTCCACAAGTGCACTTAGCTGGAATATCATATTCGCCTAATTTATCCGCTTGTATAGCTTGCCTTCCTATAATCCAACCGGGAGGATACAACCGTAAAGTTTCGTCTATTACCATTCTATGAAACTTCAAATCTCTCAAATTCATCATCTCCGGTCTTTCGGTAGATAATGTATTGATTTCATCCATCAGTTTTTGTTTTTCAGCTGGATGTGTCGCCAATAAATACCAGGCAAAAGCTAAAGCATTGGCAGTAGTTTCATGACCGGCAATAAATATGGTCATTACCTCATCCAGCAAAGCATTCATGCTCATTTTTTCTCCTGTTATTTCATCCACTGAGTGTATGAGCATATCTAACAAATCATCGTGTCTTTTTTCTTCTTTTATCCTTTTTTCAATAATACGAAGAACTAAACCCCTGATGTCTTTAACTGATTTTTTAGATTGACGATTTTCTGAAGTAGGAACCCATCTGGGTGGTTTAAATGGATCTCTTATTCTACCTGCACCAACTTCAATCACTACTCCCAGA
The DNA here is from genome assembly GCA_964624635.1 of uncultured Candidatus Competibacteraceae bacterium. Lineage (GTDB taxonomy): Bacteria > Bacteroidota > Bacteroidia > CAIKAF01 > CAIKAF01 > JANWKQ01. Next base: position 18,434 of record CAZUXM010000039.1, read on the forward strand.
TCATCATTTAACTTATTAATCTCATCAGAGGAAACATCTGATTGAAATAAAGTACGACTCACAATTTCCAAAGCGAGTTTATTCATTTCAAAAGTGATATTTATTTCATCCCCGCTTTTATATTGTTGTTTCCATTGCTGGATGGTTTCCATCACCACATCCCCCATGATATTTACCAGATAAGCGATTCTTTCTTTATGAAACGCTGGCTGTGCCAGCCTTCTTTGTTTTTTCCAATATTCTCCTTCGCTGGTAAGTAAACCTTGACCCAAAAGAACTTCCAACTCATCGTAGCCAAAACTTTTTGTGTAATTTTTGTTATTCTCCTGCAACATATGCTTTACATACTCCGGCTTGAATACTAAAACAACATCCCTGAATGGGGATTGTAGCCAGGCGATATCACCTAACTCCTGATGGCATTGCTTCATAAAGTTTAATGGTCCCTTACGGAACATCAAAGTATGTCCAAATACAGGCTTTGAACCGGGTAATCCGGGTGGTTTGTGCATATTGTGTAGATTTATACCGAAATTTAATAAAATGGATAACACAAAACTTCACCATCT
>CAZUXM010000039.1:19012-24889 GCA_964624635.1 uncultured Candidatus Competibacteraceae bacterium
TGCTCGGTATTATACCTTGGGAGAATTGAATAGTGGAACCCGTGATATTTGGTTGGTTTTACATGGATACGGGCAATTAGCAGAGTACTTTATCCGTCATTTTAAAAATATACAACATGACCATAATTTTATCATAGCACCCGAAGCATTATCTAGGTTTTATTTAAGTGAAACTACCGGAAGAATAGGTGCCACATGGATGACAAAAGAAGACAGAGAATCTGAAATAAGCGACTATATCAATTATCTGGATACTTTGATGAATAATATTGATATGCCCCAAAATACTAGGCTACATGTGCTAGGCTTTTCACAAGGATCAGCCACTGCCTGTCGCTGGGCTATGCATACTTCTGTAAAAATTAGTAGTTTAATTTGCTGGGCAGGTTTTTTTCCACCGGATATGCAATGGACATCTCCTAAATACTTATCAGAAGAGATGAAAACCTATCTATTGTACGGAGATAAAGATGAGTATGTAAATGATGAATTAAAAAATCAAATAGAAAAACTGGTTCAATCATTACAAAAGAAACCAAATATCATTACATTTGAAGGTAAACATGAAATCGTTGGGCCTACCTTATACATGCTCAGCAAAACAGTAGAAAAAAATGGCTGATAAAGCACCTATCAACTTCAATAGAATATTCAGGAATATATTTACTGCAGCCATTATTGCGTTGGTGGCATTTATTTTATGGTATTTTTTATCAGTAACTATATATATTGTTTGTGGTGTAATCTTATCACTGGTTGCTCGTCCATTGTACATTCAATTGGAAAAAATAAAATTGGGAAAGTTTAAAATCCCAAGTTCAGTAAATGCACTAGTGAGTATATTTTTGGTATGGGGTATTTTAGGGGGTATTGGAGCTCTAACAGTACCTTTAATCATACGTGAAGGAGTAAAAGTATCTAAAACAGATCCTGAAAAACTCATTACACAACTTGAAAAACCCATCAATAACTTAATTAAAGAGGCTGAAACATTAGGATTGATTTCTTTTGATGCCGTTGATACAGTTACTGCTCCTCCAACTGAAAAAACAGTAGAACGAATTATTGTTTACAAACTTCCCTGCGACAGTATTTACAATACTGTATATAATCAGGGAGGAATTTTTGACCTTGAGGTAGATACTATTGTAAAAGCCACAAAAATAATTCCTGTTGAGCCTAAAGATACCACAATTAATCCATCAGGTATCTATCATAGAAAAGAAATAGAAACCATGATTAAGAGTTATGGTATCAATCATATCAGTGCTAAAAAAATTACTAAATGGTTCAGTTCCACCTTTACGGCATTAGGAAACATTATTGCCACAATTGTATCTGCCTCATTTCTGGCATTTTTCTTTTTACGTGACAAAGGGTTGTTTCAAAATATCATAACTACCATTATGCCTAAAAAGTATGAAGAACAAACCGTAGCTATTATGAGTGATACACGAAAAATGTTATCCAGATATTTTATCGGGCTTATGCTTGAATTGTTTCTTGTAATGGCTTGTACTACTATTGGTATGCTCATTATTGGTTTTAATTTTCAGTTAGCTATTACTATTGGGTTCTTTAGTGGGTTATTTAATATCATACCATATTTAGGACCTGTAATTGGTGCTGCTGTTGGTTTGATGCTAGGACTGGCTAACTCGCTGGACATGGATGTATATGCACATACGTTACCTCTCATGGGAAAAATGTTGATTGTATTTTGGATTACTCAAATTTTAGATAACAACATTTTTCAAACGGTTATTTTTTCCAATAGTGTAAAAGCACATCCAATAGAAATATTTTTAGTGATTGTATTAGCTGGTAGTATCGCCGGAGTAACAGGAATGATTTTTGCCGTTCCGGTATATACCGTATTACGTATTATTGGTAAACATTTTTTCAGTCATTTTAAAATTGTCAGGTCGTTGACTCAAAATATGGACCCTGAATAACATGTCGGTAAAAAAAATACTGGTAGCTCCATTGGACTGGGGGTTGGGGCATGCTACACGATGTATCCCTGTCATCAAAGAGTTAATCAAAAAAAATGCAGAAGTAGTTTTAGGTGGGTCCGGAGCCTCAGGAAAGTTATTACAAAATGAGTTCCCTCACCTACCTTATCATGAAATTCCGGGGTATGAGGTTACCTATTCAAGTAAATCGTCGATGGCAGTAACCATGCTACGACAGGCTCCCGGTATATTAAAGGCTATACAACAAGAAAAAAAATGGTTAGATGATTTTCTGCAACAACATACGATTGACATCGTAATTTCGGATCATCGATATGGATTACACAACAAAAAAACACATTGTATTTTCGTTGCTCATCAATTGTTTATTTCTTCAGGTAATAACGATTTAATTGAACCTGTACTTTGGAAAGTGAATAAATCGTACATCGAAAATTTTGATGAATGCTGGATACCGGATACTCATGGAAAAAATAATGCATCAGGTAAATTATCTCATAAATCAGATATACCTTTTAAACATTCGTTTATTGGATTATTATCGAGACTAAAGCCAACTACACAAACTGATAAAAAATATACGGTCACTTTTATTCTTTCAGGACTTGAACCTTTGAGAACCGAATTTGAGAATTTAATCATAGATCAAGTAGAAAATCTTGATAGTGGAAACTTTTTGCTCATACGTGGTACCACTCAAAACATTCAAAGAGACCCATCAAACCGTTTGGAGATAATCAATCTGGCAGATGCAGAGACTACCCAAAAAATGATTGCCAACTCAGAAATGATCCTTAGTCGCTCAGGTTATTCCTCCATTATGGATTACCTGATTACCCAAACCAAAGCATTTTTAGTACCCACTCCAGGTCAAACAGAACAGGAATACCTGGCCAAATATCATCTTGAGTCAGGAAATTTTTATTCCGTAAAACAATCAGAACTTGATCTCAAAACACAAATAAAACTGGCCCATACCTATTCACCTCTATTCACCAATGAGCCCGAGCTGCTTATAAAAGCTATTGATTCGGTATTAGGTACTGGTAATTTGTAACTAGATACTAGTAACTGGTTACTGTTTGCTAATTACCCGTTAGTAACCATCAATTAGCGTTTTTTAAAGGGTATTAAATACTGATAAGGACATTTTTTAAGTTAAATTTGTGATCTTAGTAAAAGAATCGAATAAGCCTCAATGAATAAGCAATCACGATTATTAGTATTTATGCCCATCCTGATGGCTATTGCTACCATCTTCGGAATATTTATCGGTAAAAGTCTTCCTTCAGGAAATACGGGAAATACCAACAACAATATTTTTGTTGGTAGTGGAAACAGTAACGATAAACTCAGCCAAATACTCAAACTAATTGATGACGAGTATGTAGATACTGTAAATACATCTCATTTAACGGATGAAGCGATTGCTGCATTACTTGAACAATTGGATCCGCATAGTGCATATATTCCTCCGATTGATTTACAAGGAGTGAATGAAGATATGGAAGGAAATTTCGATGGAATTGGAATTGAATTTAATATTGTAAATGATACCATCGTAGTAGTTTCTGCTATTTCCGGTGGTCCCTCAGAAGCACTAGGTATTCGATCTGGGGATAGAATAGTTACCATCGAAGGTAAAAATGTGGCTGGTACCGGAATAAAAAATGATCAGGTAATTAAATCCCTCAGAGGTAAAAAAGGTACGAAAGTAAAAATAGAAGTTGCCAGAAGAAATATAAAAGATAAAATACCTTATACCATTACCCGTGATAAAATACCTCTGTACAGTTTAGATGCGTCGTATATGGTTAATGACAAGATAGGATACATTAAAATCAACCGTTTTTCGGAAACCACATTTGATGAATATTACGATGCATTCAAAAAATTAAAGAAACAAGGAATGCAAAAAATGATTCTTGACCTGCGAGGAAATCCTGGCGGATATTTAAATATGGCTACTTCTTTAGCTGATGAATTCCTCAAAAAAAATGACATGATTGTGTATACTCAGGGAAGAGCTCGAAAAAGAGAAGATTTTAAAGCTACTTCAGAAGGTGAATTTGAAAATGAACCTTTGGTAGTTCTCATTGATGAAGGATCGGCCTCTGCTTCAGAAATTGTAGCCGGATCATTACAAGATAATGACAGAGCTACCATTATTGGAAGAAGATCATTTGGAAAAGGATTGGTACAGGAACAATTTGAATTTAAAGATGGTTCTGCAGTTAGGTTAACCGTTGCCAGATACTATACCGCTTCAGGGAGATGTATTCAACGTTCATATGCCGAGGGAACCGATAAATATTACGAAGAAATTTATGCCGAGATGTTAAGTGGTGATAACAAACATGAAATAAATGTTGGGGATACCATTCATAAATTCAAAACCAAAAGTGGACGTACAGTTTACGGAGGTGGAGGTATTGCTCCGGATATTTATGTTCCATACGATACCAGTGGATACAGTAAATATTATAGTGATGTAATTAGTAAGGGAGTAAGTTATGATTTTTGTTTTGACTATGCAGATAGAAACAGAACCACCTTACAGAAAAAATATACTGACTACAGAGCATTTGCATCAGATATGAACTTAGGCGGTCAAATTCTGAATGAGTTTGTAGTGTTTGCAGCACAAAAAGGAATTGCCCGTAATGATGCACAAATCAACAGGTCCAGACTATGGTTAATCAATAGGCTTCAATCATTGATAGCCCGTAACTTATGGAAAAATGAGGGATTCTATTATATCATCAATAAGGACGATAAGGCTATGCACGCCGCTTTAAAAAAATTGAATAGCTAACAATTATTCTTCTTTTATTAAATGTGATTTTGTACCTTGTAGTATCTAAATACAATCGTATGAAAAAAATATTACTCGCAGTAAGCACATTATTTTTTATTTCCTCTTCTTTCTCTCAGGTAGATTGTTCTGGAGGCAGATATTATACGCCTATTTTTACCAATCTTGATTCAGCCATGAATGTAGTATATGGTAGTTCTGATAATGGAGGAGGACCACAAGATCTTTTAATGGATATCTGGTGGCCTGCCGGAGATTTGGTTACTGAAAGACCACTGGTCATTTTAGCACATGGTGGTAGTTTTATTGGAGGAAGTAAATCTGACCCGGGTATGTATGAACATTGTAAATGGCTTGCCAGTATGGGATATGTTGCTGCAACTATTGAATATCGTTTGGGTAATGTATTTGATGTAATCATGAGTGCAGATGTTGAATCTACCTATGTAAATTTAGTTTACCGTGCGGTACACGATGGTATGGCAGCCGTTCGTTATTTTAGAGAAGATGCTGCAGTAAATGGTAATACTTATAAAATTGCTCCTAACCTGGTTATCTTCGGAGGTTTTAGTGCTGGTTCTATTTTAGCTATGCATTTAACCTATATGGATGATCCTTCAAAACTACATCCGGATATTCTTGAATCAAGTGATGGTGGTTTTTATGGTGCCAGCGGACATCCAGGTTATTCAACCGTACCACAAGCTGTTCTTAATTATTGTGGTGCATTAGCTGATACCGTTTATATGGAAGCCGGAGATCAACCCCTCATGAGCATACATGGAACCGATGATAATACTGTACCCTACGGAACAGCCATGGCTAACCCGGGAATACCTGTGATGGTGATTAGCGGTAGTGGTTCTATTCATACACGTGCATTAAATGTAGGTGTAACGAACCCTTTAAAAACATATTACGGTGCAGGACATTGCGAATTCTGGAATAATCCTCAACAATCTGACACGACCTATCAATTTGCAGCCGACTTTTTACAAGAACAACTATGTATTCAACATTTATACACTGAGCAAAACCCTCATTCAGTATTTTTTACCGCGTATCCTAATCCTGCTGCCGATAATT
>CAZUXM010000040.1:0-446 GCA_964624635.1 uncultured Candidatus Competibacteraceae bacterium
TAACTTGTACTCCTTCTTTCTTTTTATTTTCAGCCAACCAATCTAATTGCTTCTTTTTATCTTTTTCTGCTTTTTTTGAATATTGTTTATAGAAGTAGTCATTTACATATTGATTAGCGGCTTCCGTTGTAATCAAGGTTTTATTATCAGTTATATCTTTAAACCCTTGTAATAATGCGTCCATATTCAAAGAGTCCATGCCCTGATCTTTCATATTTTTCATTACAGCTTTACCCTTTCCTTTGGTTTTGTTTTTTTGTGCATTTAGGTTAGCAGGAGCTGCTACCATTATAATAGCTAATAAAGCAATGATTGAATATCTCATATATTTTGTTTAATCCACAAATCTATCAAAATTATGCCAAAATGCAGTTGATTGGATTTCTTAACCTTGATTAAGGTTTATGTACTTCGAATGCCCTACTTTTGACTTGTACAATGAATCG
>CAZUXM010000040.1:463-14530 GCA_964624635.1 uncultured Candidatus Competibacteraceae bacterium
ACCTTCATAAAAAGCCTGAGTACCGCTGCAGTTACCATGAGTATAACCAATTTAAAAACCCTGGCATCTTCTCTAAGCGAAACTGATATCACTATGCCCGTGCTCTTTATTGGGCACGGAAACCCCATGAATGCGATTGAAGAGAACGAATTTACCATAGGATGGAAACAGATTGCTTTGGGTATACCAACCCCTAAAGTAATTTTATTTGTATCTGCTCATTGGCTTACACGAGGAACCTATGTTAGTTCGGTAGTTAACCCCGAAACTATACATGATTTTGGCGGATTCCCTCAATCGCTATTTGATGCTCAATATAACGCCCCGGGATCTCCCAAAACAGCTAAAGAAATTTCTACCCTAATCACCGATCCTAAAATCATAATTGATGAAAAATGGGGACTGGATCATGGTGCCTGGTCGGTAGCCAAACCAATGTATCCCGAGGCTACCATTCCAACACTTCAATTAAGTATTGACTACTACCAACCTGCTCAATACCATTATAATTTGGCTCAACAATTACAAAGTCTTAGAAAAAAAGGGGTTCTTATTATTGGTAGTGGCAATATGGTACATAATTTAGGCATGGTGAACTGGAATAAACCGAATGAAGGAGATGATTGGGCGATAGAAATCAATGAACTATTAAAAAAATACATCCTGGATGGTAACTTTGGTGCTTTGATTAATTACGAAAAGCTTCATACTTCCTACAGGCTAGCCATTCCTACTCCAGATCATTATTTCCCATTAATGTATGCATTGGGATTAAAATCAGAAAGTGACCAGGCTACAATATTCAACGACAAAGTTATTATGGGCTCATTAACCATGACCTCTGTTAAGTTTGGTTAGGTTTGTAATAGGCTAAGTGTACCTTTGGTACATAGTTTGCAATTGAAACTTAAACCCATGATATGAAAAAAGCCATTGTATTGCTTATTTCCACAGTCCTGCTTCAACATTCATTCAGTCAGGAACAATTGGTTTTATCAGATGATTTTTCTAACGATATCGCAACTTTTAAATCAGTTTCTGATAATAAATACCAATCAAAGGTGGTGGATGGACATTACCAGATAAAGATTATAGCAAACAGTGCATATTGGTTTACAAACTACACGAATATTGACACTAAAGAAGAGAACTTTAGCTATGAAGCGGTTTTAGAACAAAAAAAAGGAGCTAGCTCAACCTATTTCGGGTTAGTTTTTGGTTTGTATGGCGACCAATCTGATTACATCTGTTTTTTTGTAAATATGCAGGGATACTTTTTCATTACCCATTATTATTCAGGTAAGTATCATAACATTGTAGATAGAACGTATTCTCAATTTATTCGTAAAAAAGGGTCACAACATTTAAAAATTGATCGCCAATTTAATGTATGTAGCTATTATATAAATAACACATTAGTTTATCAGGATGCATCAAGATCATATTATGGACATGGATATGGAATTCAAATAGAGAAAAAGGGTGAATATTGGGTTGATGATTTAGCTATATACAAGTCTAAAAAAATATACAACCTAATTGAAGATCCAATTATAGGAAGAAGTTTAGAGAACTTAGGGTCAAATATAAACACTCCAAATACCGAAATAGCTCCTGTAATTTCTCCTGATGGTAAAACTATGTATTTTGTTAGAGAAAATGATTATAGAAATATAGGAGGTCCGAAACAAGATGTTTGGTATTCCCAATTAGATCAAAACGGTAGGTGGGGATATGCACAAAATATGGGTTTTCCTATTAACAATTCCGGAAGCAATTTTGTAGAAAGTATTAATCCCGACAATAATACCATTTATCTGGGAAATACATATACGTGGATGGGCGAATCTGATGGTAAGGGCATCTCTGTTTCGCGTTGGAATGGGCATCGTTGGACGGTGCCATTAAGGATTTACATTCCCAATCTGGTAAATTATGATAATTATGTAGACTATTATCCAGACATCAGCAATCAATTTATTATGATGGCCATTGATAATGGACAAACCTATGGTCACAAAGATTTATTTATCTCTTTTAGAAATGGAGATGGTTCATATACATCTCCAATTAATATGGGGCCAACCATTAATACCTGTGGTGATGAATTTGGAATTGTATTAGCTGCTGATGGAAAAACACTATATTTCAATTCTAATGGTCATACCAGTTACGGAAGTGCAGATGTGTATGTTACAAAACGATTAGATGACACTTGGACAAATTGGACAGTACCATTAAACTTAGGACCCGAAATAAATTCGGAAGATTGGGAAGGGCAAATTTCTCTATCTGCTGATGGAGAATTTGGATATATTTCTACTTCGCATAATGTGCCGGATGGTAGTGAGGATATCTTTAGATTTAAATTGGGCAAAGCTAAGCCCGAAGCTGTCATTCTTGTATATGGTCGCGTGATAGATCCTAAAACAGGTGAACCTGTTAGTTCAACCATTCAATATTTTGATTTAGCCACTAATGAATTGCTTGGAACGGCAACCTCAAACGAAGTTACAGGTGAATATAAAATTATTTTACCTGCTGGTAAAAACTATGCGTTTTATGCTGAAAAAGAAGGTTATTACCCGGTGAGTGAAAACCTAAAAGCAGATGCTGTAAAAGAATATGCAGAATTAAAATACGACTTACAATTATCATCAGTAACCGTTGGCGATGTAATACGTTTAAATAATATCTTTTTTGATTCAGATAAATCTGATTTAAAAGCTGAATCAGAAGCTGAGCTTAATAGATTATTTAGTTTTTTAGTTTCTAACCCAACCGCAAAAATTGAGATCGGTGGACATACTGATAACAAAGGAAATGATGAATACAACCAAACATTATCACAATCAAGAGTAAATTCGGTAATCAATTATTTAGTTTCAAAAGGGATTAACAAAGATAGGCTAACAGGAACGGGCTATGGTGAAAAAAATCCACTTACCACTAACGAAACAGAAGATGGAAGAGCCTTAAACAGAAGAGTTGAATTTAAGTTACTTAGCAAATAAAACTCCAATTTTACCATGGTTAGCTTTAATGCAATAATTGAAAAATATAAGGAACATGCTGAAAAAACAGGATGGACTTACGTTATTGTTCCGGCTGATGTAGCTCAAAAAATCAATCCGGGGGTAAAAAAGGGCTATAGGGTAAAGGGGAAACTTGATAAATATTCAATCAAGGGGGTAAGTATAATGCCTGTGGGGGGCGGTGATTTTATGATCCCTATCAACAAGGAGATGCGAACTGCCATCAAAAAACGCAAAGGGGAAAGCATTAAAGTTCAAATAGAATTTGATCCGGATGAGAAAAAAATATCTGATGAGTTATTGGAATGTTTAAAGGATGATCCTAGAATTTTAGAAATATTTCAAACCATGCCGGTATCCCATCAACGATATTATTCAAATTGGGTAGAAACGGCTAAAACAGAGCCAACGAAAGCCAAACGTATAGCCAAAATCATGGTTGGTTTATCAAAGGGGTTATCATTTGGTGAAACAATGAGGCTGGACATATAATCTTTTTGGATTGTGGCACCAGTTTTGTAAGTTTGCTGGTACATTAAATCCTTATCCATGAAAAAGTTAATTACCTGTATTTCCATTTTATTTCCATTTTATTTAGGGGCACAAACTTTGGTTGCCTATGATGATTTTTCTACTCCTGATAAAAATTTTTCTACCACCTCAAACGAAAAATATACAAGTACTACTGCTGATGGGGTATTTAAAGTAAATGTGGTAGATGATGGAGCTCATTGGTCATTTAAAGGTTTTGATATTGATGGCGAAAAAGAAAATTTTTCGGTGGAAGCCACTTTCGAAGCAAAATCAGGACCGTCAGAAACTCAATTCGGTTTTACGATTGCACAATACAGTGATAATTCCAATTATGCTATTTTCCTTATTGACAGAAAAGGATATTTTACTGTAAAACACTATTATAATAAAGAATATCATACCTACGCTGAAAAACAAATCAACAGTGCTGTTAAAACAACCGGTAAAAATACTTTAAAGGTAATTCGTAAATTCAATGTATGTGAATATTACGTGAATGGTACATTAGTACATGCTGATGCTGAAAGAAATTATTACGGATCAAGATTCGGCTTCTTCATAGAAGGGAATGGTGAAATATGGATCGATGAATTTAAATTAAATAAAACTACCAAAGATTACAACCTAGTTCCTAATGCCGTAACAGGGAGACAAAAATATGATATGGGATACAACATCAATACTGATTATGATGATTTAGCTCCGGTAATTGCTCCCGATGGTAAAACTTTTTTTGTAACGGTTGATGATTCTCCTCAAAACGTAGGTGGTGAAGGCCAGGATATATGGCAAAGTAATATTGATGGAAATGGTGTTTGGAGTAAAATTGTAAATATGGGATATCCTCTCAATAACTCAGGTGCCAATTATTTAATTACCATCACTCCTGATAACAATACTATTTACTTAGGAAACACCTATAAAAGTAATGGTGAAGCCGAAGGTCCAGGAATGTCTATTAGTCACAGAACTGAATCAGGTTGGAGTGTCCCTACTTCTATTACAATTAAAGATTATGAAAACGAAAACAAGTTTTCTGATTTTTATCCGGATGCAAGTAATCGTTTTATCATTTTAGCTGCTGAAAATTCAAAAAGTGTTGGTAAAAAAGATTTGTTTGTTTCCTTCAAACAAGAAGATGGCACCTACTCTACTCCACTTAACATGGGTAAAGTAATTAACTCTGTTGCTGATGAGTTTGGAGCGATACTAGCTGTAGATGGAAAAACATTATACTTCAATTCTTACGGACATTCATCATACGGAAGTGCGGATGTATTTATGACTAAAAGATTAGATGATACCTGGACTAATTGGAGCAAACCACAAAACTTAGGACCTGAAGTAAACTCTGATGATTGGGAAGGTAAACTCACTTTAGCTGCTGACGGTAAATATGGATATATCTCTACTTCGGCAGGTGTATCTAATGGAAAATCAAACATCTTTAAATTTGAATTAGGTTCTGCAGCACCTGAAGCTGTATTATTAATCAAAGGAAAAGTATTAAACAGTAAAACTGGAGCCCCCCTATCAGCTGATATCAATTATAGTGATTTAACAACAAATACCAATATGGGTTTTGCAAGATCTGACCCTAAAACAGGTGAATATAAAATCGTATTGCCCGTTGGTAAAATCTATGATTTCTTAGCTGAAAAAAACGGATTCTACCCCATTTCTGATAATATTGATGTAAAAGCATTAACCGGATATACTGAAATTGAACGTGACCTATACCTTACTCCAATCGAAGTAGGAGAAAAAATAAGATTGAACAATTTATTTTTTGACACCGATAAGTATGATCTTAAGTCAACTTCTATAGCAGAGTTAAAAAGGCTTATTAAATTCATGAACTCCTACCCTGCCATGGAAATTGAAATAGCAGGTTATACTGATAATAAAGGTAGCGATGAACATAATATGACATTATCACAAAGCAGAGTGAACTCGGTGGTGAGTTATCTTACTAAAAATGGAATCAGTGCTTCAAGATTAAAAGGAAAAGGTTATGGTAAAGAAAATCCTGTAGCCACCAATGATACTGAAGAAGGAAGAGCTAAAAACCGCAGGGTTGAGTTCACTATCTTGAAAAAATAAGATTTTATTAAATAAATCACTTACAGGGCTATTGACATCATTTAATCAATAGCCTTTGTCGTTTAATAAACTAGAGATAAAACACTTGTTTATAGCTAGTTAGCGCCTTAAATTTGTTACACAATACATCCAAAATGAGATTATTAAGTATTATTTGTTTATCAGTTGCCATTGCTTGTAGTTTGGGATCATTTACAACTAAACAGGAACCCAATAACATCTATAAAGTTAAATCGGGTAATGTGGAATTTAAGATTACCAATAATACCAGTTCTGAATTTAAATACTGTGTAAACGGCGGACATAATTATATCAGCAGTGGTTCTACTAAATCCTTTAGTTATTCTGCAGGGCAGGATTTTTATTTCATAGAAGGGTCTAGCTGCGGTAAACAATGGTTTGAAGTAACCAGCGACATGAACGGCAAAACATACAAGCTAACAGACTTGTTTTAAAATATAACATGAAAAAGTGAAACCTGAGAGGGGCAGAATACTAAAGTTCTGACCCTTTTTTATTTGTTTTCAAGTAGTTAGTTTTTTGACATCAAAATATATTTGTGTCAATTAAATAAATGTTTACCTTTATTATTAAGAGACTTCCTAATCCTATACCTTAAAAATTTCTGTTCAACTTTTAACTATTAAGGTATGATAAAACATTCACTCAGGTTCGTTATTTTCACTTTTATTTTCGGAACCACTCTAACTAATTCATTTTCGCAGATTAATTTAACTGCAACAGCCGGAACTCCAGCGGGATCGTTTGTAAACCTTAGTGATGCATTTGCGGCTATTAACGCCGGTACTCATCAGGGAGTAATTACTATTGATGTTACAGGTAATACCACTGAACCTGCCTTACCTACCGCATTATTAGCGAGTGGAGTAGGTTCTTCAACATATACATCTGTGTACATTAAACCAACAGTTACTGCTTCCATAACAGGTACACCTGCCTCAGGAGGGCAAGGCGTAATTATGATGGATGGTGCAGATAATGTTACGATAGATGGATCTATTTCGGTTGGAGGTACCACCAGAGATCTTACCATCCAAAATACTGCTTTAACATCTCAAACCAATAATACAGCAATACGTTTAATTGGTAATACCACTGGTGGTTTGGGAGCTACCAATATACAGATACGTAACTGTATCATCATCGGAAATACTCCTGGTAATAGTGGAACCAGTGGAAGTACAGTTACCACTTCTTATGGCATTTATGCCGGTTCAACCACCGCAACATCACTTTCTAGTTCAGGAACAGGTAGTAACTATGACAACATAACCATTGAAAACAATGAAATCAAGTCAGCATATTTTGGAATATATATAGCTTGTACTTCTACTAATCCAGGCGATAACATTCAAATACTAAATAATACTATTGGCTCTTCCAATCCATTGGAGCAAGTCTCATTTGAAGGAATCACCCTTACCGGTATGGTTGGTGGAACTGTTAGGCAAAATGAAATCAGTAACTTAAAAGTAACCACAAATGTTCAGGTAAAAGGGATTGATGTTGGGGGGACAGGTTCAAGTAATATTCAGATCACACGTAATCATATTCACGGTTTATACTCCGAAGGAACAACCACTACCGGAGTTTATGGAATAAGCATTTCAGGTGGAGCTAATCACTTAGTTGATAATAATATTATTTATGATCTTAAATCTCCCAACTATAATAATACATCAATGACTTATCAGGTTCATGGTATTCGCTTAAGCTCAGGTTCTGGTCATAAGGTTTATTATAACAGCGTACATCTTTATGGTGATGTTAGCACAGGTACTGCTGTATTGGCAAGATCAACCTGCTTTAGTGTAACAGCTACGGGTGTAACCTCATTGGATGTAAGAAATAACATTTTTGCCAATAAGATGACAACAAGCTTAGCTCCTACAAATACAGAATTTTTAGCAGTATGGATTGCAGCCTCTTATAATTTTGCCAACTTAACCTTAAACAATAATGCTTACTTAGTTAATAATGATGCAGAACACTTTGTTGGAAAATTAGGAATCAATACCGGTAGTGGCAATACCCAACTTTTGGATGACTGGAAACTAATTACACAAGTAGGAAACCCTACTAATGACAATAATTCGGTTCCACTTGGATTGAACTCCAATGCACCATTTACTGCTGATAATGATTTAACTATCCCAAATGGCACCACTACATTTCTTGAAAGTGGAGGGATAGTAATTACACCACAATTACCAGTTCCAAATATTGATTATACCGGAGTCAATCGTCCTGCAGGAACAGGAACTGCTCCTGATATTGGAGCTTATGAATTTGAAGGAATGCAAATAAGTCTTGATATTGCCGTTGTTGATTTATTATTACCGTCAACTACCGGATGCCATGGAAGTGCTGATACCGTAAGAATTAGTATTCAAAATGCCACCTCAAATCCAATTGATTTTGCTGTAGATAATTTAACAGTGAATGGATACACTACAGGAGCTAATCCTACAGTATTCCCTCCGGTTGTTATCAATACAGGTACACTTGCGGGTAATGCTACTATGAATGTGCTTATTACCTCCAATTACGACATGTCAATATTAGGAACCCATAACTTCCATGCCAATGCAAGCATTACGGGTGATAATGCCAATTTGAATGATACACTAGATTCAGTAAGTATTGTTATTTCAGGTGGGATAGCTACTGCTGTGAGCTCAGAAGTGTGTTTTGGTAGCCCTGCCAGTTTAAGTGCTATTGGTTTTACTAATGGTGGGACGATTCAATGGCAGGAATCAAATGATGCTGTTATCTGGAACGATATTATGGGTGCTACTACAATTAGTATTAACCCAAGTCCAACAGATACTATGTATTATAGATTCATTTCATGTGGTTTACATACTTCTATCATTGATACAATTAATATAATTAGTCTGGACCCTCCAATAGCTAATGATGTTAGTCGCTGTGGAGCGGGTCAGTTAGTACTATCTGCCTCAGCATCTGGACCTGGTCATATCAACTGGTATAGTGATCCAGGAGGAGCAAATTTATTAGACACAGGAAGTACTTTCACAACACCAATAATTACCTCTACAACTACATATTATGCAGCATCTGCTACTGGAATAGGAATTGCTAATGTTGGATTACCAGCAGAAATTGCAGGAACATCGGGAGCTGGTACGACTAATTATGGACTTGTTTTTGACGCGTTGGCAAATTTTACACTACAAACTGTGGTAATCTACCCCATCAGTTCAACAGCAGGAACAGTTAGTACTGTTACTATTGATGTTGTTAATGGATCAGGGACTATTCTACATACTGCTACTGTAGGTGTAATTGGAAATCCTGTGGCTTCTGCAACTCCACAAACAGTTACTTTGAATTTTAATATAACTCCCGGAACTAACTTAAAATTGAGACCAGGAAGTTTTGGTCCAGGAATATCAGGACTGCTGTTTGAGCCTTCAGCAAGTGCACCTCCTGGAGGTAACTATGGCTACCCTTTTGCAGTACCTGGAATATTGTCAATCAATCATAGTACATTAACTGCTCCACCAACAAATACCCCAAGGCTGGATCTATATTATTATTTTTATAATTGGAATATCACCTCCGGTTGTGTAAGTGATCTTGTTCCTGTTAATGCCATTGTTACTCCGTCAGATACTATCATTGCAACTGCTGTTACTAATCCTATTTGCAATAATACATCAACAGTTATCAATGTGAACAGTACAAACCCAGGGTATCAATATACCTGGACACCTGCTACAGGACTAAGTTCAACCACTGGATCATCGGTTACTACTAATTCAGACACATCACTAACATATACTATAACTGCAATAGATACAGCATCAGATTGTGCATCTTTAACTAATATTTCCATTACTGTTCTTCCTGCACCTACGGTAAATATTACTACACCTGATACTGCTTTGTGTTTAAATTCTAATCTAGAATTAAATGCTGAATTTACTTCGCATATTACAAGTAACGGAGATATAGGATTGGGAACATCTAGTAATAGTGCTACCTCAACTACTATTCTTGGTCCATATGGAGGTTTATACGGAGGAACTAAAAATCAATATTTACTTACTGCTGCTGATTTAACAGGAGCCGGAATTACTGCCGGATTTATTAATCAACTTGCGTTTGATGTTGCTAACTTAAATAGTGTGCCAGTACTTAGTGATTTTACCATTAAGATTGATACCACATCACTTAATGTGTTAACGGTTGGTTACGCCCCATGTAACAACATAGTTTTTTATGATCCGGCATACATGCCAGTATTAGGTTGGAATAACCATAACTTCAGTTCAAATTTCTTATGGAATGGAACTTCAAACCTTATTGTTGAAGTTTGTTTTAACAATAACAATGCCGGTACTGCTTCAGGTAATGCATCAGTACGTTATACTAACACTACAGGTGTAAATACTGTTAACTACTACAGGGCCGATAATGATCCGAATGTATGTGCCATGCTAAGTGGTACACCTTCTGTTAATCGTCCCAATATTCGACTATCTACTGCATCAACGGTATCGTTTCAATGGACACCTACAGCCAATTTAAGTAATGCAACCATTATTAACCCGGTGCTTACAGGAATATCTACTAATACATATACGTTAGAGGTAACAGATGATGTAAACGGCTGTTCTGAAACGGATGATATAACTGTAACAATCAATCCGCTTCCTTTATTTAATATTGGTAACGATACATTGGTATGTGAAAATTTAGCCCTTACTCCATTTGCTGTTTTTGCCAGCGATAACACATTAAACTATCTATGGTTTGATGGTGCCATTACTACAGGTACATTAATCAATAGTACCGGAACATTTTGGGCTACAGGTACAAATCCTGCAGGTTGCTCAAGTACTGATAGTATGACGGTTGGTACTATTGCTCCGGCTAATGTTGATATCAATATTGATGTTACAGGAACCAATACCGCTGATTTGGATGCAGGGGCCGGTTATTCAAGTTATCTATGGTCGAATGCAGCTACAACACAAACAACGACTGTTATTGGCAATGGTACTTATTTTGTACAGGTAACAGATGCTAATGGATGTCCAAATGCAGATACCGTTTCTATAGTATTCTCACTGGGTATCGATGAAAATGATAACTCTCAACTTTCCTTCTATCCAAATCCATCCACCGGAATCATCAATATGGCCGGAACTGGATTAAATGGAAAACCTTTGAAAGTAGAAATAATGAGCATTAGTGGTCAAATGGTATATCAACAAAACATTGAGGAACCGGGAGAAAACTTTATTCAGCAAATTGATTTAAGTGCTGTTGCTGAAGGTACTTATGTGGTAAGAGTAATTAACGATCAACGCAGCTATACAAGCCGAATTGTGATTGTTAGAAACTAACATCTAAAATTTCAGATATAAAAAGGCTCATGATTACATGAGCCTTTTTTAATTGTATTTACCTTACAATTATCACTCTGCCTCCCCTGCCACGCTTTAATGCTCTATAACGGTTTGATTTAACAATCACTACCTTGTTATTTGCTCGGGGTTTATTAACCACAATTACCTTTGGGTGAGGATTTACTACAACCGTTGTATTAGTTCTTGGTGCACAAGATGCTGCGGATATCATTAAAGGGATAATGATGAGTCCAAATAATTTGATTCTCATGATGTGTTGATTTGATACTATGACATTAAATAAACCAATAGGATTAACACCACCCTATTAAAAATGGACTAAACGAAAAAGCCTGTTCACATAAATGAACAGGCTTACAACATGAAAATAATATTCTATCTCACTCTGATCTCAATCCAACCGGAATCAGGATCATTTCCCTTTGCATCAATAGCACCTTTTACTTCCCACACCTGATGTGCCATAGTACCATGGTAAGTTGGCTGTGCATTAGAAGGCAATGAAAACTCCATTTCCCAATCATATGATTGATTTCCTTCTAAAGCTGAAGTAATCACTGATTGTACTTTATGGGTAAAACTAATATGATCTTTATTTATATTATGATCTTTTCCATCTACGTGATGACGAAAATTTACATATTCCCTAGAACGGATTTCAAGATAGGCTGCTGATGCATTTATCGGCGCATCTTTAATTTGAGCAGTAATCCTCACTTTAATTGGTTGTGATTTGTCGAATTCTGACCCGTTAGGAGCTAAAGTTACATTGGCTCCACCTCCGGTAATAAAATTGGTAGCTTGTTTGATTTTATCAAATAATCCCATAGTAAATAGTTTTATTGGTTAATGTTTGTGTAGTGCAATGTAATCAAAAACTTGCTTCAAGCATTATTATTTGAATGCTAAATAATGTTTAAACACCAGCCATGCTTTTTATACAATGATTTGCCAAAACAAACACCTGATCAGTTTTTTCAATAAACTCTTTTATTTGTTCATTTTCCATTTTTGGTAAAAACCCTGAAAGATTGACTTTTAATTTATCACTCATCAGTTTCCAATCTTCGTGAATTTTGCCATTATTTAATGACCTTGATAATAAAATTGCTCCTCCTCCCAATAATAAATCTGAATTTAAACTATCAATAATTAAATGGTTGATTAGTTCGGTTTTTTCGATTACCCCATTCGTCTCTAATTGTAGATGTAAACATGCTTTTATAATATTACAATTACTGGCAATATTAGCCAAATGAAACCCTTGATCAAAAGCCAATACTTCTGATGAGCCATGTAGCAATTTAGCTTTAAATGCTTTGTAGATCCCACCTGCCCAATCAAAATACTCATTGGGAAATTTAGGCATAGGTGGTGCTCCTACCTCAAAATGATTCGCAATTTTTACCGCTTCTCCTATTTGGTTGACAAACTGCCCTCCTGATTCTTTCAATTCCTGCATCCATCGATCCCTTACCGCTGCCACCTTAATATCGGGGTGTTGAGCCAGTTCACTTATGATAAGTACTTTATTGAAGTAAGTCCCCGGATAAGCAATATAGTAGCCGGCGAGTAAACTCCCTTTTACGTTATTATTCATATTAGTTTGTTTACCCAAATAAATTCAATTAATCATACTAAAACAAAAAAGCCAAGTAAAGGGGCTTTTTTGTTGAGTAGGCATATATAAATAAAGAGTGATTAGTTATACATTTAAAAGCTCCTCGATTATCAAACCTTTTCAATTATAATTCGTTATACCTTTATCTGTTATGAAAGCAATACCAAACCTAATTATTTTGTTTGAAAGAGGTAGACCTGGATCAGCCATTCTAGGAGTAGATTATAGATTTATCTTAATAGGGCAAATCGTTGCAATTCCATTTTTTATTTTCCTTATCTACTTCGGTTATAAAGACTATAAAAAGCGAAAAGAAAAGAGAGAAAGGAACAATAAAAAATAATGTTATATATCGGTTCTCTTTTAATTCGCTTTCGTAATTACAATCGTATTCATAATCGTAATGAATATGCATGGGAAGATATTATTCTTAACATCACTATTATAATTGCCATTTACATGGTAGCAATCATGGTTCTAAAATACACTAAAAGCAAAAAAATAACAAAAAGCCCTGATGTTTTCTATCAGGGCTTTTTCATAATTTATCAGTCTGAGTACTGAGTCAAATGAAGAATCAAAGATTACTCTTTACCTTCCATTTTGTTTTTTAGTTCAGAAAGAACATCCAAATCACCTAAAGTGGTTTTTTCAGTTTTGCTGTTATTTTTAGCAACTGCATCTTTGGTGCTTTTCTTCTCTTTTTGCTCAGCATCTTCTTTCACCGCTTCCCAAGTACGGGTATGTGAAACAAGAATTTTCTTATCATCTTTAGAGAATTCTAAGATTGCAAATGGAAGTTTCTCATCTGCCTGTATTTTGCTACCGTCTTCTTTTTTAGTATGACGAGCCGGACAGAAAGCTTCGATTCCGTAAGCTAATGAAACAATAGCTCCTTTATCGTTAACCTCCATTACAGTACCATCATGATTAGCATTTACATCTAATACAGTGGCAAATACTTCCCATGGATCTTCTTCCAATTGTTTAACTCCTAAGTTAAGTTTACGGTTCTCTTTATCTAAACCTAAAACTTTCACATCAATCTTCTCATCTAATTTACAGAATTCAGATGGATGTTTGAATTTTTTGGTCCAGCTTAAGTCACTGATGTGAATCAACCCGTCAACCCCTTCTTCTAATTCTACGAAAATACCGTAGTTAGTGAAATTTTTCACCAAAGCAGAGTGTTGAGAACCTACTGCATATTTAGTTTCGATATCAGCCCATGGATCAGCTTTTAGTTGCTTCACGCCTAAGCTCATCTTTCTTTCTTCACGATCTAAAGTAAGTACTACTGCTTCGATCTCATCACCTACTTTTAAGAAGTCTTGTGCACTTCTTAAATGTG
>CAZUXM010000040.1:14540-21084 GCA_964624635.1 uncultured Candidatus Competibacteraceae bacterium
TACGTGAATTAAACCTTCAACACCTGCTGCAATTTCAATAAATGCACCATAATCAGCTAAAACAACTACTTTACCTTTTACTTTATCCCCTACTTTCAAGTCAGCATTTAATGCTTCCCATGGGTGAGCAGATAATTGTTTTAATCCAAGAGCAATACGCTTTTTCTCTGGATCGTAATCGGTAACAACCACTTTAATTTTCTGATCAAGCTGCACAATTTCTTCCGGATGATTGATACGTCCCCAGCTTAAGTCGGTAATATGAATCAATCCATCTACTCCACCTAAGTCGATGAACACTCCGTAAGAGGTGATATTTTTTACGATACCTTCTAAGATTTGACCTTTCTCTAATTGAGACATGATCACTTTCTTTTGTTCTTCTAACTCCTCTTCTAAAAGTATCTTGTGTGATACAACGATGTTTTTGAATTCGTGGTTAATTTTTACCACTTTGAACTCCATATTTTTACCTACGTACACATCGTAATCACGGATAGGTTTCACATCAATTTGAGAACCCGGTAAGAAAGCTTCGATACCAAATACATCGGCAATCAAACCTCCTTTAGTTCTACATTTAATGTTACCTGTAATTACTTCATCTTTAGCATGAGCTTCGTTTACACGATCCCAAGCTTTGATAGCACGGGCTTTTTTATGAGAAAGGTCTAACTGACCGTTTCTGTCTTCTAAAATATCAATATATACCTCTACCTTATCTCCTAATTTTAAATCGGGGTTGTAGCGGAATTCAGTACGAGCAACTACTCCTTCACTTTTGTATCCAATGTTGATTACTACATCTTTTGCAGTAATACTTACCACTTTACCAAAAACAATCTCATGTTCGGTAATAGTTTGTAAAGTGTTTGAATAAAGTTTAGAGAAATCTTCGCGTTGCTCTTTTGTGTAGGTATTACCATATTTATCAATACCATCCCAGTTAAAGTCTGGGGTTACAACTGTTGTTGTTTCTTCTGACATAAATAACGATTCTGTCTGGCGATTCATACATTCAACTTCTTAGTAAGTATCCGGTGAAGTTTACAGCACTTACGCCTTTGGTTAAACTTTTAGTTTTTAGTTATGGATACTCACCCTCTAAAAAGGAGTGCAAATCTAGAGGAAAAACTTCAATATTCAAAGCTCAAAGTATAATTATATTGATAAAAGATGTGCTTTTGTATGCTTACCTTTGTTATAATGACTTCAACTCAAGTTAAAATATTAATAATCACAGGGATTATATTCAATTTTTGCCCTGTAGTATACCTCCAAACCCTGAATGGTACTTGGAAAGGAACCTTATATCAAGAGCCTCAAAAGACCTTTTACTTTGAAATCAGAATTCAAAAAACCATTGGAAACAAGATCTCAGGTACTACCTATATTCAAAATGCAGGGGAGGCCATGCAATTTGGTTCTAAAAAAGGTGATTATGGAACGTTGGAGTTTAACGGGGTTTGGAATGGAGAAGATGTTATTATACAAGAAACAGGAATCGTACAACAAGATAAATCCAGTACTTTTTACTGGTGCATCAAAAAATGCATGCTTAAACTCTCTAAACAAAAAAAAGAATGGACCTTAAAAGGTTCCTGGCATTCCACAGGAGGCTGTATGCCCGGTACTATTGCGGTAAGTAAAAAAGTAAAAGCCACTAAAGACTCCCTCAATCTCAAAAAAAACGATGCTGATCCGGTAAAACCTATAGATACCCTGGTCAATATTGAGCCTATACCTCCTGTAAATACTCTTGACTCCGTAAATGAAAGTCATCAAGCAAATGCGGATTCAGTAACCGTACGAAAAGTAGACGTAAAGAATACCATTTATGTTGATTCTTCTCAAATTCAACTGAAAGTTTGGGATAATGACCTTATGGATGGTGATATTATTTCGCTCAGTTTAAATGGTCTTTGGATATTAAAAGAACATACCGTTACCAAAGGAAAAAAGAAAGTTTGGATCAAATTGGATCAAAAAGAAAATATTCTACTATTGTACGCCGAAAACCTGGGTAGCAAACCACCCAATACAGCAGCTATTATTGTATACGACGGCATCAAAGAACAAAAAATTATTCTCCAGTCTGATAAAGGTAAAAGTGAAGCTATTAAAATAGTAAGAAAGTAATATTACTTTTATATCATGAAAAAAATAGTTAGTTTATTAGTTACCGGTCTTTTATTATTACCACTCTCCTATTCACAATCAGGTATACTTGATAATAGTTTTGATACTGATGGAATTGTAGTAACTGATATAGATTCCAACTGGGATATTACTTACGATATTGCTATACAAAACGACGGAAAAATTGTATCCGCAGGATTAATTACCATTGGAGGGGAATATACTATGGGAGTACTCAGGTATTTTGCCAATGGAAGTCTGGATACCACTTTTGGAAATGGAGGAATGGTGAGTATTGATTTCGATACCGCTGCCCAGTTTAATGAAGCTTACTCTGTAAATATTCAGAGTGATGGAAAAATTATAGTAGCCGGTTCAGCAGAAATAAATACCGATAGAGGTTTTGCTGTAGCACGTTTAAATACTAATGGTAGTTTGGATAATAGTTTTGATGGAGATGGGAAAAAAGTTGTTCAACTAGGGTTAATCGGCTATGTAGATATTGCACGGGATGTTTTAATTGATGCTTCAGGTAAAATAATTCTGGTGGGTGAAATGACGACTTTATCTCACGGTAAAGATTTTGCATTACTAAAATTACATGCTGATGGTAATATTGATACTACGTTTGGTAATAATGGATTGGCTTCGGCCAATTTTTCGGGATTAGATGATATTGGATACTCAGGAGTAATTTTAATGGATGGAAGAATTGCTGTAGGAGGAAGTACCACCGTATTTAGCGATACTGATTTTGGGTTGGCTGTATTCACATCTAATGGAACCCTGGACAATAGTTTTAGTGGAAACGGCAAGCACAATACTGATTTTGGGGCAGGTAATGATCAGGCTTTTGATATTAAACAACAAGGGGATGGGAAAATATTATTGGCTGGTTCCAGCACTATTTTTAGTACAAAAGATATTACAGCTGCCAGGTATTTACTAAATGGTCAGCTTGACACCAATTTTAACACTGATGGAAAACTGGTAACTACCATCAACGCCTCCGGAGATGATGAAGCCAGAAGTATACTTATTCAGCCGGATAACTATATCTTGTTGGGTGGCTATACAAAAACCGGCTCAAATAGTGATTTTGCACTATTACGAATTGATTATAACGGAGTTGAAGACTCAACTTTTGGAACCAACGCTTTAGTTACAACAACCATTCCCGGTGGTCAGGAAAATCAAATCTATGATTTGGCATTACAACCCGACCTCAAGGTGATAGCTGCAGGAATTAGCGCCACTACCGATATAGATATTGCTTTAGCACGGTACGAAACAGGATTATATATAGGTATTGAAGAGCCAAATAATATTGGTAGTCTAACTGTATTTCCTAACCCTATTATAGATGACTTTATATTTGAAACATCTTTAAGTAAAGCCGGTTATTATGATCTCCATTTATTCAACTCACAAGGTGAATTGATATATACTTTTTATAAAAACATATATTTACATTCAGGAAATAAACAAGACATTCTAAGCCTGCCATTATCCATTCCAACAGGTATTTATTATTTGGTATTACAGAATGAGAATACTAATAAAACCATCAAACTAATTCATCAATAATATTCCATCATAAAATAAAGAAGCCGAACTGAATAGTTCGGCTTCTTTTGCTTATTAAAAATATGGGTTATTGAATAATCAATTTAGCTGTACTTGTTTTTCCATTAAGACTAACCTGTACAAAATAAACCGCAGGAGCCAATTCATTTAAATCAACCGTTGCCTGATTGCTTTGGAATACTTGATTGTATACCACCTGACCTGCAGTAGTGATAATATTAAAGTATACATCTTTATCCCCTGCAAATTGGAAGGTAACGATTCCTGTAGCCGGGTTAGGGAAAATGCCAATGGTATTATTGTTTTCTTCTTCAATACCTAAACAAGCATCTACTACAAGGTTGATATCATCAGAACCTGTACAACCTGATGCTGTAACAGAATAAGTAATTACATGTGTTCCTAAACCGGCAGTGGCAGGACTAAACTGTCCTCCGGTAACACCCGTACCTGAATAAGTTCCACCTGCAGGTGTACCGCCTGTTAAAGCAAAATCAGGATGATAAATACATGAATTTCCTAATGTGGGAAGTGTAACATTAGGTGTAGCATTAACAGTAATAACAGCACTGGCAGTATTTGAACAACCATTAGCATCAGTAAAAGTATAAGTTAATGTTTGAGTACCGGCTGAAGGATTAAATTGATCTCCTGCAACACCTGCACCGGTATAACTTCCACCTGCAGGAGCCCCATTCAACGTAATAGCAGCATCATCACTACAAGCGGTAGTTCCTGTAAAAGTTACAGAAGGTAAAGTGTTAACTGTAATTACTGCATTGGCTGTGTTTGAACAACTGCTAGCATCAGTATAAGTATAAGTAACTGTCTGTGTTCCTACTGAAGGATCAAACTGACCACCTGATACACCTGTACCTGAAAATACCCCACCTGCTGGTGTTGCAGTTAAAGTAACAGGAGCTGAACCATCACAAACTGATGATGGCGCAAATGAGATAGTTGGTAGAGAGTTTACGGTTATTAATTCAATGGCTGAATTGGTACATCCATTTGCATCAGTATATGTGTAAGTAACATTTTGTGAACCTGCCGCAGGATCAAACTGACCGGCAGTTACACCAGTACCGGTAAATGTACCTCCGGCAGGAGTTGCAGATAATGTAACAGGAGCAGCATCTTCACAAAGGTCAGATGGATTAAATGTGATAGAAGGAATTCCATTTACTGTTACTGTAAAATCTTCAGAAGTAGCAGGACATGACCCCGAAGCAGCAATACTGTTAGTAACCACATAAGTACCGGGTGTTGACGCAGAAAGATCAATAGTACCTGTTCCTGAATTAATCACTAAACCTGTAGTTGATGAAAAAGTTCCAGCACTTGCACCCGAACCTAATATGATAGCAGGATCTGCTTCATCAGCACAGTATGCTGTATTGGCATAAGTAAATGCAGCATCAGGAGCCGTTGTAATAGTAAAGGTTTGTGTAGATGAATTAGGACAAGCTCCTGAAGTTGTATAGGTAACGGTATAAGTTCCATTTACCGAAGATGTCATATCAATTTCACCTGTGGTAGTACTAACAAAGTTTAATCCTGCAGGAGAAGATGAAAATGTTCCTGCTACTGAAATGGTAGGGGTAGTGTTAGGAGCACCTGAACATAAAGTATTATTAGTATAGGCAAAAGTTGCATTGTCTAATGCAGTGATTGTAAACGTTTGTGTTGAAGTAGCTGTACATGGGCCTGAGGTTGTATGAGTAACGGTATAAGTACCCGGTGTTGAAGTGGCCATATTAATTTCACCTGTGGTAGTACTCACAAAATTTAAACCTGCCGGCGTAGCTGAGTAAGTACCTGTAGACGCTTCTGACGGAGTTGGATTTGAAGCTCCAGTACATAATGTACTTGGTGTATATGAGAAAGTGGCATTATCCGCAGGATTTACAACGATAGGAACAACCACGTTGTCAAGACAATTACTCCACAATCCACCTAAAGTGAACATTTGTGCATTAAAAGTACCTGCTGATGCATAAGTATAAGAAGTATTGGTATTCCAAATATATGGACCTGCAACTGTATTATCCATATCCCATACATATACTGAATCATGAACTGTAGCAGTACTAAAATAGTTTTCAAAAGCACCATAGGTATAAAAACGATTTGAAAGCATGGCTGCATTCGTGGTTGTATTATTAATACTTACAGCATTTCCTAAACAAACAGGGTTAGGGGTTACCGTATAACTAGTATTAATGCTATATGTTACAATAGGTGCAACTATAGGTTCAAAATCAGCAGTACCTGCAAATAATGTAGGCATACTTATCCAACTGCCGTTAGATTCAGGATAAAAATCAGAAATATATCTTGATAAATTTTCATCCATCACTTCTCCAGGGTCACCGCTATTTCCCCAAAACTCCAACACTCCATTGTTATTCGTTGCTTCTAGAACTATGGCATAATTTCCTGAAGTAATCGTTACAGGTGCTGATAATGTTACAACATGAAAACTAACGGTTGTACTACTAAAAGTTGTTGTACCACTACCTAATAAAGCAACAGGATTATTTAAAGCATCAACTGTGTATACAGAGGCTCTTACAGTAACATTTGCTATTCCATTAGCTAAGGAATTACATCCTAAAAATTCAACCCCATTAATGGTTACACTACCTCCTGTATGTATAAAAGTTTGTGATACTCCTTCATTATCTGACTCCCATACTTCAAAAGCAGTAAAATTTGATGCCCATGTTGGACCAAATAATGTTTGTTGTTTAATAAATGGATAGCTTAATGTATCCTGACAAGTAAGTGTTCTACTTGCATCATACTCTAAACTAAA
>CAZUXM010000040.1:21094-22747 GCA_964624635.1 uncultured Candidatus Competibacteraceae bacterium
GTAACAGGGATTTCCTGATTAGTTCTGACAGTTCTTGTCTGCGAAAAAATAGCCGGGACACTCAATGTCAAACCCAGCATCATAAGTGAAAGTCTCTTCATAATTCAATTTAAATTTTACCAATGACTGCAAAAATAACAATGTAGTTGCATAACCTTCAAAAAAATATCACAAACAAATGGGTGATTTTGAACATATTGAATACTAATTAGTATTAAAATGCACAAAACCGTGTAAATAAATATAGGTTATATTTGAAAAAACAATATAACCTATATATTAATGCAAATCCCGGCTAAAACTGTAGATGAATATGTAGAAAAAGTTCCTGAAGACCGTAAAAAAGTGATTTCAGAACTTCGTAAAACCATTAAATTTATTCATCATTAATATTCTATCACAAAACAAAAATCCTTGCTTTTTTGAGGGTGATTAGTCTTAAATTGGTAGTTTCATATTCCAATCAATTAAATCATGAAAAAAACTATTACTCTGATTACTTTATCTATTTTATGTTCATTATTCATGAATGTACATGGGAAAAACATTCCGGAATTATTATACTATAAGTTTGATAATACTGACACTCTTGTAATTAATAATGCAGTTACACCACCTGCCGGCACTGATACTGCGTTTATTATCGGAGGCCAAATTCAGGATTCAACAGGGCAATGCAATACTGCACTTATTGGAAATGGTTTATCAAGTACCACTAACTATGTAAACACGCAATGGGTAACTGATCTGGATACTTCATGGACTATTTCCTTTTGGACAAAAAATATTCCTTATGATACAAATCCTTATTATGTATTTGGCGATATTAGTGCAGGAACATTTCGTTTGTTTACCGGAGGGGTTGCAGGCCCGGGCAACTGGATATTAAGAGGAGGTTTTACTGACGTGCCTATTACCGGGGGAGCTTCAATGAGTCCAACACTTACCACTATCATTTATGATAAACCGAATAACCAGATCAAAGCTTATATAAATGGTGTTTTAGTAAACACTGTTGCTCAACCGGCTTTTACAGTCACCGGAAGCCAGCCATTTAAAGTCGGAGGTTATTCTACCAACAGTAGTTTTTCGGCTGGAGCGGAATTAGATGAATTCCGATTATATAATCGTGTTTTAACAACTAACGAAATTTTGGATTTGTTTAGCCAAACACATCGGGATACTATTTCTATTATTAACTGTAATGAATATACAAGTCCAAGTGGTTTGTACACATGGACATCTGATGGAAGTTACATAGACACCATCCCTAACTATGAATGTGGTGATAGTATAATTACCATTGAACTCACCATTGTAGATACAATGAATATCGTTGTTAACCAATCAGGGCCTCATGGCGAAAATTTATTTACATCCAATATTGGTACTTACCAATGGATTGATTGCACAACCAACCTCCCTGTTACTGGTGCTGATTCAAGTTTTTTTGTTGCTGTCAATGATGGGATGTACGCCGTGATTGTTACTGGAAATAGTTGTACAGATACTTCTGCCTGTTACCTGGTAGCAGGAATAGGCATAGATCAATATCTGCTGGCAGATCTTGTTAAAATATATCCTAATCCATCCAGCGGAATATTTTCAGTTGACATCAGTAATATACCAGATGATTTAACGCTTGAATTAATC
>CAZUXM010000040.1:22757-24735 GCA_964624635.1 uncultured Candidatus Competibacteraceae bacterium
TGTAGGGCAATTAATTAAAACATGTCAACTCTCCAGCACGAATAAGAATATAATCTCCATAGACAATGCCGGTGGTTTATATTTTGTAAGAATTATAAATAAAAATGGGCAAAAAGCGTCATTTAAAATCATTAAAGAATAAGTATTTTTACACTCATAAAACAAATTCTATGCGTATTGAAGCTGTTAGTTTTGATGAATATTTGGAAAAAGTTCCTGATGACAGAAAAAAAACGATTGCTGAATTAAGAAAAATAATCAAAAAAAATCTGCCTAAAGGTTTTAAAGAAGAAATCAATTACGGTATGCCCGGTTATGTTGTACCTCATTCATTATATCCTGACGGATACCACTGTGACCCAAAACTTCCCCTCCCCTTTTTAGGTTTTGCATCACAAAAGAACTTTATTGCGTTATACCACATGGGTATTTATGCCGATAAAAAATTGATGGATTGGTTTGTAAAAGAGTTTCCCAAACACTCGGAGAAAAAACTAGACATGGGCAAATCATGTATCCGATTTAAAAAACCGGAAGATGTTCCTATGAGACTCATTGGAGAACTGGTATCAAAAATGACCGTAAATGATTGGATTAATATTTATGAAAAGAATCTTAAAGAGGTTAGAAAAGGGAAAAAATAATTCATTATCATTTATCTAATCACCTTAACAGTTAGTATTTCTGTTTTTAATACAATAACAATGTAGTACACTCCTGTATTTAGATTATTTAAAATATCAAGTGCTAAACTATGTTTGCCTGAAAGCTGAGGCTGATTATCTATAAAATACTTTATTATTTTACCTAAGTTATCAGTTAAATAAATAGAAATTGTTTCATCAGAATTTAAAAAGTACTCTAATTTACTTGAGATTGAAATGGGATTTGGATAAACATTCGGGTGATTGTCTACTATTGTGTTTTCAACTGTATTAAAGTTAAAGTCGTTATTGTATCGTGCAATGGCAAAATTTCTAAAAGAACCTTCTATTGTAAATCCAACTAGTATAATTTTATTATCAGCTTGTATTGCAAGTGCTGTCCCCCAATCGGCTGAACTACCAAAATCCGTCGTAACTACTCCATTTAACCCAAAAGAATTATCCAGAGACCCATCCGAATTATACCTTGCCAATGAAAAATCATTAGTACTCATCATCGAACGACCACCAAGCACGATTTTTCCATCAGGTTGAATTACAACTGACCAGCATTCGTCATTGTTTCCAGAAAAATCAGTTAACACTTTTCCGTCAAAATCAAATGTCGAATCTATAACACCCGATTCAGTATACCTAACTAAAGAATAATCATAACCAGTATTTACTGAAAATCCTGCGATTACTATTTTACCATCAGCTTGTATTGCCAATGAATTAGCAAAATCATTAGCATTTTCTAAATCTGTTGTCAGTTTGCCATCATCATCAAAAGTTGTATCTAAATTTCCATTTATGTTATATCTCGCTAAGGCAAAATCGTAAACAAGCCCTAAATGATACCTTCCAGCA
This sequence comes from uncultured Candidatus Competibacteraceae bacterium, assembly GCA_964624635.1. Taxonomy (GTDB): domain Bacteria; phylum Bacteroidota; class Bacteroidia; order CAIKAF01; family CAIKAF01; genus JANWKQ01. Next base: position 24,272 of record CAZUXM010000040.1, read on the forward strand.
GCTAAAATTTTACCATCTTGCTGTAAGCAAATTGAAGTACATTCATCTTGTGAGCTATTAAAGTCGGTAATCTGTTTACCACCTAGCCCGAAGGTCGTATCTAAACTACCATTTGTGTTGTATCGGGCAATAGCAAAATCATTGGATGAGTTAATGGAATATCCGCCTACTAAAATTTTCAAATCAGGTTGAATTGATGCAGCTATTCCGTAATCCGCATTACCATAAAAATCAGTAGTAACTAATCCATCAACATCAAATGTACTATCTAATGATCCATCTGTATTATAGCGTGCTAAAGCGAAGTTAGCATTTGTACCAGATTGTGTAGAACCTACCAATATAATTTTACCATCCGGCTGAAGTAATACTACTCTTGAAATATCTGTTGAATTATTAAAATCTGTTATTTCAAGTCCTCCAATACCAAATGTAGAATCAAGATTGCCATCAGGGTTATATCT
>CAZUXM010000041.1:0-24160 GCA_964624635.1 uncultured Candidatus Competibacteraceae bacterium
TGTATGTATGCTCCGGAGTTTACGAGTCATACGGCAGGGATGAATATAAAATCGGTGGAGTAATCAGATTCGCCCCGTAGATTACTAACGTGCTACTTCGTGGTCCTGCCTACGCAGGAATAACAATATCGTTTAATGAAAGAAGCCTGAACTTGGTTCAGGCTTCTTTCATATTTAAAAGTCGTCATTCCCGAGTAGGCGAGAATCTCCTAACTTATCAATGAAATCTTTATATTTGAATAACTAAAACCACTCAACCATGGAAAACAATACCAACTTCACCAATCCTACACCTCCTATTGATAATACAACTACCACCAACAGCACTCCCTTAATTCATAAAAGATTTTGGGGACCTTCTACTTTCGGACTCATTATTCTTATGTTCTTTTTTACGTTTATTGATATTAAATGTAATACCGTTTCACTGGGAAAAGTTAAGGGATACGAATTAGCAACGGGTTATCATTTAAATACTTCTGGTGGAGATAAACATCGTGAAAAACCGAATTTATTTGCAGCGGGTGCTTTGTTGATGGCAGCAGTAGGTTTTGGATTAGGTTTTATAAAAGCAAAACCGGGAAGTTTTGCTAAAATCATTTGTGGATTCTTAGGATTCTTAAATATGGTATTGTTATATCTCACCATACAATATGATATGCATAAAGCCAATAAAAACAGCGATAGCTCCAGTGTATTGAGTAAAGACATCAACATACATGTTGATTTTGAAATGGCCTTTTGGTTTGCTTTGTTATTGTTTATAGGAGCTATTGTATTGGGGATTATGCAATTGATTAAGAAGCCGAAGAGTAGTTAGTTGCAACCTAAAAAAAATAATTTCTTGGCTAAAAAAATTCAGATATCATATCTAAATAAAATAGTCAGACCTAAAACGGAAAGTAGGTTTTTGAGTGGCTTGTACAAAGTACTAGCTATAGTCCTTTTTCCATTAATAATAGTTGCTGGTTTGATCATTATTCTATTTGCAGGACTCTTGTCAATATGGCAGACAATTACCAGCACGAATGAAGAAAGGGAAAAGCATAAGCAAGAAAAAATCCGATTAGAAAGACTTAAAACGAATTGGGGATTCTTTTACAAGAATGACAAAGTTAAAATTGAAGAACAACTAGCTGGTTCATTACCTAGGGACAGTGGAGACTATTTACATTTGAGAAGTACTCCTACGATTCCTTATTTAACTCAGAAAATATTTGGAGATTGGTTTCTTGTGGACTTTGATGGGATTTTTTTACAAAAATGGAATAATACTAACGATATCAACTGTGATTTAATTTTCATTGAATTTTCTTCTTTAAATGTGACTGTAATCAAACCTAAAATTCCATCGAAGGAATGGGCAACTGAGAAGCTGGATAAGAATGAAATCAAATTCACATTTATGACCGAAAATGAAGACTTAATATTCCTTGTAACTCAACAAGAATTATCCGGACAAAGTATCAACCCTTAATATTGAGCATACCCTAACGCTTTGAATACGGTAAACATAAAAACACCTACTATTACTAAAATTGATGATGGAATCAAGACCTTAAAGAGTTATTCCTTTGAGAATTCTTCCTACCAAGAAATTTTGAAAAAAATTCTTATTGAATTAGGTGGCATGCCTCTTATAATAATTGGTGACAATCTTCCTGGACCACAACCTCCGTTATATTTCTATCGTGCTAGAAAGGAATCCACCATTAATGAATCCGAAGACCTTACCAGCGTATCAACCTTTTCTTATCCCAATCCTAGTATAGTAAATGTTAAAATGGGAAGGGCTAACAGAGAGGGAGCCCCAGTATTTTACGGCACGGATTCACGAACTACTGCAATTTTAGAGACAATACCTCAATCTAATGAAATTGTTTATTTAGGTTATTGGAAAATCATTGAAACCAGATATTTGAGAATTTGTCCAATTGCATCAGGAACGTTAAAAGCTGGACCTTTTTTAGAAAAGTTTATGAAGAATTTTGATTATGACAATTTTTTCAAAAGAACAGATAGTAATGGTATGGCGGTTGACTCATTTAAACACCTTTTGTTTGAGCTGAGCAAACTATTTGTTTCCGATAATTATTTAATCACCTCAACGATAGCTCATAGCCTACTTTATGATGAAAAAAAAGGTGTTAATCTGCTAATGTATCCTAGTGTGGCGAATAAACACATGGCTGCGAATTTTGCGTTTTCTACTAATGTTTGTGATTTGCTAATGAAATGTACCAAAGTATATAAGCTGAAATATCTTTCTTCGACATGGCAGAACTTTCATGCCGAATTATTGCAAGTCGGAATAGTCTCACCAGACACAAATCTGATTGAATGGAGGGATGCTAATGAAAATGACGAATTTGAAATTGATAACGTTCGATAACTTGAATAATTATAAGGCTGCAGCTAACTACACCTTTCCAACATAAAACATTTTTACTTCCTACTGCACCATCACCTTTTTATATCCCCACTTCCCTTCTTTTTCTACACCCACCATATACACTCCGGCAGAAAGACCTTGTACAGAAATGGTTGGTTCATTTTGAACTGAACATAAAACTTTACCATTTACATCAAAAATACGAACGGTAGAAAATGCTTCGTTGAATTGAATAAAATCGGAAGCCGGATTTGGATACATATCAAATTCAAATGATAAATTTTCTTCTACACTAAAATAGGCTTCCTGTGGACGCAAAACATACAACCCTGTTTGCATATCAGATGCTAATATTTTTCCGCTAGGCAATAGTGGATATACTCCCCAACAACCTGCATACCCTTCGTCCACCGCATCCCCAACAAAAGTATCGTACCAGGCTACCTCATGCATATTACACGGATCGCTTATATCATATACCCTAACCCCATCATAATAATAAGATACATATAAATAGTTCCCTCTGATTAATTGATTATGTGGAATTGAAAATGCATTGATTTCACTCCCCACTAAAGTACAGGTGGATAATAAATTTACTCCCGGTGTCATATCCAACATTTTCATTCGCATCCCATGGGTTTCGTCACTCATTATGTAATGTGAACCATCAGGCGTTAACCATCCACTATGGTTATACCCCTGATCCTGATAAAATGGTAAGGATGAAATTTCTACCGGACTCGTAGTGGTTCCAAAATAACCGTAATACAAACCATGATTACCCCCATTTAAAATAGCTGTATCATTATGGATATATCCATCATGGATGTAGTTAATAATTCCGTGAGTGAATGTGGCTAAAAATTCAGGATCATCAGGTGTAACTATGGAAAAAATCATGGCCGGATAACCTACCGGCACTCCGGGAGAAAACATATCCGTAGTAGGGCCGAAAATGTATAATTTTTCTGTAGCAGCATCTATAAATAAATTATGTGCTCTAATAATCATTGAATCATTGTCATACACCAAATGCACACTATCAGGCAAATATTGCATGTCCATAATTTGTAAACTGGAATTGCCTTCATCACAAACTGCATATAAATAGTTGTTATGATTTTTCATATCTCGGTGAATAATTCCACTCCCCTGCGCTTTACCGGGAACAAAATCAACATAATTTACATTGGCAGTATCGGTAATATCAAAAAAGTGCATTCCCATGGTAGAGGCAATGATGGCGTATTCTCTGCCGTTATGGGCATATCCCCAAACCTCATTAAAACGTTGATTATCCAAAAATGGAACAGGAATGAGGGTAGTATCCGTCCAATGATAAATAAGATTCATGTTATGTGATGACTGAGCAGAGATGCTCATTAAACAAAGGCCGGTAAGAATAGTGAGTAAGAATTTTTTCATAACGTAAAAGTAATATTTGTTTAGTTTTTTGAGTGGTACAAAATGGAGGCTTTATCGTAAAAAACGGTTGTTTTTCTGTATTGGCACCGGTGGTAGTAGCGGCAGCCTCGCAGCCTGTGGGGCTTAGGCATTGTTATGCTTGCAGAGTAGATGAAGGAATACCAGGCAAGTATTATAATGCCTGCCACACAGGCTGCGAGCTACAGCGGATAACACCTGAAGGGGCCCTGATAAAAAGTAGACTAAAAAGTCTTAAGTCTAACATGTATAAGCGTAGCGGTCTTACGTCTTTTTATACCTTTGCACCATATTACCATTTTAAATATTATGAAAGTTCACAATTTTAGCGCCGGACCCGGCATATTACCTGAAGAAGTCTTAAGAAAAGCATCAGAAGCCTGCATCAACTTTAACGGATTAAATTTATCTCTACTCGAAATATCACATCGTAGCAAAGATTTTGAAGATGTAATGGAAAAAGCCAGAGGTTTAGTAAAAGAACTTTTGGGTTTAGGTGATGATTATGATGTATTATTTTTACAAGGAGGTGCCAGCTTACAATTTTATATGGTTCCTATGAACCTGCTTAAAACCAAAGCTGCTTACATTAATACCGGTACCTGGGCCAGTGAAGCCATTGCCGATGCAAAAAAAGTAGGCAACATTGAAGTAATTGCCAGCAGCGAAGACAAAAAATTTACTTATATACCCAAACAATTTACCGTACCTGCGGATGCTGATTATTTACATTTTACCAGCAACAATACCATTTATGGTTCACAATGGAAAAAATATCCTGAAACCAATATCCCTCTAGTTTGTGATATGAGTTCAGACATGTTCAGCAAAAGAATTGATGCTTCTAAATTTTCATTGATCTATGCCGGTGCTCAAAAAAATATGGGGCCTGCAGGAACTACCATGGTATTGTATAAAAAAGACATCATGGGTAAAACCGGTAGAGCATTACCTAAAATGTTAGATTTTGTACAACATGCCAAAAAAGATTCTATGTTAAATACCCCTCCGGTATTTGCCGTATATGTAAGTATGCTTACTATGGAGTGGCTTAAAACCAACGGTGGATTAGAGTGGATTGAAAAAGTAAATGAAATGAAAGCCAATACTTTTTACAATGAAGTAGATACTAACCCCATGTTTACAGGTACCGTTGAAAAAGAAGACCGTAGTTGGATGAATGCTACTTTCCTTTTAAAGAATGAAGAATTGGAAGGAGAATTTGATAAAATGCTGAAAGAAGCTCATATAAGCGGATTAAAAGGTCACCGTTCAGTAGGCGGATACCGTGCATCCATGTACAATGCATTGCCATTAGAAAGTGTAAAGGCTTTAACTAGTGTAATGAGAGAATTTGCTAATAAATTTGCGTAATAGAGTTATGAGTAAAAAAATTCTTGCTAACGACGGATTAGAAAAATCGGGCATCGAACTTTTAAAAAGTGCAGGCTTTGAAGTAATTACTGATAAAGTGGAACAAGCTCACTTAATTGATTACATCAACACCCATAACATCAATGGAATTTTAGTTCGTTCAGCCACTAAAGTTCGTAAAGATATTATTGATGCATGTCCTGGATTAAAATTTATTGGTCGCGGTGGAGTTGGTATGGATAATATTGATGTTGAATATGGAAAAAGCAAAGGGTTAGCCGTTGAAAATACTCCGGCTGCTTCTACCCGTTCAGTAGCGGAGTTGGTTTTTTCACACATCTACAGTATTGCACGTATGTTGCATGAAAGCAATCGCCAAATGCCATTAAAAGGTACTGCTGAATTTAATGATTTGAAAAAAAATTATTCTAAAGGGTTTGAATTAGAAGGAAAAACATTGGGAGTAATCGGCTTTGGTAGAATTGGACAAACAGCGGCGAAAATTGCATTGGGGAACGGTATGAAAGTAATTGCTTACGATCCATTTGTAAAAACCGCTTCTATTGAAATAAATATTGGGGGAAATAATATTTCCGTAAGTATTGATACCATTTCGTTTGAGGAAGTTTTAAAAACGGCTGATATATTTACTTTACATATTCCTATGCCTGCTGATGGAAAACCCGTATTGGGAGATGCTGAATTAGGAATGATGAAAAAGGGGGCCGTTGTAATCAATACAGCCCGCGGAGGTATTATTGATGAAAAAGCATTATTGAAACATTTAAACAGTGGACAAATTGGTTTTGCCGGTTTAGATGTATTCGAAAATGAACCTACACCCATGCCCGAATTGTTGGTACATCCAAAAGTATCTTCATCACCACATATTGGAGGTTCTACTGCTGAAGCACAAGAAAGAGTAGGTGCCGAAATTGCCGAAAAGGTGATTAACTATTTTAAGAATTAATTTTTAACCACTGAGGTCTCTGAGAAATAACACAGAGTGCACAGAGGGATATTAAAAAAGCAAAGAGATGACTTAAAACCTCTGTGCTCTCTGTGAAAATCACTGTGCCCTCTGTGGTGAAAACCGTATATTTCAAATCCATTCATTTTTTGTACATTCGTCCATTCAATTACCAATGGCAAAATTTTTACCCTTTAAAGGCATTTTACCCAATAAAAATATTACCCAAAAGGTAGTTTCACGACCATTTGATAATTATTCTAAAATTCAAATTCAACAAATTCTGGCGGATAATCCGGTAAGTTTTTTGAATGTAATTGTACCAAGTATCCCCAACGAAGAAGATAAAATTCCTTACGAAGAAAAATTGCGTTTAGGAAAAGAAACCTTTGATGAGTTAGTAAACAAAGAGGTGTTTGTTCCATCCGAAAAATCCTGTTATTATATATATCGCCAAACACAAGGAGATGAACAATACACAGGAATCATTGGTGCTATTAGCATTGATGATTGTAAAAACAATGTGGTAAAACCACACGAACAAACCCTGGAGCATAAAGAAGAAAAACTCAAAGAATATTTAAAAATTATTGATATCAATGCTGAGCCGGTAGTTATTTCCTATAAAGCAGATCATGACATCAATGATTTGATAGATGAATTAACCCAAAGAGAAAAATATGCTGAATTTGAGTTTGAGGGATTTGGGCATCATGAGTTATGGGAAGTATCTGATACTAATACCATCAAAAAAATAGAAGAACGGTTCTCTACTTTCGATGAATTGTATATAGCTGATGGGCATCATCGTACAGCCTCTTCCGTTTTGTATGGCGAAGAGATGAGAAAAAATGATGATCAGGTAAAAGGGAACGAGGCCTATAACTATTTTATGGCATTGATGTTTCCTCATCACCAAATCAGATTACGTGAATTCAATCGTTTGGTTAAAGACCTGAATGGACTCTCAACGCAACAACTGCTTACTAAATTAGAAAAGGATTTCGAAATTATACATACAGGAAGTTTTCCTGAAACATCCGACTGGTTATTTTCCTTCGCTATGTATGTAGATGAATATTGGTACCATTTAATTCCACGATCAGGTGTTGTAGAAAGGTTGCCTGAGGATCATCAATTACCTACTCAGGTATTAACTGATTTAATTTTGAGCCCTGTATTGGCAATACATGATTTACGAAAAGATAAACGAATAGCATTTATTGGTGGGAAAACGGATCATGTATTATTAGAAGAAAAAGTAAACTCCGGTGAATTTGCAGCAGCATTTGCCGTTAATAAAATATCTATTCCACTATTTAAAAAATTTGCTGATAATGGATGGTTCATGCCACCCAAAAGTACTTACTTCGAGCCGAAGTTGCTTAGCGGACTGGTTGTCTATTCGTTGAAGGAAGATCTGTAGTTTTTTTTAACCACAGAGTACACAGAGAAAGAACACTGAGGACTCAGAGAATAACTCTCCTTAATCCATCCTTTAACCTGGCTACATTAAAGTTCATTAATAGACCCAATTTTTTATTGGCAATTTTCATATAAGTTAATACCTGGGCCATGTGAACATCATTGATTGCTTCAACTGCTTTCACTTCAATAATCACTAATCTTTCAACTATAATATCAGCTCTAAAACCACATTCCAATTTTATTTCTTTATATACCAGTGGTATGGGCACTTCTCGTTGAGTATGTAGTCCGGATTTACTTAGTTCATAAATTAAACACTCTTTATATGCACTCTCTAATAATCCTGGTCCGAGTTCTGAATGGACCTTCATTGCAATGCCTATAACTTGTTGAGTAATATTATTAATGTCTTGTAAATTATTTTGATACTTCTCTGTGCTCTCTGAGCAAACCTCTGTGGTCTCTGTGGTAAAAACCGGATATTCATTTGTCATGTTTTTTGTCAAAATTGGTTCGTTATAATAAACAAACTATTTATCTAAAAAACAAATGAGTATAAAAGCTTTTATCTACCTCCAAAAATACTACTCCCTACCCTTACCATAGTACTACCTTCTTCAATAGCTATTTTATAATCGCCACTCATCCCCATCGAAATTTCTTTAAAAGCAATATCATCATAAAAATAAGATGCTTTAATTTTATCAAACAACGTTTTTAGGGATGCAAATTCTTTTCTCACTATATTTTCGTCCTCTGTATTGGTAGCCATCCCCATTAACCCAACAAATTGAATATGAGTAAACGAATTTTTATCTTTTAAAATATCATTCAGCTCGTTTTCGTCTAACCCAAATTTAGATTCTTCTTTAGCGATATATATCTGCAGTAAAACAGAAATTTTCTTGTTGACTTTTGTTCCTTGTTTATTTATTTCCTGTAATAATTTGTAACTATCAACACTATGGATAAGTGAAACAAAAGGAGCAATGTATTTTACTTTATTGGTTTGTAAATGACCCACCAAATGCCATTCAATATCCTTGGGCATTTGTTCATACTTATCTACTAATTCCTGTACTTTGTTTTCTCCAAAAATTCTTTGGTTGGCATTATATGCCAACATAATATCCTCCACCGTTTTGGTTTTGCTAATGGCAACTAAAGTAACATGCGTTGGAAGAGAAGATTTAATCTTAAGTAAATTATCGGCAACAATACTCATTCGTTATGCCATTTGAGGTTCAAACATACCTTTCAGTACGCTTACTACCTTATCCACTTCTTCTTTTGTATTGTATTTACTAAATGAGAAACGAATGCTAGGTCTGTCGCCGGCACATTTAATCCCTGCCAATACATGTGAACCTACATTACTTCCGCTACTACAGGCAGACCCTCCAGATGCACAAATTCCCATGATATCTAATTTCATCAGGAACATTTCTGAATCAGGAGTAGAAGGGAATTTTACATTGAGTACTGTATATAAACTATTTTCAGATATATCCCCATTAAAATCAACACCGGGAATTTCTTCACGTAATTTAGCAATCATGTATTTTTTAATTTCACGAACATGATCCTGATGATTTTTTAAATCACGCAAGGCTACTTCCATTGCTTTGGCTAAACCTATGATGCCGTAAATATTTTCGGTTCCTGCTCTCATATTTCTTTCCTGAGCACCTCCTGTAATGTAGGGTTTAATTTTTACGTTTGAATTGATATATAAAAATCCAATTCCTTTAGGTCCATGAAATTTATGTGCTGAGCAGGTAATAAAATCAATAGGAATTTCTTTTAAGTTAATGTCATAATGACCCATGGTTTGTACAGTATCACTATGAAAATAAGCATTGTACTTTCTGCAAATATTACCTATCTGTACAATGTCAATCATAGTACCAATTTCGTTATTGGCATGCATTAAACTAACGAGTGCAGGTGTAGTATCCGATTGTAATAAAGTTTCTAAATGATTTACATCTACAAATCCTTTTTCATTTACATTTACAAACTGAATACGAATTTTATTTCTATGCCAAAGATCTTCAACCGTATGAGCCACAGCATGGTGTTCAATAGTAGTAGTAATTACTCTTTTTACTCCTAAGTCATCCACCGCACAGCGAATAGCCATATTATCAGCTTCAGTACCACCGCTGGTAAAAAATATTTCGGCAGGTGAACAATGTAAATATTCGGCAATTTTTTTTCTTGATTTTTCAATATGAGTTCTTGCTTCACGTCCAAGCGCATGAATACTGCTTGGATTTCCAAAACTTTGACGCATCAGGTTAGCCATTTCATTTACTACCTCTTCATCCATTGGAGTAGTGGCAGCGTTATCCATATAAATTTTACTCATGCTTCAATGCAATTTTTGTACTGAGTTAATCGAAGTACAAATTTACTTAATTCTTTTGTTATTATGAGGCCTCCCTTCGGTTCCCGCAGTCCTTCAAACAGGCCACTCAGGGTCGGGCTATCCGCTATACTCCTCAGCCAGTAGTTAAAACTACTGGCTTGCGGGGTGTCGCTGCTATCCCTGGCCCGATGGAGCTATAATTTTGTACATTTGCAACATGCGTAAATATCATTTTTTAACAGTTGTTTTTTATATTACGGTAAGCACTATTACAGCTCAGTTTACCCAATCGTATGCATATTTAAAAAAAACACGTGATACGGTTTTAATGAACACCGATCATTTTTATGCAGGAATGGAAATTGGGTTAGGGTTTAATGTTGGTCCAACACAAACTATACAAGCAGGTAACAGAATGGAAACCAACGCAGCTCCATTTAGCATGTTCGATTTTTCAATGGTTACTCCTACCAAATTTTTTGCAGGATACGCATATAAATCACATCATTTTGAAGGCGCCTTAGGTGTTGTTAGAGATCATATGAATTTCTCCATCATGGATAGCTTAGGCAACAGAATGATTGACCATAAACGTGCAAGTATGTATGCAACCATGACGGTAAGATATTTTTATAGATTTCCTTTACGTGTACCACGAATGAAATTTATGATGGGTGTTGAAATAGGAGGTGCTTATCATCCAAAATTTTTAAAACCACAAACGTCAAATACAGTAAACGATAGTAGTTATACCATGTCAGTATCTGCATTAACACCCCGTGATTTTCAATTAGTGCTCGGTATTAGCGGAAGGATAGATATTAAAATTGTAAAAAACCTAACTTTTACTCTGGTAGGTACTTTATTAGGCAGTCCAATGAACGGAACAGAATATGCCATCAATTATAGTTATCCGGGAATTGTTAATCAAACAGCTCAGGTACGAAGCACAATATTAAATGTAAACTTAAATGCAGGATTAAAATTCGATTTTTTTACACATGCCAGCAAAAAGAAAACGTATGAAAAATACGGAATTGCTGATCCCTTTAGAGATGATAATTAAAGTTATTTTTCTTTCTGTATAAGAATTTTCTGACTTACTTTATCCGAAACGTGAAGTTCAACCCCATCGTTTTCTATCAATAAACTATTATCGTATTCGTATACTTTCAATAATTTCACGGCAGCACCCGGCATTAAACGAACACTTTCTAAATACTGCAAAAAATCGGTAGTATGCTCTTTTACAGCAATAATGGTTCCTACTTCCTGAGGTTTTAAATCATCCAAGGTCTGGTCTTTGTGGAAAATCATATTCCCATTTTTATCCGGGATGGGATCTCCATGAGGATCTAACTTGGGGTGTCCTAAAAATACATCTAACTTCTCAATCAGTTTTTCATCATGAATGTGTTCCAGTTGCTCAGCAATTTCGTGAATTTCGTCCCATTTAAAACCTAACTTATCCACTAGAAACACTTCCCATAAACGGTGTTTTCTAACAGTAAGTGCCGCTAATTGTCTTCCTTTCTTGGTTAATGTTACCCCCTGATATTTTTCATAATGAACCCAACGTTTTTTAGCCATTTTCTGAATCATATCAGTAACTGATGAGGCTTTAGTACTTAAAACATCAGCTATTGCATTGGTTGATACAGGCACATTGTTCTTGCCGGAGATGTGGAATATAGCTTTGAGATAATTTTCTTCTGAATGAGTAGGCATAACGCAGTGTAAAACAAAAGTTAAAATTAATACATTTATTTACTTTATCAAGATAAAAAACCAAAATTTGAGGGATGAAAAAATTGAAAATAGGGATTGTATTATATCCAACATTTGGTGGTAGCGGAGTATTAGCTACTGAGTTAGGATTGGCATTGGCCAAAAAAGGGCACGAAATACATTTTATATCATATAATCAACCGGCAAGGTTAGACAACTACATCGAAAATGTTTTTTACCACGAGGTGTTAATTCCTGCATATCCGTTATTTGAATTTGCACCCTATGAGGTGGCACTAACCAGCAAGTTAGTAAATGTAACATTAAATGAAGGTCTGGATGTAATACATGCACATTATGCGATCCCACATGCATCAGCGGCATACATGGCAAAACAAATATTACTTACACACGGCATCAATGTACCTATTGTATGTACTTTACATGGAACAGATATTACCTTAGTTGGTAGAGATAGTTCCTATAAACCGGTCATTACATTTGCTATCAATCATTCGGATGCTGTTACAGCAGTTTCGGAAAGTTTAAAAAACGACACATTGAATCACTTTGAAATAACAAAAGAAATTGATGTGATTTATAATTTTATTGAGAATAGCAAATACATTTATAAACCTGATGAGTGTGTAAAAAAAAGAATTGCTCCCGGAGGTGAAAAAATGATTATGCACATGTCAAACTTCAGACCGGTAAAAAGAATTCCTGATATCATCAAAGCTTTTAACATTATTAGAAAAACCATTCCATCAAAATTAGTAATGATAGGAGATGGTCCGGAGAGACCTGCCGCTGAAGATTTAGCCAACCAACTAGGAGTTGCTGAACATGTAAATTTTATAGGAAAAATTCAATCTGCTGAACAAATATTGCCTTGTGGTGATTTGTATTTTCTTCCTTCGGATGCTGAAAGTTTTGGTCTTTCATCATTAGAAGCAATGGCTTCAGGAGTACCTGTGATTACCACTAATGCAGGGGGGGTACCTGAAGTAATGATACAAGGCAAAACCGGTTTTATGAGCAATGTAGGCGATTATGAAGATATGGCGAAGAATGCCATTTATATATTGGAAGACGAAAACAGATTTCAGGAGTTCAGAAAAAATGCTAAAGAACATGCTAAAAAATTTGATTTAGCTAATATACTTCCGCAATACGAAAATTTATATTTCAAGTTGGCAAACTAGCTACCAACTTCCTGAGGAGCCACCACCACCACTAAACCCTCCGCCTCCGGAGAAACCTCCACCAAAACTTCCACCACCACTACTCCAACTGCTTCCACCAAAGCCACCTCCAAACCACGAGCCACCTGAGGAGTACCATCTACCTCCACCACTTCCTCCTTTTCCGCCTCCTTTAAATATTACACGTAATATAGCATAAGCAACAGTAGCTGCTATAACACATATACCTCCAACTAATGGTCCACCTAAACTATCTCCAAAAGCATAAGCAAATGCGTTGAAAAACAAAACCAGAAAAAATGACACACAGCCTTTTGCAATAGCAGCAATAAAAATCAATACTATTACCATTACTCCCATTATCCATTCAGGTTTCCCTTCAAAAAGTGATCCAGTACCATTTTTACCACTGGAATATGACCCTTCTATCCCTTGTAAAATAGCTTGTACCCCTTCTAATACTCCATCATCATAATCTCCTTGTTTAAATTTAGGTACAATGATATTCTGAATGATGTCTTGTGTTTCAATATCCGTTAGATAAGGTTCTAATCCATAACCTACTTCTATTCGCATTTTATGATCATCAAAAGCAATGATAAGTAAAGCACCATTGCTGTTTTCTTTGCTTCCTAATCTCCATTTCTCGTTATTATATACTTCGTTGGCATAAGTTTCGATAGTGCTCCCTTCTAATGATGGGAAAGTATATACCAATACCTGATTAGACGTTGAATCAGCGTGATTTTTTACCAAAGAAGTAATCGTTTGTTCCGTTTGATCTGATAAAATATTAGCATCATCAATTACCCATCTTCCATTGGGGTCTGGAACTGAGGGTTGTGCCCACAACAAAACAGGAATACAAAAAAGTATTACTGAAAAAATATTATATAAATACTTCATCATCATCATATTTAACATTACCAATCACCGGATGCTCCACCACCACCTGACTTGCCTCCTCCTCCTGAGAATCCACCACTTCCTCCGGAACTATAACTACTACTGCTGCTAGAGCTACTCCAACTACTACTGGAATAACTACTACTACTATAAGATCCACCTCCTGAAGATTTAAAAAAGTTTGCCCAGGTATCTTTTCCGGTGGCCCATTTAGGTTTTTTCACTTTCCAAACTTTTCTCAGAACGATAAATAAAACTATTTGAAAAATAGTAAAACCTAATACATAAATACCGGTAGTAAAAATGAAAAAGGTAGGCATAAAAATGAATAACAAGATACCTTCTGTAAAAATGCCCATTTTACCATAGATTCTACTCACTGCAAGGGTAATGAGTGAAACTATTAACCCAAAAATGATAAATGCTATTAAGTTCTCATTATTTTTTTTGTTGGGGATTTGTTGGTATGAGCTTAAATCTACTTTTGCAACATAAGAACCTCTTATCCCTAATAAAATATTTTGCACTCCTTTTAAAACCCCATTATCGAAATCTCCTTTTTTAAATTCAGGTTTAATTTCATAATCAACAATATCTTTTGCTTCTATATCTGTTAGATAAGGTTCTAATCCATAACCTACTTCTATTCGCATTTTTCTGTCGTCAATAGCAATGATGAGCAATACTCCGTTGTTATTTTCTTTGGATCCCACTTCCCATGCATTATATACTTCATTGGCATATTGCTCAATATTACCTCCTTCTAATGATTTAAAAGTATATACCACCACTTGATTAGAGGTAGAATCAAACTCATCTCTACATAATGAACTAACAGTAGCAATAGTAGATTCTGATAAAACTTCTGCATTATCCACTACCCACTTCCCACCATGATCAGGAATAGGAGGTTGTGCCCAACCCAATGTTGAACAGATTAAAAAGAATAAAATGAAGAATACATTTCTTTTCATGATCAAAGGTTTTCGCGTAAATGATCCGGAAGTTCGTTGGAAGCATCTCCTTCTCTATTCATTTTATTAATGAGCAGCAGTTCTGTAATTTTATCAATAGATTTCAAAAAAGCTTCATCAAATTTTTTATTCTTTAATGAAGGTTTCATTTCATCTACTACTTTTTGCCATTCATCAGTCCCAATTTTTTCTTTCAAACCTTTATCCGGAACAATTTCAATATGATGTTCAAACAGACTTACAAAAATGAGAATACCATTACGTTGTTTGGTTTCAAATAATTTATACTCGCCAAAAACTCTTTCGGCCATAGCGGAAGAACGTTGTTTTAATGAGTGTTTACTTAACATGAGTTTTTTTAATGGATACATATATCCAAATAAGAAGTAACCCAAAAGGCCTCCTAAAGAAACGACCGATACAAACAACCAGTCGTTATTTAACAGAAACAATTGATACCAACCCATTAAGTGATCATACACCAAAATAGACAATGCAGTAAAAGCTGCCATAAAAATAGAACCTCTCAATTTAGCTTCTACGTATTCATCGCTTGAAATCATAAATACAGGAACCATTTCAGCATTTACTTTTTTCTCAGCATCATTTATTGCCTGCGTAATTTTTTCCTGAGATGTTTTGGGTAAATATTTTTCTACTTTCATAAAATACTATTGTATTGTGTCAGTTAATTCTTCTACCTTATTTAATTCAACCTTTTGGTAATTCCCAAGTTTATCAATTTCAAATATAGCCACTCCGTTTTTGCCTGTATAATAATTAGATTCAAATTTAGCTCCCCAAATAAATTCTTTATAAGTATAAGAAGTAACACCATGTATTGTTTGAGAATATGCATCATCATGCGCTTTTACCATAACAATTAACTCAGCATTAGCGCTCATTAAATCATCTGCAGTTTTGTTATAGAGAGGACTATCTGGTGTAATTGGGTGTACAATGGTCCAACTTAACGGTAAAAAATATATTTTGTTTCTTTCTAAAGATAAATTTAAAAAAATTCTCTTGTTAACCCCATTATCATCAATTTCCATCGATAACATCATGGTGGCCTCTACTTCTACAATATTACTTTTTCGATGGTTGGCTACTCTTATTTGTAAGCTATTTGTTTTCTGATAGGGGGAAATAAGCACGTTGCCCGAGAATTTATATCCCGCTGTGGGTTTTGAAAATCGGGTATAACACACCCCGGTTAAAATGGCGAAAACCAGCACCCCAAATAATGATTCAATAGAAGTAAGGATATTGGCATCCAAAGAATCAGGATGTAAAACACCATAACCAACAGTAGCAAAAGTTTGAACACTAAAACTTATACACTCAGTGTATTGATACCAAACAGGATTTTCGGGTTTGACATGAATTTTCTCAGGTCCTAAAATAAAATATAAAGTACCAAAAATTAAATTCACCCCACCATAAAACAAGGTCACAAAAAATAGAAATTTTTTCCAGGTCATTTGGATCAAATCAATATATCTGCTCCTGATAGTATTTACCCTATTTATATTAAATGACCCATCCTTATTCACAAGCCGTTGATTTCCTTCTGCATATTTGGAACCAAATCCAATCTCTACATTTTGCTGGCCATATTTTTGAAAAACAGACTTTTTTGCTTTCATACGGTACTAAAGTAGAAAATATAAGTTGATATAATCACGTGAAAGTTAATGTTATATAGAAATTAAAAGGCCGGATAAACCGGCCTTTTAAAATATAATAAAATATTTATTAATTAATCCTGTTTAGTTCTGGTTAGGATTATGGAGGAATTAGAGTCATTCTTTTTATGACTTTTTTCAGTCTTAGAAGTTTTTACTCTTGTTAGTTCTTTATTATCTGTTAAAATTGTTTTTTTAGGAAACTTCTTATCTACAGATATTCTTTTTGCGTATGCATCAGTATTATCAGGATTAATATTTGTGTTTTGTGCAAAAGCTTCAGCACTAAAAAAATAACACATTATTGATACGGAACATACTATGCAATAATTTACAATACGTTTCATAAATTTATGGTTGATCAGTTACAATTAAGCTACGATACATATATGGTTGACCTACCGGATCATTATTTAGTGTATAAACAGATCCACTATTTACAATAGCCCAGCGAATAACAATAGTATTGGGTACTCCAACATTAACTGTTACCGGATAACTAACAGAGGTTTCCCAAATATTATACTCATAAGCAGTAGGGCTATAGACTGTTCTAACCGGTGATCCATTTACAACTATTTGGAATGCCGCAATTTCTTCAAAGCCTGTAGCAGTAAACAATCCACCGGCTGAAAATTGAACATTTGCCATACTATTAAATGGTGTAAAAGTCACAGTCATTTGCGGAATGTCAACAAACGTTGTAGAGTTTGTAGTTGTAGCAGTGGTGCCAAAAGCTCTGTAAGTAGCCATATTAACAGGACCCGCAGGACCCGTTGGACCGGCAGGACCAGTTGGACCCGCAGGACCGGTTGGACCCGCAGGACCGGCAGGACCGGCAGGACCGGCAGGACCGGGTGTTCCACCACCTCCATTTTCAGCATATAGTGCATAAGGTACACTTAATAATTGTTGGGTACCCATATTGGTATAGGTAGTTCCTCCTGTTGGGTCCATCCCTATTTCAATATAATAAGGACCTGCACCCCAATCGATAGTACTAAATGTTCCTGAAGTTACAGTACCACCACCAATAGCTAAATTCATTAAACCTATATTAGTGGTTGTTGGGGCATGTGTTTCTGAATATACTACTGTACCTCCGGGAGTGGTTTGGTGTAACTGAATTCTTATCCCTACTGGTGAACTAGCTATCACATTCCCGCTACCATCACGGGCTACTGCCTGGTAGTTAAATCTTTGAGGTGATTGGGCCATTAATAGTCCCGTTAGCCCCAGAAAAACTCCTGTTAAAAGTAAATTTTTAAGTTTCATAAAATGTTGGGTTTAATTTTTAATATGTTGATTTTTTTATGACTGTATAACTGTGTAAGGGTTGTCCATTATCTTTGGTTATCATTAGGATATAACTCCCTGCCGAAAGCGTTTGCATATCAACAGTAATGTTCTCCTGAAATACAGAGGATACCATGATCGATTTGCCAAGCGCATCAAATAAGTGCACTCTCATATCATCACGTTTGGTTGACGCTACAGTAACATATTGATCTGTAGGATTGGGGTAGAGCGTAAAGGCATATTCATCGGCATAGTTTCCAATAGAAGCATAGTGAATTTCAGGTTGATGAAATCCTTGTGTTAGGGTATTACTTCCTGATGTTAGAGAGGAGGTTAACACTTCACCAATCGTAAATTCAATTCTACAGCTTGCTGTTGTAAAACTATTGCCCGAGGATGCAATTACCTGAGGAGATAAACTTTGAGCAAAGATGGTAGCATATCCAGCTAATCCTGCACATAGCAGCAATAGTCGTTTCATTTTTCTTAGGTTCTAAAAATGATTAGTTACTACAAGAAAAGAAAAAATATCATTGGTTACTGAAAGACTTAGCGTTAGCAAAAACACCATATTATCAATTATTTGATTTTCAGTGATTTAAATTCATGACAAAACTGAGTGTTTTGAGTAAGCGAAATTTGACAATAGAAGCATAAATGTCACTAAATCCATTTAACTATAATCAAAAAACTTATCAATAATCCTTTAAAAACTCCTCGAGAAGCTGCTGAATCAATAAAATTCCTTGATAGTTAATCTTCACTTCATCATCCGACATTTTATGATAATCATCATGAATGCCTGTTGAAATTGACAGGCATGGAATCTGTTTCTCAACAAATGATTTTGTGTCCAATTGAGATAACATAATATCATTTTCAAATCGGTAATGCAATCCAAATTTTTCAATATCAAAAAATGATTTTTTATTTTTTAAAGTAGATGTTCCATAAAGTTTCAACCATTTCAGTTCCGGATTCATTCTTCCCACCATGTCGAAGTTTATTACCAGAGAAATCTTTTTATATTTTTTTACCGCAGTTTTTGAAAAATTCTCCGAACCAAACAAACCTATTTCATGTGCCGAATAAGCAACAAATACATAGTTGTAGTTTGTATTTTTCCATTGTGGATACGTTTTTACCAAACCAAGAAGTAATGCTATACCCGATGCATTATCATCCGCTCCATTATGAATACCTTTTTTTCCCATATTCATTGATAAGGAGCCGCCTAATCCTAGATGATCATAATGAGCTCCGATAATAATGGTACTATCTGATCTGTTATTGATGAAGCAAAAAACGTTTTTTGATTTACTACAATGCACACTATCCTTTGGTTGATATTTAAAAACTTGAAACTTGGGTTTTAATGATTGTAGTGAAAACTGGCGAGAAATATATTGAGCAGCCTTTTCTTCATAAATCGAAGAAGAGGGTCTGCCAGCCATCGAATCAGAAGCCAGCATATTTATTATGCTACGATAATAATTTTCGAACTGTAAATCACTATTAGTTTGCGAATACAGTATAGAATTACTAAGTAGAAACAAAAAAATGAAATTCTGCTTTCTCAAAACAAAAAAAGCTTTTCCGTAAAAATACGGAAAAGCTTTTTTAAAATTATTGAGTTATTACTTATTTATTTTTGTCCTTCGGTTTTTGGCTTTGGAAGCAATTCAGACGGCATTTCACCAAATTGGATAGTAGTACCATCCCACCACATTGCTTTCGCTTTTCCTTCTTTATTACCATCATCAAACATAAAATCCTGAAGATTGTTATCAAACTGATTTGATTTAAGAGCTTCAGGCACTTGATGAGTATTAGCATCAACTCTATCACCCACTGAAATCCATGATATCTCCACATTGCTTGTTCCATTGTTTTGTTCTACAATAGTAAATCCGTTTTTATCTACTGAAGAAATGTATACACCATTACAAGCCCCCATTGGAGTAACAGTTACCACTGGAGCATCCCCTAACAAACTTGCATAGTTTTGATCAAAACGGATATAAGCTGTTCCAT
The DNA here is from genome assembly GCA_964624635.1 of uncultured Candidatus Competibacteraceae bacterium. Lineage (GTDB taxonomy): Bacteria > Bacteroidota > Bacteroidia > CAIKAF01 > CAIKAF01 > JANWKQ01. Next base: position 19,816 of record CAZUXM010000041.1, read on the forward strand.
TTACTAATTGAGTCTTCCCTTTTTTGTATACGGTAGCTTCGGTAGAAGTAACAGAATAAGCGGCTACTTTTTGATTACCTGCAGTAACTAGTTCAATGTTTTTTCCTGAAGTGTAAACATCTCCAACATTATAGGTAGCAAATAATTCTCCGGCATTTAATTGTCCCATTACTCTTCCTTTTGACACAGAACCTAACATACTTCCAAAAAATCCTCCACCAACACCCGCTTGCGAACTATTAGGTAAATACCCTGCACCATTAGCATAACCCGTGCTACCATAAACTCCGTAATTGGTTAATCCACTATTTCTATATCCTAAAGACCCCCAGTAACTACCATCTTGTTTAGCACCTATAACTCCACCAGTGCGGTTATAGTCATTATAGCTAAATCCACCTACCCCAAAAGTATATAAGTCACCCCAAAAATTATATCCTTTCACTGCACAATTACTAGTATATGTATCATAAGCGGTTGCGTCATTCTGAGAATCTCTTGTTCTGTATCCATAAATGGTTGCTTGGCCATCTCCATCTGCTGTTAATTGATTTTCATAAACATTCAATCTATACAAAGCACTAACTCCGGTATTAATTCCAACACTATTTCCATCATCCTGAATTTGAGAGTTTCCCACATTAGTGGCTGCAGTAAATTTAGGCAGATAATTAGCAGTTCCCGTTCCGGAAAGACCACTACTTGAAATAGTAAAGTTAGGATAGGTTCCTGTAATAGTAGTTGAACCTCCCTGGGTTAATGTTACTGTTTGATCAGGGGCTGAATTGATTACCTGAAAATCTTGTCCCACTTGATTAACAGTTATACCTGCACCTGCTGAAACTGTTTGGTTTTCATTGGTCGGATTGGCATCAGCATCATCTACATTATCTGTAGAAGAAATAGTAAAGTTTGGATAGGTTCCTGTAATGGTAGTTGATCCGCCTTGTGTTAATGTAACCGTTTGATCAGGGGCTGTATTGATTACCTGAAAATCCTGACCCACCTGATTGATACTTACCCCAGTTCCTGCTGATACTGTTTGGTTTTCATTGTTTGGGTCAGCATCAGCGTCATTCACATTGTCGGTTGATGAAATAGTGAAGTTTGGATAAGTACCTGTAATGGTAGTTGATCCTCCCTGTGTTAATGTAACTGTTTGATCAGGGGCCGTATTCGTTATCTCAAAATCCTGACCTGTTTGTACAACTCCAATTCCAGGTCCTGCTGATACAGTTTGATTTTCGTTGTTTGGATCTGCATCTGCGTCATCAGGATTGGTGATATAACCAGCATCGTTCGTAAATGCACTTACATTGGTAGGAGCATTGGTTAAGTCATTATAATCTCCACTAAACCCATTACCTGCATATAAAGCATAAGGTACACTTAATAATTGCTGTGTTCCCATATTGGTATAGGTAGTTCCTCCTGTTGGATCCATCCCTATTTCCACATAGTATGGTCCGGCTGCCCAATCAATTGTATTGAAGGTTCCTGAAGTAACAGTACCACCACCAATCTGAAGATTCATTAAACCTATATTGGTTGTTGTTGGGGCATGTGTTTCTGAATAAACTACTGTACCTCCAGGAGTGGTTTGGTGTAACTGAATTCTTATCCCTACTGGTGAACTAGCTATCACATTCCCGCTACCATCACGGGCTACTGCCTGGTAGTTAAATCTTTGAGGTGATTGGGCCATTAATAGTCCCGTTAGCCCCAGAAAAACTCCTGTTAAAAGTAAATTTTTAAGTTTCATAAAATGTTGGGTTTAATTTTTAATATGTTGATTTTTTTATGACTGTATAACTGTGTAAGGGTTGTCCATTATCTTTGGTTATCATTAGGATATAACTCCCTGCCGAAAGCGTTTGCATATCAACAGTAATGTTCTCCTGAAATACAGAGGATACCATGATCGATTTGCCAAGCGCATCAAATAAGTGCACTCTCATATCATCACGTTTGGTTGACGCTACAGTAACATATTGATCTGTAGGATTGGGGTAGAGCGTAAAGGCATATTCATCGGCATAGTTTCCAATAGAAGCATAGTGAATTTCAGGTTGATGAAATCCTTGTGTTAGGGTATTACTTCCTGATGTTAGAGAGGAGGTTAACACTTCACCAATCGTAAATTCAATTCTACAGCTTGCTGTTGTAAAACTATTGCCCGAGGATGCAATTACCTGAGGAGATAGACTTTGCCCATACATTAAATATGTTCCGGCACAAAATCCAACCATAAGTAGGACTTTCTTCATTTGGGTTCCATTAAATTAATAATTGCCAATGTATACATTTTACACCATTGGTAGTATTAAAATGGTGCAAAAAGCTAAACTTTGTATTCCAAATGGATTTAGATGTGGTATTAATTAGCTAGATATGTTTTTCTGCATGGTAAGAAGACCTTACCAAAGGTCCGCTTTCAACATATCTTAGTCCTTTTTGCAGACCGATATTTTTATAGTACTCAAATTTTTCAGGGGTAATAAATTCTGCCACAGGTAAATGATTCTTTGTAGGTTGTAAATATTGCCCTAATGTCATGATTTGTACTCCAACAGTAACCAAATCATCCATCGTTTCTAATATTTCCTCTTCCGTTTCACCCAAACCTAACATGATTCCTGATTTAGTAACCACACCTTCGTCACTTAATCTTTTGAGCACTTCTAAACTTCTATCGTATTTAGCTTGTACACGAACTTCTTTAGTAAGACGTCGTACAGTTTCAAGGTTATGAGAAACAATATCTGGTTTTACATCAATCAATCTTTTTAAATTTTCCCACTTACCTTGAAAGTCAGGGATAAGGGTTTCAATAGTAATTCCAGGATTAAGTTCTCTAACTTTTAAAATAGTTTGTGCCCAAATTTCCGAACCTCCATCTTTTAAATCGTCTCTATCAACACTGGTAAGAACCGTGTGTTTTAAATTCATCAACTTAACTGATTTTGCAACACGTAATGGTTCAAACGGGTCTGCTTCCATCGGTTTACCTGTTGCTACTGCACAAAAGCCACACGAACGTGTACAAACATTACCTAATATCATAAATGTAGCAGTACCGGCACTCCAACATTCTCCCATATTTGGACAATTTCCGCTAGAACAAATAGTATGCAACTTATGTTCTTCTACTATATTCCTTACTTTTTTATACTCTTCGCCAGTAGGTAATTTCACCCTTAACCAATCAGGTTTTTTTACTTTTTGAACGGGAGAATCTTCGGTAACTGGAATATATTCAGTGATGTTAACTTGCTTCATAAATACAATGACAAAGATATAATAAATTAGCGGTGATTTAAAATGATATTCTTATGAGTAAATGCATATTGACTATTTAGGGGGACTTCGAAACAAAGCAACCCACTACTCAGGTGCTGAGTTGATTACAGATGCCCCAACTGATAATCATGGTAAGGGGGAGTCTTTTTCACCTACAGACCTTTTATGTACTGCTTTAGGCACTTGCATGATTACCATAATGGGCATTAGGGCTGCTAAACTTAATGTACCCTATGAAGGTCTTAAAGCAGACGTATTAAAATATATGTCATTAGATCTTCCCCGCAGAGTGATTAAAATAAAAATAAAAATAGAAATGCCTTCAAATCTAAAGAATGCATCCGAAAGAGCAGAAATAGAAAAAGCAGGTTTAGAATGCCCCGTTGCGTTGAGCATTCATCCGGATATTGAACAGGAAATCGAGTTTATTTATCCCGACTAAAGAGATTTTGCTACCTCTTTGTGGACATTCATTGAATGGCTTCCACCAAATGCATCACATCCACCACTGTGACCTGATTTACATGATTGAAGAGTAAAACCAAAAGCAAATAAAACGGCTGAAATTACAAGGAATTTTTTCATGATAATTTGGATTTAAAATTAAGGGCGCTACAAATCAGTCCGAATGCTCGGACATAATAAAAATAAACTAAAAAATTATAGAGACTTTCCTACAGATTGAGTAGGAACGCTACCATAAGCCGGACAGTGTTCGGTAGTTTTGCAAGAAGATAATACTGCAGAAACAAAAAACAATACAGCGGCAAATAACATTACTTTTTTCATTTTCACTCTCGTTGTTATAAAGACAAATTTAGGTGTTTATACGAAAAATAAAAATGGGGGTTCGTTAAGTTTTTAACAACCCTCAGGTTCGTATAATTTGAATAACGATATTTGAACCCACTTTCGTATACACCAAATGGAAACACCTGTAAATACGGACATTAAGATTGAAGAGGGTTGGAGAACCCAACTTAGCCCCGAGTTTTCTAAACCTTATTTTAATGATTTAAAGGCGTTTTTGGTAACAGAAAGGCAA
>CAZUXM010000042.1:0-24041 GCA_964624635.1 uncultured Candidatus Competibacteraceae bacterium
TAAAGGCATTGCATGGGCTCCTAAAAAAGTACTTTTTATTTTTATGCTGTTGGTTTCTTTGAGTTTTTTTACCACCCTCAGCATTTTAATTTCATCTTTGGTACTAAGCCCGTAACCGCTTTTAATTTCAATGGCACCAGTACCCATTTTTATCATTTCATGTACTCTTTTTTGAGCTGCTTCCAATAACTCTTCTTCTGATGTTTGTTGTAACCTTTTGGCTGAATTAAGAATTCCTCCACCGTTTTTGGCAATATCTTCATAAGAAAGACCTTTAATCTTATCTACAAACTCTGATTCTCTGCTGCCGGCATATACAATATGAGTATGGCTATCACAAAAGGTAGGAATGATAAATTTTCCGGTTACATCAATATGGGTAGCATTCACATATTTTTCAGCATTAAAGGTTGACATCGGACCATAATCAAGAATTTTATCTTCATTAATAGCAAGCCATGAATTTTCAATGAATGATAATTGACTAATGAAAGAACCCTTTTGTACTTCAGGATTTTGTGCATGGGTTTGAACTAACCCTTTTATGTTTTTAAAAATAGTAACAGACATATACAAAGGTAATAAATAAAAAACCCCGTCTTACCAAAGGCAGACGGGGTTTTCCAAAAATTAGAATGAATATTATATTAGTTACTTAAATTAATAATATCACTTAACTGTATACTTTGACCTTGGTAAGATGAGCTGAATATAAACCAGTTTACCCAGTGACCATGCGTATCTTTTTTAAGAATCTGTGTATTTTCTTCAAAAGCGAATCCACCTGTTTGACCCACCGGAATTGTGAATTCCTCAGTTCCTACTTTATATTCAAAAACTGCAGAGGTATTATTGATTACTTTACAGAATAAAACCTGCTGAGCAGATGATACAATAGGATTTACAGGATTGTTTGCATTTATCAATGCTACTGATGATATCGCTAAAGTAATAATGAAGGCAATTTTTTTCATGATTTTTATAGACTATATTTCAAAGATACAAATATTATTCCTAAGGTTGCATTTAAGCCATAAATAATTGATGTTGTAATTGATATAAAAGTAAAAAGCGAAGTAATAATACTTCGCTTTTAAAGTGGGTGGGCCCGCCTGGGCTTGAACCAGGGACCCCCTGATTATGAGTCAGGTGCTCTAACCAGCTGAGCTACGAGCCCTATTGCTTTCGCAATCGTTCCATATTCGGTTGATAACAATCGATTAATGGGGGCGCAATATTAGTAAGAAATTGATTTTTTTGCAAATAAGTTTGATTTTACCTTATCCTGAATGAAGTTTTACAGAGGTATAATAATAGTGTTGATATGTATGATGTTGGTGTTGTCCTCATTGTTAGGATACCTCAGTTACCTATATTCACAAACTGAAAATACTGATACTAAACAATCCTTGGTTACTAATGATACTGTAATTGCTCCTTTTGTTGATTCAATACAGGTTTTCTCAGGTACATTTTTAGGAAATGAAACCAGAAACTATTATGGTGATAGTTTACCAAATGAGTTAAATGTGGTTTGGAAATTTGAAATCGGAGGAGGAGAAACGAATCCAACGGGTAAAAAAGTAGAAGTCTGGAAAGGAGCAGGTTGGACTGGTCAACCCCTCATTATTGAAGAAAAAGGAGTCCCGTATATTATTCAAGGATGTTATGATCATACCTTAAAAAAGATTCATGCCCTTACAGGTAAGCTGGTTTGGGAATATAGCTATGATGATGTATTAAAAGGTACAGGTACTATTTGGGTGGATCCAAAAGCAGAGAATCCTCTCAATAGGTTCATTATCCTACAAGGAGCCCGTATAGGATTGGAGAATAACCTACGTACCGATACAATTCCAAGCTACAGAGCTATTTCTTATTTAACAGGTAAAGAAATATGGAGAATGAATGTTAAAAAAGGTCCCAGCTTTAGTAGAGATGTAGATGGTTCGGCGTTGTTGGTAAATGATACAGTTTACATTGGTTTAGAGAATGGATTACTTACTATTATTACTCCGGGTACTAACAATGTAAACGTGGTAGAGGATAAAGCCTATAAAAACATATTGAACGAGTATCCATTATTTGATAAAACGGATATTCCTAAACATGGGGGAGAGTTGGTCATTGAATCATCACCCTGCCGTATAAAAGAGCATATATATTTAACTACTGGATCTGGACATGTATATGGATTTAATTTAGAAACCCGTGAGGTAGATTGGGATTTGTATCTAGGAGCCGATATGAATGGTTCACCCGTAGTAACCAACGATGGTTGTTTGATTGTAACTTTAGAAAAACAATTTATTGAAGGGAATGGGGGGGCAATGAAAATAGACCCTTCTAAAAAACCGGAGGAATCGGTTTTATGGTATTTTCCTACTGGTAATAGAGAATTTGCAGGTTGGAACGGAGGAGTAGTTGGATCGGTTGGAGTAAATGACCATTATAAAAATGAGTTCGACCTAAGTTTAGCTTGTGTATCAGCTTTAGATGGGAACTTGTATTTGCTAGACCATAAAAAAGTAAATGATACCCTTAAAGTTAAAGGACCTGATGGGGTTACAGAGTATAACACTCCTTTATTATTATCAACAGCTAATATTGGACCTACCATATCCACGCCTATTTTCGTGGATAATAAAATTTGCGCAGCCGGCTATGGAGGCATTTATATTTTCGAAGTGGTTAAAGGTTACCAGTTGCAACAAAAGGCGATGTTTAAAGGAATATTTGAATCAACTCCAATAGCATATCAGAGCAAAGTTTTTATTGCATCTAAAAATGGATATCTCTATTGTTTTGGTAAAAGCAACAGTGAGTAACAATAATTTTATTATATTTGAAAACGGGCATTAAATTAATCAATATGAGAAAATTATTTCTGATTATTTTAGCCCTTGGCACTTTGCAGGTCATCTACACTCAATCTTATCAATCTTTTCAAACTAGTGCAACCAATCCGAATTGGTCACAAGCTTATTGGATAGGCCCCGGTCATACCCCCTTTTTCTATTGGTATGAAATGGATGCGGATACCACTATTGGTGCTTTTAACTATGGTAAATTGGTATACAAAACTTCTGGCAGTTCAAATTATAACGGAGCATTAAGAGAGAATTCCTCACGACAAATTTTATACATTCCTAAAGATTCAACCAATGAAATGTTGATCTATGATTTCTCGCTTCAGTTAAATGATACCTTGTTTGATGTTTGGTGTAATCGGTTTGGAACGATGGTCCAAGATACTTTAAAAGTAACTTATTTAGATAGTGTACAATTAGGGGGTGATTATTTACTCATTTTATTCTTGAGAATTTGAATGAGCCCGGACAAATTGAGTGGTTCGAAAGTTTTGGAAGTAAAGGAGATTTAGTAATGCACATGCCTTATCTTTCTGTTTCCGGGGCTAACTACCTGAGTTGTTTTCATAATAATCAAGGCTTATATTATACTACATCTCAGGTTATGGGTTTTATTGGGTCCGAAACCTGTTATCTGATAAATGAAAGTTATCAAGTGCATTGGATAGAGGTGTTTCCTAACCCAGTAATTACTGATCTATACATCAACTTTAATGAAACATTGAATAATTTTACTGTAAGTATTATAGATATGAATGGAAAGGTATTAAGTACATCAGGGTTATTAGATAATACTTTGCAGGTAAATCACCTTCTAAAAGGAAATTATATTTTGCGGATAGAGCAAGGCAGTAATATTTATCTTTCGAAGTTTACAAAAAATTAAGCCAATCTGGATTCTCTTCAATAACTGTTCCTACTACTACCATAGTAGCTCCCGCTTTCCAGGCAGCTTCCATTTGAGCTTTGGTTTTTATTCCACCGCCAATGACCAATGGAATTTGAACAGATGAAGCAACTTTGCTAATCATTTCGGAACTTACTTCATGTTCGGCCCCACTGCCACTTTCCATGTATAGGGTTTTTAACCCCAACATTTCACCTGCCATAGCTGTAGCAGCCGCAATATCAGGTTTATTGTATGGAATAGGCACTGTATTGCTCATATATTCGGCAGATGTAGGAGTACCTGAATTAACTAACATATACCCGCATGGTATTACTTCAATACCTGAGTTTTTTATTTGAGGAGCAAACAATACATGTTTCCCTATCAACAATTCAGCATTTCTACCTGAAATCACAGATAAAAACAATACTCCATCCGCTTTTTCTGAAACCTGTGAAAAGTCGCCGGGAAATATAATTACCGGACCGTTGTATTTTTTTTTAATACAATCAATGGTTTCATCCACTTTACCTTGTGATATTAAGCTACCACCTACCAGTATACATGATACCTTTGATATATCAGAATTTAATAAAGTATCAATATGTAATGTTTTATCAGGATCTACCAATACCGCTAACAGTTTTTTACCTGTCAATTGAGCATCAGTTAAGGTTGATAAAAATGAAGTTCTCATAAAGCAAGTCAAAGATAATAAAAATGAAATGTTTTTGGGCGACCATGGGTGTTCCGCTTTACAAGGTACCGCTTCACCCCCTGCCGCTGTCCATAGCTAACCCCACTGTTAATAAACTAATAATATCAGTTGGTAAAATCAATCTATTAAATCTGATTCTATGTTTACTTTTGTAAACTAAATTTTTAAAATGAAAAAGTTACAATACATTTTGCCAATCATAGTAATGATTATGATAGGTTGTGGTAAAAAAAACAACACCAATTCAGATAACAAAACACCCGGTGATACAACTAAAACCACAGTAAAAATTGATAGTTTAGCATTTGAGGTGGATACATTTCATTGTGTTGAAAAAGAAACAAAATGTCCTAATGATGATTGTGGAAATGTGGACCTTTATTACGAACGTATTAAAACTTGTTTAAAACCTGTCCATGATTCAGTGAACAGGTATGTAGATACATTAGTGTTAGATATGATGGATATGATGGGAGGTGATGAGTATAAATATGATCTTAAAAAAAGAGCCTTCGCATTTTTTGAAACAAAACGTGGTTTTGAAGCAGAAGATATGGAATCAGGTGGTGCCTGGGATTATCAAATGAGTTTAAGTATTACCAGATCAGTAAATGAAATCATATGTGTAAGTTCTGGTTCGGGTGGATATACAGGAGGAGCACATCCTAATTATGAATCATTTACTGCTAACTTTTTTGTGTCTACTGGTAAAAGGGTACGAATGGATGATATTTTTAAAGATATGGATGCTGTAAATAAAATAGGCCTTATTTATTTTAAAAAAGACAATCAGCTAGAGGCTGATATAGATTGTATGGAACAAGGATGGGATTTTAATGATAAAAATTTTACATTGAATGAAAATTTTGACATTTCTACCGAATCAATAACATGGCAGTTTAATTCTTATGAAATAGGACCTTATGCTGCTGGAGCCCCCAGCGTAACCATTCCTATAAAAGAGATTGAAAAATATATGAAAGTGAAGTTTACTGATGTAGTGATTACCCAGTAATTAAATTATTTACAAAGTACATATTTAATTCGCCTTTGCTTTTTGCCTGTACTTTACCGCGATAAGTACAATCTACTTGTTTATTTATCATTTCGTAGGTAGACTCTGAAATATTTATTTTGCCTGGCTCGCTGGAGCTTTCCATACGGGCCGCAGTATTTACCGTGTCTCCCCATATATCAAAAGAAAATTTGGTATTTCCTATGATACCTCCAACTACATTACCACTATGCATACCAATACGAATGGGCCAGGTCATTTTATTTTCAGCTCTCCGTTGGTGATACATTTCCTCCACCTTATTTCTTATTTCTATAGCTGCTTTTACCATAGTTAAAGCCGGGTCTGCATTTTTATCACGAATGCCTGCAACACACATATAAGCATCACCAATGGTTTTTAGCTTTTCAAGTCTGTACTTAATAATGATTTTATCAAATTCAGTAAAATATTCATCCAAGTCATGCACCAGTTGTATTGCTGACATGTTTTCTGCTGTTTTAGTAAACTGATAAAAGTCAGTAAACATTACAGTAACATTTTTATATACTTGAGGTTCCACATATCCGTTTTCTTTTAACTCTTCAGCAATTTCCCGAGGTAATACATTTCGTATGAGCTCTTCGTTTTTTAAGTTAGCCCTTGTAAGGTCAGCATTATTAAAACGAAGTTGGTTTTCGTACCTTTTGTTTTCTGTTTTTAATAAAAAAACCAATACAAACAGGGTAAATAAAAACAAGGCTGTATTTGGATAGTAGAATATCCGTGAATGATCTCTTACTTCATGAAAAAACGGCACATAGTTTTCGTAATAATATTGTGCTGCAATAAAACAAATGAGGTTAAGAATAACACCAAAAGCCATTCGGTATTTGTTTTCAAATATGGCAATGGAATACGCAATACCTGTACAGAATAACAAATCGGCTGCAATATATTTACCATATAAAAAAGTAAAACTAACCCCTACAAAATTGGTAATGAGCATAAAAGCCAAAAAGCCGGTGGTATGTCTTTTGGTTGAAATCAACCAGTATATAATAATATTACCAAATGCAGCAATAAGATTAATAACACTGGCCAGCGTATGGAAATAACTATTAATTATAGCATAAGCTATAGAAACAATTAGGCATGAGATATTCAATACATTTAAAAGCCGTATCCTTATAGCCAGAGAAGCTTCGGTATTAGTTTTAATACCAACATTTAAATAGGATCGGATAGGGTTTTTCATACCTGTTAATTACTGCAAAAGTATTATTTTAAATATTGAATGTTGAATGACCTATTCATCGTTCTAAATATCTTAAAGTATGGGTTTAACCCTAAAATGTTTATAATTTATGAACAAATACCTGACTCAATTTAGTAATTGACCAAATTCTTGCTAATTTCGCGCCAAATTTAAGTACTATAATTCTTTAAATAACCTCTCGTATGGCTGTAAATACAGGTAAAATTGTACAGATTATCGGACCGGTAATTGACGTTCGTTTTGAAAGCGAAGAATTCATCCCAAATGCATTAGATGCTCTTGAAGTAACCCGTAACAATGGTGACGTGGTTGTACTTGAGTGCCAACAAGATATTGGTGAAAATACTGTACGTACAGTAGCCATGGATAGCTCTGATGGTTTACGTAGAGGAATGATTGTAAAAAATACAGGAGCTCCTATTACTATGCCGGTAGGTGATGGTATCAGAGGTCGCTTGTTTAATGTGGTAGGTACTGCTATCGACGGTTTGCCACAAGTTGATAATAAAGGTGGATATTCAATTCATCGTCAACCACCTAAATTTGAGGACTTAACTACAGCTCAAGAGGTACTTTTCACAGGTATTAAGGTTATCGACTTGATTGAGCCTTATGCTAAAGGAGGTAAAATTGGATTGTTTGGTGGTGCAGGAGTAGGAAAAACAGTATTGATTCAGGAGTTAATCAATAACATCGCAAAAGGTCACGGCGGATTATCAGTATTTGCCGGTGTAGGTGAAAGAACCCGTGAAGGAAATGACTTGATGCGTGAAATGATTGAAGCAGGAATTTTGAACTACGGTGATAAATTCAAACATAGTATGGAAGAAGGTGGTTGGGATTTGAATGCCGTTGATATGAACGGTTTAAAAGAATCTAAAGCTACTTTCGTATTCGGACAAATGAACGAACCTCCAGGAGCACGTGCCCGTGTTGCATTGAGTGGTCTTTCATTAGCTGAATATTTCCGTGATGGTGATGGTTCTGCAGGTGGAGGTAAGGATATTTCATCGACAATATCTTCCGTTTTACTCAGGCAGGTTCTGAGGTATCTGCTCTTTTAGGTCGTATGCCATCAGCGGTAGGGTACCAACCAACCTTAGCAACTGAGATGGGATTAATGCAAGAACGTATTACTTCTACTAAAAACGGATCTATTACATCTGTACAAGCTGTTTACGTACCAGCGGATGACTTAACGGATCCTGCTCCGGCAACAACTTTCTCCCACTTGGATGCAACAACCGTATTGAGTAGAAAGATTGCTGAGTTGGGTATCTATCCTGCGGTGGATCCTTTGGATTCTACTTCAAGAATCTTAACAGCTGATATTTTAGGTGATGCTCATTATAACTGTGCACAAAGAGTTAAAATGACATTACAACGTTATAAAGAACTTCAGGATATCATCGCTATCTTAGGTATGGATGAACTTTCTGAAGAAGATAAATTAGTAGTACACAGAGCACGTCGTGTACAACGTTTCTTATCACAACCTTTCCACGTAGCGGAGCAGTTTACAGGTATCCCGGGGGTATTTGTTAGCATTGAAGATACCATTAAAGGTTTCAACATGATCATGGATGGAGAAGTAGATCAATATCCTGAGGCTGCTTTCAACTTAAAAGGTACTATCGAAGATGTAATCGCTGCAGGAGAGAAAATGTTGGCTGAAGTAAAATAATTATACGAAATGAATTTAGAAATCATTACACCGGATAAAACGTTGTTCGAAGGAACAGCCAAGTCTGTTACCTTACCGGGTACCGGAGGCGGATTCCAGTTGTTGGATAATCATGCTCCTATTATTTCTACACTTAAAAATGGGAAAATTAAAATCGTAACAGATAATGATACCCAATCTATTGAAATTAATAGTGGTGTAGTTGAATGTTTCAAAAACAAAGTAATCATTTTAGCAGAACCTGCTAAACAATAGGTAATGTTTTATTTAATCTGAAAGGGTCTTCAATATTGAAGACCCTTTTTTTTACTGGTTTTTTTATGTATACGTATTAATATTAGCATAAAAAACAAAAGCTACCCCGTTAGGAGCAGCTTTGTTTCATAAGGGTGGGCCAGGAAAAGTGCCTACTGTTTGATAATTCGGGAACTGGAAATGATTTGGTTATCTTTTATTATTGTTGCGATATACATACCATTAGCAACATGATCCATATCAACCATCGATATGCCTTCATAAATAAATTGGGAGTATACCATTTCGCCTAATAAATTACTGATATACAAAATTCCATTTGTTTCTGCATTCACATAGTAGGTACCTTGGTTGGGATTAGGGTAAATAACTATGTTAAACATGTTTTCATTTTCTACACCGGAACAGTTTGCTATAGAAATGTCAAATCCATTATCAGCTCCGATTGTAAAAAGGTTATTTGTATTGATTCTTATTCTGTACCCTGAGCCTGGTGCAATAGCAAGTGGTATAGTGGTTGCAATATTTCCTGATAAAGCGGAAGAATTTAATGTCCCTATTAGATTGGGAATAGCAAAACTACCACTGGCATCTGACAATTGAACGGAGTACATGTTACTTGAATTAATAATACCATATTGTGCGGTATAAGAGATATTAATAGTATCACCAGCACAGTAGCTGATGTTTAAACCTGATGGTGATACTTCAGGCAAAGGGTCCAACCGAAATAACTCATTTCCATGTATGATATCATTTGAAACAAAATATAAAGAGTTGTTCATGGATGTAAAATAATCAGGATCGCTGTTGAAAGATGCAGGAGCTATATCAAATACCATTGATGTTCCGGCAATAGTCCCGTCACTTTCCCATAACTCATTTCCCAATGACCCATTATTAGCCTGGAAATATATTTTACCAAGATGGTTATATAAATAATAGGGACTACTTTCACCTGAACCAGGTACTATATCTATTAGGTTACCAGTGGTTCCATCATAAGTCCACAACTCATAACCAGTTATTCCATCATTAGCCCTGAAAAAAACTTTATCCGCAGTTGCTGCAAGGTAATCCGGATTTCCACCTACACTGCCCGGATTAATATCAAATACAGTTGTGGTTATTCCATTCGTTTTCCAAAGCTCATTTCCTGTAGATGTTGAACTAGCCCTGAAATATAAATAACCGCCCATTTCAACAAAAGTATTCGGTTCTGAATCTCCGCTACCAGGTTCTATATCCATTACAATTGTGGTGGTTGTGCCATCTGTTTTCCAAGCTTCTTCACCATTAGTACCATTGTCTGCGTTAAAAAAGAGTTCAGTTCCAAGAGAGGTTAAATATTTGGGATTACTATCACCTATGCCTGGATTAAGATCAAACACTAGAGAAGTAGTAGTTCCATCTGTTCTCCATAATTCTCTTCCGGTTGAAGGAGTATATGCTCCGAAATAAATGTATCCGTTATGCTGGTATAAACTAATCATATCGGAAGAATTACTTCCCGGGTTGATATCCATTATTAAAGTAGCGGTAATTCCATCTGTGCGCCAAAGTTCATGACCAACTAGTCCGTCATTTGCTTGGAAGTAAATAAATCCTCCCAGTTCTGTAAAACCGCCGGGATAACTTGGTCCACTTGGATTGATATCTATCATAACTGTTCCGGCTAATGTGCCATCTGAAATCCAGAGTTCTGTACCTCCAGTAGGACCATTAGCTGCAAATACAATTTTATTACCGAATGCACGAAGATTGGAAACTCCTCCATCCCCGGTTCCAGGATCAATATCTTTGACTATATGTGTACCAGCATACGTTCCGTCAGTAACCCATAATTCTTCTCCTGTTGTTTGTTCTGTAGCAATAAAAAACAACAGGTTATTATCTGTTACTGCCATTTCATAAGGATTTGAACCTTCTGTTTTTTGATTAATTTCAACTAAGAGTATTGTACCTGCCAAAGTCCCATCAGTTTTCCATAATTCACGATTGGGTCCATTTATATTAGTAGCCTGGAAATATACATTTGAACCTAATGAGAAAAAATTCATAGGATTACTGTTACCTGAATTATTAATGTCTATTAATAAAGAGGCGTTTGTTCCATCCGTGCTCCATAATTCAACTCCATTGGTGATATCATTGGTAAAATAAACAGTGCCAGTGCCTGAAGAAAACAAATTAGTAACGTTACTGCCTCCGGATGGATTCATATCCTCAATCAATATGGTACCTCCTGAAGTACCATCCGTTTTCCAAAGTTCATCACCAGAGGTTCCGTTATTGGCCATAAAAACATAATCCGTTCCCAAATAAGCACCGGTTGCAAAATTGTATGTTCCATCGCCTGTAGGGTTGATATCCGTTAGAAGAGAAGCAGTCACTCCATCAGTGGTAAAAACTTCATAGCCTGTAGCAGCGGATCTTGCATTGAATAAAATATTAGTGCCTACTAATTTAAACCCTTTTGGATATGAATCTTGTGGGCCAACCGCGATATCTGCTACCAAATTGGCAGTTATTCCGTCTGTCCTCCACAACTCCATCCCTTCGGACGGTGTGGTGGCACTAAAATATGCCCATGCTCCAATTGTTGTTATGTTATCTGGACCAGAACTCATAGATCCAGGGTAAATGTCCATTAGCATTGTAGTGGTAGTTCCATCGGTCGTCCATAATTCATCGCCTTCGGAGCTGGTGTAGGCTTTAAATATAAGTTTGGAACCAATTACGGTTAACTTTTCAGGCAGAGAACTTGCACTTCCTGGTTCAATGTCCATTACCAATGAAATAGTATTGCCATCTGTTTTAAAAAGTTCATATCCAGTTGAGGAAGTGGTAGCCATAAAATATACTTCACCATTGTAGAAACAGAAGTTCTGAGGATTTGAATTACCACTTGGTTGAAGGTCCGCAATCATCATTGTTCCGGCAGCGGTGCCATCGGTTTTCCACAATTCTGTACCATTTACTCCATCATTAGCCGAAAAAATAACGGTACTGCCTAATGCTGCCCAACCGGTGTTTCCCGGATATGAATGCGATGTACCTGGATAGATATCTTGTATAATTTCTGTCCCCAAAACAGTACCATCAGTCCTGTATAGTTCTATGCCGGTAAAACCATTATCTGATGCAAAATAATGGTATGAGCCTACGGTAATTCCCGGATAGCTGGAGATTGTAAATGCAGAATAGCTTTCTGTGTTAATGTCTTTTACAATGTTGGGAATTTGCGCCGAGGCAGTACCTAGTATAAAACTAATAATGGCGAAAATTTTTTTGTAGTGTTTTTTCATTTTTCAGATTTGAATTTATACCAAAACTAATGAACCTTGTTAGGGGTATAAAATATCTGTTGAGATTGACCGATTTTTGTATGAGTTCGACAAAACTTTGTACGAAAGGTGCAGATAACTTTACTTAAGCAGGAAGTTTTATGATAAACTCAGGGCCTTGAGTATTTTTATGATAACTTAATTGGGCGTCCAACTGATCGCAAAGAATATACATGAGCTTAAAACCAAAACCACCCTTTTCTAAATCAAAATCTTTATTGAGGCCCGGACCATTGTCGGAATACCTGATGATCAAATGATCTTCTTGATGCTGAATCTGAATATCAACTACGCCTTGATCCACATCTATAAAAGCGTATTTAAATGAATTGGTAATAAGTTCATTGATGATTAATCCAAGAGGAATAGCTTTGTTTAGGTTTAATGATAATTCGCCGTCATTAATGTTCATCAATACATCTGTATTTGAATTTTTGAACGAATTGGAAATATCATCAAACAGGTTTTTGATAAACCCGATAAAATCCAGACTGCCTTCACCTTCTTTTTCGTACAAACTTTGATGAACCAGCGCCATACTTTGAATCCGGGACTGAGTCTCTTCAAATATTTTTTTAGTTTTAAGGTCCTTTATTGATCTGGATTGAAGATATAGCAAACTTTTAAGCATGGTAAGATTATTCTTTACACGATGATGAATCTCATGTACCAATGCTTCTTTTTCTTTAGCTTGTTTTTCAACTGTCTTTTTTTCAACCAGTAATGCTGTATTTACTTTTTTTCTTTTTTTATTTTGCCAATAAAGTAATATTACCAGGGCTAAAAATAAAACACTAGCTACTATGGCAAATATTTTTTCTGTCCGGAGGTTGTCGTTGAGCGACTTTAAATTTTTGTTTTCCTGTTCCTTTTTTTGTGTTTCGTATTGTACTTCTAATTCTTTTTGTGCAAGTATCGATCGGGTTTCTACCATGGCAATACTTTTTTCACGGCCCATTTCAAAAACACTATCGTTCCAAACCTTGTATAACTCAAAATAAGCAAGTGCATCCTGCCATTTGTTTTGAATCCGTGCAATGTCTGATAAGGCTTTATATGCATCGCGTATATATAATTTTGCCCCTTGTTTTTTCCCATCTTCTAATAACCGTTTCGCAAAAAATTGAGCTTTATCAATCTGATTTTTCAGGATATAAATGCTTGTGAGAATAGTTAGGGGCCTTAATACATTATCCGGTCGATTTAAACTATCCAACAGTGAGGCTGAATGTAGGGCATATTTTTCAGCCTCATTTAGGTTTTTTAAATCCAGATAAGCCGATGCGATAATATGGCTTGTGGTTGCTACCTGGTAAGCATTTTTTGTGTCCTTGCTCATAAGCTCAATGGAGTTTTTTAATTCCTCGATGGCTTTTTGTTTTTCTCCGATTCGAGCATACTCTTTAGCGAGGTTTGCGGAACTCATTCCGGCAGCAGGCCAGTTTTTTATTTTATTGGAGCTTTGTAATGCCAGCTGAAAATACTGTTGAGTTAGTTCGGTGTTTCTTTCTGCTGTTTGATATGTTTCTGCCAGGTTATTACTTAGGGTTGCAATACTTTTTAAATCGCCTGATTGCTGAGCAATTTCCAAACCTTTTGAGTAAAGCTCTATTGCCTTATCATAATCAGAATGGTCACCATACATACCTGCCATTAAACTATAACATGAAGATTGCAAAATAAGATCATTCGCTTTTTTTGCATATACAAGAGCACTGTCATATAACATCATGCCCTCAGGAATTTTTTCATGGATAACTAAGGTCAGGGCTTTTACTCTATATCCATCAGCCAAAAGAAAATTATTTTTATTAAGAGAGGCAATTCTTAGTTCTTCATCAGCGTATTTAATTGAATTAGCAAAATCTGCGAATTTTAGTTCCCATGCTAACATCCCATACAATCTTGCTCTGGAAGTATCATTGGTGGTAGTTTCTGCTTTTTTTTGCAATTCGGAAATCGATAGATTGATTTGTCCGAATAGTTTCAATCCGCAAAATCCAAACACCATCCAGAAATAAATGACGGATGTTAGTATCGTTTTTATTGTAAATATCTGTTTCAATTGCGGAGGTAATTTATAATTAAGTTAACCTACAACTAACGGTTTGTTGAGAATAACCTTTTTTTGTATGAGTTTGGCATATTTAGGTATGAAAAATACTTTTTATATCTTCTTTGAATTTCCGTGAAATAGGAATTTTATCCTGTCCTATATGTATACTTTGACCGCTAATAGCTTTTACATGTTCAAGGTTAACAGCATATGAACGATGAGTTCTTATTAAATTGTTATTGTTGAGTTCCTCTAATATTTTTTCAAGACTGGAGCGAACCACATAAGTTTTTTCCTGAGTTATTATGTCTACATATACGTTGTCAGATCTGATCCATTTAATATTAGCTATTGGAAGTTTTACGTTTTGATGATGATCCTTTATAATATAATATTGTTGTTTAATCTCTTTTGTTTTGTTCTTTTTTCTGGCAGATATAATTTCAATGGTGGATAAAAGATCGATGCTTGAAAAAGGTTTAATTAGGTAAGCTTCCGGGTTAAGGCTAGCCGCATCTTTAATAGTTGCCGCATCTGAGTAGGATGTTAAAAAAACAAATGGAACATGAAATTTTTCATTAATCTCTTTAGCTACATCTAATCCTGTTTTGATATCTTCCAGATTAATATCCAGAAAACACAGATTAATATTTTTATCTGTTTGCAGACGAGCCATTGCAATGGCGAAATTTTTTGCTACACCGACTACCTGATAACCTAACTCACATAACATCTCTTTAAGCATTTCAGCGATGAGAAGATCGTTTTCAACGATGAGAATATGCATAAGGCTTATTACAATTTTTAATAGAAGATACACACAAGTATATATAAAATCTGTCTATTTACCGTATTTACAAGGCAATATCATTGTTATTTCATTGTTTTATACCCATCATGTTGGATGTATAATAGGGACAACTTTATTACATAGAGTCAGGGGAAAGTGAACAATCAGGTATGGGCTTCGCTTCATACTATCCAAATGTTCCAGGGACTATTGATTCAGACGGCCTCTTTTTTGATTGTTTTGATTTGTATGAATATCAGTGAGATGTGTTTAATAAATATATTTTACTCAAATATTTTAACAGACCTCATATTACTTGAAAATTAATTGGTTAGCCGTTTTGTTGATTGGTTGATATCAAATCATTAACTTTAAATAATTAAGTAACTTATCATGCGATATATTTCCCTGTTATTTATTTTATTTCCAACCCTCACTTTTGCACAAAACGTACATTTCCCCTCTGAAATTCTCGACAATCCTATCCAGAATAAGGATAAGTTTGACAAGCTAACAGCAAAAATCGAAGTACCCGTATTCAGAAAAAATGAATTAGCCAACACAATTCTTTTGGAAACAGATTATGTTTCATCAACTATTAAAAACCCTAAATCCTGGCCTAATTCAACAGATTATAAAGTAAGCCAGATTAACCTGGTTTTCTCTAAATACCCAGCAGATATTGAAACCTGGAAAACAAACTATTATGTGTTGATGGCGAACAGGTATAAGGAGTTATTTAAAATTGATTCGCGATTTAATAATTCCACCATCAAGTATTATGTGGTACTTCAAACCAATTGTCAATCAGAAAATGAAGCGAGAAAGTTGTTTCATGGATTTGAAATAATGTATACAAAGTCTACCAAACCTAATTTAATTCAGAGAGACTCTAAACTTGCTGCGTATATGAACAAAACCGGAGGCATTAAAAATACAGAACTGTATGATGTTCTTTCCGGATTAAGTGTTGATTCTACCTTATTGGTTATGGATTGCACGGGTAGTATGACTTCATTTAAAAACCAGCTACTCATGTATATTGATCAATTTAAAGGAGAAAAAGGGGTGTGTGTGTCGTTGTTTAATGATGACAGGTCTAAAGGCAATACAATAGGTTATTCAGGTGGTGTTAAGGCAAAAATATTTTATTCATCCACCCAGTTAATGAATCAATATGACTCACTGGATTTAACTTTACCCAATAATCCTGATATTCCGGAAAATGATGTTGAGGCAATAGTTACCGGGATTAAAACATTTCCCTTTGTAAAACGTGTTATTTTATTTAGAGATCAGGAAAGTTGTGTTCGTGATATTGATATGATCAAATGTGTTCAAATACCTGTTTACGTTTTTGCTGATGAAATTTCAAAATATCCCAATAGTCATACATTTCAGATTGCAGCTATAACAGGTGGGGCTGCATATATCGGTAATGGTATTTGGCTAAAGGCTAGCGATATCAAAAGTGGAGGAATCTTTCAGGTAGGATACTATCAGTATGAATATTCATCCACCAATAACCTTGTTGAAAGATATCCTCAAAAAGCTTTATACTATCAACCTTGTGAAAATCATTATAAAAACAAGGTTGAATGTGACAGTAACAAATAAATATGGTTAACGATTTTACTTAGGTACATTCTTATCAATAAATGTATCTACTGATTTATTCCAGGCCTCTAGATTTTTACTTCTATCAGCATTTAGCTTTTCATTGGTACTATTAAATACGTTAATGGTTGCATTATAATCATTAATAGCTTTGTTATATTGGTCTACGTCATCCTGAGTTCTGTCTTTTTCCTTTTTAGCTTCAAAAGCGGCTTTTACTTTATCTACATTATCTTTCTTTAAATAAAAATCGAGTAGGGAAGGAACATCTTTTTCTGCCTCGGATTTGTAGAATTCCAGCATCTTTTTGCATGACATTATAATAGTGTTATCATTATTATATCCTGACATATTTTTTAACTTTCCTATGCCTTCGTTAGAATTAGTAATTAAGGCATTTTTATTTTGTTCAATAGCACTTACATCTCCGGCATTTAATGCTTCCAGTAAAAAGAATTCCTGCTTATAGCTTTTAAAGAAAATCAAGTATATCTCATTGTAATGGTCGTATACTAAATTAGAGATACGGATATTCTCTGATAGTTTTGTTTTTTCAGGATCCAGCAGATTTACATTATTGTCTTTAGCAAATTGTTCTTCCACTTTTTCCATCTCGGCACGAGCCTCATCTAATTTATCATTGGCCTTTTCTTTTGCCAACATATATGCTTCCATATAATCATAAGATTGTTCAGCTACTTCTTCCATATCCACTAAATCAGCATATTCTCTGTTAAATATGGCAAAACTTACATCCAGGTATTTTACCATGGCATCTCTGTAACCCGTACTTCCATTATATCCGTCTAAGGCAGCCACTCTTGATCTTGAGTCATTCATTTTTTGTAATAAATCAAGGCGTTTTTTTTCTGCTTTTTTAGCATTGTTCCCATGTGACATTTCGCTAACATATTCCCATGAAGCTTCGCTAATGGCTTTCATGTCTTTGTTTACGTCACTCATGTATTCACCAGCAGTTTGTGCAGATACAATGTTTACAGCAATAAAACTAAATGCTAAAAAAAGAATAATTTTTTTGTTCATAGGTTATTTTTCAAGGTTAATATAATCAAGCATAATTTTAAATGTTTCATCAATATAAATATCATTTTCGATATTCTTGATTTGAAACTCATTAATTTCACGATTGTACTCATCAATTTTAATTAAATCACGGGTATAAGGGTCATTTAATACTTTAAATACATCTGTTGAATGTTTCATCATTTCTTCCCAACTGCTCCATCTATAGTCGCCTTTCTGATGTCCTTTTTTAAATCCTTCCATATCCAATGGTATTTTATACTCACTGTTGAAAATAGTTTTCACTGAATCAGAAATAGCTACCACATTTTTAAAATAATTACTGTTTCTTAACCTCAGCGTACTCAATTCCTGAAGATCACCTTTTGGAGGACCAAGAAGGGGAGTATAGTACGTTTTTTTATAAATACTGTCAGCGTTTAATACGTATTTATATCGAGTTTCTCTATAATTCAAACTTTCGTATAAATCAGGTATATGTACATCAGGAATCACTCCTTTTTTCTGATGTGTAGTGCTGTTAATTCTATAAAAAATGGAACCCGTAAGCTTAAGGTAACCATATTCTCCTTCAGCATCTATACGTAATGGATTATTGGTTACCGGTAAAATTACTTGTCCTGTTGATTTACCATAAGTAGTAGAACCAACAATTAATGCTCTGTTATGATCTTGTAATGAAGCAGATAGTATTTCAGAGGCTGAAGCACTTAACCCATTTACCATGATAATCAATGGGCCGTTATAAATGGCTCCTCTATTGGCGTCTTTCATTACGTTAATTTCCTCACGGTCTTTATCAATAGTAACCGGTCCGGCATCAATAAAAATTCCAACTAAATCAATTGCTTCGTGTACTGATCCTCCTCCGTTATTTCTGATATCAAGTATAAGTCCATCAATATTTTCTTTTTGTAAGACCACCAGTTTTTTAGCCAGGTCATTAGCACAACCTAATTTTGTTTTATCTTCCCAATCGGAATAAAATGAGGGTAAGAATATATAGCCAATTCTTTTTTCCCCTTCCAAAATAAAACTTTGAATTACATTTTCGTCCTCTACCAGTTTTTCTTTTTCTACATGTACAGTTTTGATGCTCCCATTAGCCTTTTTAATGGTAAGTTCCACTTCTTTAATATCTTTTTCAAATAGAATGCTGTAGGCTTCATTTCCTCCGGCAAAACTCAAATCAGTATGTTTTCCATCACCCCAATCAGCAGCTACAATCAAATCACCTTTGTTAAGTTGGTTTGTTTTCCAAGCCGGCCCTCCGGGAGTTAATTTGGTAATTTCTACTTCATTTTTTTCATTTTCTTTTATTTCTATTCCAAAACTTAAATTTTCAGAGGTAACAGAACTTTGAAATTGATTTTTTTCGGCATTGGTATAGTATTCCGTATGTGGATCAAAATAAAATGCAAAAGCTTTTGAATATTCATTCAGTACATAATCATACATGCTGTTATATTCGTTGAGAATGTTTTTCACCTTTTTTTGCTCAAAAATCTTTACATCGTCGCGTGATGGTTTTTCCAGTTTCTGAAAAGCAGCATTGTCAACATTAGTCGGTTTATCGTCCACACCTCTGGGGGTAAATATTCTTTTTAGGGTTTGGTATTTCAGCCATCTTCGCCATCTGTTGTCTCTACTTGTAATATCTTTGGCTAAGGTCCAGGGGATTTCGTTTGAAAAAGTAAGTTCCTCTTTCATTTTATAATCAAAGGGACTATTGAGAATCTTTGCGATGGTGGTATCGGCTTCGTTGAGTCTTTTTTCATATATAGTAGCTATTTCGGTAATACAGTCGCAATTCCCATTTTTTATTGACTCATCCAAGGTAAACTCATACTTACTTAAAACATCCAAATCTTCCTGTATAAAGTACATTCCATACGGATCAAGGCTTTCTATCATATCATTATAAATGGCTTTGGATAAAGAATCATCCAATGGTTTGGGTTGTACATGATAGGTGTTAATCATATCCCATAAAATACTCATCTGTTTACAATCCTGAGAATAGGAATAAGGGATAGAAAAACTAATAGTTATAAGTGATGAAAAAAATATTTTTTTACCTATAGGAGGCATTGTAGTAGTTAGTGTTTAGGTTTTAAAGGTTTTTATTATGCCAATCTACTGCTTTTCTAACACTCCCGTGTTCCTGAAGCAATACTTTTGCTTGTTCATAAGCTAAAGAAGTTTGTTCCATGATCATTCTGGTGCCCCTATCAATCAGCTTATTATTTGATAACTGCATATCTACCATTTTATTACCCTTTATACGACCCAGTTGAATCATGGTTGTGGTACTGATCATATTTAATATTAATTTTTGAGCAGTTCCCGCTTTCATTCGGGTACTTCCTGTAACAAACTCAGGACCAACGATAGCTGCTACAGGGTAATCGGCTACTTCAATTAGAGGGGCTTTATCATTACACGTTATACAGCCCGTAATAATATTGTTTTGCTGACATTTTCTTAATGCACCAATTACATAAGGAGTAGAACCCGAAGCTGCGATTCCAATAACCACATCGTTTGAACTAATGTGATGTTGTTGTAAATCATTCCAACCCCCATTTTCATCATCTTCAGCAAATTCAACGGCTTTACGAATAGCAGTATCTCCACCGGCAATCAGTCCAATGACCAACCCATATTCAACGCCATACGTTGGAGGTAATTCTGATGCATCTACAATTCCTAATCTCCCACTGGTTCCTGCCCCTAAATAAAATAACCTTCCTCCGGTCTTCATTTTTGCTACAATTGCAGCAACTAATTTCTCAATAGCAGGAATACATAGTTGAATAGCTAAGGCTACTTTGGCGTCCTCATTGTTAATGCCGGTAAGCAACTCATTAATCGAAAGAGTTTCAAGATTATTATAGAGTGAATCGGATTCGGTAGTTCTCATATTTTAAATTTAATAGGGGCCTAATATACATGCTAAAATGCCAATATTCACAGGACCTTCAATAGTAGCAATAACATCAAAACTTGAAGTGCTTGATCCCATATAAACGATTCCATTTTGAATGGTAAACAATACATCAGTATTAAATGTGGAATTTCCTTTATAGATAAATGTATTATCAAAACTATACACTTGTTCAGTATAAAAGTTTGAATTACCTCTGTAAATTTTGCCTTCTTCTATGGTATATCTGCAATCTTGAGTTGAAGTAGAATTGCCTTTGTATAATTTATCCTCGGTAATGGTGTATTCTATATCAAAATAACTCGATGAGTTTCCAAGGTAAACTTTTCCATCATTAATAGTGTAAATGATATCTGAAAAACTTCGACTATTACCTTTATATATTTTCACCTGTGCAGATAATGAAACGGATGATAGGATAATAACCAGAAATAATAGTTTCTTCATACCGTAAATATACGATTTTGACTTGTATTTGTTTTGTACAAAAAACGACGGACAATTGCCCGTCGTGTTACTTTTATATAATGCTATCTAGTAGTTATATTTTATATACTTACATCACCCGTTGCTGTAGATACAGGGTTAACACAAAGTACAGCTATTTGAGGATCGTTATTAAGTACATGAACTTCGTCATTGCCAAAAATAAAGTCCATTACCCCTTCATTATCGTGGTGTGAAGATATAACGATAAGGTCTCCATCAATATGTGCAGCGTATTTAATTAATTGTTTTGCGAATGATCCTTTTCCTTCTTCTTTAACATGTTCGAAAGGAATATTGTTCTCTGCAACAAACTCTTTAATCATTTTCATGTTTACTGCAATACGATTTGCCACAAAACTATCAGTGGTATTGGCTTCGAAAATATAAATGGTACCTCCAAAATATTTTGCTAAATCAATAGCAGCAGTGATTTTATTTTTTCCTTTAATGTTTCCATCTACGGGAACCACAATTTTTTTATAACCATCCGGGTCAATACGTTTTTTTTGAACTACTACAAAAGGAATAACTGATGAAGTAATTACTTTGAGGGCATTGGCGCCAACAATATGCTGGAATCCATGTACACCATGGGTCCCCATTACGGCTAAACTAGCACCTGTAGACTCCGTGTAGGCTCCAATATTGGTAAAAATACTTCCTTCTTCAAAATGATAGGTGGTATTAACACCGGTATCTTTTTTATTTTGTTCCGCTACTTCTTTTAAAGCGCCTTCTATTCCAACGGCTGCTTTGCCAATCTTTTTAAGTCGTGCATTGGTTTCATTGTTAATAACGTGATATAGCCTTACTTCATCTTCACTTTGTAAGGCAATTTTAGAAGCATGTATTAAGGCAGTTTCTGATTGAACTGTAAAATCATAAGGGACAATGATTAGGTCTTTCTTTCCTTTGATTAGCATATTATTGGGGTTTAAGGATGTACAAAGGTAGTAAAAAGCCTGACCTAAGGCATTTATCGGCATAAATTATACAAAACCTTGATATAAATCATAATTACTTCCAGAATTCAATCCCTTTCTTTGTGCCTAATAAAAATATTTATCTTTGTGTACAATTTTAAAAAGTCATGAAAAAAATATTGTTTGTAATAGTTGCCGGAGCTTTGTTTGCTTCATGTGGCGCTAAAAAGAATACCGATACTAAAAATGATGGTGATTCCACCAAAACCTCGTACATGTATTTTGGAGATACAATTAAGGAAGATGGAGCCATTAAGGGAAATGAATTGATGGCATTTATGGCCGATAAAGATAGCGCCAATGTGAAATTTAGTGCTACTATTTCTGAAGTTTGTCAGAAAAAAGGGTGCTGGATGGATGTGGATTTAGGAAATGGTGATTTGATGACTGTTCGTTTTAAAGATTATGCCTTTTTTATGCCGAAAGATGCAGCCGGTAAAACAGCTGTTATGGATGGTTATTGTAATAAAACTATAGAAACGGTTGAGTGGTTAAAACATAAAGCGAAAGACGCCGGTAAACCTCAATCATATATCGATTCTATCGCAACTCCTGATACTACCTACGAGTTCATGGCAAGCGGAGTGATTATTAAATAAAATTATTGTACATAATTGAAAGGCGAACATTGTTCGCCTTTTTTAATTTGAAAATTTATGATTAAAACGATTATTATCCTTATTCTAACTCTCATTATAGTTCCTATTGTTTCTTTTTATTTCGGAGAACCACTAACTGAGTTACAAACCCAAATTTTGTGGAACAGTGTTTACATTTGTATTGGTGTAGCAATGACTTGTTTTATAGTAAGTGAGCTAACAAGAAACAACAGTCAGGTGGATAAAATTTGGAGTGTAGTTCCTATTGTTTATGCATGGTATATTGCTTATGCGGGTGGAATGACTGAAAGACTTATTTTAATGGCGGTGTTGGTTAGTATATGGGGTATTCGATTGACCTATAATTTCTCCAGACGCGGAGCTTATACCTGGAAATTCTGGTCAGGTGAAGAGGATTATAGATGGCAGGTATTGCGTGAAAAACCTGAATTAAAAGGAAGAACTCGTTGGTTCTTTTTTAATCTCTTCTTTATTTCAATTTACCAAAATGGGTTGATATTGTTATTTACCTTACCCATTTTGTTGGCAGTTGGAGAGGAGCCATCACCATTGGGATGGTTAGATTATGTGGCATCAGCAGCATTTATATTTTTTGTAATCATTGAGACGATTGCTGATCAACAACAATGGAACTATCAGCAGGAAAAATACCGTAGAAAAAAAGCAGGAGAAGCATTAACTCCTTATTATGAAAAAGGATTTACCCATACAGGCTTATGGAAAATTATGCGACATCCTAATTATATGGGAGAACAAGCCGTTTGGATATGTTTTTATTTTTTAGGAGTAGCTGCTACCGGTCAATGGTTCAACTGGAGTGTTGCCGGTTGTTTACTGTTAGTGATATTATTTCAAGGGAGCTCCGATTTTAGCGAAGGTATCTCTTCTGAAAAATATCCGGATTATAAAGAGTATAAAAAGAAAACGGGTAGGTTTATTCCAAAGTTTTGGTAAACCTATTTTAAACTTAACCACCTTTCAGCATTTTCTTTGGATGCAAACTTATAAGCTCTTAATTGTTGCAATTCTTTGGATGATAATTCAGTTTTTTTAATGGTATTATCAGTATCAATATACCAAACAGTATATTCGCCATTTAAAGGATGAATAATTCTCTTACTGTATAAATCCATCAATTCATAACCTTCTTCCCAATTTAAATTGGCAATATCCGGTGGACGGTTATCATGTTTTTCGTCTTTTACTTTTGGGTTGTAAGTGGTT
Source organism: uncultured Candidatus Competibacteraceae bacterium (assembly GCA_964624635.1). GTDB lineage: Bacteria > Bacteroidota > Bacteroidia > CAIKAF01 > CAIKAF01 > JANWKQ01. Next base: position 23,807 of record CAZUXM010000042.1, read on the forward strand.
TTTACATTGCTGTTTCTGCTTTTATTTCCCGGGCAAGTGAGTGTTTGGCTATACACTGTTCCTTCGTACCCCGGAGATTCTTTGAACCATTTTACATATTGAGGACATTCAGGATTGGAGTTATCATAAATGGTAAATTTATCTCTTGGATTATAACACATATCTGTACCATTTTCTTCGTCATACCACATCAAATTATTGGCATTATTAAGGGCCATCCAGTAAATATCATCTG
>CAZUXM010000043.1:0-17779 GCA_964624635.1 uncultured Candidatus Competibacteraceae bacterium
TAATAAATTCGTAATGAATATTGCTCAATTAGTTGATAAGTATTCGCTTGACCGCAATAAAATAACCAAAATAGTAAAGGATAATTCTCACTGTTTGTTTCAGTTGAAATGTTATGATTGTAACATTGATTTTGAAAAAAAAGTAGAGACTAGGGGGTATATGATTAGGATTAACTACTTTGAGAGATGTGAAAGCTGTACAAAAATAGTTGAAGAATACTATGCAAATAGTGAACAAAGACGACTAGAAAATGAGAAATTGCATAAGGAATGGCAAGAAGAGGTGAAGAAGCAAAAAATGAATGAAGCCATTGAAACACAAAAATGGCTGGAGCTAAATAATCATGAATTTGACATCCTGAAAAAAATTATTTCAGACAGTTCACTAAAGGGCATTAAGAAAAACGTTTTCAATGGCAGCTTTAAACAGGGGCATATATGGAAAATAGTATATCGCCTTGGTCGGTTAGGTCTTATCCATATAGTAAGAAATAGCAATGATTATGTTGAATATATTGAATTTGATCCCAAAATGGCTATCTGTATTGAGAATTTTACTTTGCCGCATAAGAACATTACACCATTGAGCTTTTCATTGATAAAAAATAACAATAGAAAGGAACCCAATATGCTAGACTATTCTGGAATATTGACCTTTTCAGAAGACGTAACACTCCATGCCGGGCTAAATTATGAATATGAAGGAATTACCTTACATGATGGTTCAATAGTTTTAAATTTAAAGATTAGGGAGTTTAATTAGTATTCGTGGGATTTCTTAATCAATTCGTAACGGAATATATATAATGCAATATGCAATTTTAGATAATACAAGAGTTGAACCCAAACCTAAGGAAAAGGCCATTTGTCAATTATGTGGTAAAGAAGTAATTTCTAAATGTGGAGAGTTAAAATTATGGTATTGGGCTCATGCCATAAGCAACAACTGTGATAATTGGTATGAACCCGAAACTAAATGGCTCCGGGATTGGAAAAAGGTTTTCGGTATTGAAAACAATGAAATTATAATCGAAAAGGAGGGTATAAAGCATATAGCGGATGTCTTTACCCCGAATAAAATAGTAATTGAATTGCAAAACTCTCCGATTTCTCCCCAAACAATTAGAGAAAGAGAGAATTTCTACGGTGAAAGAATGATTTGGATTATCAATGCGATGCCATTTCTTTCTAATTTTTGGATTAAAGGACATGATGCAGAATATGAGGATAGCCTTCCTCAAAACCTGTTTTTCGATGCCAACAAACTATCGTTTCCTGGTTGGTTTTTGAACTTTCAGGAAATGGTTCCAAATGGGCACCTGTTGGAATCCATTGAAGTAGGTTACGGATTCTCCTATAAGCCCGAAATCAATATGTATTTTATGGCTGGTAGTGAAAAAATGAAATTTAGGGATTGGTTTATTAGAGACATAAAACGATTCAATGAAGCCAATTTGCTAGTAGTAAAGGAAACCGGATTTGATTACTACAAATGGTATCATGCTTGGAAATCTTGGCAGGCTGCAACTAGACCAACCTTTATAGATTTTAGCTTATGTGATTTGTTTTGGGTAAAAAGTGGGCTGGGAACCAAATATGGTAAAGGTCACATTATCAGCAAAAAACAGTTTATGGCGAAGTACAATCAGTAAGCGTGCTACTTCAAGTAGTTAACTCCTTACTGAATTTAGTGATCTTGCAACTGTAAAAAGAATGTAGGCTACTGCATTTAGTAATCTCGTTACTGTATTTGGAAAGCTCCCTACTGTATTTAGTATTCTTCCAACTGTAAAAAGTAAGTAAGCTACTGTAAGTAGTGAACTTGTAACTGCATTAAGTGTTCTTAACACTTCATTTAGTTAGGAAGCAACTGCATTTAGAAATCTCCTTACTGTAAAAAGAAACTAACTAAGGCCAACCCGCAAGTGCGGTGTGTCATGGTTTTTGCCCAGCCTTAGCTTCAGCACATTGCCTTCCTCGTTCACCGCCCTTCGGGACGGATGAACTGCGGAGGCAAAGAGCTAAAGTCCACCCCACAAAGCAAAAACACATTCCACACCTGCACTTTTTGCAACACAAGACAAACAATAAAAGCGGTCGGCACTTACTAAAAATCATAAGTCCACAGACAATAAAAAAAAGGAGTATAAAAAAACACAAGGGGGGAAAAATAAAAAAGAAAGCCCCAAAAAATAAAAACATCGGGCTTAAGCCCGAACAGCCCTAAAGGGCTGAATTGAAAACCTGAATAAAAATAAAAACCCCTGATGCTGAATTTAAACAACAGCACCCCGTAATTAACTGAAAGCAAAGTGCAGCCTGATGGCCTGAAAAGTAGATGAAACAAGATTAAAACAACCCCTGAAAATATAAAATAGTGGCCTGCCCGACTGACAGACCAAAACGGTGAAGAGAACGCCCGCACACGGACTAATGGCCGTGAAGCTGCTTAAAGTAAGTTATAACAGCGTGTACAAACTCGCTACAAAAGCCTTCTCTTTAGAGAAGGCTTTTTATTTTTATACCACTTACCATTGGTTTAACTCAAATCAGATCAACCCACCTTAGAAAGAATACCCCTAAGTAATCAACATCCCTGTTACTAACTTAAATAGTTAATTTACAGTTAATTAAGTTTATTCAATTGCTTTTCGCATAAATATTTGTTATTCATTGCACTTATTAATCGGCCCCATATATATGGCAACTAAAAAGAATATCAAAAAAAAGCCCGCAGTAAAGGCTAAAAAATCGGTAAAGAAGGCAGCAAAACCTGCTAAAAAAGCATCCAAGCCCGCTTCTAAACCAAAGAAAAAGCCAGTCAAGCCAGCTAAAAAAGCACAACCAGCTAAGAAAAAGCCTGTTGCCAAATCAAAGCCAAAAGCTAAAGTAACTCCTAAAGCAAAAGCTAAGAGCAAACCTAAAGCTGCTGCTAAGACTAATACAAAAAAGAAACCAGTAAAAAAGGCAGTAAAATCTAAACCTGTAAAAAAGGCTGCAGTTAAAAAAGTAGTAAAAAAAACAGCTCCTAAAAAGGTGGTAAAAAAGGTGACTACTAAAAAAGTAGCTCCTAAAAAAATAGTAAAAAAAGTTACAAAACCCGTTGTTAAACCTGTAAAGCAGGCTAAACCGGTGAAAATTACTAAACCTGTAAAACCTGCAAAAGCAGAAAAGCCTGCCAAAAAAGAAAAACCAATTGTAGTTAAACCTGCAAAAACAACAGCTCCTAGCGTAAAAGAAAAAACTCCAAAGAAAGTGGCGATGGAGGTGGAAAAAGTGAAAGGTCGTCCTGGTAGAAAATCAAAAAAACAACAAGGAGATGAAGATGAACCTAAAATGGATGAATTAGACCCTTTGATTGAGGAAATGATTTCTATCAAGAAAAAAGGAAAAGGCCCTAAGGTTCCTAAAATACCCTCACCTATAAAGCTTATTCCTACCGTAAAAATTGAAGCAGTAGAAAAAGAGCATATTATTCCCCAAAATTTCAGATCCGGTGGAAAAGAGAAGTTTGAGATGGAATTTTTCATCAAATCATCTCCAAGAATTTTATTCAACTTCATCAGTTCTCCCAGTGGTTTATCTGAATGGTTTTCGGATGATGTAAATATTAAAAATGGAATATACTCTTTCTATTGGGAAGATAGTGTAGAAACTGCAAAATTATTAGCTACCCGTGAATTTGAATTAATGCGCTTCAAATGGACAAATACTGATGATGATGATACATACTTTGAAATGCGTATTAAAATTGATGAGCTAACAGGTGATGTTGCTCTTATCATTACAGATTTTGCTACAAAAGAAGAATTAGATGAGACCCAACGTTTATGGGATGCTCAAATCCATGATTTATGTAAAGCTATTGGGTCTTAACTGGATCCCTTCTATAAATCTCAAAACCACCTCTGGTATCATATAAATAAAAACCCGGGGTGGTTTTTACGTATTGTTCAGTGAGCTTTACTACAAAATATACCGGCTTATCAATATCTCCTCTGGTGAGCCATTCCTGTCTTTCTACCCCATTCTTAGGATAAAATCCCGGTGGTTTCGCCATATAAAAATAATGCGCATAGGTTTTATAACTAATAGGAAGTAAATATGAATCTTCATAAGATTTCTCCTTATAAAAGTCAATAATCCCACCTTGAGTACACCGCTCAATTTTCGGGATCACCTGAAATAAAAATCCGGTAAGTACACTCAACGTTACTAATCCATAAATAATAAACCCTTGTAGTATTTGATTTTTTCTAAAATATATCCATTGTACAAATACTACAATAACCAATAGAACACCAAACATCCATTCAAAACCATTCCAATTTACTTGTTGCGAAAAGCTGGCTCGGGCAAATGGGTCTTTTAACAGATATAGATAATTATCTATATGAGAAAATATATAAGGGGTAATGGTAAACATGATACCATATAAAAGCCCCATACACATTAAAAATACTTTCATCCAACGAGGTAAACTTTGTTGTGATTTTATGCGATGATATAACCAATTAGCAGCTATAAATGAAAGCGGTAAATAAGTCATGGATGAGTAGTGAACAATTTTTGTACTCACTACCGTAAATAATATTAAGACAACTAAGGCAAGTATAATCATCCAACGATTCATTAAAAACTCATTAGATCCTTTTGGATGTATTTTATTTAAAAATCCGGGGAAAGCAATGATTGAGATTGGAAAACATCCAAAAAACACCACCAGAAAATGGTAATAAAATCCCTGCTGATGGCCGGCAACCGGTTGGGTTAACAATTCTATTTGATATTGAACAAACTCTTGAAGAAACCAGGTCCCATTAATCATCATTTCGGGTAAGTACCACACGCTTGATATGATAAAACAAAAAATTCCGAACAACAATAATTGAAAAAAACCAACCATCTTTTTATTTCTGGTAATTATTACAAATACCAGCACTGTTAGTACAATTAGTAACAATCCTACGGGGCCTTTGGTTAAAACCGCTAATCCATTAAATGTACCTGCAATGCAAGCCCATTTGAGCTTTTCTTTTTTGTTGTCTGATTGAAATGAACGTATAAGATATAACAATGACAAGAAAATAAATAAGTTAAAAAACGGATCTATAATACCTGATTTAAAATAAAAAAATGGTAATAAACTAATGAGGTACAGCAGTGCCCACAGAAAGCCAAATAAAGAATCGAAATACCTTTTGCCTGTTCGATATAATACCTGTAAGGTAATCACCCCACAGATAACATTTGGAAGCCGTGCCGCAAATTCATTGATACCAAATATCTTCATACAAATTACCTGCATCCAGAAAAACAATGGCGGTTTTTCCCAAAAGGGTTGATAATCAATCATTACTCTAAAGTAATTTCCCGTTGCTATCATTTCTCTTGACGATTCGGCAAAATTAATCTCGTCCCAGTCAAATAAATGTACTGATCCTATAAAGGGTAAATAAAAAAGAATACTTACCAGAAATAATATCCAGCCATAGTGATTGATCTTATCAAATTTGAATGTCATTTTTTAAATCTTATTATCCCCTTTTGTAAAGCAGGAATAGAATTTAATTTATTGTAAAACAACAAATATGTAATCAATGTACAGGCACAACCTATTATCGAACCGGTGAGTACATCTTCCGGATAATGATGAGATAAATATATTCTTGAGTAAGCTGTAATGATGGCTATAAAACACAAAACCATACTCCACTTTTTATCATTGATTACAAACGCTAATAATAAGGTTAATGCAAATACAGAAGCAGAATGACCCGAAGGAAAAGAATGCATGGTATGTTGTTTTACTCCTTCTACCAAGTGGATTTCGATACCTTCCTGTTTAAAATAACCGTATGGACGTAAAGAGTCAGGGTACAATACTTTTTTGATGAACTGCGGTATGAGAGCTGAAAACAGGAAACAAATAAGTCCTAATAACCCATCTGAAAATTTATAGAATAAAAGTGCAATAATTACTATTACAAATATGGCTCCGTTACCTAAATAGGTGGCTAGTTTAAAAAAAGTATCAAAAAACGGCGAATAATAACTGTTGAGGGATAAAAAAAGCTGAGGTTTAGTAGTTAATAAAATAGCAATAGCTGTAATTAAAATAAAAGGACCATAGATGAGCCAATAACCTAACGGTTCTTTTTTTAGCAACCAACGTTTCATCCGTTCTTTTTCTTGTAAATAGGTGACTTATATAAACCTATTCTTGCAAAAAAATGTTGTAACGATACCCGTAAAACTCCCATCCCATATTTTACACTTCGTTTAAAGTTGATGGATGATGCTTCATCAAAATATTTGGTAGGACATGATATTTCACCTATTGTAAAATTCGCAAAAGCGGTTTGTGAAATAAATTCGTTATCAAACACAAAATCATCAGAGTTATTTTCAAAGCTAACAGTGTCTAATATTTTTCTTGAATAGGCTCTGTATCCGGTATGGTACTCAGACAACTTCTCATTGATAAGTACGTTTTGAAAAAAGGTAAGAAACCTATTGGCAATGTACTTGTATAAAGGCATCCCTCCTTTTAAAGCCCCTTTACCTAATATTCTTGAGCCTAGCACCATATCGTACAAGCCGGAGGCAATCATAGTCGCCATTACGGGAATCAGTTTAGGGGTATATTGATAATCAGGATGCAACATGATAATAATGTCGCCATGTAGCTCTAATGCCTTGTTATAACAGGTTTTTTGATTCCCTCCGTATCCTTTATTTTTTTCATGCTTAATTACATGGCGAATCCCCAATTCACGGGCTAGCTCGGATGTTTTATCTGAACTGGCATCATCAACTAACACCACTTCATCAACAATGTCCATGGGAATTTCATGAAAGGTAGATGCCAATGTAAGCTCAGCATTATATGCCGGTAATACTACTATAAGCCTTTTCCCTTGAACCACATGATAAAATTATAAAAAATAATATCAATCAATAGGTTACGTTATGTATTTTTGTAAAAACGAAGGAATTGAAAAAACTCGACAGGCTCATTATACGCTCCTTTCTGGGACCTTTCTTTCTTACCTTTTTCATTGCCATTTTTGTTTTAGTGATGCAATTTATATGGAGGTATATTGAAGAACTTGCTTCCAAAGGACTAGGCATGATTGTGGTATTAAAACTTTTGTTTTATGCTTCTGCATCGTTGGTTCCTATGGCATTACCAATTGCCGTTTTGCTATCATCTATTATGACGCTCGGTAGTACTGCTGAAAGTCTTGAACTGGTAGCTGCTAAATCATCAGGCACCAGCTTAACACGTACACTACGTCCTTTATTCTTTTTGGTAGTGGTAATTAGTTGCGTTGGATTTATGTTTTCTAATAACGTTTTACCAGTAGCCAATTTCAGATTAAAACAAACCATACAGGATATTGCCCGTACTATGCCCGCCATTGATATTCAGGAAGGAATGTATTACGATGGATTAAAAGGGTTTACATTAAAAGTAGATAAAAAAGAAAAGGATCAAAAAACATTTTACGGACTCATTGTATACGATCATACCCCGGGTACAGGTGGAGCTGAAAATATCATCAAAGCTTCAAAAGGTAATATTCAAATGAGTGATGATGGCAATTTTATGATTCTAAACCTTGAAAAAGGAGTAAGATATTCTGATATGAATTTTTACAACCGCAAACAAGCCGGGTATCCATTTTCAAGAGAGTTTTTTAATGAACAACACATTATCATTGATATTTCCGAACTTAACAACTCCAGTAAAGATCGAAATAACAATTATGTCGGTAATCAATATACCATGATGACCGTTGGTCAACTTAACCTAATACGTAAGGAAACTAAAGAAGATATTAAAAAATCTTCTACCGGATTTCTTACCACCTTTAATACCTACTATGCCCACTTACCTCAGAGGAATGCTTCAACCAACCAGGTAAATGATTTAAATTCACCTGACCCCAATACCTTACACATGAACAATCCGCCGCCGTTGATTGTAAAAGACAGTACTATTGAAAAACGAACCATTGAAAAGGTAACCTATGGTAAATCTTTCCTGAATGATTATACGCCCAAAGAAAAAACTGCCATAACAGATGCCGCTCTTTCACAATTAGGAAGTATTATGGGACATATTGATCAACACAATAATAACATTAGAAGTAAGAATAATAATCTTCTCCGAAACTGGGTTGAAACCAACCGTAAATTTACCTTATCACTGGCATGTATTTTATTCTTTTTTATTGGTGCTCCATTAGGTGCTATTATTAAAAAAGGGGGGTTAGGATTACCTCTCATTTTTAGTATCGTCATTTTTATTGTGTATTATATTATTGGAACTATTTTTGAAAAATCAGTAAAAAACGGTTCTATCGGATTAATTGGATTGTGGTATTCATCTTTGGTGCTTTTACCTTTCGGAATATTTCTCACCTTAAAAGCCAGTGCCGATTCAGGAATATTTAGTTTATCAAACTATATCAACGCATTTATAAAATTGTTTGGAAAACGAAAAACAGTATAGAACACTCATTATATCCAATAAGCCTCCCTACCCTGTTATTGATGGAGGTTGTTATGCCATGAGTAAATTTGAACAATTGTTAAGAAATGTAACCAATGAACTATATTATTTCTCTGTTTCAACCCACAAACATCCATTCACCCAATCATCATTATTACCCAACTACTGGGAGCTAAATAACAACTACTTTAATTCAGTTATTGACACAAAAGTTAAACCTAAACATGTAGCCGGATTTTTATCAGGAAGTTCATTAAGGGCAAATAGGTTCTATGATGCCCATACCCTGCAAAGCATAATCAAAGTTATTCAGGATAAAAAAATTGAGGTAGTTATATTTGAAAGCATCTATGCAGCAGTATATCTTGATGAAATAAAAAAAATCACCGGTATAAAAGTATTTATCCGTTCTCATAATATTGAGCATCATATTTGGCAACAATTTGCAAAAGGGTTGAAAGGATTAAAAAAATCTGTCTTAAATGCTGAAAATGAGAGATTAAAAAAACTAGAAGATTACCTGTTAAAAACCAGTGATGGAAATATCTTTATTTCAGAAAATGATGAGAATTACTACTTGAAAAATTCATCAGAAAAAAGATCAATCACTCTGCCGGTTCAGTTAGGCATTTCAAAAAATATATCAGATACTCCACACCATCCATTAAGGCTATTTCATATAGGTGCTATGGATTGGTTGCCTAATGTTGAAGGAGTTGAATACTTTATAAAAGAAGTATTTCCTGCCATTCGAAATCTTTTTCCTGAGGTTGAATTACATCTGGCAGGTAAAGCCATGCCTCATTCATTTCATCAATATGCATCCAATTACATTTTTATTCATGGTGAAGTAAAAGATGCCGGAGAGTTTATGCAGCAAAACGATGTATTGATTGTCCCCTTATTATCAGGCAGTGGTATACGAATAAAAATTCTGGAAGCGATGTCGTATGGTAAACCTGTTATTACTACCCATGCCGGTATTCAGGGTATTAATGCTACCCATCAACATGAAATTTTATTGGCTAACTCAACAGAAGAATGGCTAGCTGCCATTGAATATGTTAACCGGGCGGATCATTACAAAAACATCATTGATAATGCGATTGCTTTTCTACAACAACATTATTCTGAAGCTGCTTTACAGAAAAAATATATTAATTTTATAAAGAGATATACCAACAATTAGTATGGATTTTGAATTAAATGTTTCAATCATTATTGTCATCATTACTGTTATCACCTCTATTATGGCATGGAGAAATGAAAAGATGTGGCGTAAATGGATATTTAATCCATACATGATTCATAAACGCAAAGAAGTGTGGCGGTTTTTAACTGCTGCTTTTTTACATGCTGATTATATCCACTTAGCCTTTAACATGTTTGTTTTATGGGAATTTGGAAGATATATAGAGGCTCAATTTGATACGGTATGGATTGGACAACACGTATTACATGTATTCATATTTTTAGGATTATATATTCCTGCGGCTATCGTTTCCAGTTTTTACACTTACGAAAAACAAAAAAATAACATCCATTATAATGCGATTGGGGCATCGGGTGCCGTATCGGCTGTTGTATTTGCATTTATTGCCATCAATCCGGTAGCTATGTTGGGTATATTCGGAGTAATTCCATGCCCCGCGTTTATATATGGGGGATTATATTTGTTAATTAGCTGGATTTTGGCTCGCAGAGCCAAAGATAATATCGGGCATGATGCTCACTTCTTTGGAGCCTTGTATGGGTTTATGTTTATGTTCATTATTCAACCGGATAAATTCAAAGTTTTCTGGGTAGCCATCCGATATTATTTTGAAAATCTATTGTAATGGGATATATACTCAACGGACAACTCATTCATGAAGATTCTATTCTTTTACCCATTGATAAAAATGGTTCGTTTTGGTATGGGGATGGCTTTTTTGAAGCCATGAAGTTCAATCACCAACAAATTTTGTTTATTGAACATCACTGGCAAAGAATCCAATCCAGTTGTTCCATTCTAAAAATGGCCAACCCTTTTAAAAATCAGGAAGAATTACTGCATTTCGCAAAACTATTAGCCAATAACAGTTCCCACCCTACCTTACGATTAAAAATTACCTTTTGGAGAAATACCTATCAGGCGTACCAACCTGAAAATGATCAGGTACACTACCTAATTACCGGATATGAACACGAACATGCACATTATCCAATCAACATCACCGGAATAAAGCTGGGTATTTATACTGATAATCAAAAAGCCATTTCTAAATTGGGTAATGTAAAATCCAATAGTTCGCAGTTGTATGTATTGGCAACGTTGTTTACCCAACAAAAAGATTTGCATGATTCAGTATTGCTCAATACACATGGTAGGGTTATTGAAACGGGCAGATCAAATCTTTTCATTATTAAAAACAACGTAATTTATACTCCGCCCTTAAATGAAGGCTGTTTAGACGGTATTATGCGTAGGGTTGTATTGGAAATATGCAGTGAAAAAAATATTTCTATACAACAAGAACCTATTACCAGAGAAATGCTGTTGAAAGCAGATGGAATATTTACCTCGAGTTCTATCAGAGGTATTCATTGGGTTGAATCAGTAGATGAACAAACCTATTCCCAACATCCACTGATGAATGAATTGGTTCCGTTGTTGAATGAGAAGGCTCTATCAACCTAGTAAATATTTTATATAATTCAAATATCCCGATGTCCTGTAGGACATCAATGCTGGCACAGCGTAGCGAAATTTACATATCAATTCATACTAGGATTCTGCGGAAAGTTGGCCCAAACGGAATACTTATCCCCCATTTTATCCATCTTATTTTTCCAAGCTTCGTTGCATAAGGTATCATCAAAAACAAAACCAGCCGGATCATTGCCTACTACCCATGATTTGGATCTTAATTCTTCATCCAACTGACCACTTCCCCACCCTGCATACCCAATAAAAAATTTCAATTGAGTTAAGTCAATTAACTTATTTTCGATTAGGTCAGATATGTATGAAAAATCCCCACCCCAAAATATTTTTTTACTAATAGGTACTGCATCGGGCACCTGATTCCCTAAAGAATGTACAAAATACAAAGTATCATTACTTACCGGTCCGCCATAATACACGTCAAAATCAACAGGTAAAGGCTCAGGTAATATATCATTCAGTGTTACTTCTAGTTTTTTATTCACAATAAAACCAACGCTACCTTGCTCATCATGGCTGGTCATGAGTATTACCGACCTGCCAAAATACGGGTCAGTTAGCATAGGATCGGCATATAACAAGGAGCCGCTTTTTACCGGAGGATGTTTCATTACTGTAAACTTATCAATATTTTTTGTTCAAATATTCAATTGGGTATAAAAGTTGAATATGAGGTATACCATTATTTTTGAAATGCAGTTTATATAATCAGTAATCCCTTATCCTATGAAGCTATACCTGGGTATCGCCGTTTTTTTACTATCTACCTCGTTGTTACAAGCTCAAAACGTAATCGAGTCATGGCCCAATGGGTATCCAAAAACTACCGGCCAATATGTTGATGGGAAAAAAGAAGGTTTATGGACTGAGTTTTATGAATCCGGTGGGGTTTCATTTCAAGGCAACTATACATCTGATAAAAAAACAGGCATCTGGAAAGGATATTATCCTTCGGGCACTCTTAAAAATTGGGTAGACCATGCCAAAGGCATGGTAAAACTCTATAACGAAAAAGGAGGAATCTATTCTGAAGGTACCATTAAAGATGATAAAAAAGACGGAAAATGGATTATCTATTACGATAATGGAAAGAAAAAAGAAGAAGCTTATTATACTGCCAATTTATTAACCGGAAAATATCTTACCTACCATAAAAACGGTAAAAAGGAGTCGGAGTTTTATTATGATAATGGTAAACGAATTGGGCATTGGCGCATGTGGTATGATACCGGAAAACCCATGAGTGATGGTAATTATACCAACGACGAAAAAACCGGAATATGGAAACAATGGTTTGAAGGTGAAATTTTACGATCTGAAGTAGATTACGATAACAAAACCACCAAAATCTACCATCCCAACGGAAAAATACAAACCGAAGGATCAGGTACTCCCGAATACAGAAGCGGTGAATGGAATACTTTTACCAAAAGCGGTAAAAAAGAAATTGTATCACAATATGTAGATAATCAACTGGACGGAAAGTATACCGAAAACTATGAGAATGGTAAAAAGAAAACCGTAGGTGAATATAAATTAGGTAAACCTATTGGCCACTGGACCACCTGGTATGAGGATGCTAAAGTAGAATCAGAAGGAGATTATACCGCAGGAAAAAAATCGGGTGTATGGAAATATTATTTCCCGTTTGGAGTATTGTGGGAAATGAAAGATTATAATACCGATACCCTCAAAAAATATTATTACAACGCCAATCTTGAAATGGTGGGTCGTGAAAAAGATTCCGTAAAAACAGGTAAATGGAAAACCTATTATGAAACCGGTGATTTACATGAAGAATGTAGTTTTATCAATGGAAAGTTAGATGGTAAATACACCACGTATTATAATAATCAGTCCATAGAAAGTGAAGCGTATTTTAAAGATGGTAAAAAAACCGGTACCTGGAAAAGATATTTTGACGGTGGTAAAACGGCTTCTGTTGAAAATTACAAAGACGATGAGCCTACCGGCAAATGGGAATCATGGTATATTTCAGGCGCTAAAAAATCATTCATTAATTACGATCAGGGAAAATCAGAAGTATATTATGAAAGTGGAGCCATCAAAATAAAAGGAGAATATAAAAACGGTAAAAAAAGTGGTACGTGGACCAGCTTTTATGAAAATGGAACAACCATGGAAATTGCATCTTACCAAGCAGACTCTGCCCATGGTGAATGGAAATCATATTACGAAGATGGAATATTAGAAGGAGTATATCATTATAACAATGGTATTAAAGATGGATTGTGGACCTGGTTTTCGAAAAACGGGAAAAAAGAAATGGAAGGTGAATTTAAAAACAACCAACGCAACGGTTTTTTTAATGAGTACTACCCTACTACCGATCAATTACAATATGCAGGTTTTTATAAAAACGATATGCGTGATTCTATCTGGACCTATTATTTTGACAATGGCACCGAATGGAAAAAAGGAAAATTTGTATTGAATAAAAAAGAAGGAGAATGGACCTACAACCGCGAAACGGGTAAACTGGAGAGTAAAGGAAATTATAAAGGCGGTAAAGAACATGGTTATTTTGTAACTTATTATCCGGGAGGAAAGAAAAAAGACGAAGGGTATTTTTATTACGGTACCCTTGATAGTTTATGGAGTGGTTATTATGATGGAGGAAATAAAGAATATACAGGTTCTTACAACAAAGGATTAAAAACAGGAGAGTGGAATTACTGGCATGCTATAGGGAGTCCGAAAGAAAAAAGTAATTATAAGAATGGAGAGTTAGAAGGAGATTTTACCGAGTATTATAAAGACGGACAGATCACCCGTAAAGGGAAATATTTAGCGGGTAAAGAAACCGGCAAATGGGTATTTTATTATCCGCATGGGGCAAAAGCGGGTGAACATACTTTAGGTCCTAATGGATTCCATGGTAAATACATGCAATATTTTGAAGATGGCAGTATCCGTGTCTCGGGAACATATAACAACGGACAAAAAAACGGTACCTGGTTATTTTATAACAAGAGTGGAGAGTTAGTCTCCAAAAAAGTATTTAAAAAGGGAGTTGAAGTGAGTAGTACTACGCCGAATTAAAGTGGGTACTAACAAACCGTGAAAACCGCCACTCCAAAATGTTAAAAGGTTCGTTAATCCCGGCAAAATTACCGGATTTTCCTTAGTTTTAATGTTGGATATAACCAGTTAGGTGTAATTCCAAGTCTTATGAGAATTGAAAATTTTGAAAATATGCTCAAGGAATATGGAGCTTCCGGTATCGATGCACAAGATCAGGCGGAAAGACTTGAACTGCTATCAAAGTATAAATACTCAAAAATTGTCGAAGGTGATTTTGATGAACTTGAGAATGCTGACAAATGGATACAATTAAATATTGGTGAGGATCAAATAAGAAATCTCTATTACGGTAAGACAGGTTATGACTTCGGATTTTGTGAATATTTTTTCCTAAATGAAGACCATGCTTTGCATTTCGAACAAGCAATACCAAATATTTATACTCTCTATGCCAATGGATATAGTAGAACTAATGGTTATGAGGATATTGTCAGGTATAGATCTGAGAATACAGCTTCAGAAAACAATGCTCCAATAAAGGTAGACAATCTTGCTCAAACCTCTCAAATGATGGATGAGGAACAGTACTGGAATATTATTCAGGAATCTCTAAAATCCATTCCAATTCCAGACCAACAACTGGATTTTCTCATCCGTAAACTTGAAAAGTTGCCGCTTGTTGACATAATTGGTTTTAAACTTCGTACTGATAAACTACTTTATGACTCATACACTTCAGAAATGTGGTGTGCTGCCTATATAATGAATGGAGGTTGTTCCGATGATGGATTTGAGTATTTTAGATGTTGGCTAATCTCTAGAGGAAAAAAGGTTTACAAAGAGGCTTTGAAAAATCCAGACACATTAATTAATGAGGTTCTTTCAAGGTCGTTCAACTATGAGTTTGAATCTTTCTGGTATGTTTCATTAAATGCATTTGAAAATATTACAGGGAAGGAATTGGATGATTATATAGACCACGAGAATTTCAGGACTCATGAAGGAGAATATCAAAAGTGGGAATTTAATTGGGAAGAGGATCAGCCTGAATCGATGAAAGTTCTATGCCCAAAGTTGTATGAGAAATTTTGGAAATCAAACGAACAGAAACACCAAGAATTAATCGATGATGGACCAGCAAGTCGTATGTTTCCTCCATCTAGACCTGATCATACTTTGCCTATGTCTATCGACCATTCTAAGAAGTCGCCAGTCAAACATCCGCACTTGAAACCCTGGTGGAAGTTTTGGTAAAAATTAAAAAACTACACCTAACTCCTTTTTGCAAAAATTTCCTACATCCATCTAAAATCAATGCTTTTAGCACGTAAACCGCTTGGCCTTATTTGAAAAAGTTAAGGCCTGCTTTCCTTTTCGATATGAGCAAAGTTTTGTACATTTAATATCGGAACTTTTGCAAAAATGGGTCCGTTAGGTGCAAGGTTGCTGTTCTAGTTAATAATTAGTTTCTCTACTTGGGCAAATGAAAAAAAAGGCATTATTAGTTTCAAGTATCTTAATTGGATTATTGTTACTCATCGGATGCAAGCAGGATAAGTATATATATTTCAATGTATGTTCCTCTTCCGATACGATAGGTATTTATAATCCTTATCAGGGAGGAGTAATTAAAATATCAAAAGATGAAAAACTATATTCAAGAATTTGCGATTATTTCTCAAAAACCGATACTAAAACATTTAAGTATTATGACGGCACTTTTAGATCCTGTCATACGTCAATCCCAATAGTTTTTTTTAATAATGGTGTCAGAATTCATGAGATAGAAATGTGTAAGAATTCCGCTGAAGGATGGCTGATGGAGGATAGAGGAAGGAAATACATTTGCCCAAAAGGAAGCATAGATACGTTGATGAATGATGTTCAACAATTCACTTACGATTATGTCTATAATAAGGATGGCTATAATTCAGTAAGATTTCCTTAAATTTGATTAGTAACTCGGTTTGAGCAAAGATTAGGAATACACAATTCCAACCCTACGCCAAACTCGTTTATGTTAGGTAACATTAAAAAATGAAAGTACTCTGGTGCTGGAGGTGTAAAATGGAAATTCCTATGTTAGATGAGGAAGAGTATGCTATTGCTCATAGACTTTATGGAGAGTCTTTTCCGAAACGTGCAAATGGAATGTCGATAGAAGAAAGTTTTAAGCCATTGCTTGATTATTATAAAGAGGTAACTGGCGAAGAAGAAACCGAACCAAATGCAGTAATGCATCATAGAGTTGCTCAATATGGACCTCCTTGCGAAAAATGTGGTAAACCATATAGAACTCCCCTAGCATCATTTTGCGCTGCCTGTGGAAATGTCAGACTTTAAAAAAATGAAATTTTGGATTTATTTAGAAGCGGAGCTTTCAGACTTACAGAGTCAATTTGAAAAGATTTTCGAGGTAAACAATCTTTACAGAGACTATGAAAACGTTTGGGAATGGATTGAATCCGAAAATCGAAATGCCCCCATTTATTTAAATGTATCAAGATCGCATGATTGGTCGAAAGGTGATTATGATCAACCAATAATGATACGAGTCGAATCAACACAAGACAACCCATTAGATGAAAAAGAAATTGCGATGAAACTTAAGAATGAATTCAACTGTACAGTTTTCGCTGGAGACTATATGATAAGCTCAAATGATAAAGTGGAAATGACAATAAGACAGCAATATTAACATTACCTAACCACATCAATTCCTTATCTTTACTCCCAATATGGAAAATAGAATCTTTGAATATCCACTCACCATTAAGGAGTTTCACCTGGATACTTTTGGGCATGTAAACAATGCTACCTACTTACAAATTTACGAGGAAGCCCGTTGGGAATTTATTACCCAAAACGGATATGGACTGGACAAAATTAAACGTACAGGCTTAGGTCCTGTTATTTTGGACATCCATATCAAATTTATTCAGGAGTTAAGACTCAGAGAAAAAATCATCATTTATTCACGTACCGGTGAGTATTCGTCAAAAGTGGGTAATATTCGTCAATGGATGACCAATGAGCAGGGAGATGTTTGCTCAGAAATGGAAATGAAAATGGGATTGTTTGATACTAAAAACCGTAAATTAGTAAAACCAACGGAAGACTGGTTGAAAGCTATTAGGTAAAATGGAAACAACATGTCAAAATTGTGGACAAACCATCACTGGCAAATATTGCAGTAATTGCGGCAATATTCGTGAGCTAAAAAAAATTGATGGTAAATATGTGATCGGGGAATTTTTAGGGGTGGTAGGTTTTGAAAAAGGAATCACTTTTACCTGTAAAAAATTATTGACAAAACCCGGAGAAACCATCAGGCAATATCTCACTACCAATCGACAAAAAATTATTAAACCCATTATTTTCCTTGCCCTTACTTCTCTTATTTACACGTTAATTTCTCAGTTTTTTAAACCAGAGGTGGTTTATTCAAGGACTTCTAAATCCCCTTACGGTGATTCCGCTGTAAATGATATCATGGCTTGGGTAAT
>CAZUXM010000043.1:17789-23889 GCA_964624635.1 uncultured Candidatus Competibacteraceae bacterium
AAGACGGCTCCTACAACGTGCCCGGCACCGGCGCCTATAAAGAGGGCCTGCCGGAAATGAATAAGCTGACCAACAAAGCGATGATGGATAACTATGGTTATTCTAACCTCTTGATGATCTTGCCCATTACATTATGGACCCTCTTGTTTTTTAGGAAACATAAATACAATTTTTATGAGACCTTCATTATTATTTCTTATGTAATGGGCATGGGAATGTTGATGTTTTCAATTGAACCTATCATTAATAAAATTTTACCTCAAGCATTTATTATCACTGAAACGGTAGTGATTATTATTTCATTTATATACATGAGCTGGGCCATTGGGCAGGTATATAAAAAGAAATTCAAGAACTATATAAAAGCTTTGTTTGCCTATATATTGGGCTTTTTTACCTTTCAAATAGTCGTGATAATTATTGGGACGAGTTATGATTTAATGACAAAAAAATGAAATAAACGTTATTGATTTTTCCCCTCACCTCTACCCTATCGGTACATGCCAAAAAGATTGGTATAATGAGCTTATAGAACAATAAGCATATTTTTTTAGTAAAAAACTATACCTTTATTACATGCTCCAACAAACCATTGCATCACTTAGTCAACATCCCAAAAGATTGTTTCTTATTGATGGGTTAGGTGCATTGTTATCTGCTGTAATGTTAGGGGTTATATTGGTTCAGTTAGAATCTATGGTTGGGATTCCCTACTCTACTTTATGTTTTCTTTCGGCACTCCCTGCCGGCTTTGCAGCTTACGATATGGTTTGTTATTTAATGAATACAAATAAACAAGGTATATTATTAAAAGTGATTGCATCACTTAATATTATTTATGCATGTATTTCGATAAGCTATGCTTTTTATCATTTTTCAACCATCACTGCTTTAGGTTGGATCTATATTATACTTGAAATTTTCATCATTGTCATTTTGGCCGGTATTGAATTAAAAGTAGCCAACAAGATTTCTAAAAAATAAGTCTACATGAAAAACCCATTTCAGGACGATATTCCACTTTTTAATAATCAATTTACGTTAGTAACCATCGAAAATGAATTTAGAATGAGTCATTGGGTAAAAGGTTTTGGAATTGATAACACCCAAACCAAAGAAGTACTCATTCCTTTTAATAGTTCGTACAATTTGATAGAATTTGAAGAAAAAGAAAATCTATTGCAAATACGATTCAATGTATATCCGGATGGTGGTAAAGAATACAAGGCCGTGATTGATTTATTCAATAAAACATTTAATCATATGGGGCAATCGCATCCGTTGGATGCTTTTCGTCAGGTGTTTAAATAGAATCCTGATGTAAAATCAGGACAGGCGCGGATGACACAGATGCGGCAGATTAACACGGATTAGATTTCTCCCTCCGGTCGAAATGACAATTACTCCATCTTCTCCACCGTTCCCCTTGTACCCAATTCAATCACCTTTAAATCTTCAATGTTTTTATTATTGATTTGAAAAGTAATAATCGTCATTACTTTATGCCAGCCATGGTTACCGGCAGCTCCCGGATTGATATGTAAATGCTGATACTTTTTATCATAGATGACCTTGAGGATATGTGAATGTCCACAAATAACTAATCCGGGCCTGTGCTGACGAATGAGTTGTAATGCTCTTGGATTATATCTGCCGGGATATCCTGCAATATGAGTCATAAGAACAGACATGCCCTCCACTCCGAAAAATAAATTTTCTTCTGTTTCTTTTCTTACTTCAGTACCATCGATATTTCCGTATACACAACGTAATGGTTTAAAATGTGCCAACTCTTGTAATAATTCGAAATTACCTACATCACCTGCATGCCATATTTCATCACAATCAGCAAAATGATGTTTTACCCGTGGATGTAAATAATTATGGGTATCAGATATGAGCCCTATTTTCATAGTTCAATCTTCTTAACTCCACTTCGTAATACCCAACCGTTTTCTTCTGAGAAACGAATGTTAAACATGGTATCGGTACTGTCATTCACCTCCAGCTTGGTTCCCTGATGTACGTTAAATTTAATTTTAGAGGAAGTATTAGACGCATCGTATACTATCAACGATTCGTCCGTTACAATAGCTTCGGTATGCAGATATTTATAATGGTAATTGTTACGAGCCATCAATACACAAAACCCACTGAGAATAAACCATAATAACGAAGAAGAAAAAAGGAGTTTCCTGAACTTTACTTGCCTGTACTTATACGAAACAAATATAACCAGTGGAACGAGTAACATGAAAAATATAGATAAAAATGCCCATGCATCAATACTCAACCCAAATTGTATTTTTTTAAAAAAAGCCAACAAGCCTGTATCTTCATAAATAACCGGTTTATCCTGCAACTTTAAATTCAGTTGAGTTAACTGCTCAACGGTTGTTTTATCCATCGGTTTTAACCGCAATGCTTTTTCGAAATTGAGAATGGCTAACGGAACATTTCCTGATTTTTGATAAGCAGTACCCAGGTTAAAAAATAGTTCATGACTTAAATACCCATCTTTTATTTGCGATTCATAGGAAGAAATGGCTTTATCATATTCTGCATTTTGTAAAAAGGTATCTCCATCGTTTGCATAAAGAATTCCTGAAAAGATCAATAAAATGTAAAATATTCTTTTGAACCACATAGGCACATAAGAACACATAGCTATGTTAACTATGTGTCTATGTGGTTTTAAAAATAATTTATTTCTCCCCCAACTCATCAATCAACGATTTTATATTGTTATACAAACTATCCAAATCGCTGGCAGCTGCCGGTGCAAACCTAAACTGATCTAATTGATCAACAATTTTTATGGCTAATACTTTAGTTGAAGTATCCGGCATCCACTGCTGCAAATTATTCCTGGTAATTTCGTTACGAGTGGTTTTGTATTTATCTGATATGTATTGGTAAAATACCTGCGACAATTGATCCACCGAACCTTTGGCGCCGGGCAATGCTTTGTTGGCTTTTTCTTCCGCTAATTTTATTTTTTTTATCGAATCATCCTTCTTAGTAAAGAATAGTTTTTTACGGAATACAATCATTCCTACACCTGCCAAAAACGGTAAACCAAGCAACACATAATACAATGGATTACCAAAAAAGGGATCTTTCTTTTTCCACAGCTTCTCTCCCGTAAATTTACCGTTATTTACAGTGGTTTTTTTTGTGGTTGTATCTGCAATAATACCTTGTATATTTACCTCAAATGAATCAGATAAGAGTTCCGTATATTTTTTGGTTTGCGGATTAAAAAATGAAAATGCAAAAGAGCCTAATGTATAAGAGCCTTCTTTACGAGGCATAATAAGAAATTCAAATTTTTTAGTTCCGGTAATTCCTTTAATCACTACCTTTTCATCAATAGAAACTTTAGGTTCAAAAATTTCAAATTCATCAGGTAAATTTAATGCCGGCGATTCAAGCGTAGGTAGATTACCTGTGCCGTTAATAGAAACAATCGCCTTGATAGGTTCGTTGGCCTTCGCTTGTTTTTTATCCAATTCTACTTTCCATGCATAATCACCTACCGCATTTACATAGGAAGATGGTTTATTTTCTATAGGAAAATCAACCACATCAAAAATAACAGGTTCACTGCTCGGATTAAACGTAAATTCAAGATACCCCGCTGTAGGATGTTTGAGTGCCGCAGCAAACCAAGCTTGTACGGGTTTAAATTCCGTTTTGCCTAATATACTCGGTATCATCCATACTCTTTTAAATGCCCATTTATTATAGGGCAATCCTTTGTATGAAGACCTTACCAACTGATCATTAAATGCATCTGTAGCATCTTTCGTCCAACCACCATCAAAATTTGGGTACTTGATATCTGTTAAAGTAACATTGTTGAATATACAATATACCATCAAATCAATAGCTACGGGCTCTCCAATATATACCTTGTTTTTATTGGATTCCATCACAATCATTAATTCTTTCCCTTCATATCCGGGTGGGATAATAGGTATTGAATTGGTACCTTTAATTATCTGGATGGTAACACTGTTACTGGTAAATTTTCCATTTTTATTTTTTACAGTTGATGCTGGGATAGTATAAGTACCCGCCTTGGTGAAAATAACATCATAAGTAAGTTGCGAATTGGAGGTGGTAACCCCATTAATCGTACTGGATCCACTCATTAAACTGGGACCACCTACCTTCAACATATTATTAATCTTGGGCAATAAATTTTCTGGAAGATTGCCTTTATCAAAAGTATATTGAACAGTAATTCGTTGGTTTACCTCAGCCCTGGTTGAACTGGTACGAATGGTGAAATTTTGTGCAATAACGCCCTGACATAAAAAGAAAAATACAACTAAATACTTTTTCATGGTTGTTACCAGTCTTTTGATTTAGTATTTCCTCCGGGAGTTTTCATTTTTTTATTTTGCTCCTGTTCTTTGTTGTTAAGAGAATTGATTAACTCATGAGCTTTATTCTGATCCATTTTGGGTTGTTGCTGCTGATCATTCTTTTTATCCTCCGGTTGTTTTTGTTGTTGCTGTTGTTGCTGCTGCTGTTTTTGTTGTTGTTTGTTTTTTAATGCATAACTCAAATTATATCTGGTATCAGGATCATTCGGATTATACTTGAGTGAATTTACATACGATTCAATAGCTTTATCATATTTTTTTTGATGCATATACGAATTACCCATGTTATAATAGGCTTTTGATTTGAGGTTGGGATCATCAACATACTTAATGGCATTATCAAAAAAATAGGAAGCAGTATCGTAGTTTCCTTTTTTGTACAAAATAGTACCAAGATTATAATTGGTTACCGGATCATTTTTTTTGAAATTATATACCTGGTTATATTTTAACAAGGCTTCATCATAATTTCCTTTTTTATAATCCAATAAACCTTTACGTAAAATTGAATTATAATTGGTACCGAAAATTCCCTGAGCCGAAAGATTGACGATACCCGCCATCATTAATAAAAAAGAAAAAACAAATACTTTTTTCATCATACGTCCATCTTTTTAAGCAATTTACTTCTTTTATCTGTATAAAACACTTCAGCCATCAACAAAACTATAGCAAAAATCAATATCCATTGAAATTGTTCCTCTAATCCTTCTTCATTTTTACTTTCAAAGGTTTCTTTTTCAAGCTTTCTTAATTGTTTATTGATGTCAAGTAAAGCACTGAGGGGGTCTTCGCCTTTATAATAACTTCCTTTTCCTTTTTTAGCTATCTCTTCTAATAATTGAGGGTTGGCACGGGTAATTACCTCATTGTTACTATCGTCTTTTTTATTACCCTTTAACGTCCCCTGAGCATCATAAATGGGTATCGGTCCACCGGAGTTGGTACCTATACCTATGGTAAAAATATTGATTCCCTTTTTAGTCACTTTGGATATCATTTCATCCAAAGCCCCTTCATGATCTTCACCATCCGTTAATAAAATAATGGCACCGGCTGATTTAAGTTCTTTAGGAAAAGCAGCTAAACTTACCTTTAATGCTTCGGATATTGAAGTTCCCTGTGTACCAAACATAGAAGGATGTACACCTGCCAGCATGTTTTTAATGGCTGCATAATCATTGGTCATTTCTACCAATAAATCAGCCTGACCCGCAAAAGCCACCAACCCTACTCTATCACCATTCAGTTTTTCTAAAAATGCTGCAATAGCATCTTTGGTGCGTTCTAATCTGTTGGGTGAAATATCTTCACACAACATACTGGTTGAAACATCTAATGCAATTACCAGATCAATACCTGTACTTTTGGTCATACGAACTTTAGGACCAAATTTCGGTCGGGCTAACGTAAATACTATACAAACAAATACCAGTGATAATAATATATACCTGAACAGCCATCTGCCAAACGATAACTGAGATATAAGTGAATTTATATTTTGTTGAGCAAAATGTTGTTTAATTTTTCTTTTTCTCCATATCCATTGTAGTATTACCAATCCGATGATAAATACTATCCCGAACAGGCACCAGAACATATATGGATTTGAAAACTTCAGCATTTTAAATAATCCCTCTGTAAAAAGTAAGTCTCAATAATAATTCAATACAAAATAAAATCCCACCTAATAAAACAAACCAGAA
>CAZUXM010000044.1:0-285 GCA_964624635.1 uncultured Candidatus Competibacteraceae bacterium
AGGCAAAAAACAAAAAAGCATGAGGGACATTGAAGTAGAAAAAGTAGCTGAATACTGTAATGAAGATACGGATGTAACTTACCAGTTAAAACAAAATTTTTATCCTCAGGTAAAAAATGTAAAAACAGATAGTGTTCTTGAAAATATTGAATTGCCTTTAGTGCCTGTTTTATGTGATATGGAAAGAACAGGAATTCGGATTAATGAAGAATTTTTAGGAGGATATTCAGAGCAACTTAAATTGGAAGCAGAAAAGCATGAAAATGCGGTTTACGAACAAGCAGG
>CAZUXM010000044.1:310-22860 GCA_964624635.1 uncultured Candidatus Competibacteraceae bacterium
CTCTTCGAAAAAATGCAATTGACTCTACCCGGAAAGAAAAAAGCGAAAAGAACCAAAACCGGTCAGTATGCTACCGGAGAAGAAATATTGGTACAAATGGCCGATGAGCACCAGATTGTAAAAGATATTTTGGAATTTAGAGAAATTACTAAATTAAAATCTACCTATGTAGATGCATTACCTACACTGGTAAATAAAAAATCAGGAAGGGTGCATACCACTTTTCAACAAGCGATTGCTGTTACAGGAAGATTAAGTTCACAATACCCAAACCTGCAAAACATTCCGGTTAGAACAGATAGAGGAAAAGAAATACGTAAAGCTTTTATTCCTCGAGACAATGAGCATGTTTTGCTATCTGCGGATTATTCACAAATTGAATTAAGAGTTATTGCTGCTTTAAGTGGTGACCCAAATATGTGTGATGCCTTTAGAAAAGGAGTAGATATTCATACTGCTACAGCTGCCAAAGTTTTTGATGTTACCGAAGATGCAGTAACCAAAGAAATGCGTTACAGAGCCAAAGCAGTTAACTTTGGAATTATTTATGGACAAGGAGCCAGAGCACTTGCCGATAGTTTAAAAATTAGTGGTCCTGAAGCTGCAGAAATTTTAGAAAGTTATAAAAACCAATACCGATCCATTGAGGATTTTAAAGAATCTCAAATTGCTTTTGCCAGAGAGAATGGATATGTACAAACTTTGTTAGGACGAAAAAGATGGCTGGCAGATATTAACGACGGTAATGGTGCCGTAAGAAGTTTTGCCGAAAGAAATGCGGTAAATATGCCCATACAGGGATCTGCAGCTGACATGATCAAATTGGCCATGATCCGTATTGATGCTGCCATGAAAAAAGCGGGGCTAAAATCGAAAATGGTTTTACAGGTACATGACGAGTTGGTATTTGATGCTTTAAAATCAGAATTGAACATATTAAAACCGTTGATTCTTGAAAATATGCAAGCCGCCATGCCCTTACCTAATGATGTTCCCGTAGTGGCAGAAGTAGGTATGGGTGAAAATTGGCTGGAAGCTCACTAAAAAATGTAAGATGTTTGAATTAGGACGTAAAACTTTGATTAGTATTGTATTGATGTTAGGCGTAAATCTATTTGCTCAACCGATTGATACTGCCTACAAAAAATTTCCATACGGGTCAACCATTATTGAATATCAGGAAGAATTGAATAAAGAATATGCTAATACAGATTCATCACCTCTGGATTCAGCTGATCTTGCAAAATTTTTTTCATTAAATTTTTATCCCCCATCAAAGGAATTTCTGGTAAATGCCAGATTTGAAAAAAGAAAAAAACAGAAAAAATTCAAAATGAAAACCAGTACGGATAGAAAACCGCAGTATGCCGTATATGGAGATGTATATTTTACATTAAAAGGAACGGAATTTAAATTAAGTATATACCAAAACATAGAACTAAGTAAAAAACCAGGATTTGAAAACTATCTTTTTTTACCATTTACAGATCTTACGAATGGCGAAACTACCTATGGTGGCGGAAGGTATATTGACCTTGAAATCCCCAACGGAAAAGAGTTAGTCATTGATTTCAATAAATGTTATAACCCTTATTGTGCCTATAGCCATCGATGGTCATGTCCCATACCGCCGCCAGAGAATTTTTTGAATATAAAAGTAGAGGCTGGGGTAAAGGAAGGATTGATTTACAGATAGGATTCTATAATCTCCCTAACTCCTCTTTCAACTTCTTCGTTAGCCCCGAAACCACCAAATCATAAGAGTGGTTAACTAACTCTTTTACGAAATTATCTTTTAACCCTCCTGAATAGTTAACTGTATTCCAATGGGTTTTGTTCATATGCCAGCCGGGGATAATATCATTGGGGAATTCTTCCCGTAATTCTACAGCATAATCTGGATTACACTTAAGGTTTACAGTGGTATCAATACTATCTAGTCCGGTTAAAGCAAACATTTTACCCATTACTTTAAAAACTAAAGTTACTTGATCAAAAGGAAACTCTTCAGTAACACCTTTTTTTGAAAGGCAATATTCCCTTAACTCTTCAATGTTCATTTGGTTACTTTTTCAATGGGATAGATGACCGGCTTTGAAGGAGACGCATCGCTTTCAAAAGAAGCAATTTGTAAGTTGAGAAAATAATATCCGTCTTTTACCTCATCAGGTACATAAATCATTTCAGTAATGGTAGCATTAGTCCTTGTTTTTTGAGGATATTGCCAAAAAGAGTGATGTGCTTCTAATTTACCATCATCTTTTTCCCTATCTACAGATGGTAAGTCCACCAATAAATGCCTGATACCCGCTTTTACCATTTGTTGGGTGGCTCCGTAATGAATATACGGAGGATTAGTATTACTGTATTTACGGGTAAGTTTAGAATTATCATTTGGTAGAGTACGTATGATAAGAGCTTTTACCATGGTCATTTCGTGTAGCCAGGGTTGTAAATGGCTTGCAAAAATCACCCTATCTCCATTTTCAATTTCTTCAGGGGTTACGGTAATTACTAAAGCACAATAAAACGGATCATCATGACATTGATTGATAGTATAATCTTCACTTGAAATATGGCCTACACATTCTGTATGAGTTCCATGCCCATGGGGGTTAAAATAGATATCTCTGAAATTGACAGAACCACCCCTGTTTACATCTCCAACGAACCCATCCCCTTCCACAGCAGCGATCTTTACAGGCCCAACATACCATGCAGAGGGATTATCATCTCCATTTTTTAAGGGAATAGAGAGATCATGGGGGGTAGAAAGGTCAACCGTATATTCCTGACTATCAATTACAAGGGTAAACTCCATAGACTATTTTACAAAATTTTGACTAAAAGTAGGGATTACAAGCACTAAAGTATGCAACCGCCCTAAGTAAAATTGCGTCTAACTTGTTAAAGATGAATAAAAGCATAACTTTGTTCATACTGGTTCTTGCCCTATTTGCCTGTAAAACAAGCGAAGCTTGCCTAGGAAAGCCTAAACCGGATACCATGTGCCCGGCCAATTATGACCCTGTTTGCGGTTGTGATGGAAAAACTTACTCCAACGCATGTGTAGCCGGTGCAGCCGGGGTGAAGAAATGGGTTGAGGGAGAATGTAAATAACCTAATTGTTGCTTTTGGAGAATATCGAAGACATAGTTAAAGGTTGCGTTGAAGGAAAACGTCTAGCACAGAACGAACTTTATAAAAAGTTTGCTCCGAAGATGTATGCCGTATGCCTTAGATATTCAAAAGATGCTACAGAGGCGGAAGATGTTTTACAAGATGGTTTTGTAAAGGTGTTCCAAAACATTCAGAATTTTAAAAGTGAAGGTTCATTTGAAGGATGGGTGAGGAAAATTATGGTGAACACAGCTTTGGAAAAATTTAGAAAGAAAAATTACCTGTATCCTGTAGGTGAAATATTTGAAGTAGCCAAAGATTTAAAACATGAAGATGTGGAACATCATTTACATGCTGAAGAATTGATGAAAGTAATTAATAAACTTTCACCGGGGTACAGAATGGTATTTAACTTGTATGCTATTGAGGGATATTCTCATAAAGAGATTGCCGATCAATTAAGTATTAGTGAAGGTACCTCAAAATCGCAATTGGCTAGAGCCCGTGCGGTTTTACAAGATGAAGTAGAAAAATTATACGGGACAAATACCCAAAAAAAAAACGTAGTTTAAACGACGACGCGGATGGACAACAAACACAATATTGACGAAATCTTCGCTAAGGTCTTCAACGACCATAGTGTAGATCCGCCTGCATCTGTATGGGATAAGATACAGGGGCGGTTAGATGCGTCATTATCCGGCAATGAAATCGACAAGGTGTTCGAGAATGCTTTAGGTGAGCATACTGTAACTCCTCCTGCCTATGTATGGGATAACATTAAAGGCAAAATGGATGCTGCAGAAGGAAAACGCCGTAAGAGAATTGGCTGGATAATTGGATCAGCATCTATGATTATTTTCTCATTTGTAGGAGGTTTCTTTATCGCCAACTATGGTGGTGGTAATACTGAAGATATGACTCCAAGCGAAAAAATATCAAATTCACATAAAGTAAATATCGATGTAAATCACTTCTGGAATTTACGTAATGTAGATACTTACGGAGAATCTAACTCAGGTGGACATACCTATACCAATAATGTTCCGTCAAATACCAATGGTGGCGATGGAAGCGGTATGGATGAAAACTCAACTCCACGAACTGCTCCTAATGGCGCCAGTGGGGAAATTGAACCTTTAGTACCTTCTGAAAACCAAGAAAAAGGCGGGAACGATAAGGGAAAAAAGACTGATGCAGTTACATCTGATGTAAATGGGAAAGTAGAATCCCTGATTGGAGTAAACAACTCCACCAATGTAGCTGCTAAAGATGACAACAAACATGTTGGTATCGAAAATAAATCTACAGTCTTAAATGATAATAACTCAAACAACAATGCAGATGAAAACCGTACAGAAAAAGTAAATCCTAACGGTTCAATTGCAAATAACAACGATGATAAAAATGGAGATGAGATAAAAAAGGTAAAAGAAGAATCACCCACTACATTTACCATTTTACCTTACTTCGCTCCTACTTATACTGCACGTAACAGTTCTATGGAAAACATGAACGGTTACCAGAATGCTTTTGGAAGTGATCCTAATTTTAAGGAAACTCCTAACTTCTCATACTCTGCAGGTGTATTGGTAGGATATAATTTTACGCCTCGTTTAACTGTATTTGTTGGGGCTGCTTTTAACACATTCAGCAATACCACTACCAGAGATTATATTCACTCCAGATCTTTTGACCAGATTGCACCAGGCGATACTTCAGCTTATGCAGTATCATCAGCAGGTGATATGACCGGATTAAACATTGTACCAACACAAGGTACTCCTGAAAATCCTACTTATATTCAACAGGATTATTTAATGAATCCATCTGCCAAAGGATCTATTCAAAAAGTTACCCAAACATTTAGTTATGTGGAAGTACCTGTTTTAGCCAGATATAAATTCTTTGGTAAAAAAGTAGGATTAATAGTTACCGGCGGTTTAAGTACCGGGTTTATTGTACAAAATGAAGTAACTGTTTCAACTGCTAATGAAACCAGAAGTTTTGGAGAAACCGGACAAATAAGAAACTTTAATATGAATGCCATTATTGGTGTAGGTATTGAAGCTAAGCTTACTCCATTTATGTACTTAAATATTGAACCTACTTTTAAATATAGTTTCCTTAACTGGAGCATGGATCCACGATTTAAAGTAAATCCTATATCTATAGGTTTAAATACCGGTTTGGCATTTAAATTCTAACCCAATAGAATATCCAATCCAACCAACGAGAAGCGTTTTTGTATTAGTACAAAAACGCTTTTTCATTTTACCCCCGGGCGTAGCGATACCACCCCGTATTATACATGCCTGTTTACCCGGGAAGCAGCACCGACAGAGGAGGGGCCTGCTAACCGGTTTGTAAACAGGCATGTATAATACGGGGAGTAAAGTGTAGCACGGGAAACAGGTAATCATACCAAAAGCAAATATATTCCTATCTTTGCGGCCTATGCAACAGATTAATCCCATTACCGATCCTGTATATGTAGAAAGAGAATATAAAGGGCTCGATAAATTTTTTATACAGTTTTTGCACGATAAAAAGGATTTGCCTTTTATATACCTTACTTTAAAAATAACTTTTATAATGCTGCCTGTAGCTGTGGCATTATACATACCCTACATTAATGAAAGACCCTGGTTATGGTGGCCATTATCCGTTTTTTATTTTTACCTGAACACCTTTGCTTTTAAAGGTCCGTTTGGATTGATGTTGCATTGTACATCACACCGTACATGGTTCAAAAAAAAATACAGCATATTTAATCATTATTTACCTTGGGTAATTGGACCTTTCTTTGGACAAACTCCTCGTACTTATTATAGCCACCACATCTGGATGCATCACCCCGAAAATAATTTAATGGATGATGAAAGTACAACCATGAAATACCGTAGAAATACTTTTAAAGAGTTTATGAAGTATTTTTTAGACTTTCTTTTTATTGGAATGATAAGACTGGTTGGGTATTTTGGTCGTAAGAAAAAAACGAATCTTATTATTAATTGTTTAACCGGTGAAATTTTATTTATCGCCTTATGTGTTGGACTAAGTTTCGTAAACTTTCCGGCTACATTCATGGTATTTATTTTATCGTTTTTGGTATCGCGTTTTATTATGATGTTAGGGAACTGGACTCAACATGCGTTTGTTGATGAACATGAGCCGGGAAATGCGTATAAAAACTCTGTTACTTGTATCAATGTAAAATACAATCATAAGTGTTGGAACGATGGGTATCACATCTCACATCATATTCGCCCCGGTATGCACTGGACCCAACACCCCACTTTCTTTTTAGAACATTTGGATGATTTTTCAAAAAATAAAGCGATTGTTTTTCAGGGGATAGGCTTCCTTGAAATTTTTATATTCCTCATGAGACAACGTTATGATAAATTAGCTCATTACGGAGTAAACATTAACGGAAATACTTTTAAAAACGATGAAGAGTTTATCCAGTTACTTAAAGAGAGAACTCATTGGAAGTTGAAGAGAGGTGCGAATGCGCCGATACATTATGCATTTAATAATTAACCCCAGAGAACACTGAGGTTTACACAGAGGACACTGAGAAAACAATTACAAAGTCTTTAACAGCTCCGTAATATCTACTTTCTTTTTTACAATAGATAAAAGATTTTCAACAGATACTCTATCCTGTTTCATGCTATCTCTTTCACGCAAGGTAACTGTATCGTTTTCGAGTGTTTCATTATCAACAGTAATACAATATGGAGTACCTATCGCATCTTGTCTTCTATAACGACGACCAACAGCATCTTTTTCATCGTACTGACAATTAAAGTCGAGCTTTAACATGTTGTAGATATCTTTGGCCTTATCATCTAATCCATCTTTTTTTACCAATGGAAGAATTCCTAATTTAACAGGTGCCATTTGCGCAGGAATACGCAATACTGTTCTTTCACTACCATCTTCTAATTTTTCCTCAGTATAGGAAGCGGATAAAATAGACATGAACATACGGTCTAACCCAATGGCTGTTTCAACCACGTATGGCACATAACTTTGGTTTTGTTCATGATCAAAATATTGGATTTTTTTACCGCTAAATTGTTCATGTGCTTTTAAATCAAAATCAGTTCGGCTATGGATACCTTCCATCTCTTTGAATCCCATAGGGAAATTAAATTCAATATCACAGGCCGCATTGGCATAATGAGCTAATTTAATATGATCATGAAAACGGTATTTATCATCACCCATCCCTAATGCCTTATGCCATTTCATACGGGTATTTTTCCAATACTCATACCATTCCATTTCTTCACCGGGTTTTACAAAATATTGCATCTCCATTTGTTCAAATTCCCTCATACGGAATATAAACTGACGTGCAATAATTTCATTACGGAATGCTTTACCTATTTGCGAAATACCAAAGGGCAATTTCATTCTACCACTACGTTGCACATTGAGGAAGTTTACATACGACCCTTGTGCAGTTTCAGGGCGTAAATAGATAATACTGGCTTCACCGCTTACTGAGCCTAACTCAGTGGCAAACATAAGATTGAACTGGCGAACGTCTGTCCAATTGCGGGTACCACTGATAGGGTCCACAATTTCACAATCTATGATCAATTGTTTAACACCTTCTAAATCTCCGCTTTCCAAAGCAGTTTTCATTCTGCTCTCAATTTCATCAATTTGTTTTTGATATTCTACTACCCTTGCATTGGTAGATTTGAACATCACCGGATCAAAATTCTCAAAACGTTTAGCTGCTTTTTCTACTTCTTTGTTGATTTTAGCACGGATTTTTTCCATGTGCTCTTCAAGAAGTACATCAGCACGGTATCTTTTTTTAGAATCTTTGTTATCAATTAAAGGATCATTGAATGCATCCACGTGACCACTGGCTTTCCATACAGTAGGATGCATGAATATGGCAGAATCAATACCAACGATATTATCGTGGTTACGGGTCATCGATTGCCACCAGTAGGTTTCAATATTATTTTTCATTTCCTTACCTAACTGACCGTAATCATAGGTAGCACTTAATCCATCATAAATTTCGCTGGAGGGGAAAATAAAACCATACTCTTTGGAATGGGCAATAATATTCTTTAAAAGATCTTCCTGTGATGACATTCGACTAAATTTTGAAGGCACAAAGATAGGAAAAGAGTTTAGAGATAAGAAGCTACAAAAAGCTCTGAAAAGCCTATGGCTTTAGCATATACATCTCTTCAGGAATCCTCTCGTCTACCACTACTTCAGCCTCCAATAAAGATCCCAGGTTTTGAGCCTCGTAGTAAAGTTTCTCTACATTATCATCTGCAATAAGCACTACTCTTTGAGGTTGTGGCATATAAAGAAACAATTCGAAAGTGGTCGTAGATGTTGTTATATCATATAAGCCAATACCCACAGGTCCGACAGGCCCCATACCACGACGGGCAGATAATTTAAGTATACGAACCCCTATTCGGGTCCCCTCAGGTATTGGTTTCCATTGTGCAGGAGTAATTCCGAAAACGGATAAATAAGATTTATACTTTTTGTTTTGAACATCAATATACACCCCTTCTCGTATCCCTAAAATGATAGCCGGTACAATGAGAGTAAACAAACCTACCCATATACCAGATAACAACATAAAAATCGAAAACAAACTAAACATGATTGCTACCAGAATCGCCCAAAAAGATAATTTCCCTTTATTAAAGTGCAGGTTTTTCATAAGTGGAGGATTGTACGAAGAATCCTCCGCATGGTTGTTTAAAAAACCTTAATTAAATTTCACAAACTCACCAAACATCCAAACCCCATCATGGGCACCTA
This sequence comes from uncultured Candidatus Competibacteraceae bacterium, assembly GCA_964624635.1. GTDB lineage: Bacteria > Bacteroidota > Bacteroidia > CAIKAF01 > CAIKAF01 > JANWKQ01. Next base: position 9,254 of record CAZUXM010000044.1, read on the forward strand.
CCTGTACATAGTACCAGTAGTTTTCCCATTTACTTACCTTTTGTTTTTCGGTAGTACGGGCAATTAGAGTTACCCAAGTATTTTTGGGTACTGATTTTTGTTCCGGTTCAAAAATGGCCGAATAATAGGCTAATTCTTTCCCATCAGCTGCAGGGTTTTCTCTGATTTTTACTGCGGAGGTGGTGAATGCTTTTCTTTTTCCCATAGTAATCACCTGAGTAGCTCCCACCATTCGTGTCTCTCCCTCAGGAACTTCGGTACCCGGAATCGGCATCAGGAAATTATCATTATCCTGATCGCCTTGAATCAATACATGATTGTTATTTTTTGACTTTACAAATAAATACTCTTTATAATACAATGAGTAATCATCTTTGATAAGATCTATCCAGGCATTTCCCAAAGTACTTTCACAATCAATGTTTTCCTGATCTTCGGCAAACTGTTTACATACTTTAGGATATAGTTTGATATACCCCTTCTCTAACTTATAATTGCCTGTATTATACCAATACATTCCTTCTGATTCATACTTAGCTGAATAACTATCATCCTCTCCTAAAATAATTTCAACACTACCTAACAACATATGATAATGGTAGGTTTTGTTCTGATATGATTTTACATTGGATGAGGTAAAATTTTGGGCTTGAGCAATGACCAACATTAAAATAAAAATGCTGGTGGAAATAATTTTTTTCATTGGATTGATTTTGGTCGATTATTTTTTATCCATGGGAATAATTTGATACGGCAATTCTTTGCGAAGGTCATACTTCCATCGGTAAAATATTCCACCGTGTATATAAGGAAATGCCGGCATATTATTATCCGCAAAGTAAGCATCTACTCCAAAATTGATACCATAACCTTTTGTATGACAATACTCTGCTTTTAATACAAAAGCCACGTACTCTCTATTATTTAAATACAACCCTGTTTGGCGATTATTTGGAGCTAAAAAATTTCCGTTCAAAAACGATCGTCTTACATCCAGCCCCAATTTTAACCATATTTGTTCTTTCCAAAAAGTAGCTCCCGCTTCAAAGTATCCTCTAAAATCTCCGCTATGGTCATCCGTACGGTAGTTACCACCCAAATCCAAATTGATATAATACGCATCATTAAAAGTTTTGGCTACATGAAAATTTGGGGCAAACGAAAAAGCATCCAACCCTGATTTTAAGCCATCACTTTCTTCGTAATAACTGGTTTTAAATTCACTTAATACTGATCCTGCCAATAACCAGGAATTTTTATGAAAAAATTTATACTTCACACCAAACTGAACATTCCCTACTCTAAACATATCATTAAAGGGTAATGTATCAGTAAAATTGGTTGGGAGTGTGGTATATCTTTCACTGGTACTTTGATATTTAAGTGGAACTGAAACAAACAAAGCCAATTGTTCAATTGGACTGTAATGAGCATACATACGTATAGTAACATCAGTTACACTTCGGCGTAAATTTCCATTATAGGTTGAATCATTTGAAGTCACTTTTTCAAATCCCTGATATCCTCCTTCAACACCTACCATTCCCCCTCCTTCGTGATTGATGAATGCTCCTTCGAATTGGGCATAAGTGATAGAGGTAAAAAGGAGAGAGATTATTAAAATTAGTTTATTCATAAAATGACCATTCAAACATATAACAAGAAGCAACAAAGTTGCTCCTTGTTATATTACTGCGTAAAAATACGATTTTTTACTGCCTGTATAAATAATAAAAAACGTGGTTTATCGGCTATAAAAGCTCATTGGCCACATTGGCAAGTTCTGATCTTTCCCCTTTTTCAAGTGTAATGTGGGCATGAATCGGATGAGTATGCATTCGGTCTATCAAATACGACAATCCATTACTTTGGGTATCCAAATATGGGGTATCAATCTGATAAATATCACCCGTAAAAATGATTTTGGTTTTTTCACCGGCACGGGTAATGATGGTTTTTATCTCATGTGGAGTTAAGTTTTGCGCCTCATCAATGATGAAGAAGATATGTGATAAACTTCTACCACGGATATATGCCAACGGAGTAATTACAATTTTTTCGTTCTCCAACATTTCAGGAATTTTTTTTCCTTCTTTATCCCGTTCGTCAAAAGTATTTTGTATGTATTTGAGGTTATCATACAAAGGTTCCATATAAGGGTTCAACTTTGATTTGATATCCCCCGGAAGGAAACCAATGTCTTTATTGCTCAATGGAACAATAGGACGGGCAAGGTATATTTGGCGAAATTCACTACGCTGTTCCAAAGCACTGGCTAAAGCAATCAATGTTTTACCAGTACCTGCTACCCCTTGAACTGTAACCAATCGTACTTCTGGATTCATAATAGCGTGAAAGGCAAATACCTGTTCAGCATTACGTGGTTTGATATTATAACAAGTACGTTTTTCTACACGTTCAATTTTATAGGTAACCGGATTAAAGAATGCCAGTACCGAAGTTCTACCATTCTTTAAAATGAAATAATGGTTTGGAATGGGATCTTTATCGAATATCTCATTGACTTCACAAAACCCGGTTTGATATATTTTATCAATCAAGGCGCTGTCTATTCCCTCGATTTGAGTATTTCCTTTATAGAGTTCATCAACATTTTTTACTTTACCGGTTTCATAATCTTCGGCATGTATATCCAATGATTTTGCTTTGATACGAAGATTTACGTCTTTGGTAACTAATATTACCTTTCTATCAGGAAAGTCTGTACGAAGTTTTATCGCAGCATTTAAGATTTTATGGTCGTTTTTATTATCTCCAAAAATTTTAGTGGCATCCGGTTTGGTCACCTCTTCCATTACCACTTTAAATTTTCCTTTGGATTTTCCGTTTAGCGGAATCCATTCTGTTAAGGCACGACCTTGCGAATAGGAGTCCAGGATGCGGATAAATTCACGGGCTTCAAAATTTTTGATATCGTTCCCTTTTTTAAAATTATCCAGTTCCTCTAAAACTGTGATAGGGATGGCCACATCATGCTCTTCAAATGTTTCAAGGGCATTGTGGTTAAAAATAATCACTGATGTATCAAGAACGAAGATTTTAGGTAAGCTCTTTTTCGCTGTCATTCTCTCTCTAAAAATTGATATAGGGTGAAATAACTAATTCTTTTATACAAATATTTGATTGTTAAAAAATAAATGCCAACAGGTTCTTAACAACCTGTATTTATTGAAACTTGGTTATATAAGAAGCAATTATCAACAATGGAACTAATGAGGTATTGTTTATCAAATTGTTAAGCCTTAGTTCTTGATGAACTTGCATTGATATACTTCAGTATTATTTGTTAGACTGATAATATAAACTCCGGAGGGTAAAGTGCATACTTCAATAGGAGTATTCCATTGATACTTGCCTGATTGAACCTGCTTACCATCCATTGAAAAAATAGACAGATTATAGATCTTATCCGGATCTTTCTCTGAAAGTAGGAACAATTCATCCCTTGTAGGATTTGGGAATACAACCATTCCTTGTTGCGCATAAGTATTAATATTTACCACATTTAATGCCATGGCAATAGCTAAGTGTGCATTTACTTTTCCCTGACCCCAACGAGTACTACCACTATCAGGAATATCTCCTGTAATAGCATCTTCACGGGCGGTAACCATAATAATATCTTTTACTTCCTGAGCCGTAAGTAATGGATTGGCATCTAAAATGAGTGCTGCAACACCTGCCGTTGCCGGAGATGACATAGAAGTGCCGGATAGCCGTGCAAACGGATATGTTCTACTGTTAAATGTAACTGAAGTTATCTGAGTATAAGCATCCGTAGTAAATGAATTAATAGATGAACAAACATTACTTCCGGGGGCAGATACATCGGGTTTCATTCTTCCGTCAATAGTAGGACCAAAACTGCTGAAGAGAGATACACCTCCTCCTACAATATTGCCTGACCCATTTTTATATTCTGCACTGTGTGATGCGACTGTAATTAAACTATTGGTTACTGCAGGTTCGCTTATCCCATAATTTTTATCTCCACCAGTATAACCTGCTCCTATGTTTGAAAAATCCATACCCCAATTACCTTCCCCCCATGTACGTTCATGTACATTCCAAAAATGTACTGTTCCACTATCGGCGTAAGCTACCAATATTACCTTATATGAACTTCTAACTCTGAAACGCATATGCGACCTTCCGTTAAGCGGATGAGCATGGTCAGCCCCCATACGATATATAATGGTATCAGCGCCAATAATCAATGTTGTATCCAGATAATTAGTATCAACTGCAGTACTAAACAAAGGAGTTTCCCCTAAAACATTATTAGCCGCATCCATAAACCGATACTTGGCTTTAAATTGATGACCCGGCTCACCCCACATGTTTACACTTTGTCCCCAGGCAGCAGGATCAGACAAAGTATAAAACTGAACTCTTGACTTCATGGTATCTGCATTAAAATCATATTTAATGTGAAAGTTAGCATCACCATTATTCCCTGCCGAATTACAAAATACTACTCCTTGTGAAGATAAATTATCAATAGCCTGGCTGGTTAATGAATTTCCATCCAATGTTCCTGTATAATACAAACCCCAACTCATATTTACCACTAAACGTTTTCCGGCAGCATCCGCTTTTGCTTTCATCCAACTGTAAGCATCTAAAATGGCGGCCTGATCAATCATAAAAGTAACGAACAAAAATTCTGCTTCGTAAGCAACTCCTCTGTATACTGTACCGGCACCACTTCCCCCTGCAATTCCTGCTACGTGTGTACCATGGGTACTTCTTTTATAAAAATTGAACGTGTCGGATTCTGCTGCTATTAAATTACTGGCTCCGCTAAATTCAGTTCCGTAGCTATAACCAACCGGACTTGGGCCAGATGTTTTAAATTGATCCCAGGCTGCATGAATGCGTGTTTGAGATAGCAAAGTATCATAAAACATGGGGTGCGTATAATCAAATCCCCAATCAGTAATACCTATTAACACATCTGTTCCATTATATATTTCTGGAAGGTTAATTCCTTTGTGTACACTATCAACACGGGTATCAAATAATACTTTACTTAAATCAGGACTCACTTTTCCGGCTACTTCAACATAACTAACTCCCTGTAAATGGTGAATATTGGCGAGTTGCTCAACAGGCACTCTGAGGGTTAAAATATTTCCGATGATAGATCCAATTTCAATATTCGCCTTTTTGATTTCAGTTTCATTAAAAACATCATTCTTTTTTGCTAATAGGGCCAATGAATATCCGTTAGCCGTTTTATAAATCGGGTATTGGTTCATCATCCAGTCCCATGTGGCGGATTGATTCTTATGGAGTTTATATTCCTGTTCAACAACCTTGATAATATGTCTACTTTCTGTAGGCATTTTAGGTTGTGCATAAACAAATGTGCATAGGAGCAAGACCAACACAAATACTGTAACCCTTTGATATATAGACATTTTATACATTTTTTATTCTCATTTCAAATTAAAGTTACAAAACAAAACCTGAGTTCAAAAAAACTACACCTTTTAAAAAACCTATGCTGAAAACTTTTGGCAAAATGCACATAAAACAGCCGTAATAAAGGGGATATTTATACCAACGAATGAGTACAACAGTACAGGATAAAAGAGCAAAGCATATTGAGGTATTGGAGCAGTTCTGTCCGGAAGGGACAGCTCCTATTGTTTACGATTGGATAGTACAATACCGGATACGTTTTCGTATTAGCAAAACTCGTAATAGCCGGTTTGGTGATTACCAAAGTCCATATAGATCAGGAGTTCATAAGATTTCCGTTAATCATGATTTAAATAAGTATGCTTTCTTAATTACTTTTTGTCATGAGGTAGCCCATTTGGTACAATGGGAAAAGCATAGAGACAATGTAGCACCACATGGACAAGAATGGAAACATGAGTTCAGAATTTTATTATTACACTTCATTGGCAGAAACGTATTCCCGAGAGATGTTGAAATAGCTTTGGACAAATACATTATGAATCCCAAAGCCAGCAGTTGTACCGATCATGAATTGTATCGTACTTTAAAAAAATACGATGTCAATCCTGTAACTCATTTAGAAGAGATACCGATGGGATCTATATTTTCATTAGGCACGGGGAAACTATTTCGCAAAGGTCCAAAACAACGTACCCGTTATCTATGCCAATGTTTAGAAGATAAAAGAATGTATTATGTTAGTGGGATTGCTGAGGTAAATGTGGTGAGTAAGACGTTGTTTGGGGAATAAAAGATTACGTAATTTAGGATACTAATTCATGTATATGAAAAATCTATTCATTATTTATCTCTTATTAATAACATCATCGGCTTATTCTCAAGGGAATATTATGTATGATTATAGACTTGGATATACTGCAAAAAACTATTTCCACATTTTTGGTGACAAAGTAAATATAAGGTCTGCTGCTGATAAAAACAGCGAAGTAGTAAAACAATTAGCGATAGGAGACTCTATAAAAGTTACAAAAATTACCGATGAAAATTTGATATTAAATGGATTGGAGTACCCCTGGGTTGAAGTAGAATGGACAGTCAACAAACAAAAGAAAACCGGGTTTATCTGGGGTGCTCTATTATCATTTTACTATGAAAGCTTCAGAACAGAAAGTGGTGTTAATTATTCCATTCATTTAGGTCCTTTAAAGCTTGACAAAACTAGCAATGAATTTTGGGGTGAAGCGAGATTAAGTTCAAACGGAGTAGTACTAGCTTCCAAAACATTTAATTTACATCGCCATAAATCTGATACCGAAACGATGAACATGGGTATTTATAAAAACACGTATTCTAGTCCTCCAAGAAGTTACCGAACCATTACATATATCTTATCGATTGATCTGACTGTGGAAAGCTGCGGTCCTAGCGGAACTATATATGTTCTTGTACAAAATGATAAAATCATTTTCAGTGGTTCTGAGCTGGGAAGTTTTTCTGGTGGAGATTATTCTGAAGGTAATTATTTCGTTTTCCCTTGGGATAAGGGAGGAATGAAAGAAAATATATTTGAATACTACAGTTATTATGTAGCTGGAGAAGACATTGAAGGGACCACTCCTGAAACGGATACTACCTATTTAATTAACACATACACTAAAGTAAATGAAGAGTTTTTGTTAGATAAAAAATAAATACCTACAAAAACTTCTCTCCCTTTTCAATTCTCACTTCGTTTACCAAAGTTTTTATCTTTTGTTCGTCTTCCATTTTACAAATGAGGAGGACGCCGTTACTTTCAGCAACGATACAATTTTCTAATCCCTGTATTACCACCAGTTTTTCTTTGGGGACGTGCACCATGCACTTATGTGAATCGTATAACATTACATTTTTACCTACTACGGCATTCGGATGTTCCTGTTTTAATTCATCGTATAATGATCCCCAGGTACCTAAATCGCTCCATCCAAAATCAGCCATAATTACATATACATTATCGGCTTTTTCCATAATGGCAATATCGATAGAAACATTGTGCACCTCATTATAAATTTCGGCAATGGCTTTAGGTTCATTGGGGGTGTCTAATTGTGCTTCACCTTCGTTGAACAACGAAAATTCTTCAGGCATAAACTTTTCGAACACCTGCATAAAGCTGCTCAGCTTCCAAATAAACATCCCACTGTTCCATAAAAATTCACCGCTATTCATAAAATGGCGGGCCATTTCCAATTCAGGTTTTTCAGTAAAGGTTTTTACTTTTTTTACCTCTTCGTTGCCGTTGAGTTTTGGATTAAATTGAATATATCCATAGCCGGTATCAGGCCGGGTAGGTTTGATCCCCATGGTAAGCAACACTTCATTTTCTTTGGCATAATTAATCCCAAGATTTAATACCCTTACCAACTCTTCCTCTTTGGTCACCAAATGATCAGCAGGAGTGATAAGCATAGTAGCATTGGGATCACGCTTACGAATTTTATACGCTGCATACGCAATACATGGAGCAGTATTTTTTCTTTGTGGTTCTGCCAGTATATTATTTTTAGGAATAGCAGGTAATTGTTCAGCTACTAATGATGCATAATCTTCGTTGGTAACCACCATTACATTTTCGGGTGGAAATATAGAACTTACTCTTCTATATGTTGCCTGTAATAATGTTTCACCGGTGCCTAAAATATCAATAAACTGTTTAGGGTGATGTTGTCGGCTCATAGGCCAAAACCGGCTGCCAATACCGCCAGCCATAATCACACAATAATTTGAACTCATGACAATTTTTTAAGGGCTGTTCTTAATTTATCAAAAATGGCAGGAATCTCTTGCAATTTACTGGTACCAACACTTAACCGATACCATACTGATTCACGAGGTGAGCCAAATGCAAAGAAAGGGACCACCGCAAAACCTGCCTCATTTAAAATATATGAAGTAACATCATCTGTATTTTGTAAAATTTTTCCGTCAGCTGTTTTCTTTCCTTTTAAATCAAATTTGATGGTTAAATAAATGGCTGCCTGTGGTACAATAGCATCTACAGCAAACCCTTCTGATTTAAGTTGAATAAACCCATTATAAAAAGCATCAAAACGTTGTTTTACTGTACCTTTAATCCAATCAAGATACGCATCCACTGCCGTTTTGTTATTTAAAAAATGAGTGGTAGCTACCTGCTCCGCTTTAGGACTCCATGCACCAACGTGACCCAAAATTGATTTCATTTTATTGATCACGGTATCAGGTCCAAACGCCCAGCCAACACGTACACCGGTAGCTGCAAAACCCTTGCTTATTCCATCTACAAAAATGGTATAAGGTCTCATTTCAGGACGTAAAGTAACGGGGTCAAAGTGTTTGGTTTCACCAATGGTTAATAACCAATAAATCTGGTCATACATGAGGTATAATGGTTTAGCATTTTCACCTCTTCTTTTATTTTCTGCTAATACAAGATCGCAAATCTCTTCTAATTGTTTTTTATCAAAAACAGTACCTGTAGGATTGAGTGGTGAACATAATGCTAATAAACTGGCATCCTGCAAATGAGGTTTAATTTCCTCTGCGGTAGGCATAAAATTATTTTCAGGTGATGCTTCAATCATTACCTGTTGAGCTCTGCTCAAATAAGTATAGTGATTGTTGTTCCATGAAGGAACAGGAAAAATAACTTTATCCCCGGGGTCAACAATGGCTTGATAGATGGCATAAATAACCGGACGTGCTCCACCGGCTATAAGTATTTCATTTTTTGAATAATCTAATCCTCCGTAATTTTTTAAAAAAGCACTTACTGCTTCACGTAGTTCTACCACCCCTTCGGCAGCCGGATAATTGGTTTGATCATTTTCGTATGCCTTTACTATTTCCTGTTTTAGTTCACCGGGTATGGGGAATAAAGCAGGATTAAAATCACCAATGGTAAAATTATATACAGAACTGCCTTGTTTAATTTTTTCATTAATCTCACCGGCCAGTTTTATAATTTCTGATCCGATAAGATTTTGTGCAAGGTCTGATACTTTTTTTGACATACTCTTCTATTGAGGGATTTTCTAAAAAATGTTGGTTTTTTCTTATGGGGCAAACATACCTCCATCAATGCACAAATCCAAATTAGGATTGTGTTAATAGTTATTATTTATTCATAGTTTTTCAATAGGCTGCCTTTCGGGTGTTACGCTATAGTCCTCAGGCAAAAGCCAAGCGTATTGGCGCTGTGGTGGCTACACTTGAGTTACGCCTCCTCGCTGCTCAATCCGCTAGGCCTTTGTCCTCCGGGCTACCACTTCACCCCCGGGCAGAAAGGGTGCAGATTGCAAATTTCAGGTTGAAGATTGCAAATTGGATGCTGAAAACTGAACTTGAAATTTGAAACCTTCAACCTGAAACATACCCAACCTGAAACTTTCATTACATTTGTGTTATGGACAATAAGCAACAAGCTTACGAAGAAGCCGTTAGTGAGATCAAAGGAATAGTAGATGGAGAACAAGATCTGATTGCCAATCTTTCGAACATTACAGCCATTTTAAAAACCAAATTCAACTTTTGGTGGATAGGTTTTTACCTTGTAAAAAATAATGAATTGGTGCTGGGACCTTTTCAGGGTCCGGTGGCATGTACCCGAATTGCTAAAGGAAAAGGGGTTTGTGGATCCAGTTGGCAACATCAACAAACCATTCTTGTACCTGATGTACATCAATTTCCTGGACACATCGCCTGCAGTTCAGCCAGTAATTCCGAAATTGTAATACCAGTATTTAAAAACAATGAAGTAGTAATGGTTCTGGATGTAGATAGCGAACATTATGATCATTTTAACGATACTGATAAAAAATACTTAGAAGATATTTCCGTTATCATTTCTACCATTTTGTGAAAAAATTAGGCATATATATCATTCTTATTTTTTTAAGCGCTTCGTGTGCTCATGAATTACCATTAACCGGAGGTGATAAAGATGTAACTCCACCTGTTGCAGAAAAATTTACCCCTTCTAATAAATCTATCCGATTTAATTCAAAAAAAATAACCATCGAGTTTGATGAATTTGTAAAACTTAAAGATCCTACCAAACAAATTTTATTAAGTCCCCCAGGCAGCAGTTTTGAGGCCACCGAAAAAGGAAAATCAATAGAAATAACTATTACATCCACGCTACGTGAAAATACTACTTATGTAATAAATTTTGGTGAAGCAGTAGTAGATAATAACGAAGGAAATGTACTCAACAACCTGGTATATTCATTTAGCACAGGTGATATTATTGATTCACTGCAAACACCTTTTAAAGTGTTGGATGCATATACATTAAAACCTTTGCAAGGGGTTCATGTTATGTTATATGAAGAGGATGTTGATTCATTACCCCTTACCTCATTACCCTACTATGCCGGCAGCACTAATGCTGATGGGAATGTAAAAATTGGTTATATGAAGCCCGGCAATTTTAAAGTATTTGCTTTGCTTGAAGAAAATAAAAACTATTTGTTTGATAAACCCAACGAAGGAATTGGCTTTTTACCTCAGACAGTTACCTCCGGTGATAGTTTGGTTAGCAACATTATGTTTTTTAGAGAAACCGTGATAGATCCAAAAATTCAAACCATAAAAATGCCAATAGCCGGGATGATTAATTTAAAATTTACAGGCAAAGTCAATAAAGAACAAATTCAGTTTATTTCAAACAATTATCCTCTTGATACAGGCAAATTAGAATTAATTGGTCTAAAAAAAGACAGTGCTAATTATTGGTTTAAGCCCCGGTTAAACGACGATACCATCCAATTTATATTCACAAGTAATTTAGGTGAAAAGGATACTTTCAAAACCTACCCTCGAACTATTAATTCATTTAAGAACAATATAGTTACCGGTGTAGCACCTCTCAAAATAATCAATGCTCCCCCTGCTGATTTTGATTTTTATAAAAAACTCGAATTAGAATTTACTACACCTGTTGACTCAATGGATACCAACAGTGTTGTTTTCAAAGAAGAAGGAGCTCGAATAATTGCACAATTAATGCCTGTTGATGGTACCAATAGAAAGTTTTATTTAAATTATACTTTCAAACAATCAAAAAACTACACAATATATTTCCCGCGAAAAAGCATTAAGAGTATATTAGGTACACAAATAGATTCTACTTACTTTACCTTTAAAACTTCAAACGATAAAAATTACAAACTACTTACTTTACAAATAAAAAATCCAGAATATACTTCAGGTGTAGGTATATTTCAGTTAATGAATGATAAGGATGAAATTCTGGATGAACAAAAAATAAACTGGGGTGATTCAAGTGTGGTGCAATTTAAAAATTTACGCCAGGGAATTTACCGTATCCGTCTTATTTATGATACCAACGCAAATAAAGTATGGGATCCGGGAAATTACCGTGAAAAAAAGCAGCCTGAGAAAGTAGTATTTTTCCCACAGAATATTGATATCAAACCTAATTTTGATTATGAGTTGGAGTGGGATATAAAAAAGAGATAAATTATTCTGAGTCTTTTTTCAATTCAACTGCAGCTGCTTCCACCATCGAGTAAAATTCTTCTCCATACTTTCTTGTAATGGCTTCTTTCAAAAATTTGTAAACGGGTACTTGTAATTTTTCACCACAAGCACAAGCCGGCTTACATAAATGCCATACATCATAGTTAAGTGCTTCAAACTTTTTGTACTGAGTAATTCTTATTGGATATAAGTGGCATGAAATAGGTTTTTTAAAAGCAATTTTGCCTTCTTTATAGGCTTTTTCAATACCACACAACGCCATTCCGTTTTCAAAAATAGTATAGGCACATTCTTTTTCTTCACCCACCAACGGAGTAGTATAATCACCATCTGCATCAATTACCCAGTGGCCTTGTTTTTCAATGGCTTTAATTCCTTTTTGGGGAAGGTATGGTTTTACCTCATCATAAATATCTTCAAGAATATGAATTTCTTCTTCGGTAAGTGGTGCTCCACTTGAACCTTCTACACAACAAGCCCCTTTACAGGCATTGAGATCACAAACGAATTTTTTTTCGAATAGGTCCCGTGATAATATTTTATCTTCTATCTCAATCACAGAACAAAAGTAGTGAATTACTTCTTAACCATTTTAACCTTTCCTAAAATAGAAGGAGTTTCCATTTTAGTCATCACTCCATTTTCATAATAATACGAATAGGTTTCGTCGCCTTTTATCTCAAGATTAAAAGCATGTGAATCTTTACTTACAATCTTTCCAAATTTCCCCCAACGTTCACTAAATACGGCATCCCCATCTTTAGGTTCTTTAAAGAAAATATCATAACAACAATATGAAACACTACCTGCAATGGTAGACAATCCTTTTTCTGTTTGAACTTTATAACCGGAATCTCCTACTTTGTTTACATATGTATACCAAATAAGTTTTCCATTTTTTTTGTTTTCCATGGTGGAGGTAATGAGAATGTTGTTATCAAACTCCATGGTACATTTGTATTTATCTACTCTTGATCCAAACATAACAGAAGTAGTGCTCTCAAGAACATAAGATTTTTTTGTACCACTCACTTTACGAGTAATGTTCATGTCGCCAACATCTGCACCTACCAAATAAATATCAAATGAGCTGGATTGAGCCGATAAAAAACCGGTAACCAAAAGTGAACAAGCAATGATTACATTTTTCATAAACATGGATTTGATTTATAAACTCATTTTTTAAAAAAATATTATTCATCCGTTTTTTCTGGTCGCATTTGAGGGAAGAATAAGACATCCTGTATACTTGGCTGATTGGTCATCAGCATACAAAGTCTGTCAATTCCAATACCAATACCTGAGGTAGGGGGCATTCCATATTCCAATGCTCTTAAAAAATCATGGTCAATAAACATGGCTTCATTATCTCCTCTTTCCATTAACTTCACCTGGTCTTCAAATCTTTCACGTTGGTCAATAGGATCGTTTAACTCGCTATATGCATTCGCTACTTCTTTCCCATTAATCATCAATTCAAATCTTTCCACCAATCCTTCTTTTGAACGATGTTTTTTAGTAAGCGGACTCATTTCTACCGGATAATCAATAATAAAGGTTGGCTGAACATAATTACCTGAAACCAAAGCCATTGGTTGTAGTATTAAGTGGAAGAAATAATAGGATTTAGT
>CAZUXM010000045.1:0-6109 GCA_964624635.1 uncultured Candidatus Competibacteraceae bacterium
TTTGTGTTTGATACCAATTATATAGCCCGTAAGTTTCGCAATCCTGTAGGTAACCCACCCGGTAAAAACTATTATGAAGCTCAACCATTTATGCGTAATACCCATTTGGGTGAAGATTGGAATGGAACCGGAGGTGGAAATACTGATTTAGGAGATACTGTATATGCTGCAGCTAATGGTTATGTAAAATTTGCCCAAGACATAAAAGGTGGTTGGGGAAAGGTAGTTCGTATTTTACATCAGTTACCTAAAGGAAATAAATACCCTCAAGTAGAAACTTTATATGCACATTTTGATACCGTATTTGTAAACGCAGATACTTATGTAAAAATTGGAACACCCATTGGTACTATAGGTACTGCAGGAAATATTTATCCGGCACATTTACATTTTGAAATGAGGCATGATGTAAATATGGAAATAGGTGGAGGATATAGTTCTGATACTACAGGGTTTTTAGAACCCAAAAAATTCATCAAAGAATTTAATTCAAATTAATTAGAAGATATTATAAAAAAAGCCCGACCAATAGGTCGGGCTTTTTTTATAAATTATTTATCTAATTAGTTTTTGATAATTTGTTTGGTAACACGAGCACCGTTGATTTCAGCATTCAATACATAAATACCATTCGCTAAACCTTCAAGGCTTAACTGAGTATTGTTATTTACGTTATTGAAAATCTTAACAGTTTGTCCCATTGAATTGATTAAACTAACAGTAATGTTTTCTGCATTTTCAAAGCTCACCTGAACATAATCAGTAGCAGGATTTGGATAAACATTAAAAGTAGCATTGATGTTATCTTCAATACCTGATGGGGTTGATACGTTAATATTATCTACATATAAATTATTTCCATAGTTACTGGTGGCAGTATAACGGATAAATAATTTATTGGCAGATGCATAAGAAGAAAGATCAACTGTTTCAGTTCTCCATTGTGCTGCAGTTGGAGTAAATGCACCGGTTTGAGCAGCTTTAGTAGCTAAAGTACTTCCTGCTTTGTTATATACACTGGTCCATGTTCCACCACAATCAGTAGATACATATACTTGTAATCTGTCGTTTTCAGTAGAATATTGGCAGTAAGCAACATCAAATTTTAATGATGGAGTAGTTAATCCGGTTAAGTCGATTGGTTCTACAATCATATTACTAACAGCACCATTTGGATATACGAAGTTGTTAAATTTCATACTTCCGGCACTAGTACCTACACGAGTCCAAGTTTGTGCAGGATTTGGATTATCCAATGCCCAGTTAGCATATGGGAAACTAGCTACACCAAAAGTTTGAGTAATTGGACCTGGAGTTCCACTACCAGTTACATTGGTGAAGTTTTTAGATGCAGTACCATAAGTAGCAGCAATACCATCAGTAGCTGATGAACCATTGATGTTGCTCATCCATGTTTCAAGGGTATGAGAACCACCGGTTACACCTGTAATGTTTGGTAAAGTAAAGTTAGTGTTTGCACCTGCAGCTATTGAGCCTGAGAAAGGAGACGTCATTACAGTACCACCGTCAATTTGATAATTTACAGTTGCACTGGTAATAGCTACTGAACCTACATTTTTTAAGTTAGTAGTAACACCATTATAATCAGTACCACAACTGAAAGCATTTAAGCTACCAATGTTTTGAGTAATACCATAATTAGCAATTGCAACCGGATCACTTTTTGAAGCCTGATATACTTCTTTATCACTGTCATCCTGAATAAAAGCAACTACAGCTAATTCAGTAAAGTCGTAGATATATGCTGGGATAGCTCTTGCAAAAGTATAAGTATGGTTTTCACCAAGAGCCCAACTGTTAGGAATGGCTTGACCACCTGTTGTAGTGTATGAATCTCTGAATACACTATGGAATACAGTTTCACCATTTGAACCCGGAGCTGAAGAGAAAGTAATATCTTTTTCTACCAAATTCACATGTAATTTATTAGTAGTACCACTAAATGCAGCAGGAGTTGTAACATCTACACTAATAAAAATAGAATCATAATCAGAAGAGAATGAATGAGTAGTAACCATAGCAAATGGAGAAGTAACAGCATATCTGTTATCAATCTCAGTTTGATCTAGGTTAGCTAAGGCTCCTGAATAAGATCCACCAGCATAAGCTGTTCCATCCAATGCACCCCATGGCACCCCGGTTACTCCATAATAAGTAACACGTGGTCCTACTTGTGATTGCGTTTGAGCATTCATAGGATCAGCACCCGGCCAGTTGGTTTGGTACTTAATAGCAATCACTTTTGTAGTATTGCCCGAAAGTAAGGTGTTGTAAGCAGGATTTTGTGAAGCACAAGGAGGACAGCTGGCGTTAGAAAACCCTTCGGCCATACATACTCTTTGTACTTGTGCATTTACTGCTAATGATGCTATAAAAGCACCGGCTAGTATAAGTGTACGCTTCATAGAATGTTTAATTAGATTAATAATTTAATGTTAAATCAAATTTAAACCATAAATATCAGTATTTCCAACTTGTTTTCGCATTTAACCAATCATTTTACCTGAAAATACAATAATTGGCATAGGTTGTGATATGAAATTATAAAAAGGTTAATGCAACTTTGCAGTACACATTAGCCGAAGATTTGTTAACATTGTAAAGCATATTTAATAAACTGTTATGAAGAAAATATTTTTAGTTGGTTTTTGTTCGTTATTAACGAGTTTAGTTTCTGCTCAAAATAATTTACCTGCAGTAACCATTCAAGATATGAAAGGCGGAGCATTTAATACCAGCCAAATTCAAAATGGTGGCAAGCCTATTATTATCAGCTTTTGGGCTACCTGGTGTAAACCTTGTATAGCTGAACTTACCGCTATTGCCGAAAATTATGATGACTGGCAAGATGAAACAGGCGTAAAAGTAGTGGCTATTTCTATTGATGATGCACGTAATGTGGCTAAAGTGGAGCCATTTGTAAATGGTAAATCATGGGAGTACGAAGTATACTGTGACCCTAATGGTGATTTTAAAAGAGCCATGAGTGTTAATACAGTACCTCATACATTTTTAGTGGATGGGCAAGGAAATGTA
The DNA here is from genome assembly GCA_964624635.1 of uncultured Candidatus Competibacteraceae bacterium. Classification (GTDB taxonomy): domain Bacteria; phylum Bacteroidota; class Bacteroidia; order CAIKAF01; family CAIKAF01; genus JANWKQ01. The sequence continues at coordinate 3,058 of CAZUXM010000045.1, forward strand.
GTTTGGCAACATAATTCATACAATCCAGGAGATGAAGACGAATTATTGGAGCTTACTAAAAAAGTGAGTAAAGGAGAAAAAATAAATAATTAGTATACGATTGGATATACATAGCAGCAGTTTATGAAGAAGATTTTATTGGCCACATTACTTGTGGCCTTTTCCCATTTATTAGGCGCCCAGGTTTCGGATTCTGATAGTTCGAAAACTAAAAACAAAAAAGATAAAAAAATTACTGACGGTAATAAGGAAGTAAATTGGGGGCAAATACATGGTAATTTCGGATTAGATGCTCAATACTATTTTACAGATTCATTAATTGGTGCTCCCGTAGTTCCGGAAAAGTTTAGGATGAATGGTTTTCTTAACCTGGTATATACCAATGGAAATTTTTCGGCAGGCTTGCGTTATGAAGCCTATTTACCTAAACCATTATTAGGTTTTGATGATAGGTACGAGGGGCAAGGTGTTCCTTTTAGATATGCTACTTATAAATTGGGTGGTTTAGAAGCTACTGCCGGAACTTTTTATGAGCAGTTTGGCAACGGACTAGTATTACGTGCTTATGAAGAACGAGCATTAGGATTTGATAATTTTATTGATGGATTTAGAGCCAGGTATACTCCAATTCAAGGAATCACACTTACAGGGTTAGTAGGTAAACAACGTTTTTTCTGGACATGGAGTCCTGGATTAATTAAAGGGTTTAATGCAGATATTAATTTTACTGATTTATTTCCCAAACTCGCCGAGAAAAAAATTCAATTAAAAATTGGTGGATCATTCGTTTCAAAATACCAGGAGAACGAAGACATTACAAGTCCGCTGGATCCTAACCAAAAATTAAATTTGCCACTGAATGTAGGCGCATGGTCGGGTCGTTTAGGTTTTGGTATAGGCAGGTTTAATATGAATGCCGAGTTTGCTTATAAAATTAATGATCCTAACCGTACCAATAATTATATCTATCGCCCCGGAACAGCATTCTATTTTTCTGCTTCATATGTACAAAAAGGTTTGGGAATAACAGTACAAGCTAAACGTGTTGAGAATTTTGATTTTAGAAGTGATAGAAATATGACTGGACAACCTTTGCTAATGAACTTTGTTCCTATGTTAAATAAACAACATACCTATGCATTGGCAGCGAGTGTATATCCTTATGCAGTACAATCAAACGGAGAGTTAGGCTTACAGGCGGATATTAATTTTACCACTCCTAAATGGTTAGGAAAAAAATATCCAACGCAGATAAATCTTAATTTTAGTATGGTAAATGCTTTGGATACTAATTTAACCGGCGATTTATATGGTTATAGAACGGATGTGTTTGGTTTTGGAAGACCATTATATATGGATGCTAATATTGAGATAAGCCAAAAAATTAGTAAAAAGGTGAAACTGAATTTGATGGGGATGTATTTATTCATTGATAAAAACCTCGTTCAAGGTTTTGGTTCCAGTCCTCGTTTAATTCATTCAGGAATTGTAGTAGCTGATGTACAATATAAGTTTTTACCGAAACATACCATTAGGTTAGAATTACAAGGATTGATTACGAAACAGGAAACGGATCATTTGGATGATAGAACTAATGGAAGTTGGGCTATGGGTTTAATTGAATATACTTTTTCGCCTCACTTTTTTGTTTCCATCATGGATCAATGGAATGTGGGGAATCCTACTGAAGAATATCAGATACACTATATTACAGGACAGGTAGGATATAATATTAATTCAACACGCATTACTTTTGGTTACGGAAGACAAAGAGCAGGAATTATTTGTGTAGGAGGGGTTTGTCGTCAAGTACCGGCTTCTAACGGCTTTACACTTTCATTAATGAGTAGTTTTTAATACCTGTATAAGCAGGAATAGTCATTTTTTAAATGACTTGAATTGATTAAATTTGAACATAGAGTTTTTAAGTATATGAGAAATAAAATATTTTTTGGAACTATTATTGGGCTTATGGCAATAGTATTTGCAGGTTGTGATTATATTAACGACCCTTATACAGTTCCCGGACCCAATGGTTGTACAGTAACTCAACCTACTTTTTATCCCCGCCCTTCAGGAGATAAAATGAAAAAAGTTTTGATTGAAGATATTACAGGACATCGTTGTGGTAATTGCCCGAGAGCAACAGAAGCCATTCAAACCATTGAAGGCACCTATCATGAGCAAATAGTTGCCGTAGGTTTACATTCAGAATTATCAGGCGATTTTACAGCTCTTTATCCTTTAGATACTGCTTTAAATCCATCACTAAAATATGTGTATGATTTTAGAACTCAAACCGCTAAAGAAATTGATGCAGAGTTTGGTGTTTCTACCATCGGATTGCCTAATGGAATGGTGAATAGAAAAGAATGGTCAGGCTCAGCAGTGGTGGGTTATACTACCTGGTCATCAAGGGTAGCCTCTCAATTAGCATTGCCACAAGTGGTAGACATACAATTAGAAAACTATTGGACACCTGCTGATAGTTCTATTTGCTCATTTTATTATGTAGAAGGAATGGCTGAGCTGAATTCAAATTATAAGATTTCTATGTTTTTGGTAGAAGATAGTTTAGTACGTTGGCAAAAAGATTATGCAGCCAGCCCATCAGACATCGAACTATATACACACCGCCATGTATTAAGAGCTGCTTTTAACGGTACCTGGGGTACTCCTGTAAATGCAGGAAATCCATTAACTACCGGAGGAGAATATATTGATGGTTTTTCAATAAATATTGATCCATCCATATACAATGTAAATCATTTATATGTAGTGGCCTTTGTTTACGATGCCGTTACGATGGAGGTGTTGCAAGCTGAGCAGAAAAAATTAACCTGGTAGCAGTACGCCGGACAGAAGCGGTGGCGTACCTAATCCAAATCCTTAGGGCAGTTAGGGTTGGTGAGTAAACGACAGAAATACCAGCTAACCCTTACTGCCATAGGGGTTTGGATTGGGGAACCATAGCGGATGGCCGGATAACGGACCCTTAAAACCCTTTTTATTTGCTTTATACAGCTGATTCCATTATATTTGTACCGGAAAT
>CAZUXM010000045.1:6119-13692 GCA_964624635.1 uncultured Candidatus Competibacteraceae bacterium
ATGAACGAAGGGGCCCTAAGCCCCTTTTTTATTCAAATATGGACAAACAGGTGGTAGAAAATATGGTGCTGACAAAGCTGGAAGAGATGGATCTTTTTCTGGTGGAGTTAACCATGGGGGCTGATGGAGTAATTGCGGTTTATGCTGATGGTATGGAAAGCATTACTGTTGATCAGTGTACTCAAGTTGCCCGCTACCTTAGAAATGAATTAGGTGAAGCAGCGGATAATTTTGAAATCACTGTTTCATCACCCGGTTTGGATAAACCTTTTCGCCACATGAATCAATACAAAAAAAACATTGGCAAATCAGTAGAGATACTTACCCTTGTTGGTGATAAACTGGAAGGTAAAATTAATACAGCCGATGAAAATGAAATAGTACTCAACCTTTTCAAGAAAAGAAATCCTAAAAATAAATCACTGAAACCTGTGGTGAGTGACCAAATGGTAACAGTACAATTAAAAGACATTAAACAAACGAAAAAGCTAATTATTATTTAAATTAAACACTGAGTTTATGGACACAGCGCATCTGATAGAATCGTTCTCGGAATTTAAAGAGGTAAAAAATATTGACAGGGTTACTCTGTTGAATATTTTAGAAGAAGTGATTCGTAACATGATCATCAAAAAATATGGTGATGCTGATAATTTTGATATTATCCTTAACGTAGATAAAGGAGATTTGGAAATTTGGCGTAACCGAGAAATTGTTGATGATGAATTTGCTGAGGATAGCTTTGATTATGATCCTAACAAACATATTGCATTAAGTGAAGCTCAAAAAATTGAACCGGATTTTGAAATAGGTGAAGAGATTACTGATGCTTATCAGTTAGAAGATTTTGGTCGTCGTTCAGTACAGGCCATGCGTCAAAACCTGATTGCTAAAATCAACGATCTTGAAAAAGATAATGTATTTAAAAAATACCAGGATCGTGTTGGAGAGATTATTACGGCTGAAGTTTACCAAGTTTGGAGAAAAGAAATTTTAGTATTGGATGATGATGGGAACGAATTAGTGTTGCCAAAAAGTGAAATGATTCCATCTGACTTTTACAAAAAAGGGGATACTTTGCGTGCAGTAGTTTTAAGTGCTGAAAGAAAAAACAGCAGTTTGGTAATTACTCTTTCAAGAACTTCTCCGATATTTTTGGAGAAATTATTTGAACAGGAAGTACCTGAGATTTTTGACGGTATCATCACCATCAAAAAAATTGTTCGCCAGCCGGGTGAAAGAGCTAAAGTGGCGGTTGAATCTTATGACGATCGTATTGATCCGGTAGGAGCTTGTGTTGGTATGAAAGGTTCACGTATACATGGTATTGTTAGAGAGTTGAGAAACGAAAATATTGACGTAATTAACTATACCAATAACAATTCATTATTTATACAACGTGCATTAAATCCAGCTAAAATTACCAGCATTAAACTGGTTGAGGAGAAAAAGGCAGCTCATGTATACTTAAAAGCTGATCAAGTTTCATTAGCGATTGGTAAAGGTGGTTTGAATATTAAATTAGCAGGAAAATTAACCGGTTACGAAATTGAAGTTTACAGAGAAGATGCTATCCAAGATAGTGAAGACGTGGCATTAGATGAATTCCGTGATGAAATTGAAGACTGGATTATTGATGAATTAAAATCAATTGGTTGTGATACTGCAAAATCGGTTCTTGAATTAACTACTGAAGATTTAGTAAAAAGAACTGACTTGGAAGAGGAAACAATCAATCATGTAATAGATGTATTAAAAGCAGAGTTTGAAGAGTAATTTTTAAAGTAAAGTTTTGATATACCTGTTTAAAAATTAAAAAGAAAAAGTAGAGAGTAGAAAATAATTATGGCTGAAACAAAAGCTTTAAGATTAAGCAAAGTTGCCAAAGAGCTTAACATCGGGCTTCATAATATTGTGGAGTTCCTTGAAGGGCATGGGCATCATATTGAGTCAAATCCAAATGCAAAAATTGAAGAGGCTCAATATGAACTTCTGTTGAAGGAATTTCAATCAGAAAAGCTCGAAAAAGAAAAATCAAAAACTGTTAGTACAGGTATTACAGGTAAAGTCTCAGTAAATCTTGAAGAAAAACTGAAAAGTGACAAGTATGTAAATACTGAAGAAGTAAAAGAAGAAGTACCGGTTAAAGAAACTCCTGAACCAGAAAAAAAGGAAACAATAAAAGCTACGGTAGAGAGCAAAGAGTTAAAAGTAGTTGGTAAGATTGATTTAGGAGAGAAGAAAAAAACTACTAAAAAATCAGAAACAACTACAGAAGAGAAAAAAGAGGTAGTAAAAGAAGCTGAGCCTGAATCTAAAAAAACCAAAACAACTAAAAAAGTAGTTGAGGAAGAAGTAAAAGAAGTACCTGAAGTAAAACCTGTGGTTGAAGAGAAAGAAGCGGAAGTAGAAACCATTAAAGCTCAGGTAAAAAAACTAGAAGGTCCCACCATTTTAGGTAAGATAGAGTTGCCCGTAAATCAACCAAAATCACAGGCTGATTTATATAAAGACGATATCAAAAAAGAAGGGGAGAAGAAAAAGCGTCAACGTATAAAAAATGACCCTGTTAAAAAGGTAGATACCCAAAACTTTAACCATAATAAAGGGGCCGGAGGTAATAATCGAGGTCCGGGAAACAATACCGGTGGAAACAGATTTAACAAAGGTGGAAACAAAACGGTAAAACCTGAGGTTACTGATGAAGACATCCAAAAGCAGATTAAAGAAACGCTGGCACGTTTAAGTGATAAAGGGAAATCGAAATCTGTAAAGTTCCGTAAAGAAAAACGTGAACAAATTCGTGAGAAAATAGAAGAGGAAGCTTTACGTGCTGAAGAAGATAAAAAAGTACTTAAAGTAACTGAGTTCGTTTCGGCTAACGAATTAGCCAGTATGATGGATGTAAAAGTTACTGATGTTATCTCAGCTTGTATGAGTTTGGGATTGTTTGTTTCTATTAACCAACGTTTGGATGCGGAAACCATTTCGATTATTGCAGAAGAGTTTGGGTTTACAGTGAACTTCGTTTCGGCTGAGATTCAAGAATCTATTGAAGAAGAAGTGGATGATGTAGATGATCTATTACCACGTTCACCTGTTGTAACAGTCATGGGACACGTTGACCACGGTAAAACATCCTTACTCGATTATATACGTAAAGCAAATGTAATTGCCGGTGAGGCCGGAGGTATTACGCAGCATATTGGGGCATACAATGTAACCTTAGAAGATGGTAGACATTTATGTTTTATAGATACTCCGGGTCACGAAGCGTTTACCGCAATGCGTGCCCGTGGAGCACAAATTACTGACGTAGCTATTATTGTAATTGCTGCTGATGATAGTGTGATGCCTCAAACAGTGGAGGCAATTAACCACGCGAAAGCAGCAGGTGTTCCTATTGTGTTTGCTATTAATAAAATTGATAAACCGGGAGCAAATCCTGATAAGATTCGTGAAGCATTAGCTGCCATGAATTTCTTAGTAGAAGAGTGGGGTGGTAAATATCAATGTCAGGAAATTTCGGCAAAACAAGGTTTAAATATTGATAAACTTTTAGATAAAGTTTTATTGGAAGCAGAGATGCTTGAATTAAAAGCTAATCCTGATAGAAGAGCAATTGGTTCTGTTATTGAAGCACAGTTAGATAAAGGAAAAGGTTATATCTGTACCGTTTTGATTCAAAATGGAACTTTAAGTATGGGTGATGTAATTTTAGCAGGACCCTACAGTGGTAGAGTAAAGGCTATGTATAATGAACGTGATGCTCGTATCACTGAAGCCGGACCCGCCACTCCTGTTCGTATTTTAGGTTTAACAGGTGCACCGCAAGCAGGTGATAAGTTCAACGTAATGGAAGATGAACGTGAAGCAAGAGAGATTGCAGCTAAACGTTTACAATTACAACGTGAACAAGGAATGCGTGCCAAAAAACATATTACACTGGATGAGATCGGTCGAAGAATTGCTATTGGTGATTTCCAACAGTTAAACATTATTATCAAAGGGGATACCGACGGTTCTGTAGAAGCATTGTCGGATTCATTACTGAAATTATCTACTCAGAAAATTCAGGTGAATGTAATTCACAAATCAGTGGGTGCAATTTCTGAATCGGATGTGTTGTTAGCTTCTGCTTCGGATGCAATTATTATCGGATTCCAGGTACGTCCTTCAGGTAATGCGAAAAAAGTAGCTGAAAAAGAAGAAATAGATATCCGCCATTATTCAGTTATCTATCAAGCGATAGACGAAGTGAAAGCTGCAATGGAAGGTATGTTAGCTCCTGAATTTGAAGAAAAAGTAATGGGTAATATTGAAGTACGTGAAGTATTCAACATTACTAAAGTAGGTCAGGTGGCAGGATGTTATGTATTAGACGGAAAAGTATCGCGTCAAATGAAAATTCGTATCATCAGAGATGGTATTGTAGTACATACAGGAAAAATTTCTGCATTGAAACGCTTTAAAGATGATGTGAAAGAAGTAGCTCATGGTTATGAGTGTGGTCTTTCTATCGAGAAATTTGATAAGATAGTAGTAGGTGATATCATCGAAGCATTTGAAGAAGTAGAGATCAAAGCGAAACTATAATTCGAAATAAACTTATAATAAAAGATACGACCTCAAATTTTGGGGTCGTTTTTTTTAAAAATAGAATACGGATGACGTGGACTATAATAGATTTTCACCGACTGTATTCTTATGAATCAGGGGCATTCGTGTTATTAGTGTTCCAATAATTATCTATTAAAGCTTAATCTCATGCCTTTTGTAGATTCATCGAATTTGCCATTATCGTAAACCAAATGACCATTCACAAAAGTTTTTTCGATGCTGGAGTGAAAAGTTTCTCCTTCAAATGGACTCCATCCGCATTTATAAAGAATATTTTCTTTGGTAACGGTAAATGATTTATTTGGATCAACCAAAACCAAATCGGCGAAATATCCTTCACGTATATATCCTCGTTTTTCTATCTGAAAAAGTTCAGCTACGTTATGACACATTTTTTGTACCACCTTCTCCAGACTTATTTTTCCTCTTTTCCAAAATTCAAACATGGCTACTACCGAATGTTGAATTAACGGACCTCCGGATGGACATTGGGTATAGGGTAATGCTTTTTCATCTAAAGTATGCGGTGCATGATCAGTGGCAATTACATCAATTCTATCATCCAACAGTGCTTCCCAAATCTTTTCTCTGTCTTCTTTTGTTTTTACTGCCGGGTTCCATTTGATGAGGGTTCCCTTTTTTGCATAATCTTCATGACTAAACCATAAGTGATGGATACATGCTTCGGAAGTAATCTTTTTATCTTTTAATGGAATGGTGTTATCAAACAAATCAGTTTCAATACCGGTTGAAATATGTAATACATGAAAATGAGCTCCGTTCTTTTTTGCTAATTCAATGGCTTTACTACTGGAAGCATAACAAGCTTCTGCTGAACGAATGAATGGGTGTTTTTCAACAGGAATATTTTCGCCGTATTCCTTTTTATATACTTCAAGATTTTCAGCAATCATCGGATCGGATTCGCAATGAGAAGCAATAATCACTTTTACGTTTTTAAATAAATGATCAATCGCTTCGGTATCATCAACAAGCATATTTCCGGTAGAAGATCCCATGAAAATTTTCACACCACAAACTTTTGAATAATCTACTTTTAAAATTTCATCCAGATTATCATTGGTAGTTCCCATGTAAAAGGAGTAGTTGCCCAATGAACATTCAGCAGCTCTTGTATATTTTTGTTCCAATAATTCAACGGTGGTGGCGCCGGGCTTGGTGTTGGGCATCTCCATATAGGAAGTAACTCCGCCGGCTACGGCTGCTTTTGCTTCGGTATATATTTCTCCTTTATGCGTCAATCCGGGTTCACGAAAATGTACCTGATCATCAATGGCTCCGGGGATTAATATTTTATTGGTCCCATCGATTACCTCATATCCTGAGATGTTAAAATCATCAGATGGGTTTACTATTTTTTCAATTAATCCATTATTGATGGCAACATTTGCTTCAAATTTTTTTCCTTCATTCACCAGGGTAGCACCCTTGATATAATATTTTTTCATGGACTACAGTTTGCTGAGGGCTTCCACAATTTTTTGTTCAAGGTCCCCGGTTTCTTCTTTTACAAAAGTTTTACCGGTTACTTTTTCGTATAGATGTATGTATCGATTAGATACAGTTTCAACAAACTCATCACTCATTTCAGGTACCTGCTGACCTTCTTTACCCATAAAGTTATTTTGAATAAGCCATTCTCTTACAAATTCCTTACTCAGGTGTTGTTGGGGTTCTCCCTTTTCCTGATTACGTGCATAAGTATCGAGATAAAAATATCGACTACTGTCGGGCGTATGAATTTCGTCAATCAACATGATTTCTCCATTCATGTTACCAAATTCATATTTGGTATCTACTAAAATAAGACCTTGATTTTTGGCATGTTCAACACCGAATTTATATAATGCCCGGGTATATTTTTCTAATTGAACATATTCAGCTTCAGGAACAATTCCTTGTGCAATAATTTCTTCACGGCTAATGTCCATGTCATGACCTTCTTCGGCTTTAGTAGCCGGGGTAATGATAGGTTCAGGAAATGGATCATTCTCGTTTAATCCTTCGGGCATGGTTATCCCGCATAAAATTCTTTTTCCGCTTTTATATTCTCTCCATGCGTGTCCTGTAAGATACCCACGAATAACCATTTCAACCCTGTAGGGTTCGCATTTATATCCGATGGCTACATTGGGAGCCGGAGAGCTTATAAACCAATTAGGACAAATATGTCTTGTCATTTGTAAAAACTCGGTCGCAGTTTTATTTAATACCTGACCCTTAAATGGAATAGGGCGGGGCAAAATCACATCAAATGCAGAGATTCTGTCGCTGGCAATCATTACCAGATGTTGTTCTCCAATGGTATACACATCTCTTACTTTTCCGTAATATACCTTTTTCTGATTAGGAAAATTATACTGCGTTTTTGTGGTAGTGTTTGTCATAATTATTTTTACAAATTTGAATTTTTGAAAAGTCTCGTATAGACGTCCTATAGGACGTCTATACTATCGTATTGCATTTTAACCTTCATATTTATTATAAGCTACGAGTATTTTCTTTACTAATTCATGTCGAACTACATCCTTTTCATTGAAGTATACAAATCCGATTCCTTTTACCTTATCCAAAATTTTCATGGCCTCCGGTAATCCCGAACGTTGGTTTCTGGGAAGGTCAATTTGAGTTATATCCCCGGTAACAATAAACTGTGCCGATTTACCCATCCGTGTTAAAAACATCTTCATCTGCATTTGGGTAGTATTTTGTGCCTCATCCAAAATTACATAGGCATTGTCTAATGTTCTACCTCTCATATATGCTAACGGGGCCACTTGTATAGTACCATTCTCAGTATACTGGCGTAGTTTTTCAGCCGGAATCATATCTCTTAATGCATCATACAATGGCTGTAGATATGGGGCCAGTTTTTCATTCAAGTCACCGGGTAAAAAACCTAGATTTTCGCCGGCTTCCACCGCAGGGCGGG
>CAZUXM010000045.1:13722-21426 GCA_964624635.1 uncultured Candidatus Competibacteraceae bacterium
TCTTTTAATGCCCTTACTGCCATAGCCACTGCTACATAAGTTTTACCGGTACCTGCCGGTCCGATGGCAAAAACCAAGTCATTATTTGCCGCTGTTTCTACCAGCTTTACTTGTGTATGAGTACGTGGTTTTACCACCAAACCGTCATTTCCATAAACAATCACATCACTGCTTTCAGGATTTTTTAGTTTGGCAAATTCATGGTTATTATTACCACATATTTCAATAATGGCATCTTCATCAAGTCGATTGTATTTTTCGTAGTAGTTAAGTAATAACAGGAATTTTTCCTGAAACTCGTCAATGACTTTATCGGTGCCCACGACCTTAATCTCACTGCCGCGGCTTACAATCTGAAGTTTTGGAAAGAACTTCTTAATAGTCTTTAAATGTATGTTGTTCACCCCGAAAAAACTTACGGGATCCAAGGAATCAACAAAAATGATCTTTTCGCTCAATAGTTTTCAAAATTATATTGCTCAAAAATAGGTGAATGATATAGATTTTACCCCTTTTTTTTCAATTATTTTTACCATGTAAATCGGCACTCTTCATGGCTATAGTAACACTTTTAACAGATATGGGGTACAGAGACCCTTATCTTGCTATGGCTAAAGGTAAGCTCATTGGCGGAGTAAAAGATTTGCAGTTGGTAGACACTTCTCATGACCCTTCGGTTACCTCAGATCAAATGATAGCCAGCTTTATGTTACGTAATGTAGTACCTCAATTTCCTAAGGGTACTATACATATCATATCAGTAAATACAACCCTTGATTTTGGTTCAAGACATGTGGTATTTGAGCATAAAGGGCATTATTTTGTGGGGTCCGACAGTGGAATATTTTTTATGTTTCTGGGTGAACACCCTCAAAGGGTATTTGATATCACAGGGTATGCAAAAGCACATACCACCTTCCCTTTGATGGATATTTTTGTGCCGGCTGTTATTGATATAATACAAGGAAAAGGATTAGAGGAGATTGGGAGTACAGAGATTAAACTGGTGGAGAAAACCATGTTTCATCCAACAGTAGAACCGGGCAGAATTGTAGGTAGTATTTTATATGTAGATGTGCATGGAAACCTGATAACCAACATTACCAGAAACCTTTTTGAAAAAGTAAGGAATGGACGGAAGTTTAAAATTTATGTTCGCAGTGCTACTTATTCAGTATCCAAAATATCCAATAACTACAATGAAGTAATAGAGGGGGAGATAGTAGCAGTTATCAATTATAGCGGATTAATAGAGATAGCCATGCACAATGCCAATTGTGCTAAAATGTTGGGAGTAGAAGTAAGAAGTTCCATGATTATTGAATTTAGTGATATAGCATGATAGTAAGAATCGTTAGAATGCAGTTTGAAGCAGGTAAAATAGAAGATTTTAAAAAAACGTTTAATAACACCTATCAACAGATAAGAAATTTTGAAGGTTGCCGTTTTTTAGAATTGTATCAGGATCATGATAACCCCTGTTTTTTTTATACCATCAGTAAATGGGAAGAGCCTCAGCAACTGGAAGTATACAGAAACTCAGACCTTTTTAAGCAAACCTGGGCGATTACCAAGACTTATTTTGCAGGGCCTCCGGTAGCGTATAGTTTGGATAAACAGGTAAATGACCCGACAAACCCTTTTTAATGTAAACCTTATACCCGATAAAAACATTAATTTTGAACCGATTAAATAATAGTTCCATGTTTCAGGTTGAAAGTTTCAAATGGTTTGAAATCATAACATTCATCATTATAACTTGAATCTTTAACTTGAAACTTTAAACCAGTATTGTGATAGCATTATTTAAAAAAGAAATCAATAATTTTTTTAGTTCGGTAACCGGATATGTGGTTATCATTCTGTTTTTATTGGTAAATGCCATTTTCTTTTTTGGCATCTGGTCCGACGATAATATCCTGGATATGGGATATGCCAATATGGATAGTTTTTTTCAAAATGCCCCATATATTTTTCTTTTGTTGATTCCGGCGATTACCATGAGGTCGTTTGCCGAAGAAAAAAGTATTGGAACTATCGAAAGTTTGATCACAAAACCTATTAGCGAAACCAAGATTATTCTGGCTAAATATTTTGCAGCTATGGTACTGGTGGCATTTTCTATTTTACCCACATTTACCTATTATTTTAGTTTGTATTATATGGGTAATCCCGTGGGGAGTATTGATACCGGAGCTGTGATGGGTTCTTACTTAGGGTTATTATTACTCGCCAGTATTTATGTGGCAATAGGGCTATACGCTTCTTCTGTTACCGAAAATCAAATTGTATCCTTACTGCTTTCAATGGCTATCTGTTTGGTGGTTACGGTACTATTTAACTATCTGGGTGAATTAAAACTTTTTAAAGCCTTTGACCTTTTTGTGATGGAATTAGGGGTGTTGCCTCATTATATTTCAATTAGTCGTGGTGTTATTGATACCCGCGATATTGTTTATTTTTTAAGTGCCAATGCGTTTTTTCTGCTATGGACTAGAACAGTGTTACAAAAACGTAAATGGTAAGGGATATGTTTAAGACAAGAAAAGCAAGAGATATTTTTGGATTACTAATCGCTTTAGTAGTAGTAATTTTATTGAACGTTTTGTCGAACTTTAAATTTAAACGTTTTGACCTTACTGCCGAAAAAAGATATTCATTGAGTGATAGTACCAAAAAGATTTTAGGTAACCTGAATGATAATATGCTGGTAACAGTATATCTTGAAGGTAAAGATGATGAGTTAAATGCAGGATTCAAAAGATTAAGAAATGCCACCAGAGAAATTCTACAGGAATTCCGTTTTTATGCGAAAGGAAATTTTGAATATCGTTTTGTAGACCCCTTTGAAAATGCACAATCAGATCCAGAGCTGCAAAAAAATATTTATTTCCAGCTCACCGAAAAAGGATTGGTTCCTACCGATGTGATGGAAAATACTGGAAGCGGCAAAAAAGTACGACAAATATTTCCAGGAGCTATTATTTCGTATGGAGGTACTGAGGTGCCGGTTCAATTATTAGAAAGCCAGTTTAGTCAAGGGGCTGAGTTTACGTTGAATCAATCCATCGAAAGATTGGAGTACAACTTTTGTAAGGGCTTTTATAAAGTGATGAACTTTAAGAAGAAAAAACACGTAGTATTTAGTCGTGGTCATGGCGAAATGTTTGAGTTGGGATTGGCCGATATGGTAAATCAGTTGCGTGAATTTTACGAAGTAAATGCAGTAAATATCAGTAATGATTTAGATGTATTGAACAGAGAAAATGTTAGCTGTTTAATCATTGCAAAACCCGATACAACATTTGATGATGCCTCAAAATTTATTATTGATCAGTACATCATGAAGGGTGGTAGAGTTTTATGGTTGCTGGATAATGTTTTTACCAGTATGGATAGTGTTGGTAACAAAAATTTTACCATTGCCGCACCTTATGATTTGGGGCTGTATGATCAATTGTTTAAATATGGTGTCCGTATAAATCCTACAGTAATACAAGATGCTGAATGTGGTAAAATTGTATTGGATATCGGTAATTTTGGTACGCAAAAAAATGAACAATTATTACCATGGTACTACCATCCTGTAATAACGCCTGATGGTAAGCATCCAATTGTAAAAAACATCAACTCATTAAAACTGGAGTTTGCTAACAGTATAGATACCATTAAAAATCCTGATGTGAAGAAAACAGTTTTATTACACACATCAAATATGACCAAGGTGCAGTATGCGCCGGTGCGAATTTCCCTGAATGTAGTGGAACAAATACCTACCAAAGAAACTTTTGCCAAAGACTCCATCCCAACAGCTGTTTTGCTTGAAGGTGAATTTTCGTCGGTATTTGCTAATCGTATAGTTGAGTTAGGAAACGTAAAAGCCGAAAACAAAAGTAAACCTACTAAAATGATAGTGGTAAGTGATGGAGATATTATCCGCAACGACTATCACATTGATAAAAATGACCCTACTAATTTTAGTGTAGCACCCTTAGGTTTAGATACCAAAACTGGAGTTTATTATGCAGGTAATAAAACCTTTTTATTGAATTCCGTAAACTACTTAACAGATGATACCTGGTTTATTCCACTCAGGTCAAAAGATTTTAGAATAAGACTATTGGATAAAAATAAATTGAACCAGAAAGTTAATGTAGGTTTCAAAAAGGTGCCCATGAAAGAATTACTTCGTGTAATCAATGTAGTTGTACCTATTTTATTGATAGTGCTTTTTGGGCTTATCTATAACAAAATTAGAAAAAGGAGGTTTGCATGAGAAGGTTAATATGTGGTTTCGTATTTTTATTAGTTATTGTATCATGTGGTAATCGTTCAAACACGCTTACCGGTAAGGATAACGACTTTAAAGTAAAAGATACAGCCAATGTAGATAAGATATTTCTGGCCAATAAAAGCAATCAAACGGTATTGCTTACTAAAGAAGGTAGAAAATGGATGGTGAACGGCGATTTTGAAGCCAGAGCGGATATGATCGAAAATTTATTGGATGTAATCAGAAATGTAGAAGTGAAAGAATTTGTTCCTAAAAATGCAGTAGATAACACCGTTAAGTTATTGTCTGTTGGAGCTACCAAAGTAGAGATATACCTAAAAGGTAAATTGCACAAAACCTATTATGTAGGTGGACCAACCCAAGATCATTTTGGAACTTATATGATGATGCAGGATGCTGAAACCCCCTACATCTGTTATAAACCGGGTCATCGGGGATATCTTAGCAGCTATTTTACTCCTTTGGTGGATGAATGGAGATCAAGGCAAATATTTAATTACCAATTAGATGAAATTGCCTCCGTTAAAACTGAATTTTATCGTCAACCTCAGGATTCTTGGGAAATTCTGAATGTAGATAATAAAAATTTCAAACTTAAAAGTCTGGCAACTAAGCAGTTTGTAGGACCCTTTGATACTTTAATAGTAAAATCAATTCTAAGAGAGTTTAAGGGATTAGGGTTTGAATCATTTGTTGAAATCAATTCAACCCGATTAGATTCCGTAAAGGCAAAATATCCACTATACAAAATCTCAGTAACCAACAGACAGGGTAAAGTACGGTCTTTAGATTTGTACGAAATTCCGATGCAACCTGGAGTTTACACCATGGATGGAAGGGAGGCGAAAGTAGATGTTGACAGGATGTATGGAATTGTGGATGGAACCACTACCACTGTTTGCCAATACTTTACTTACGACCCCATTACCATTCCCATCGCCATGTTTATGGGCAAAAAACCTGACAAATTACCCTATCCAGGCCGTTAATAACTGTCGGTAAATTTTCAACCCAACCTATTCCTATTCGATTATATTTGTGAAAAATAATTGAATATGAATTTTGTAGTCTCCAGTAAGACTTTGTTGCAGCAGTTGCAAGTAGTGAATGGTACCATTGCGAATAATTCCAATGTACCCATCCTCAATGATTTTTTATTTGAAGTAAATGACAACGGTCTTACCGTATATGGCTCTGATTTAGAGACAACAGTAGCAGCTCATATTAAAGATATTACCGTAAAAACCCCCGGTAGAATCTGTATTCCGGCTAAAATTTTAATGGAAACATTAAAAAGTTTTACGGATATTCCTTTAACATTCACGGTTGATACCAAAACCAATGGGGTAGTGGTTTCCAGTGAAACAGGTAAATACAAACAAGCAGGTCATAATGCTGATGAGTATCCTAAAATGCCTGAGTTAAGTAAATTCAATACGGTTTCTGTAGAGTCAATGACCTTAGCTCATGCTATCAATAAAACAGTTTTTGCTACAGGTAATGATGATCTTCGCCCGGTAATGAGTGGAATTTTATTTGAAATGGGCTCTGATGGGTCGAACTTCGTAGCAACCGATGCACATAAATTGGTAAAATACCACCGCAAGGATGTAAAAGCTTCGGGAATTGCAAGTATTATTCTACCTAAAAAACCGTTGAACTTATTAAAGAACATTTTGTCTACTATTGATGTTCCAGTTACGGTTGAGTACTCTGATGCCAACATCCGTTTTAAGTTCGAAAATATTACCGTTGTATCACGTTTGGTAGAGGGTAAATATCCAAATTACGAAGCAGTAATTCCTAAATCAAATCCAAATAAATTAACCGTTGATAAAGCTCCATTATTAGGGTCTTTACGCAGGGTATCTAATTTCTCAAATAAAACTACTTATCAGGTACGTTTAAAATTAACAGGTAATGAAATGCAATTATCTGCTGAAGATTTAGATTTTGCGAATGAGGCTTACGAAAAATTACCATGTTCTTACGAAGGAGATGATATGGAAATTGGTTTCAATTCAAAATTCTTAATGGAAATGATTAGCAATATTGATGGCGAAACAGTTACTTTCCAATTATCAGAACCAAATAGAGCAGGTATTATTCGTCCATCTGAAGTAGATACAGAGGTAGAAGACGTTACCATGTTGGTAATGCCTATTATGTTAGGTAACTAATCCTAGGATATACATACTTATGAAAAGGGTCCCGGCTGATGTCGGGATTTTTTGTCTTCGGCTCTTCGACAAGCTCAGAGCTCAGACGGACAAACAAGTCAGGCTCAGGAAGACAAACAAGACAGATCACATTGTCTGTTTAAGCTGTGGATTTTGTCCGTCTGAGTCTGCCGAAGGACTACCTGATTACTGTAAGACTTCCTCTGCGTGTATACGGATTGCCATAGATGTCACGTACAAAAACACGGTATACATATACATCTTGCGGATTTAAGTTAGCGCCTTGTTGAGGTCTGCCATTCCATCCTTGAGTAAGGTCAGTGGTGTGAAAAATTTCTCTACCGAATCCATCGAAGATGCTGAGTTCAAAAGTTGTACTATCCATACCAATTCCTTTTACATAAAACACCTCGTTTAATCCGTCATCATTAGCAGTAATGGCATTAGGAATAAATAAATCAAGTATTACTTTAACTGTAATCATCATGGTAAATGAATCTCTGCAACCATTTTGATCAAAGGCTACTAAAGTAATGGGATAATCACCATAGTTAGAAAATGTATAAGTAAGATTATTTCCACCATAAGTATTTCCATCTACCAACCATTGTACCGCCACTTCATTTTCTGATTGGTTATTGTAAGAGCCGATAGGGAAAAGAAAATCTACTTCCTGATCCATGGTGGTAAAAAACGCATGCAACGAATCATTGGTAATGTTAGTTACTGTAATTGTATCTGGCCACCAACATCCTAAATTATCAGTAACGATGATAACATAACTAGAGTCACCAATGGCATCAATATATGTATTGGACGGACCGTTTTGCGATCCTACGAAGTTGTATGTATACGGTGCTGTAGTTCCAACAACGCACACATTTTTCACCATCTGCTTTTTCAATTTTAACAGAAGTTCCTGCACTTTCCTTAAGTTGAACTTGGGAAACGATAAATAGGCTGGGTAATTCTGTTTCTTTTTCTTGAATGGCGTCCATCTCGTCTCGAACCATAGCTAAAACCACTTTAGCCTCAAGACTTGATCCGATGAGTTTAGCTTGTCTGGCCTCTTCAAGATGTTTTTGAACAACACCTCTGATCTCAAGAATCTGCGCCCATTGTTTTTCTAAGCTTTCATTTTTCCATTCAGACTTGATGCTTGGGAATTCTTCCAAGAAAACGCTGTTGAGTTTTTTACCGGGCATGGATTTATAAACTTCTTCAGATAAG
>CAZUXM010000046.1:0-5201 GCA_964624635.1 uncultured Candidatus Competibacteraceae bacterium
TCTAAAAAATATTTAATCCCATAAATCATGGTTCTTCCAGTATTCAACACATCATCAACCAATACTACCGCTTTACCTGCAAATTCACAACCGCCCTTTTCGCAAACTAATTCACTCTGTAGAGGATTGTCTTTGTTTACTTTTAAAGTGGCAATACCAATTTTTTTATTTGTGATAGTACGGAGTTTTTCTGCCAACCGTTGAGCCAATAAAGCTCCTTTTGGTTCAATACCTGCTACAATAATCTCCTCCTCTTTATAATGTGCCTCATATACTTGATAAGCCAATCTATTCAACTTTTGTTGAATTTGCTGATGTTCGAGGATAAGTGTTTTCAATGGTGCCTTTATTTATAGCAAGTTTACTACTTTTTTTTCTTTTTTGAGAATACAAACTTTCGGGAAACATCTACTATATAATTTCCTTTCAAGAACTTTCTGCCTAAAAGGATGGTATGCCTCATACTACTTCTGTCGGTTAATGAAAATTCAGTTTTTACTGAATGTCCATTCATTTGTACTTCCAACTTTACAAAGTATCTCTCTTCAGTATGTCCACTGCTGCTTTTTACCAGCTTCTTTTTAGAGACTTTGGTTACAATCTCGTGGGCATTTTTAACCTTGTTTTTGTATACCAATGGTATAAATTTAACATACTCTTCTCCATCAATAATGGATATACCAATAATGTTACAGTGAAGCGAGGAACTATAAGCTCCGGTATCGATTTTAGCAATAAGGTTACGAAGACCAAAGTCAACAAAGTGAATCCTTTCTTTTCGGCCAATCACTTTCTTTTCTTTCTTAATTGCAGCAACCATGCTAACAAAAATGAGCAAAATTTTATGTTTGCGTTTTTATATTGTTATACAAATATTAAGTCCCTTATGTTAATTTCTAAGCAAATACCTGAATTTGCTGGGGTTTATTAATTTAACCCCTCCTTATAAATCGTATAAAAGGATTTAGTTTTAAGGTATAAAATAACCGATTAGTACCGGTTAGACATAAAAATCCTTAAAACCCAAAGCTGGTTTGTTATAATTCTATGATTATATACCGGATATTGTAATTTCAAATTATAATTAGCCACAATGAGAAAAAAACTAATTTATGGAATCCTAATAGGCTTTGTATTAGTGGTTATTGCAGTAAATGGTATCGCCTACAATCATGCATATAAGTTCACCCATTATGTGCATAATGGGGAAACACGTTTAAAGATATATGATACATCAAAGGTTGGAATTACTACCAAACTAAAATATATGATGAATGGGATAGATGTTCCCAGACCCGAAAATCTTGAAAAACCTGAGTATAGTTACTCAACTGAAAGAATTCATACGACCTTGGGCGAAATAGAAGTTTGGGAAACAAATGATTCTAATGCTTTAGGCACAGTAATTATGTTTCATGGATATGCTGCTAAAAAGTCAACCCTGATAACTCGTTCAAATGAATTTAAAAATTTAAACTATAATGTAATATTGGTTGATTTTTTAGGCAGTGGAGGATCTGATGGAAATGAAGTTAACATTGGTTATAATGAAGCCAATCAGGTAAAAATTTGTTATGAATATGCAAAAAACAATGGAGAAGATAACATTTATCTATTTGGTATATCTATGGGTTCAGTAGCGATAATGAAATGCATAAACGATTATCAAATTCAACCAAAGGGAATTATACTTGAATGTCCATTTGGAGACATGAAACCAACCATAAAAAACAGATGTAAAAACTTTGGAATTCCTACCTACCCATTTACTGATTTATTAATGGTATGGGGCAGTTATCACGCAGGGTTTAATACTTATAAACATAACCCTGCCGAATATGCTAAGAACATTCATTGTCCAGTGCTCCTTATGCATGGAATAAATGACCATGCTGTTACCGAAAAAGAAATCAATACTATTTATACAAATTTGCCTGAGAGAAAAACGCTAAAACAATTTGAGAATACAGGACATAAAATTTATACTGATAAAAATTCAATAGAATGGATAGGAAGTGTCAATGACTTTATACAAAACACTAGTATACAGCATCCATGAAGAAATACAGTATAATAATAATTCTATTTACGTTATTAAGCTCCTGCGATTGTTATCAAAAAATCCAGGGAGTAGTTGTACAAAAAGGGACTGATTTACCTATTAAAGGAGCTCGTATTTACAACAAAGACAAAACATACAATCAAGTATTAAGTGATTCAACAGGATATTTTGAAATATCAAATATTTCAGGTGGATTTAAATGTCCTCCTCTTTCAATAGTGATAGAAAAAGAACAATATATTACACAAGCAATCACCGTCAAACATTCACAAACAGATACTGTGCGAATTGAAATGAGTCCGGTAAATAAATAATCTAATTTATTTAATTCATTTGAAGAATGTAATTTTTGGTCCACGGGAGATGCCCTTCACCCGGAGCCTGCAGTATTACCTGCAAATCAATATGAGACCCTGATACTAACTCTGAAAAATGAGCTAACATGTCACCAGTAAATTGGTTGTTGCTCGAAGTTGCAGTATAATGCGGATCTGAAGATGTGGGAAAACTAATGGTAAATCCGGTTACATTATATTCAGGATTTCCAAAAGTAAAATGAGCTGTTGAATTGACATCAGCTGAAGCAACATTTATCTGATTAGATCCCACACCCGGTAATTGAATGGTTTGGGCTTTTACTGTTAGAATTAGGGAAAGGAATAATAAAGAAAGTATGGCTTTTTTCATAACCTTAGAATTTATCGTTATTACTTTACAATTATTACGTATCAGTAAAAGTAAAGATACCACCTGTTTCATCTATTTTCTTAATTTCAATCGTTTTTTAATTTAATCACAATTATCATGGAGCTGGAAGACCTTAGAAAACTTAGTAAAAAATTAAAAGGGGTAACGGAAGATATTAAATGGGAAAACCATTTATGTTTTTGTGTTGGTGATAAAATGTTCCTTATCGCAAGCCTGGATGAGCACCCCACGAGTGCTTCATTTAAAGTAAACGATGATGAGTTTGATGAAATATGTCAGCGTGAAGGGTTTATGCCGGCCCCCTACCTGGCTCGTAACAAATGGGTTAGATTAGATGATATTAACCGATTAAGCCCTAAAGAATGGCAATATTATGCCACAGTGTCTTATAACTATGTTAAAACGAAGCTTACCAAGAAGTTAAAAAAGGAATTAGGTATTGAGTAACAATTAATTTCTGCATAGCCACAACCTGTAAAATGACATAAATATAAACCAGTGCAACCTAGCAATCACAAAAAATATCTATATATTTAAAGCACTCAAACATTCAACTATGAAACTAAAACTATCTTTTGTATCTATCTTATTTATTGCCATTTTTATTAGTTCATGCGCTCCAACTGCCAGCGACGTAAGCGGAACCTATACCGGAGAGTATATTACTACATCTACTACTTATTATAATATAACTGCTGCAGTAAGTTCAGAAAATTCAAATACTGTTACCATATTATTTTCAGGTATTGGTATTACTGATTTAACGGTTTCTGGTATTACAGTATCTACCACGAATAATGTTACTTCACTAACAAAAGCAGCCGGTTCTGAAACATTGAGCGGTGTAGTTCATGATAATGAACTGAATGTAACTTATTCAACAGGTGGTACAAATATTAGTTATGTTGGTTCAAAATAATTTTACTATTATGAAAAAAATAGTTTATTGCGTGTTTTGTATAGGAACTCTTCTATTATCATGTGCTACTCCTGAGTTACCTGCATCTGAAAAAATTAGTGGTAATTATACAGGTCAATATACATTTAACGCGTCCATTCATAACAACGTAGTAGCTTCAGTAACTAAGGTAAATGATAATTCTGTGAATATTAATTTTTCAGGATCGGGAATTTCACCTTTAAGTATCAACGATGTTTCGGTGGTGGCAAATAATGATAGTTATGCTCTTACAAAAACAGTTATGACTGGTGCCATGAGTGGTGCAGTCCAAAACAACGAACTAAGTGTTTCATACAGTTATATTGGAGGAGCCGTAAGTTTTGTAGGAAATAAATAGATTTATTTCTCAAATACTAAAAAAAAGTCGGGTATATGTTCTATAATATCTGATGCTATTAAAGAAGTTTTTGATACCTGTTTTGCAGCTCTATCTCCTGCAAAGCCATGCAAGTATACTCCTAATATAGAAGCATGCAATGGAGAATATCCCTGAGCACATAATGAAGTAATGATTCCGGTTAGTACGTCCCCGCTTCCTCCTGTAGCCATTCCACTATTTCCTGTTGAGTTGAAAAAACTCAATCCCCCCGGGGTGGTAACGCAGGTATGATGTCCTTTAAGCACTACATATACTCCATATTTTTTTGAAAATTCAAGTTGCGTTTTATATCTGCTAAAACTATTGGTATGTTTTTGGGTTAAACGATCAAATTCCCCTGGATGTGGAGTTAATATAGTACTGCCTGATAAAAACGACAACCAGGTTTTATTTTCAGAAAGTATATTCAATCCATCTGCATCAATTACCAACGGCTGTGATGCATTTTGTATAAATTGTTTTAACACATTGGCTGTAGAAGAATCTTTATCTACCCCAGGTCCGAAACCAATGGCCGAATAGGGAAGAATATTTCTTATTGGTGTAGTTAGTATATCTTCATTTTCGTCACCCAATACCATGGCTTCAGGAAATTGGGAATGAAATTCCATTGACGCTGAAGAGGGAATATGTACCGTTAACAACCCACAACCGGTTCTGGCAGCAGCCTTAGCTGATAAAATAGCAGCCCCTATCTTACCTTTACTTCCTGCGCTAATCAGAACATGTCCAAAGCTGCCTTTATGACCATGAGCAGAACGAACTTTAAACATAGCTCTTATGTCCTCTTCATCGGTAAAATAAGTCGTATGATTTTTATCATGAACATCAAGCAAACCTATATCAATCAATTCCCAATTACCTATAAATTTTTCGTTCTCAGCAAACAAAAAACCTAATTTAGGAAATTGAAGAGTTAATGTAAGATTTGCTTTGATTGTATTGGAATCATTACTTTCCCAATGGTTATCTGTAACATCAACACAAAGCCCTGAAGGAGTATCAACTGCTATAACGAAATGATTATAGTGATTAATTTTTTTAATCAATAATTGAGAAATTCCCTCCAATATTCTGTTTAGTCCTGATCC
>CAZUXM010000046.1:5228-11675 GCA_964624635.1 uncultured Candidatus Competibacteraceae bacterium
ATTGAGTATATGAATACTCATACCCATTTTTTGCACCTTGTCTAAATTCTCTTTTAATTCATCAGAAAATTCTTTTAATGCGAGGACATACAGAGTAACAGTATTTCCATTTTCATGTAAGTAACGAGCCATAACTGCACCATCACCTCCATTGTTACCGGGACCACAAAAAACAACATAAGATCTATTTCCGGGGAAAATTTCAACTATTTTTTTCACCAAATTCGCTCCTGCTCTTTCCATCAAATCTATAGAATGCACGGGTTCATTTTCAATAGTAAACTGATCAACAATTTTAGCTTGAGTAGAATTTAAAATTTTCATAAAAGCTCTTCGTGAATTTTTAAAACACTGGCATAAAGTTCCTTTATGTCTCCGTTATTTTCTATAATAAAATCGGCATATGTAATACGTTCCTCATCACTCATTTGAGCTTTGATTCTTTTCTCTACCATCTCTTTGGATGTTTTATCACGTAACATTACTCTTTCAATTCTTTGGTGAATATCAGCTGTTACTACTATAATTTTATCACAATCCTTATATGAACCGGATTCAATTAAAATAGCCGCCTCACGAATACAATATGGTATATCAAAGGATTTTTTCCATTGGTCAAAGTCTTTTTTTACCAATGGATGAATCAATTCATTCACCAGTGCACGTTTTTTCTCATCATTAAAAATGATAGAAGCTAGTTCCGTTTTATTTAATTCTCCATTTATATCAAGTATTGTATCAGTGTTAAGAATTACGGTAAGCTGATGAAGCACCTCCGGGTTTTTATATTGAGATTTTGCTGATTCATCCGCATTAAAAACAGGTACACCAAAAGATGAAAACATATCAGCCACCTTTGTTTTACCACTTCCTATTCCACCGGTTAAACCAACAATCTTCATTTTATTTTGCGTTCTGCTTTACTTTATACTCAACTGATTCGGGTGATATAGAAACAACCTTTACATACTCAGGTTTAGATGATACTGCTAAAATAATCCTTCGAACTGAATTAATATCTTCAGGAAACCTGGCATCAACTTTAAATGAAGATGCGCTAATAGTTTCGAATGAGGAAACCGGAACCAACACCTTAATGGTAGCCATATTAGGGATAGTATTCAATTCAAAATGTGTAGGCACATTGGAGGAAGTAATAGGCATAGTAATCTCTTTCTGTGTAAACTGCTCAACAGATACCTGAATATCTACTTCATTTTTATTATAACTAATCCCATTAATATTTTCAAGTGGTAATTGATTACGAAAGGATCGACTGATTTTATCTAAACTAAGTTTCTGTGTAGAGACTTTACGGATGCTTTTTACATTCTCCTGAGTGCCATAAATGTATACCGAGTCTGGTTTAATGATTACCGGGGCTGATACATCAAACTCGTTTTCAAAGCTCAATTCAGAAACAAACTCAACAGGCACTTTTTTACTGAATTTTTTAGCAAACCTTATACTAAAAGTATCAGGAAATATACGTTTAATCTTTACATGTGAACCCAATGCATCTGTAATATCATCCATATAATAATTGATATTGAACAAATAATTTCTATCAGCAGATACCATTCCGTTTTCAAGCCGTAAAGGAATCTCAACTACTTTTTTTTCTTTTACTAACTGCCTCCACAATAAATTAAATCCGGTGGCTTCAACAGTAGCATCCATATGTGATGGTAAGGTATTAGTGGTTACCATATCATAGGGCAATCCGCTAAATTTAACGGGTATCTGTACACTGGAAGTTTGAAGCGTGTTTAAATCATTTAGTAACCATAAAAATATGCTTAGTATAACACATAGAAATAAGGCGAATACCTTTCTGCGTATATGAAAACGGGTTTGCATCAGGTAAAGTTAAAAAACTTATGGGTTATTAGGTTACTTTCAATGAAGCAACCTAATAACCCAATAACTTAGTAAGTACTAACTAATTAAGCTTTTTTTTCTTCTACTTTCTTTGGAGTTCCATTTTTGTTGGCATCTGCTAAAGCCATAGTAGTTTCCATTGAAATAGCCGACTTTTCGATACGAACTTGAGATTTGTCGTATTGCTCAATAATCAAGGTAGTATCTTCTACTTCTATAATTTTTCCATGTACTCCACCAATGGTAACAATTTTATCTCCTTTACCAATTTCCTCTCTGAATTTCTTTTGCTGTTTTGATTTTTTCATTTGAGGACGAATCATGAATAAGTAAAACACTACCATGATTAAAAGAATTGGAGCAAATTGCATCAATGCTCCTCCCTGGCCGCCTTCTTGTCCTCCCTGTGCCATTAACGTAATAAACAAATTGAACATATTTCTATTTTAAACTATTTACTTTTTATTTTGATACTCTCATTACTTAACAACTACATCACCAACTACTTGTAACGTTACCTGGTTAGGTTGTGTATTACAAGTTAAGGTAACTGTTTTTGTTTGATGTCCTTCTTTGTTGGTACTATCAAATTTTACGTGGATTTTATTTGATTTACCCGGTCTGATGGGTTCTTTTGGCCATTCAGGCACGGTACATCCGCAACTTCCTTTAGCATCATAAATGACTAAATCATTTTTGCCGGTATTAGTAAAATTAAAATCATACTCCACTACCTGCCCTTGAATAATTTCTCCGAAGTTAAATTGAGTTTCTTCAAAAGAAATAGCTGCCAGTTTATCAGGGTCACCTGATCCATCAGCAGTTAAAGGATTGTTTACTATATCCGAATTTACTCCACCTTTCTTTTTACCACATGATGCAAAAACTAAAGAAGAAGCCACTACCAACATTAAAATTACTCTGCCTTTCATATACATCAATTATTTAGTTATCAATTAATCCACGACCTGATTTTTTGATCTTGCCGTTCTCTTTTAATTCAGCTACTAATTTATCCAAAATTCCATTAATAAATACTGAGCTTTTAGGCGTGCTAAATGACTTAGCCAACTCTATATACTCGTTCAAACTTACTTTAATTGGAACATTCTCAAAATTTAACACTTCGCAAATGGCCATCTTCATCAACATAATGTCCATTACTGCAATTCTTTCCAGCTCCCAGTTTTGTGCTTTTTGCTTAATCCATTCTTCGTATTCATCACTAAAACGAATTACTTTTCTAAAAAGTTCAATGGCAAACTCACGGTCTTCATCTTTTTCTTTATATAAGGGTAAGAGGGTAACCGGTTTATCTTCTTCAATATGTTTAATGGTTTTTGATACCGCAGGATTCACTACAAAAATATCATCGTACCAGTGAATATTTAATTCTTCATAATAACCTTCTACAAAGTCGTTATCAAAAACATAGGTTTTATAAATGAATTGGATAAATTCTACATCATCTTCAAGAGTGGTTTGGGGTAAACGAAAATACTTTTTATACTCATCAGTATTTCTGATTCTTCTAAAGATTTTATTCATCTGGTCATTATTAGCTGACCATGAGATTTTTTTAGACTTTAATAATGCTAATAGTTCTTCA
Organism: uncultured Candidatus Competibacteraceae bacterium; assembly: GCA_964624635.1. Classification (GTDB taxonomy): domain Bacteria; phylum Bacteroidota; class Bacteroidia; order CAIKAF01; family CAIKAF01; genus JANWKQ01. The sequence goes on from CAZUXM010000046.1 coordinate 8,719, forward strand.
CTTTTAGTAATTGCATTTAATGCTCTGTTACGTGTAAAGTTGGTTTCGGGCATTAAATCATCAGGCGTAGGAAAGTGTTTGCTACGTGCATCTTCTCTTTCTTTATATGCCTCATGTTGTAATTCTACCAAAAATGCCAATTGATATAAATACAAATCATAAATTTTATCCATTGATAAAAGCAGATTTTTTTCTTCTGCATCCTGCTTTTCATCTCCTGTTTGAAAATGTGCATAAATGGCTTGTAAAACCTTTACCCTGATATGTCTTCTGTTTAGCATTTAATGAACTTGTATTGTAAGAACTGATAGTTAATATTTTTGTTTTACAGGGTTGAATTTATTTTAGCAATTGTATCTATTCTTTTCTGAGCATATTGAATCGCTGCCTCCTGATTAGTAATACCATGATCTTTAGCAAACTTGAATATATCTAATGTTACACCATAAATATATTCTACTTTTTTCATAGCCACCTCAGTATTGTATCCCATCAATTCACCATATACGTTAATGATACCGCCTGAGTTTATTAAAAAATCAGGAGCATAAGTAATCCCTTTTTCAATTAACTGGTTACCATTATGTTTTTCAACTTTTAACTGGTTATTGGCGCCTCCGGCCACTATTTTACATTTAAGTTTTTCGATATTCACATCATTTAATGTTCCACCTAAAGCACAAGGTGAATAAATATCCATAGGGGTATCGTAGACTGCATTAGGATCAATAACTTTTACTTGTGGATATTTACGTGTACACTCGGATAATTTATCTTCAAAAATATCAGCTACCAATACAGTGGCTCCTTCTTTTATCAAATGACCAATTAAATATTGACCCACATGACCACAACCTTGTACCAATATGGTTTTTCCTTTTAAGTCGTCGTTACCATACACATGTTTAGCTGACGCTTTCATTCCCATATAAACACCGTATGCAGTAACAGGCGAAGGATCACCGGTACCGCCTAAATATTCAGGTAGTCCGGTAACATGTTTAGTTTCCATGCTAATATATTCCATATCGGCAGTTCCCATACCTACATCTTCAGCAGTAATATATTTACCTCCTAAACTATTTACAAACTTTCCAAAACGACGAAGTAATGCTTCGTTCTTCATGGTTCTTGAATCACCAATAATAACAGCTTTACCTCCTCCTAAATTTAAGCCTGCTATAGCAGATTTAAAGGTCATGCCTCTAGATAAACGCAATACATCTTCCAAAGCTTCAGCATCGCTGGTATAGTGCCACATACGAGTACCGCCTAATGCCGGACCCAATACTGTGTTATGAATTCCAATAATTGCTTTTAATCCCGTAGCTTCATCCTGGCAAAAAACAACTTGTTCATGCCCCATCGTGCCCATATCCTTTAAAACCTGTAACTCAACCCCACCGTTCTTTACAATCGTTTCCATATTTTTAAGTGATTTAATTTAGATGTCTAAACTAATGTGATAATTTTGTTTCCTTAATTGGAGGTGGCAAAGATAATCATATTTGAATACCAAATGCCTGCCAAAAAAGGCTTTATCATTTATTAAAGATTATTTGTACAACGCTTGAAATCACTAAGGTCGCTTAATCGTTACTTGTGGAAATATAAACACCTTTTTTTATCGGGTCTTTTATGTATTGCCATTTCTAACTTTTTTGCCATTTATCCGGCCCGTTTAGTGCAACAATTGGTAGATGCCGTGATAGACCAGGCCCTTATTAATCAACTATATAAAGATACGCCACAATACCCTCAACTCATCAATACTTCCATCAAATTAGCCAGCTATTTTGCCGGTCTAATGTTATTAATGGCCCTCTTAAAAGGTTTTTTTATGTTCCTTATGCGCCAAACCATCATCATTATGTCACGGCATGTTGAATATGATCAGAAAAATGAAATTTACAAACATTACCAAAAATTACATGTAGGTTTTTTTAAATCAAACAGTACCGGCGATCTCATGAATCGTATCAGCGAAGATGTAGGAAGAGTAAGAATGTATGTTGGTCCGGCGATTATGTATGTTACCGGGTTGGTGATCCTCTTTTTATTGGTTGTACCCATTATGGTAAGTGTAAGTCCAAAACTTTCGCTTTTTGTATTAATGCCTCTTCCTATTATGTCAATAGCTGTTTATCTGGTAAACAGTAAGATACTAAAAAAAAGCGAAAAAGTTCAGCAACAGTTAAGTCGCATCAGCAGTTTTGTACAAGAGAGTTTTGCAGGTATTCGGATTTTAAAAGCGTATAATCGATTAAGTTATTTTGCTTACGCTTTTGATCAGGAAACGTCTAATTATCAAAATAAAAATCTGGAACTGGTAAAATTTAATGCCATTTTTTTTCCTTTGATTATGTTGCTTATTGGGTTCAGTACCATTCTTACCATTTACGTTGGAGGTTTTGAAGTTTCCAAAGGAAATATTTCACCGGGGGTTATTGCTGAATTTATTATTTATGTAAATATGCTCACCTGGCCTATGGCAATGATTGGCTGGGTTACTTCGCTGGTACAACGGGCTGCTGCTTCGCAGATTCGTATTAATGAATTTTTACAAGTACAACCTAAAATTGTTAATTCCAATTCAAGCACGTACACCATCAACGGAAAAATTGAATTTAATCAAGTAAGTTTTACCTATCCCGAAACAGGAATACAAGCTATTAACCAATTGAGTTTTACAATTGAGCCTGGACAAACCCTGGCTATATTGGGAAAAACGGGGTCCGGAAAATCAACCGTAGCTGAGTTAATCAACCGTTTTTATGATCCTGATGAAGGGGTCATCAAAGTAGATGGTACTCCGTTAAAAGAACACAATATGTACCTGTTAAGAACCGAAACCGGGTACGTATCACAAGAAGTATTTCTTTTTTCTGATACTATTTACAATAACATTGCTTTTGGTTTACATGACTTGAACCTTGAAAAAGAAACAGAAAACAATA
>CAZUXM010000046.1:11685-17818 GCA_964624635.1 uncultured Candidatus Competibacteraceae bacterium
GTTATACAAGCCGCCAAAGATGCAGATGTATATGATAATATTATGGGGTTTAAAGAGGGTTTTGAAACAAGGATTGGGGAAAGAGGCATTACTTTATCGGGCGGACAAAAACAACGAATCACCATTGCCAGAGCCATTATAAAACAACCCAAAATATTAATATTTGATGACTGCTTATCAGCGGTGGATACTGAAACTGAAGAAAAAATATTAAAGAGTTTAGTGAGGATAATGAAAGACAAAACCTGTATCCTCATTTCACACCGAATCAGTACCGTTAAAATGGCAGATAAGATTATTGTATTGGATGAAGGAAAAATAGCTGAACAAGGGACTCATTCAGAATTAATCAGTAAAAAAGGAATTTATTTTGACTTGTACCAACAACAGCTGTTGGAAGATAAAAAAGATAATATTGTACATACTTAATCCCAATTCATCAATATGGAAGATGTAAATTCAGTTTATCTGGAAAGTATAAAAAAAAGGTTTAGAGATTATAAACTATTGGGCGAAAAATCTATTGAACAATTAGAACCTGATTGTTTATTCAAAATCCCCAACGAGAACTCGAATTCTATTGCAATAATCATACAACATCTATGGGGAAATATGTTGAGTCGCTGGACCAATTTTCTTACTGAAGATGGAGAAAAAGAATGGAGAGAACGTGATGCAGAATTTGAAACAACCATCACTGCCAAAGAGGAATTAATGAAAAAATGGGAAGATGGCTGGAATTGTTTGTTTAGCACTCTTGACTCATTACAACCTGAACAGTTATTGCAAACCGTACATATTAGGGGCGAAGCACATACAGTTTTAGATGCTATAAACAGACAGCTGGCTCATTATCCATATCACATAGGACAAATTGTTTATGCGGCTAAAATGTTAGCTCCTGGTCACTTTCAAAGTCTGTCAATTCCTAAAGGTAAATCGAAAGAATACAATAGTGCTGTAAACACGTCCCATGGGACGTCTTCTAAAATGTAAATGAAAATCACCTCGATACATATCATCAAACATTTACGTGCCATGTACTTGAAGAATGATGAAAGTATTGTAAAAAAATATACCATTGCTTTAGGCAAACAACCCATAGGAGCTAAACAATTTGAAGGGGATTATAAAACCCCCGAAGGGGAATATACTATCTATCATAAATCAACCCAAAGTGAATTTTACAAAAGTTTGGGAATATCCTATCCAAACGAAAAGGAAACTGAGTTTGCCCAGTCCCAACAAAAACACCCGGGTGGGCAGATTCGCATTCATGGATTTAAAAATGATTTTATTGGTGACCAAACCGAAGGAAAAAAAACCGACTGGACGGCAGGTTGTATTGCTGTTACCAATGTTGAAATGGATGAAATATATGAATTAATAGACATCAATACCCCCATCATTATTGATCCATAATGAGAAAACCTAAATACCATATCATTAGTTTCATTTGTTTACTTGTGGCATTTTTAATTTCAGCCACCTACCAATATTACCGATCTAACATTAATGAAATTCAACAATGGGATGCATTTGGTATTAGAGAAAAAATCATTTACCTCTTATTAATTGCGATATCCTGCCTGTTATTACTCAATAAAAGTGTGGTATTAAAATTCATGATAGGATTTTGTGTAGTTGGTTGTATTATCTCATTTACATTTTATCTCCCTGTTATTTTACCACAAAGAACCATTGGATGGGTGGATGTTGCTGAATCAATCCTGTACATTGGGTTGTTATTATTGAGTATCAGGTATTCGTTAAAAGCGTTAAAACAGCTCCGGCTAACTGAAATTTAACATGAAGGGTTATATTCAAGTATATAAATGGTAGCATTTTAGATTAATTTTGTTGTATGAAATTAAGGTGGGGAATAATTGTATGTTTTTTAGTGTTGTGTTCATCTTGCTCAACAGAAATTGTGGGTGAAGGAGGTACTGAAACTCAAACGTATTCAATTACTACCGGAGTAACCAAAGTATCGGTTGACCATGAAATAAACACCCTCATCAAATATGGGTCAAGCAAAAAAGTACATATTACCGGTTACTCAAATTTACTTCAATATGTAAAAGTTTCTGCAACAGGTGGAGTAATCAAAATTGGAATGGATCCTGATTACACATACCAAAATATGAATGTTACTGCGGTAGTTGAAACACCTGCATTAACCGGTGTAACAACCACCCATTTGGGTAATGTAGAAATTGATACTTTTAGTAATACGCTTACTACTTTAGAAATTACCACCAATAGCTCAGCTAACATTACCTGTACAAAACACATAAATATTGAATCATTGGTAGTAAATGTAAATAGCAGTGGGTCTGTATATCTTAAGGGATCCGGCAAAACAATGAATGCCTCAACGATGGGTAATGGTAAGCTAAAGGCTTTTGATATGATAGTAAAAACAGCCAATATCATTCACTCAGCACCTGATACTGTGCAAGTAAATAGTCTAGTAAACCTCAATGCAACCATTAACTCCTCTGGTAATATTTATTACAAAGGATATCCATCCATTAATACGATTGGTTCAGGTACCGGAATAGTAATAGATGCTAATTAAACCTTTTAACGGTTAGCTGGTCAATATTTAAAACCTGCATCTAGAATGAAAAAGTCAATTTTTTATCCAATCATTATTTTTCTCATCATATTTTGTATTTCATGTAATGACCCGGGCAAAGGAACTCCCGACCATACCATACAATATACATCCATTGCGGGGGTGGACAATAATTTATTAAGCTTAGATATTTATAATGATGGTATATCAGGCACAGCACCTGTTGTAATATGGATTCATGGGGGAGGATGGGCCATTGGCGATAAAGCTAATGCGATGGAGTTTAAAGAACAATTGATGCTCAATCAAAACTATGTTTTAGTAAGTATCAACTATCGTTTATCTAATGGATCTAATGGTATTATTCATCCAATTCATGTGCAGGATATAGCTAAAGCGATAGCATGGACATATAATAATATACATAACTACGGTGGTGATTCTTCTAAAATAGTGGTGATGGGACATAGTGCAGGTGCACATTTGGCAGCCTTGGTTTGCACTGATGAAACCTATCTTCAAGCCGAAGGTCTGGATCTGGGTATTATTGATGGTTGTGGCAGCTTTGATACAGAAGCTTATAACATTGTGTATTCTATGAATAATGGGAACAGTGAAAATGACATATACATTAATGCATTTACTAATAATCCGGTGGTGTGGGCCGATGCTTCGCCTACCAACCATATTAATGTCGGTAAAAATATTCCTGAAGAATTTCTTTTGGTAAGAAGGGGTGGCACGGTTAGAGAATATATCTGCAATGAATTCGCCGATTCACTCACCTCAATAGGTTCGCATGTAGTAGTAATAGATGGCACCAGCTTGAGCCATGAACAGGTGAATGACCACATAGGAGCCCCCAATGATAACATTATGACTACTCCTGTTATTAATTTCCTTCAGGCTTCTTTTCATTAAACTTAAAGTACCATAGCTCAAAACTGCCTATTAATAAGGGATTCATGCGTTTTTTTTAATTACGAATCACTATATAAAAAGTCTTAACTCTCTAGCATTTAGTAAAACCCCTTAAAGGTCTTTTGTTATCTTTGCGGACATTTTTTTACCATAATGAAAGATAAAAGAACGCTGATAGGGATTGGTCTCATTGTAGTGATCATGATAGTTTGGGGAATTTTAAATGCTCCAACCAAAGAACAAAAAGCAAAAGAAAAAGCCCGCAAAGAACAAGTAAGAGACAGTTTAGAAAAATTAGCTAAGCAACAACATATCAATGATTCGTTAGAATTAGTAAAAGCCAATACACCTGACTCTACCATATTCAAAGATTCCTCCATTGCCAAACTACCCGATAGTTTAAAACAAGCAGCTGTTGATAGTCTTATCTTAAAACAAACTCAGGATAGTATGGGTGTATTTGCTGCTCATGCAGGCGGTACAGGTAAACTCATTACTGTTGAAACAGAAAAGTTCCTGCTTACTTTCGATACTAAAGGTGGTATGATTGCCCGATGCCAAATGATAGGATACCAAACCTATAAAAACAGGTATGAGCAAAAAAATGATGATACCCTTGATCTTTGGATACCAGGAGAAACCTCCTATAATTTAAGTATCCCTGCCGGAGGTAAATCAGTAGAAAGTACCAAGCTTTATTTTGATACAGATGCTAAAAGCACTAAAATAAAAGGTGATGAAACTGCTACTTTAAAATTCAGATTGTATGCCAACGGTGATAAAAATAAATATTTAGAATATGCTTATACCATCAAAGGAAATGACTACATGATCAACTTTGATGTAAACACTGTAGGTCTAAACTCAGTATTGGATGCAGATTATAATGAATTGGCTTTTAATTGGGCTATGAATACTCCTTCGCAGGAACGTGAAGTAAGTAAAGAACGAGAAAATTCAAACATTCACTATTATACTGACGAGAAAGAACATAAAGAATTAAAAGGAGGTAGAAAAGGAAACAAAGAGAAAAAAGAAGTAAAATATCCGTTGAAATGGGTTTCTTTTAAACAACAATATTTTTCAGTAACATTAATTCCTGATGGTGGGTTTACAAGCAAATCATACCGCATGATAAGTAAGTTGCCTGATAGCGAAGATGACCCTTACAGAAATAAAAATTTTGAAGCTGAATTATCCGTTCCATACGCTTATGGCAACAACGAAAGCTTTAAAATGAAAATGTACATGGGTCCCAATGATCGTCGTGTACTTAAAAGTTATGATTTAGGGTTACATCAACAAATTGACCTTGGATACATCGCCATTTTAAACAAATGGGTAATTATTCCGGTATTTAATCTCTTTAATGATTTTGGCTGGAACATAGGTCTAATTATTTTAATGCTTACCATTGCCATTAAATTAATCACTTTACCTCTTACCTATCGTACGTTTGTATCTTCAGCAAAAATGCGTTTGTTGAAACCGGATATTGATGCGTTAAGCGAAAAATTTAAGCCGGAAGAAGCCTTAGCCAAACAACAAGCCGTTATGCAATTGTATAAAAAAGCCGGAGTAAGTCCATTGAGCGGATGTATACCTGCTTTGTTACAAATGCCTATTCTATTCGCCATGATTGCTTTCTTTCCTGCTGAATTTGCCTTACGTCAGGAAGGTTTATTATGGGCCAATGATATGTCAACTTACGATGCCATTATAAAACTACCATTTAGCATTCCTGCTTATGGTGCTCACGTAAGTTTATTTGCCTTATTGATGACCATCACAACAATCTTCTACACTAAAATGAACAGTGGACAAATGACAGCTCAAGGGGGTATTCAGGCACAACAAATGAAAATTATGATGTATTTGATGCCGGTAGTGTTCCTGGTGTTCCTTAACAGTTATAGTGCTGCCTTATCTTACTACTATTTCTTAAGTAACTTAATCAGCATACTATTGATGTTGTTCATCCGTAAGTTTATGATTGATGAGAAAAAACTACATGCTCAGATCGAAGAGAACAAAAAGAAAACGGTGAAAAAATCTAAGTGGATGCAAAGAATGGAAGACATCCAAAAAGTTCGTCAGGAGCAAATTAAACAGCAACAAAAAGGCGGAAAGAAAAAGTAGTTTTTGGTTGTTGGTTTTTAGTTGTTGGTTATTGGAATAAAAATATTCTAGCTAACAACAAAAAACCAACAATTAACAACCATTAATAACTAATCAGCATCTCCAGTTTATCATCCAAGCTCAATGTAGTTTTATTCACTACAATATTTCCTGAAAGTATTTTAGTTTGCATTTTCCCGGATTTACCATCTACTGTGGTTAAAGTGTTTATCCTATAACGAACTTTTAAAGTAACTTGTTCGGCATTTTTGGATGCTACTTTATAATCACCATACATGGTTTTTTCGGTTGTTGTGAATGACACTTTTTTACCATATTGAATGGTAGAGTGTGAAGTATTGCCCTGCCATGTATAATTAGAACGAATTAGCATGGTTGATTTTTGTGAGATTCTTTTATCTACATACTGTTGAGGTATATTATTCGGATTGGTTACCAAAATAGTATCCGTATTCAACACCGTATAATCATATAGATAAGATATCTGTCCGT
>CAZUXM010000046.1:17828-19713 GCA_964624635.1 uncultured Candidatus Competibacteraceae bacterium
ACATCAGCACGGGTATAAGCTGAATCCGGAACAATAGAATACCAGCGGGCACCATCAAACCCTTGTAATTCATTAATACCTGACGATTTTCCATCACCACCAAATTTATAAATAGTAAGGGTAAATGTTCTGGCAACAAAAGGTTCAGGCATCACAACCTCATTCAATCCTTTTTTAAGAGTAAACTTTTGTTCTTTTTTACCGCTTATTTGCCACCCTACTTCAATGGCAGGTGAATAGTTAGTCAGCTCAGATTGGTCGGTATAAATTCTCAATTTGGTGCAAGGGGTAAAGTCGGAAAATACAATATTAAATGCAGAGGCTACATCATTTTTTGTCCATAAAGCAGATGTAGTAGGGTTCCCGTCAAACACATAAAATCTTTCAGACATAGCCAAAACATCGGTTGTAGTTACATTCGCCTTTTTTGCAGGTATTGCCTTAACAGAAAGCTTTTTACCTTTTGCATCATAAAACTCAATTTCAGAAATACCAAAAGATTTACTGTTATAACGGGTAACAATGTTCTTTTTGGTTACTTGTGTTTTTGATGTTGAATCATTCATGATGGGTAATTTCACTTCGTTTAATCCATCTGTTTCACCTGCTACAATTTTCAGCTTTTTAAATCCTTTGGGTAATGGTATAGATACATTAGAAGGGAAATTGCCTTTTAATGAATCATCAATATATACCGAAACGGTAAATATCCTTGCCATGATAGGGTCATTGGATATGATAATCTTCATTTGCGATGCAGGCAGATTATTAAATTCCATGGTAATATACTCTCCGGTATTTAATCCGTTACCACTACTCCACCATGTATCTGTTTTACCATCCATTAATGCGGCTGTACCATATTTTTCAAAGGGTTCACGTTGTGAACTGGTACATATAAAAACAGGATAAAGGTTAGTATCAGGCCCTTTTTGAATGTATTTATTGTAAAAGGCGGTATCCAGTTCCGGCTGCAGATTTTCTAACTTAGTTTTTAGCGGACTCCCACAGCTTATCAAACAGATGATAGTGAATAAATAAATGGCACAGTATCTGTACATGCGGAGGTATATTGTAATTTAGTACTAATATACAAATAAAGATGAGACTACTAATCTTTGCTTCCTGGTTGTTCATGATCAACTGTAGTGCTGAAAAAGCTAAAAACAATACATCAAACGCTAATATTGAACCGCAAAATACTATACTTGAAATTGACACTCCGGTTATAGAGGTAAATGAGGAATATTTATTGGGTATGTTTGACCCTACCAAGCATCCTGATTTTGTTTCCGTAGCCAAAGAACACACTACTAAACCCAGCGCTGAATTGAGGAAAGAAACCTATGCTGCTTTTGTAAAGATGCACGATGCAGCTAAAAAAGACGGAATCAATCTCATTATTGTATCAGCCACTCGTAATTTTTACTCTCAAAAAGGAATATGGGAAAGTAAATGGACAGGTGGAACCAAGGTATCAGGCATGGATCTATCCGTATCTGTAAAAGACACTATTGAAAGAGCTAAATATATTTTATTATACAGTTCAATGCCGGGTACCAGTCGCCATCACTGGGGAACTGATATTGATATCAATAATTTAAACGATAATTATTTCCTAAGTGGACAAGGAAAAAAAGAATACGAATGGCTTACAGCTCATGCACATGAGTATGGATTCTGCCAGCCTTATTCAAAAAAAGGAACGGATAGAGAAACCGGATACGAAGAAGAAAAATGGCATTGGAGTTATATGCCTATTTCATCACAATTGCTCAAACAATACGAACAAAAAATCACTTATGCCCAAATCAAGGGTTTTAAAGGTAGTGGAACCGGAAAGGTGATTGATGTTATCAAAAACTATGTACTAGGTATTGCAGGT
>CAZUXM010000046.1:19723-20738 GCA_964624635.1 uncultured Candidatus Competibacteraceae bacterium
ATTAAGTCTTATTTTTTCTTTTATTCTTCTTTTTAGAAAATCCCTGATTTTCCATTCTGCTGTGTTGACCAAATTCCGCTTTATGGTGTTTTTTTCTGCTTTCTGCATGATGATAATGTTCACGGGCATGATGACCTTTTGCTTTGTATTTACCATCCTTTTGCATCTTGGTTTGCGAATATCCCGAGATGGTTAAACATATCAATAAGCTAATGGTGAGGGTTAGTTTTTTCAGTACTTGAAAAGTCATTTTGCTAAACATCATTGGTAAGGATTTGCTGATGCAATATACAACTTTTGAATAAATCTATATATGCCATATTTTAACAAAGAGATTCGAGGCGGAAGAGACCGAAAAAGCGGAGCTTACTATTTTAGTAAGTGAGCATTTGGGGATAGAGTCCAACTAAGAAGATGAAAGTTATAATAAGGCATTAATTAAATTTACAAGCCATCAACGCAATATCATCCTTATACTGCATATCCCCCCTAAAAGTATTTAACTGTGTAATGATGTTTTGTAATAAATCAGGAATATCACAGTCGCGGTTATCCCTAATAATCTCTTTTAACGACTCTAAACCGAATAGATTTTCGTCTTTATTCTCGAGTTCGGTTAACCCATCGGTATAACAAACCAATAATGTATTTAATGGAATAGGTTCACGTTTCATTTTAACAAAGGGCAGCTCATCTAACATCCCCAATCCTAAACAACCCTCCCTTAATAATTCAAGTTTCCCATCACGTACAATTACTGGCGGATTGTGACCTGCATTGATGTATTTTAATTCACGTTTACGGGTATTATATTTACCTAAGAAAGCTGTAATAAATTTCTCCCCTTTGGCACTTCCCATCACTTTATCATTCAAAATCACAGCCAACTCTTCTAAAGTAGGAACATAATTAAACAAGGCTCTTACATTCGCCTGAAAATTACTCATAAGCAACGCTGCTGAAACCCCTTTACCGGATACATCAGCAATACATAAAGCATATTCATCCTGATTGA
>CAZUXM010000046.1:20748-21409 GCA_964624635.1 uncultured Candidatus Competibacteraceae bacterium
TACTTCGGCATGAGATTTATAAATGGCGTCAACCGTAATTTCTTTGGTCTGTGGTAATTCTGTAGGCAATAACATAGATTGCATGTGGCTGGCAAATTCCAACTCCTTACGTAAACTTTCCTGCTCCAATCTTTGTTTAGCCAGTTTTTTATTTTCAAAAGCCACATAAATAATATTGGCCAATGCCTGTACAAATTTTAAATCATCCTGCCATTGTTCAGTTCCATCTTCATCCCAACCGGCAATTACATAAGCCAATGTTTGATCCTTATGATAGACTGGAATTAATGCGTCAAACAAGTCTAAAAATGAATCCTGTACATAAATAATCTCATGTACATTGTCTAATTGATTCAAATATCTTTCTACATCAAAGTCTGATTCGATAGTGTCACCCTGACCATTCATTCCATGAGAAAGCTCTTTGTATAAGCGATTTCTAGATTGTACAGAATACACTTCAAACCTAGGAATCTTCAAATTTCTTTGAAGAATATTATCGAAAATTTTTATGAGCTGTTCGCGACTGTAATTATCATTGATCGCTTTGGTTACTTCTAACAGAAGATTTAACCTTGGTTCATATCCGTTACTTGTATGTTTCTTTTCCAACAAAACTTATCCTATTCCTTCCTGTAACAACTATAGTTTATTGATTTTT
>CAZUXM010000047.1:0-5436 GCA_964624635.1 uncultured Candidatus Competibacteraceae bacterium
AAAAGAACTATATATATAGGTATCACTTTACAATTCACACTATTAGTTACAGGATTTGGTATTACTCAATATAAAAACAGACCTAAGACTATTATTGATCTTGATAATGCAACAGGTGTAATATGTCGAATCACTCAAACACCGGTAGCTAAGACAAAATCATTCAAATCGGAAGCATTTATTGAATCGGCTCTTGTAAATGACACATGGATTCCTATAAAACAAAAAATGATTATTTATGCCCCATTGGCTGATAAAGGACCGTGGGATTATGATGATTTGGTTTTTATCCAATCAAAAATACTAAGACCACAACTACCGGCTAATCCACATCAATTTAACTATAAAAAATACCTGGAGAAAAAAAGTGTTTACTATCAGTCGTATGTAAAACCTGATGATTATATCATTATTGGAAAAGATCAAAATACTAGTATTGCAGATTTTGAAGAAACCTGTGTTCAATACACCCGAAATGTATTTCATGAACTTATTCCAGACAGCAACTTAAGTGCTATAGCTACTGCTTTGTTAGTTGGATTTCAGGAAGAACTGGATCCTGAAATAAAAACCAGCTTCTCAAGAGTGGGTGCCATGCATATTTTAGCAGTGTCCGGTTTGCATGTTGGTATCATATTCGTTTTATTATCATGGATGTTATTGCCTTTGAATAGGAATACCTTCACCAAAGTAATCAAAGCGATTATATTGTTGGCTTTCCTTTGGGGGTATGCCATCATTGCGGGATTTTCGCCATCTATTGTAAGAGCTTCGTTAATGTTTACTTTACTCATTCCTATCATCAGTTTCAGGGTTCAAGGAAATGCTTATAATAATATTGCCAGCTCTGCATTTATATTATTGCTTTACAATCCAAATTATCTTTTTGATGTTGGGTTTCAGTTATCATATGTTGCCGTGTTCGGAATTATTTATCTATATCCTTACCTAAAAGATTGGGTTAAGAGTAAATACTGGTTGATTGAAAAATCGTGGCAACTAACTGCCGTGTCTATTGCTGCTACCATTTTTACTTGTCCAATAGTGTTGTTTAATTTCGGACAATTTCCACTCTCATTTTTAATATCCAATCTAATTGCAGTACCTCTCTCCACACTAATTATTTATGTTTGTTTGGCAGCTGTTGTATTTTATCCTTTATATTTTCTGAATACTATACTGGGAGAAATTATGCACTTTTTATTATTGGTATTAAAATTAAGCATTGAATGGATTGAATCATTACCTCTGTCTTATATTGACCATTTGCTCATTAGCAGAATGCAGGCTTTTATACTGTATGTTCTTATTTTCTCATTAGTTATATTTTTTCTACGAAGAAAAATCCAATATCTGCGGTTTTCAATGGTGATGATTTGTTTATTATTTGCAACACTTATACAAAGAAGATTTTATGTATTACAACATCAAGAATTATTTATCTATAATCTAAATAAAAAATCATATATAGAATATGTTGACGGACATAGTGCTACCAATGTATTAAGCAAAGAACTTACTGATCTTGATTATGGATTATTTATCAGAACCAACCATCAACACGTAGGGGTTTTTAAACTAACCAATGCCAATGATGGGGTAATGGTATACGGAAATGGTTTTCAAATACAAAATTCCCGATTTTATATCATTGAAAAATATATTCCAACATCTGATAAGATTCTTGAAACAGACTATCTAATTTTGTCAAACCTGAAATATTTAGATGTAGAGCATATTCAAAAACAATTTCATTTTAAAAAGATTATAATACTCAATAATCACTCTGCAAAAAAGATGAAAAAGTTTGAAGAAGTATTACACACTGCAAACGTTCCGTTTCATTCATTAAGCAATGATGGATACTTTAGTCTAAAGTATTGATTTCGTACACTTTACAAAAGCATAAATTATATTAACAATCAAATAAAGAAACCTTAATTTAATTACCTTTGGCAAGCCTAAAACACGATAAATGACGCTAGTTGACCAGGAATGGGCAGTTATCCTAAACCCATCCGCCGGAAAGAAAAAAGCAACCAAACACAAGGAACAAATTTTTGCCTTACTCAACAAGTACAAAATTTCTTTTACTCCTTATACAACCGAACGTTCGGGTCATGCCATTGAATTGGTAAAAGAGTTGATTACTAAAGGTCAAAGAAAATTTATTGGCATTGGTGGTGACGGTACCATGAATGAAATTGTAAATGGTATATTTCAACAAAGTGCTGTATCTACTCATGATATCGTGATGGGGTTTATTCCGGTAGGTAGCGGGAACGATTGGGTACGTACAGTGGGTATTCCACATGATTATGAAGGTGCCATCAAAACCATTAAAACCGGTAGTTTCTTTTTACACGATGTAGGTAAAGTAAGCTATCAGGAAAACTCAGCTACGAAAGTAAGATACTTTGCAAATATTGCAGGTTTAGCCTATGATGCATTTGTGGTGCAACGAGTAAACAAAAAAAGATCCGGAAATTATAAAATGACAGTACTTACTGCACTAATGAAATATAAACCACAGAAAGTGAAACTTATTTTAGATGGTGAGGAAGTATTTAATGAAGTAATGTTTTCTGCAGCCATAGGACATGGTAGGTTTAATGGTAAAGCTATGATGCAATTGCCGGATGCTATGCCAGACGACGGTATCTTCGACCTGACTGTATATAGCGAATGTACCAAAATGCAGGTAATAAAAAATACCAATAAACTTTATGATGGTAGTTTTGTAAAACTTCCTTTTATCAAACAATTTACCGCCTCAAAAATTCGTATTGAATCGGATACCGAAGTATTTGTAGAAACAGATGGTGAAGAACTAGGTCACACCCCTGTGGATATTGAAATGATGACGAGAAGTTTAAAAATCATTTCAGGAATTAAAAACAAGGTAGTATAACCTACCCTGTTACAATAAATTTTCTGCTGATACTTGTTTTTCCAATACTTGCTTTAAGTACGTATACCCCGGCAGAAAGATGATTGACCGGTAATAAGTATTTTTGCTCTCCTAACTGTTGATCTATATAGGATTTATGTATAACAGGACTCCCATCTAATCCAACAATATCAATCAAAACGTTTGAACTTTCACGTAATGTTAAGTGAACATTCACCCATTCATTATCTAATGCAGGAAAAACTTTTAAATTAGTAAATACAGACTCTTCTTCAACAGAAAATACAGGAGAAGGTGTAATAGTATGCGAACCTTTATATACATAATCTAAACTATTTAAATTATTTTCATTGGCACATACTCCTGTATAATAAAAAGTCACATCACCTTCATTGGTTGCTGGAGAAGTCCAATTAAATGTAAAAACGGAAGAGTCAGTAAAGGCTCCACCATCCAATTTATGAGTCATATTTGGACGACCATTAGGTGCATTAATTTTTTGTGTACGTACTGCATCGGTAACTGCAAAAGTTCCTACATTCGTTACATCTGCTGTGAGAACTTCACAACCAAATCCAAATAAACTTACCCCGGGTTTTCCAACAATAACAGATATTTGATAGGTAGTAGACGGTGCATACATGTCGTTAGGTATATTTGTTACCATCTTAATACTTCCTCCACCTGAATTTAAAGGGTATGAGTTATGACAATAATTACATGAACTTTCAGAAGGTGAACCGGTATATCCTGCTTTTCCATTTTTACTTAAAATCATATAACTAGGCAACGTAATGCTTATAATAGCAAAAACAGATAATACAATTATTTTTTTCATGTGGGAAAATATTGTTTAATTACTGAACGCAAATATATACTGTGTGGTTGTTCAACTCCAAAATGTATAATACTTCCTTTTAGTGTCAATAAGCTTATTATCAAATAGATATATTGAAGCAAAAGAGTCCATTTACAAATTTTAGGAAGAATTATACATGATTGAAATAATGTTACAAATAATTACATTAGAGGTATGAAACATCCAAACCTATTTTTATTTACTACACTTATATTCATCATATCATGTAGTTCTAAAAAAAGCACCTCTGATCATGATGATAAAAAAGAAAAAAAATATAAAGTTCTCTATAATGTTTTTACTCCGGATAGTGCAGCTCCCAATAATTATGAAGTATTTTCAGTGAGCACTGATGGTACAGAGAATAAAAATATTACTGAACATAAAGATGTAGCCTGGGTATATTATACCTTCAAAAACAAGGTATATTTTATTAGTGACAGAGATACCTCATACCGCTACTATTTATTGTATTCAATGGATTATGATGGGAAAAACATTCAAAAAGTAACCGATTTGAGATTAGAAGACTCATGGATGAGTTCAAGAAACAATGGACAGGAATTAATCGTATCGGGAAGAATTGATCAACAGGTAAGATATCAGCTATTTACTATCAATACAACCAATGGATCGTATAAACAAATCACCAATGATACATCCGCTATATTTATTGATCCTGTATTTTCACCGGATGGAAAGCAGATTGTATGCGCCTATCAAAAAAACAAGAGAGATAAATCACAACATGAAGAACTTTATATAATGAATGAGGACGGTTCAAACATGAAACAACTTACCTACTATCCTGAAAATGATTCTGGGAAATACACTCATCAATATAAAGCGGGTGCTCCAAGATGGCACCCAACTGAAAATTTCATTAGTTATATATCATACCAAAATGGTAAAAACAATATTTATGGTATAACCCCCGACGGTAAAAAACAATGGAAACTTATGGACGATACAAAACAATCTGGATGGCATGATTGGAGTAGTGATGGTAAATGGTTGGTAATGGATGTACTTGAATCGAATCCTAAAAAATATAGAATAGGACTAATGAACTGGCAATCTAAAGAATTTAAATACTTAACAGACACTACTTACACATATCAGCAGGCTCCTGTTTTTGTGGAGGTTGAATAACTAAGATTTAATCACTTCTTTTGCTGCATCCATTCCTGATACAAAAGCTCCTTCCATGAATCCTTGCCATTCAGCTAAATGTTCACCTGCAAAATAAATATTACTTTCTTTTTTCTGAAGCTCTATTCGATGTGAATACCATTGATTGATATCATAAATAGCATATGCTCCTTGAACATAAGGATCATTTCCCCAGTAATAAGCCAAGGCATCTACAGCATACTTTTCTACTTCTCCAAACGCCGGTTTTAAACAATGTGTAAGCTCTTTGATTTTTTTATCACGGGGGAATTTAGAAAGCACCTCCGCTTTTTCTCCAACAGCATAAGAAGTAAGTACTCCTTTTTTACCGGGTTGCAGTTTGGTAGAGTGGAAAAAGTAGTGTCCTAACGTATCCGTAAGCATATCAAAAGATTCATCTTTCCAGAATCTTTCGGAAAACAGTATACTACTTTTAATGATACGACAATATTGAAGTGCATCTAATGCATCTTTTTTAGTAGAAGAAAATCCA
>CAZUXM010000047.1:5503-21263 GCA_964624635.1 uncultured Candidatus Competibacteraceae bacterium
TGGTACATGTCACTTTAATTTTTTTCTTTACCTGACTCACAGTTATCGCCTGGTGATCCAGTTTAATTTTTTCCTCACCGGCATTTTTAACCAATATTTTTATCATTTCCGAATTCCCCCCTTTTGTCCAATAATCCATTTCATTTTTTTCGGATGAATAAGCATATTCACTCAATGCTGCAAAGGCCGATACATTACGTATGGTTTCTCCAAAATCCGTACTATCTAATAATGCCCTTATTTCTATGTTAGCATCTGATAAACCAATTTGTTTAAGATATCGCCAATAATCAATCTTGTCTAATGCTTTTAAAGTTTTGCTATCAGCATTCCTATATTTTTCAAGAGCAGTTTTAAATTGAATAAAAGTTTCGTCATAACTCCACTCACCTACGTTTTTAAAATTATCTTCTAACATTAATCGTTGTTCAAATGTATGATCCAGCATTTCAACTCCGTTATTGTTATTTAGTTTCTGAAGTTCAGTATGGCTCTTGCCTATCCACTCTGCACCCAATTCAATTGAAAGTCCGTCCCATGTATTTCCATAATGAGTAAAAACTCTTCCACCAGTTCTTTTACGAGCTTCTAAAATGATGTAATCATATCCTGCCTCTTTGAGTTGCTTAGCAGCACCCAAACCTGCCAAACCACTACCAAGGATAATAGTAAATGGTTTTTTTTTAGGAAGAGGATTTGCTAATAAATTATTAGGAGTTAATGCCGTTCCAACTGCAGCCATCCCCGTGGATTGTAAAAAAAATCGACGTTTCATTAAAAATAATTTGAGTGTATATAACAATAAAAGAGCCAAACGATGTTTGGCTCTTTTATTTTATGATAAAATATTTCGTGCTATTACCAGCTTTTGGACTTCAGAGGTTCCCTCTCCTATCGTCATCAATTTAGAATCACGTAAGTATTTTTCGGCAGGATATTCTTTCGTATATCCATAACCTCCCATAATCTGAACAGCTTCATTTCCACATTTCACTGAAACCTCAGAAGCATAATATTTGGCAAATGCTCCGGCAGTGGTTACTTTTTCACCTCTGTCTTTCAAGTCAGCTGCTTTCATGGTTAACAGTTCTGCTGCTTCAATTTCAGTAGCCATATCCGCTAACTTAAATGCAATCGCTTGGAAATTAGCAATCGGCTGACCAAACTGTTCTCTTTCTTTGGCATATTTTACTGAAGCTTCGAATGCTCCTTTGGCAATACCTAATGAAACAGAAGCGATAGAAATTCTACCACCGTCTAATACTTTCATTGCTTGTTTAAATCCTTGTCCTACTTCCCCAATCACATTTGATTCAGGAATACGAACATTATCAAATATAAGTTCAGCTGTTTCGGAAGCACGAACTCCTAACTTGTCTTTAATTTTAACTGCAGAAAAACCAGGTGTGCCTTTTTCAATGATAAATGCGGTAATCCCATTAGAATCTAATAAATCCCCGGTACGAACCAACACTACGGCAACATCACCTGATAATCCATGAGTAATCCAGTTTTTAGTTCCATTAATTATCCACTCGTTACCTTCTTTTTTAGCAGTACATTTCATACGCATAGCATCAGAACCCGTATTGGCTTCTGTTAATCCCCATGCTCCAATCCATTCACCGGTAGCTAACTTAGGTAAGTATTTTTTCTTTTGTTCTTCACTTCCATGATAATAAATATGCCCCGTACATAATGAATTATGAGCTGCCACCGAAAGACAAAGCCCTCCACAAAACTTACCTAACTCTGTTAAAGCTGTAACATATTCAGCATATCCAAATCCACTTCCACCATATTCTTCAGGGATGAAAATTCCTAACATTCCCATTTCTCCCAATTTTTTCATTACATCCACAGGGAAATGTTCTTCATGGTCCCATTTAAATACATTGGGTTTGATCTCTTTCTCTCCGAAATCTTTAATCATTTTAGCAATCATCTGTTGATTTTCGCTCAACGAAAAATCCATCATTCTTTCTGTCAATACGTTTTCTTGTTGCATAGTTTAAGTTCTGTACTGGTAATAAAATTTCGTGCTAATATACCCTAAAAACTGATTAAACTGTGTACTGGTTTACCTAATTGTTCCAGTTTAGGGGTTCCTCCTAAAAATGAGAGGTTTACAAGGAATGAAAAACCTGCTATATGTGCTCCTCCTTCTTTTAACAAACGGGCTGCAGCCAGGGCTGAGCCTCCTGTAGCGAGAACATCGTCATGAACCAGAACCTGCATTCCGGGTCTTATGGCATCTCTATGCATTTCAATGGTAGCTGACCCATATTCCAGTTCGTAGGAAGTAGATATTTTATCCGCAGGTAATTTGCCGGCTTTTCTTATAGGCACAAAAGGTAATTGAAGTTTTTGAGCCAATAATATTCCCGTTAAAAACCCTCGGGCTTCAATACCGGCAATGGCATCAATCTTAACTGTTTTAAACTGTAGAGCAATCTCCTCAATACACTCTTTTAGTATCCCGGGATCTGCATATAATGGGGTAATATCTTTAAATAATATTCCCGGCTTAGGAAAGTCTGGTACATCTCGAATTATAGAGGAAAGTTTGAAGGAAATCATATCAATGAGAAAAACTTAAATATGGTACAAGTTTAGTATATAGTGCATCATCTACCAAACCTGATTTTTTAAAATCTTCAGCGTTTTTAAACACGCCCTGTTTTTTACGGTAGTCCACAATTTTAGTAGCTAACTCTCCACCGATATATGGATGAGGTGCCATCTCTTTCCATTCGGCAATGTTAATACTCACTTTTTTAACAGAATAATTCGTAATAAAACAATGAGGAGTAATATCTGTATAAATTCTTTCACTTAAATATTTGATTTCCTTCAATTGGTCCAAAGAAACAAAACCACCTAATCTTTGCCTGTACTTAACAATTCCTTCAGCTAAATAATCTTTGATACCATTTATGAGCATAAAATCTTCTTTCGTCGCATGATTGATATCAATGCTTAATGGAGTATGTTCGGAATTTACTTCATCATTTATTTCTGCAAATACCAAATAAGGTTCAATCTTTTTATAAAACTCTTCAGAGATGACGAATTGTTTTTTTACGTCTTCTTTGGTTTTGAATTTACCACCTTTTGCTTCAAAGTTTTTAATTACCTGAGCTTGTTTATCCGACAATCCCATTTCCATCCACACTTCTTTTGGCAAGCCATTAGGATCAAAAGGTTTAAAAACAAATTTTTCCACCTTATCAGTTGGGTAGGATTTGTAATTATATGTTTGATAGTTTTTACCTTCATACTCATAACCTTGTGTGTCTATAATTGCAGAGGCTATAAATGAATCAATGTTAGCCTTGTATTGTGAGGTGTCAAATTTTTTATTGTTTACTATAAACAAAGGCATCACAAAATATACTGCTGCTAATAGTACCATAACTCCCAAAAGCACTCTAATGCCTTTGAGTTCTACCTGATTAAATGTAAAATAGTCTTTAAAAAACTTTTTCACAGGTTGGTTGTACAAATGATTATTGTTTAAGTATCTGGTTTCCTATACCGCAAGATAAACATTTTTTAGGTGTACAATACATGTTTTTTAATTGAATAAATGCCTGTGATTTTAAGGCATTATTGATCTTAAAACCCATGGCAGACCAGTTTCTGATAATTCCATTAACTTCGGCTGGTACTGATTCCATCAATTGCAAGCTTTGTAAGCATAGATGATCATATTGTTTTTCTTTACCGTATGCAAACATGAACGGCACAATGGTATTCATAAATATATTTTCTATACTAATTTTTCCCAGTTTTTTTTCTTTTTTGACGGTAGGTTGATCGAATTGATAATGAGTGCTCCAATATTCGTTTAACTCCACATTAAATAATTTTTCAGCATCTGCCATACTATTGATCTCCATACATCTGGAAAATAAATGAGTGGAGTGATGAACCAACTGTGCAAACTGTGCAATCCTGATGGTAGGAAAATTGGCTGGTCTCATGGTAGCAAATTTCCATAACTCTTGATGAATCGGTTGAAGTTGATATGCTTTTTTGAGATATGAATATTCTTTTTTTAGCACAGAAGGGTATTCTTCTTCGAAGTTATCGTTTAACATTCCGGCTTGTCCGAACAATAATGCTTCTAATTGTACTAAATTATTTCTGTGTTTGGCTATTACCTGCATAGGTAAACTTTTTGCCAGAATATGAAAAGGCAAAGCGTTGGTTTTGAAACCGAAGTTTCGGGCCAGGTATTCATAAAAAACTTTTTCCCAATTGTTTTGTTCATGTTTCAAATCTTGAAAAATGTATCGGGTCTTGTCTTCCAATCTTTCTATGAATATTTTTTCAATAAAGGTTTCCAATTTTTCTTTATCTACTTCATTAATCATTTGTTGACAAGGAATCCATTGTTGATTTTGATGGAGATGATCATATTTTTTTAAAATATAGGAGGGTATCAGTGAACGTAGTTCCAAGGTTGGAATGGTATGTCCCATTAGATTAATGACCTCCTGATCGTGTTCATACACTACATGCAACACTACATTGTTATAACTGGGATCGTACTGATGCCCGTGCTGCATCCATTCGGAAGATCGTATATGAATTTCCACATTACCTGACCATACAATACCATCAATCAATAACCTCGAGTTAAAAAAATCAGGTCCGGCATCAGTGTTATGTAATCCTGGTTTTAACACTTGTACTTCCTTTCCATCATAGGTAATTAAATGATCTGTTTTAAACTGAGATGTTTTCCAGATATATTGCAAAAATTCTTCTTTCATGTTGAGTTGGTATTAATTCTAAAAAACTTGTCAAACTAGGTTTCATAATTTAATATTTCATTTCTTTAATTCAAAATAATTTATCTATACAAACTCCCTTTATAACTCTAATCCCTCATTCTCAATACAGAATATTTCAATACTCAAAAAAAATTCATACCTTCATTCAACTTTTTACAACTTTTAGTGTCAATATTGCATGAAACTAAAAACGTTATTCTGTATCATTTCGGGCTTGTTATGTAGTTCTTTAATGGCTCAGTCCAATTATTGGTTCCAACAATATGGCTCCAGATCTTCTCTGATGGGAGGAGCAGTTGTAGGTGGTGTTCAGGACAATTCAGCACTGTATTATAATCCTGCCGGTATTGCTCATATTGATAGTGCCCACCTCAATGTTTCGGCCAATGCGTATGGATTGGATTATGTTGACCTGAATAACGCTGCAGGTACAAATCTAGATTTAACATCATTAAAAATACTGGTATACCCGCAATTTATTTCGGGGCTTATTAAGTTTAAACTGGTACCCAAACTCAAGTTGGCTTATGGTTTGTTAACCCGTTATCGTAGTGAAATAAAAATGCATGCTGATAACACCCTGCCTGATTACAACATTATTCCCGGGATGGCTAATGGTCAATATTATTATGGCACATTTGATTATGAATTAAGTTCAATTTCACAATGGGGCGGTTTTGCACTAGGTTATAAATTCACTCCTGTATTTTCAATGGGGCTTACCACTTTTGTTACCTATAGCCATTATGATGGTTTTAGAAAAACTTTTGCTACTGCTGATGTTTACCACCCGGATCCGGATTCATCGTATATGGCGCGTTATGGTAGCTATGAGTATAATAATGTAGATCATTTTGGGTTATTGTGGAAATTAGGGTTTCAATTCAACTGGGAAAAATTTAAACTTGGTTTAACAGTTACCACTCCCAATGTTTCGTTATTTGGTTTTACAAGAATGGGAAGAACTCTTGAATATGGAAATCAGGATAGATTTATACCGGATAGTCTTGCCATTGGAAGATACCCTAGTTGGTTAGCCAGTGATGACAAAACAGGTTTAGCCACCACTATGAAATCTCCACTAAGTATTGCTTTAGGTTTAGAATGGTTTTTCCCAAAAACCAATACCCGTTTAACAGTTACAGCTGAAACATTTGCTCCCATTGGTGAATATGTAATAGCACAAAGCAGTGACCCTGTTTACATTCGTCCTACTGATCAATACGTAGGGGCCACTGCCAAGCCTGATTTTATGTTACTAAAAGATAACAAAGCAGCTATTATTAATGTAGGTTTTGGGCTTGATCAAAAAATTGGAAAAAGAACTACTTTGTATTTAGGTCTTAGAACTGATTTTAATAACGGATATCAGATTGCCAATAACAGAACTATATTAACCAACAGACTCAATCAGGCATATAGCCACTATTATCACATCAGCGGTGGAGTAACTTATAAAAAAGGGAGCAGTGATATTACATTTGGTTTAAACTATGGTATTGGTGCCACTGTGTTTAAAAGGCAATTAATCAACCTCACCGAACCCTTGATTTCTGCCAGTGGTGGTGAATATTTAGCATTGCAAGGTTTTCAAAATGAGATTACCTCTGCCAATGTGCATAGTATTTCTTTAATTATCGGATATACTTATTATATCAAACGTTAATCGGTTTTACTCAATTTCGATTTTAGTAATTTAACCATCAAACCATGCACTGGAAATATGGCAATAGCCATAATAATATTACATACTAATTTGTATAAGGGTTGTCCAAAACTAATCCTATCCACTAGGGGATCAAATAATACCAATAAAAATTCAAAGAGAATGAGTGTTGCTAAAAACGTAATTGCATTCGCCATTTTTACACTTACCTTTTTTAATCCTAAAATGATAATCAAGGTACCTATTAATAACAACCCCAAAGCAATTCCGGTGTTTTGTAAGTTTTCAATTCTCCTTTTTTTTGCTTTTTCTGCCTTTAGTTTATCTTCTTCTTCTCTTTGTTTTTCTCTTGCTTCCAGCGCTAATTCATGTCTGGTTTCCAACTGACCCAACTCTTTAGTTTTGGTATCATTAAATAGTTTCTCATGAACTAGAAGATATTCGTTTTGCAGCTGATATGCCTTGGTAAAATTCCCTTTTTTAGCATACAAATCACTCAATGTTTTTGCATTGATTTCAATTTCCGGATATGCTTTAATATCTCTGGCAATACTTAATGCCTCCATTAAACATTTTTCTGCCTCTTCATGATTATTTAATGCCATATGTGTTTTTCCAAGATTCCCCAATACAGTCGATACCAACGCCATATCACCTACTTCTCTGCTCAGTGGAAGTGATTGCTGAAAGTATGTAAGTCCGGCTGAGTGATCTTGCATATAAACATATACCTCACCTATATTATTTGTTTGAAATGCTTCGAGGTATAAATTTTGGATATTTTTACTGATATAAAATCCCTTATTGTAATACTCCAATGCTTTTTCGAAATGGTTTAGTTTAACCAAAGCATTTCCAATATAACTATAGGTCATTGATAAGCCAATAGAATTTTCTACTTCCTTATAAATTTTTATTGCCATAAAATAAAAATTCAGGGCCTTTGAATATTCTTTCATGTCATGATATACAGTACCTATATTAGTAAGATTATCGGAAATCAAGTCTTTATCACTTCCATTAATAGCAATAGATAATGCTGCAAAATAGCTTTTGAGTGCTTCATTATAATTTCCCTGTGCTTTATATGTAAGTCCTAAATTGTTGAGAGAAGCCCCTTCATTTAACTGGTCTCCCATTTCACGTCTCATGGCCAATGCCTTTTTATGGTATTCAATTGAAGTAGCATAATCACTCGCCATCCAATAAAACACACCCAAACAATTAAAACTTTGAGCTAAACTTTTCTTTACTTTTTTGAAAGCTCCCTGATTCAATTTTATTTTTTCATCTTCAATCAATACCATGCAGGTTTGCACTGCCTGAAGAGACAATACAATGGCCGAATCTGGATTACTATATTGTAACTCCCATCCTAACCTATTCAAATGTTCTACTTGATTAGTATCGGGAATATCCGATTGTAGAAGAGTATATAACGAATCAGTATATGGATTTACTTGAGCTACTAATCCACTACAGACCCATAAGCAAAAGCTGAAAATAAACAGTAGGTACCTTTTATTCATATAAGTGCTTTCTCAAATGTACAAAAACCCCTCTCTAAAACTATCTGACTGCCACAGAGCCAATCATTTTATACCTGTATATAGGTATTGAAGATCATTTCTAAATAAGTCAACTTTGCCTAAAATCAAACAAAATGAAGTTAAGACTATTAATTATCACAGCTTTTACGGTTACAGGTATCACTTCGTGTATTCCATCAGTAACTAACACACCTAATACTACAAATAATACTACTGTTTATTATACTCCCGGTGCCAACATTGGAGGGGTTTGTATCGCAATTAATGTTATTCAGAAACAAGAAGTACCTTTTATAGGAACCATTGATGTAGAAGTACCTGCTGCCGTGGCTTTATTTTATAATGGTACTGACTATACCACTTTTCAAAATGCAGGAACTGTTCAAGCCTCTGACCCAAATTCAAATAGAACACTAAATGCACAATCAAATAACTCATACGTATTTGAAGATTATCAAAGTACTTCTTTTACTGAGTGGTCACCATCCATTACCTGGAATATTTCAGGAAGTGGTGCCGTAACCGCATTTTCTCATACTAACAATGCAAGTATGCCATCTGTTACAGGTGTTACTATTGCTGACGGTTATACCATTACTAAATCAAGTGGTGTTACTATTAACTTTGGAGCAAGTATTACCGCTGATACCTTATATGTAAACATTGGCAGTACCGGTAATACCAGTGTGACTAAAAAATTGGCTGCTTCAAGTGGTGTAAGCAGTATAAGCTTTAGTGCTGGGGAATTATCCGTATTGGAAAACTCAAACCAGGCTATTATTCAATTAGCTCCATGTAATTTTAACATAGCCAATTATAACAGTAAGGACTATGTATTTATTAATGAAGCGGTATATAACCGTACCGGAGTTACCATCCAATAACAAACCTAGATCTATTTTAAAAAAGGGCTATTGGCCCTTTTTTTATGCCATAAAATATTGGTTACCTTTGATGCTTATGAAAAATTTTAATGAGGCTATCGTAGCTGTAGAATTTGTAAATAGGGAACGGAACATCATCAACTTTGTAAGAGATGAGAGTTTATTCGGTTTTTTCCATTATGATCCGAATACATTAAAGCCTAAGATTGGTGATATGCTAAAGATAAAATATGCTCCAAAGACAAAAGACGATAAGCTATATAAAGTACTGAGTATACAACCTGCTTCACAGGATGATACTTGTCCGGCAATTAAATCATATCAGGGAAAAATATCCATCACTAATAAAAACGGTTTTGGCTTTGTAGATGACGTTTTCTTTTTTCCTAAACTGGTAAAGAAGTTTAGTTTAGAAAATGACCAGGAGATTGTAGGAATGGCCATTTTATCGTATGATAAGAAGAAAGGCAGCTGGGGTTGGAAACCATTTAAAATTATAGTTTAGAAGATATATAGGAAAATAAAAAAGGGGCACCATAGGAGCCCCTTTTTTTATATCTATTGAAATATACTATTTCAAGTTTTTAGCTAAATGCTTAGCCATATCAAACATAGATACTTGTGACTTTCCACCAAAAACAACTTTTAGTTTCGCATCAGCATTGATCATACGCTTGTTAGCTTTGTCTTGAAGTTTGTTAGCTTTAATGTAATCCCACATTTTTTTAACAACTTCAGTACGTGGCATAGCTTTGTTACCTACAACTGCTGCTAAAGCATCAGAAGGAGTAAGAGGTTTCATGAAAGCTGCAGAAGGTTTACGATTAGACTTCTTTTTTGGAGCTTTCGCTTTTTTAGCTGCTGCCTTCTTAGGAGCTGCTTTTTTAGGAGCTGCTTTCTTTTTTGGAGCTGCTTTTTTAGCTGCTGCTTTCTTTTTTGGAGCTGCTTTTTTAGCTGCTGGTTTTTTCTTAGCTGCTGGCTTTTTAGCCGCTGGCTTTTTTTTGGCTGCAGATTTTTTTGCTGCCGGCTTTTTGGTCGCTTTTTTAGCGGCCTTTTTTGCAATCTTCTTTGCCATAGTTTTTAATTTAGTTAATAATAATAGGTAGGTAATTACCTATACAAATATTAGCAATAACTTATTAAAAAAATCACCTCCGCATAATAGTTAATAACACGAAATGAACAATTTTCATTGGGGAAGTATCATTTCAGGAGGTTTCTCCCTCTAAAAACCCCTCTGGGAGCAGTTTTGAATACAATTTTACATATAAAAAGTATTGTGAAAATGAGTTAGCACATCGCTTTTCCCCTCTTAAAATGCCCTTCTTTACTATATATAGGACTGCGTAAATGGGTTATTGTGTAAGGCTTTGAAACATTTCCATTCTTTTTTTCAACTCTAAAATGTTCCTTTGGTTCGCTAATTTCTCCTCTAATATTTGTTGAATCCTATCTCTTACCTTATTGGCTTCACTAAACTGATGCTTTCCTAATAATTCCTTCTTTTCCTCTTGTAACTCCTCTATTTCCTTTTGTTTTTGTTTATTCACCAGTACAAAAGCTCCTATTTTCTCTGAATTATCCCACTCCTGTTCTATCATTATTGAATTGTACCTGATAGTCAGTTCTGCATAATCCAATGAATGAGGATCAAGTAGGGTCATTTGTTGCCTTGCGACTTTTAACTGATGAATAAGATTTAACTGACATTCATACTCCATATCCCTTATCTCAGTTGCTTTTACATAATCATTATCTTTTAATACTATACATTTGGAAGCTTTTAACTCCCTTAATTGTTGGGCGGTTTCTTCGATTTGTTCAAAGAGAATGCTCATAGTTATAAGTTTTTGGTGATTAAAGGTACCCAAACTACCAGGCCTTATGTTTCTTGCGTATATAAGTTATGAACCGCATGGGTTTTATAAGTAGAAAGGTTTTACATTTATCATTCAAATACGATATGCATTGTCATCCAAAGTATTTTTAAAACAAAGTATTCATATCAACACCCCTGATTGCAAGGTGTTCGATTATATTTCAGACCTTAACAATGACCATATATGGCGCCCCGAAGTAGAAAGAATGGAAATACTGGATGATGGGAAAATAGGTACCGTAGTCATTGAATACATTACTGTATATAAGTTATTCCATATTACAACCCCGGTAAAGATCCTGACGATAAATAGACCTTACGTCTACGAAATAGAAACCATGAGTAATCACCCCTACTGGGTTCACTGTAAAAGGACCATTACTCCTGCAGATGATAAATCATGCCATATTATGGTTGAATTGAGTTTTACACTTGATAATTTAAAGCAAGCATTCCCCATTTTACCACCTAAGTGGTTCGTTCTCCAATGGTATAATCCAAGAATGAAAAGGTATTTGAAGAATTTAAAAAGAATCATGGAAGAAAAATAAATTGTACTTTAGAACCAAACTTCCACTCATGAGAAACCTATTCTCCTCTATTATATTGTCTGCATTTACAGCCATAGGGTTTACCCAATCATGGGATGTATGTAAAGACCATAAGACCAATAAATATGGGGTATGTTATGCGGACACTATTAAAGTTCCTCAGATATACGATTTTGCTCAATACGTTACTTCTCATGAATACATAGTAGTAAAAGATGGTAAATATGGAATTATTGACCGATACAACAACTATATGATTCAACCTATATATGACCATATATGGGAGTTTACAGAATTGGAAAATGAATTATTGGTTCAACAAGGCAACAAATACGGTATTATCAATTTTAAAGGTAAAACGGTTGTTCCCATGTATGAAATACAAGTGGGGGAAGTAAATACATTTCATGTGGACGACCACCTGTCATTTGCACATCCATGGGATGATTTTCAGGTAATAAAAGATGGGAAAATGGGGATATATTCTATGAAAGGAGATTTGGTATTTGATTTTATATATCCGTTTGTACAGGATATTGATGTAACACCTGAAGACCCCAAAAAACATAAGTATAAGATATTTCTGGTGGGTGATAAAGGCAAATACTCATTTGTGGATGCTCATAATAAACCAATATTTAAGGATGTAATAGTAGAGGATATGTACAATGTGTATCATTCATGGGGAGCACATACCAAAGGGGTTATTATCAACGGCAAAACGTCTTTTATCAATACTGAAACTGGGAAGCTACTTAGTTTAACTGAAATGGCTGATATGCTGGAAGATTTTAATATGGTACAAAATCTGGAAGATAAAATGGGGGCCATTACTGCTAATGGATCAATTAGGATACCCTGTATATATGATAACATGGTTGAATTAATAGATACGGAACATGCCCTAGTTGAAAAAAACGGAAAAGAAGGTCTTATTAATTTTAACGGAGATGTACTTATAGAACCTATATATGATAATGTTCAGGAAATATGTTTTGATGCTCAGGACCCTATTAAATATCCATTTTCGGTAAATAAAGGTGATTGGTATGCTTTATTCAAATATGATAATAAGGCAAGTAAGATGATGCCATTAACACCGTTTAAATACGAAAGCATTAATTGTTTCGAAAATACAGAGGAGGGTTTAAAAGCCTATCTAACTGACTCAACAGGTAAAAAAGGACTATTATTACCGAATGGTAAAATAGAAATGAATAAATAACCACCCTCTACACATCCTATTAATCAAGACTTTCACATTTATTAAAAAACTCATTAACTTTTGTTCACACTGTTGATATATCAACAGTTGACATCCCAACGTATATTTGTACCGTTAAATAAGTTAACATATATAAATTATGAAAAAATCAATGTTCGTTTTAGTTGCCGGAATTATATTCCTTACCACTTCAGGTTTTGCAAACAATGGTAATGGTACTTCTGTATCAGGTCCGGGGGGAGATGCTAGTTTTGTTGTACAAGAAGAGGTAGCTCAGTTTCCAGGCGGTGAAATGGCCTTACAAAAATATGTTCAATCTCATTTTAATTATCCTACGGTTGCTAAACAACAAGGTATTGAAGGTAAAGTGATTGTATCTGTAAATATTGATGAAAACGGGAAAGTAGAAAACATTAACATAATACAAGGTATTGGAGGAGGATGTGATGAAGAGGTGGTTAGGGTATTAACTGAAATGCCTAATTGGGCTCCAACTATTCAGGCCGGACACAATATTAAAACCAAAAAGATCTTTTCTTTTAACTTTAAGCTGTAAATAAGCTTAATCATGGATAAACTCAGCAGTACCATTTTTTTTCAACTTGACAGGGCCATTAAATCATACAGGCAATATGCCCAAAAACAATTGTCTTCGAAAGGTTTTCAAATAACAGTAGATCAATGGTTAGTTTTAAAAACCATTACGGATCAACCTGATATCAGTCAAAATGAAATTGCTGAGTTTATTTTTAAAGACAAAGCCTCTGTAACACGCATTATTGATTTATTAATTACCAAAGGTTATTTACAACGAGAAACATCTGCTGAAAACAGAAGAAGAGTTAAACTTACCATTACAAAAGTCGGTAAAAATATTATTCAGGAAATATTACCTACCATTAAGGCTTATAGAAAAAATGCACTCATTAGTATTGAAGATAATGAACTTACTACGATGAGTAAAGCGCTTGAAAAAATAATTAAAAACTGTAGTAAATGATAACTGTGATCGAGATATTATAATAAAGTAAAAAAATAGAAAAATAGTTTTAAATCTGTTCTTCTAATTAAGAATTACATAAGACGTTCTTATTATTCATGTGACAATACTAATTTAGATTTGCTTCGAAATCAAAAACAAAACAATTCACATGAAAAACAAAATGAAAATGTTTGGTATAGTATTATTCATTACCAGCCCAATCTTCGGTGCAACTGATCCCGACACAACTAGCAACAGTATTCAACTATTCGGTTCTGATACCATAGAAGTATCATCTAACTTACAATTATTATCTGAAAAAGAGGCTCAATTTCCTGGAGGAGGGATTCAACTAGAAGCATATGTTTTATCAAACATTCAATATCCAAGCATGGCTATTCAACAAGGTATTGAAGGAAAGGTTATCGCTTCTTTTCAAATATCTAAAGAAGGTATTATTGAAAATATACAAATCATTAAAGGTATAGGTGGAGGTTGTGATGATGAGGTAATAAGAATATTATCATCCATGCCAATATGGGAACCTGCTTTACAAAATGGCAATCGAATAAAAACAACTAAAAGGCTAGCATTTAATTTTAAAAGTTAATATGGTAACTGTATTGGAAATATTATAGGGTTTTATTCTATTAAATACCAATCGGAGTCTAAATTATCAAGCCTGCTTGTTGGTTTTTGAAGCCCGTTGGTAAGTTTTAATACTTCTGTAAAAACATATTTTTTTAATGCATTGATGCTTACCTTAGGATTATTATTGATGTATTGAAGTATTGCATATGTAAATACTCCGTTTTTAAATTCTCCTTTTTCTAAAGCAAATTGATCTCCTCCCGCTGCTGAAATAATAATAGCACCTGATCCTTTTTGAACATTTACAAAAAGGGTTTGCATTAACTTAAAACTGTTGTCCAAACCAACGGTGGTTGATTCTTCATCTGAACCCACCTCTGCTCCACGAGATTGATACACCCCTTTTATATTTTCATTTAATGCTTTTTCCTGTTCTAATAGTGATTCCTTATCTACTTCGCCACTATGGCATGCATCAATCAGCAATAACTTTTTTCGAGCAGGAATATTGTTGAGTAAATCCTCTAACACTTCATAAGGGATTCCTCCATTCACCGGGTCTTTAAAGTCGACATTATATCCTGATAAATAATAGTCGTAATCTTTACTCAACAATCCATGCCCTGAATAACTGATGATTACTTTATCATGAATAGTGGTAGACATTAGTTTATTTTTAAGAGCAATTATATTTGTTGAGTTTACGTTTTGATTAAAGACTGTATCAATCACCAACTTATTTCCAAGTTTTGACTTAAGCGTTTTAGCTATATCTCTAATATCTTTTACTGAATAGTTCAGATTGTATTTGGATTGTTCAAATCGATCGATACCAATGCCTATAAAGTAAGTTCTGCAATTATTTGGAGATTGTGGTGAATAATTAAAAAAAATAGGGCTTCTATGACTTTCAACCCCATTAATATTAGTAACTGATACTTCTATTTTATTTATTCCTTCATTTAATAGAATAGTAATAGTACTATCGAAGCTTTGGATATTTCTAGATGAAAGACTGATTCCAGTATTCGAAAATAACGGCACCTCATTAATCCAAACGTTTACTTGTTGTAATGGAAACGTGTTATCTTTTCCCACAATTTTAAGAGATACAGTACCACTTGGTTGATCATAAACAGGTTCTTCTTTAAATCCACATTCAGGAAAAGAAAAGCCTAATTCAAAATTGCTGGTATCAATGTTTAGTTTCTTAAGGCGTTTTGTGTATGCACTTCTATATGCTTTAATTAAAGCAGTATCCTTATTACCAGTAATTTCACCCAACGTTTCTAACACCTTATCAGGACGGTTATACTTTACATCCAATTGTTCAATACCAATAGTATTACTCCCACTTACATAATAGAAATCTTTCATACTTTCTTTGTCTATCATATAATACCCATTTGGTAAATAATAACTAACGCCGATAGAATCAAGATAGAACTGTGATAGGACGGGTTTACCTGACCTCATATCCCAAAAAATCGAACTTTTGTCCTCAGCACTTGTTAATATGTAATTGTCATTGGGTGAAAAATAGGCTGTTCTGGATTGGAAATTATGTCCTGAAAAATGATGTATCAATTTGCCTGTTGAAATTTCCCAGGCATAACATGATCCATCGAAG
>CAZUXM010000048.1:0-20675 GCA_964624635.1 uncultured Candidatus Competibacteraceae bacterium
AACCAAGCTCAAAATAAATGGAATTGATGCAATGGCGATGCATAGTAAAAAAAGCCAGGGGGCAAGAACGGATGCGATTACCAAATTTAAAAATGGGAAATTGCGTGTACTAGTTGCCACCGATTTAATGTCAAGAGGTATTGATATTAAATTTTTACCATACGTTGTCAATTACGAACTTCCCCGTTCTCCTAAAGATTATATTCATCGAATTGGAAGAACCGGTCGTGCAGAATCACCCGGAGAAGCAATAGCATTGATTAGTCCTGAGGAAGAACACCATTTCAAAGTAATTCAAAAAAAGATGGGTAAGTTTCCGGTATGGAAAGAAACGGATTCGTTAAATCTTCATGGATTTTAAAAAACACGAGGCGAAAAACGTAGTTTTTCACCTCGTGCATAAATAATCGGGTCATTCCTGCTTAGGCAGGAATTTCCAAAAGTATTACTACTTATTTTTTCCTTTAGTATTTGTATTCACCTTTGGGGTCCACTCAGCAATGCTAGCTTCATTCATTTTGATATAACTGCCATCTTCATCAGCTTTAGCTAATGTTAAACTTTTATTGGCTGTCTCTATAGCTCCTTTATAATCTTCTAATTTAGCCTGAATTAATGATTTAGTTCTTAAGATCCAATATTTGTCCCCCCCAATTTCTAAGGCTTTATTAATCCATGTTAAGGCTTGTTTTGCATCACGGTCAGTTTCATAATAATATCTGGCTGCAGAGAAATATGAGTTAGCTGATGGATTTAAAGCAGCATCAATATTTTTCATCACTTTATCATCATAACTCACTTCTATTTTAAAGGCAACTTTTACTTCTTCCCACATAATCTCTATATCCGCTGATGTAGTAGTAATGTTCGCAAAGTTGAAAGTAAACGATTCAACTTTCGATACTTTCTGAACCGGTACATTAAATCTTACAATATCGTCAGACTCTTTATAACCGTTGGTACCACTCAAATCAACAGCTTTGTTAATGATAATGGTCCACTCTTTTTCGTTAGGAATACTAAAAATCGAATAATCCCCTTTACCAATCTTTTTACCTCCGATGGTAGTTGAATCACTCAAAGTAAGTTTTACTGAGCGATTAGCCCCTGTTCTCCATAATTGACCATAAGGAACCAAATCACCAAATACTTTGCGGTCCTTAGCACTCGGACGTGAGTATACAATAGTAACATCATTTAAACCCACCTTTTGGCTAATAGTGCCTTGTGGACTAGGCTGTGGCATGTTAATTTGTGCATTTACTGAAGATAGTCCTAAAGCTACTATGCTTAGAATAAATATTTTTCTCATACAATTATTAATTTTATGCTGTAAATGTAATCATGTAGTTGGGTATTGAACCTGCGTTATGAAAAAATTGGGAATTTTTTTAATTATAGTAACATGCTTTGCGGCAGCTACTGCCTATTCTCAATTTACCCAATCTATCATCGGGCAGCTTACGGATAAAGAAAGTAAGGCTCCGTTACAAGGTGCTATCATTAAAGTACTCGGCTCCGAACCTTTACAAACAGCTACTACTGATTATGATGGAAAGTTTATCATTAAAGACCTGAAATACGGTAAATATGACTTGGAAGTAACTTATGTAGGTTATGAAACATTAGTGATTCCACAGGTAACTGTTGCAGCAGGTAAAGAAACTAATTTGAATATTGATCTTACAGAAACCATTAATGATTTAAAAGAAGCTACGGTAATTGCTACACAGGATAAAGATAAACCCATTAACGATATGAGTACGGTTAGTGTTCGTACTTTTTCGGTGGAAGAAACACAACGTTACTCAGCCAGTTTTAATGATCCTGCCCGTATGTCTTTATCCTTTGCTGGGATTTCTACCAGCAATGATGCCAGTAATGAAATTATTGTTCGTGGGAATAGCTCCCGTGGATTATCATGGCGAATTGAAGGTGTTGAAATTCCTAATCCCAATCACTTTAGTAGTGGAGAAGGTTCTACCGGTGGAGGAATTTCTATTTTAAGTTCGCAAGTTTTGGATAATAGTGATTTTATGACGGGTGCTTTTTCGGCAGATTATGGAAATGCATTGTCAGGAGTATTTGATATAAAATTTAGAAAGGGAAATTATAAAAAACGACATTATGCTTTTCAGTTTGGCGTCTTGGGAGCACAAGTTATGTTAGAAGGTCCTTTTAGTAAAAAATATGATGGTAGTTATTTGGTCAACTACCGCTATTCAACCTTACAGCTTTTTAATTTAATGGGATTACCTATAGTAGATAACGGTCAGGTGCCGGTGTTCCAGGATTTATCTTTCAACTTTAATTTCCCTATGAAAAAAGCAGGGATTATTTCGTTTTGGGGAATAGGGGGGAACAACACTGCCGGAGAAATAGCTGTAAAAGATTCATTGGAATGGAGTGAACGCCGTGAACGTTTTCAGGATAACCGTATTTCATGGGTAGCCGCTACCGGGATTAACTATACCTATGGGTTTAAAAATAACAAGACCTATATAAAAAATGTTGTTTCATTTTCGTACGAACATAATTCCTATGGGTTAGATTCTTTAGACAATAACTACAATCTCCAAAAAGCTTATAACGAAAAATATATTTATTACGGTTTACGAACTCATACTTTTGTGAATCATAAATTTAACGCAAGGCATACCATTAAAGCCGGAATATATTACAGCCATTTATTTTACGACGTATTTTCAGAGGGGTTGCGGTTCGACATAAACCAAGTAGCTACATTTTTTGATGATGAAGGGAATGGTGGAATGTTACAAGCTTATTTTAACTGGAAATACCGCATTACTGAAAAATTGGAAATGGTTACAGGTTTACATTCATTGGTTTTTTTATTTAATAACTCGTATAATATAGAACCACGTTGGGCCATGAAATATAAATTTCATCCTA
The DNA here is from genome assembly GCA_964624635.1 of uncultured Candidatus Competibacteraceae bacterium. Classification (GTDB taxonomy): domain Bacteria; phylum Bacteroidota; class Bacteroidia; order CAIKAF01; family CAIKAF01; genus JANWKQ01. Next base: position 2,914 of record CAZUXM010000048.1, read on the forward strand.
AACATGCAGTTTCATTAGGAGCAGGTATTCATAGTCGTATTGAACCTATTTCAACTTACTTAAGTAGGGTGCAGGTTGATTCGGTGAATTATACTCAACCCAATAAAAATTTAGAACTCACCAAAGCAGTACATGTGGTAGCAGGATACGATTGGTCATTCGTCAAAGATTTCAGGTTAAAAGCAGAAGGATATTTTCAATATTTATATAATGTGCCTGTTGCAATTGATAGTGGTAGTATTTTATCCTCGTTAAATTTAAGTTCGGGTTATACTGATAATACATTTATGAATCGAGGAACAGGAAGAAATTATGGATTTGAAATTACGCTTGAAAAATTCCTGTCGAAAAATTATTTTTTCTTATTTACTGCATCTGTGTTTAATTCAGAATACACCATGGGTGATGGTGTATGGAGAAATACCCGTTACAATGGGAATTATATGTTTAATTTGCTTGGGGGATATGAATTTAAATTTGGTAAAAAGAAAGTACACTCAATCTCCATTAATACCCGATTGATCTGGCGAGGTGGGAATCGATATATTCCCATTGATTTAGCTGCTTCACAAGCCCAAGGAAGACAAGTAGAAATTACCAATGAAGCATTTACCCAAAAACTTCCTGATTATTTTCGTTGGGATGCTTCCGTAGTATTAAAATTCAATTTTAATAAATGGGCCTTTGGAATTACATTGGATGTACAGAATGTAATTAATCGTAAAAATGTAAACAGTTACTTTTTTGATCCATATTTAAACGATATTCGAACTACCTACATGTTTGGTATTATGCCTGTGTTTAACTTTAAGTTTGAATTTTAAAATCGCAGATGGATGACTTTCCTACAAATAGTAATGACAGGTCATGACCTGTCGCTACTACATAATTGACATAAATTTTACGAAATATTAAATACTTACAGCTCCCATTACCAGTGATACCCTTATCGGACATATTAAAATGGGGGCAGTAGATTTATCCGTTACTTGTTGAGCATACGGACTCGAAAAAAGATTCGATAATGATTTTTCATGTGAACTCATAATCACCAAAAGGTCTGCATTTTCTTCAGTAGTATGTTTAATTAAATCAGTTACTTCATTTTTAGAAGCAACTAGTTTATCCTGATACTGCTTTACTTTAGCCTGTATATATTCAGATGCCTGGCGCATAATAGCCTGCATATGATTGGCTGAATCTTTATCAGTATGTGTTTGTAATCCTACTAATGAAACTTTAGCATCAAATGCACTCGACATCAATGTTACAAAAGGTAATTTTTCACGGGTATGGAAAGTGGCATCCAATGGTGTAGAAATGATTTTGTAATCTTTTGCCTGTTGTCCTTCTTTTACAACAAGTATCGGAACGTTCATTTGATCTACAATACGATAAGCATGTGATGCTTCAAAATATCCGTCACGTCCTTTTCCACCAACTCCTAAAACTATAAGAGATCCTGCAAATTTATCATTCAAATCGTTTACTGCCCGGCTCCATTTACTGTCTACAATAACAGCATCTACTTTATTAAAAATAAAAATCTGTTTGGTGTAATCGCTGAGTTTGTTTTTTGCCAATTCTTCAAAATCTGCAAATTTACTTCCGCGATATTGAAGACATTGTGAAGAGTAGTTGTCCATTACACTAAGTAATGTAAGGTCTGCCCTGAATTTTTTTGCTAAACCTATAGCATGCTGCAAGGCATTTTGTGCTGAATTGGAGAAATCGAAAGGCACAATAATGTGCTTGATTTCAATATTTGTGGTTCCTGACATGGGGGCTTGGATTTTATACTAATTTAGACGTTTATTTATAGTATGAGGTTGCACCTTAACTTTTGTTATCAACTTGATTCTGTTTATTTAGTAAACGTATATTCATGAGAATTGTTTTACAAAGGGTTACAGAAGCTTCTGTAACCATTGATGGCACTGTAAAATCATCCATAAATAATGGGCTCCTGTTATTTGTTGGGATTGAAGCGGAAGATACTTTTGAAGACGTTCAATATCTGGTACTTAAAATTGCCAGAATGAGAATATTTAGTGATAATGATGGTAAAATGAATTTAAGCTTGGCTGATATTTTAGGTTCTAAAGTATTGGTAATCTCACAGTTCACTTTGCATGCCAGTACTAAAAAAGGAAACAGACCCTCGTTTATAGCAGCAGCCAAACCTGAATTTGCTAAACTCATGTACGAAATGTTTTGTATGGAACTTGAAAAAGAATGTGGATCAAAGGTATTTACAGGCACTTTTGGAGCTGATATGAAGGTTGCGTTGGTAAACGATGGCCCGGTAACCATTTTAATGGATTCTAAATTAAAAGAATAATAAAATATGACACTTTCCAATGCACAGGAACAGGTAGACGAGTGGATAAAAACTCATGGTGTTAGATATTTTAGTGAGTTAACCAATATGACCATCCTTACCGAAGAAGTAGGGGAGTTAGCTCGTATTATGGCTCGTACTTATGGCGACCAGTCCTTTAAAAAAGAAGACTTTAAGTCCAGTCTGGGGGATGAAATGGCCGATGTACTTTGGGTATTGTTATGCTTAGCCAACCAAACAGGGGTGAACCTTACGGAGGCTTTTGAAAAAAACATGGAAAAGAAAACCCTGAGGGATTCAGAACGACATAAGAGTAACGAAAAATTAAAGTAAAATTTATATTTGCACCGCTTAAATTTTAGGTATCTTTAATTAAATAAAATCTTCACCAGAAATATCACATATGCACATTGCTATCCTATCAAGGAATTCTCATCTTTATTCTACTCGCAGATTAGTTGAAGAAGGATTAAACAGAGGACACAAGACTGAAGTGGTTGATCACTTAAAGTGTAATATTGTTATTGAGAAAAAAAATCCGAGAATTTTTTATAAGAATAGATATTTGGATGATATTGATGCTATCATTCCTCGTATCGGAGCTTCGGTTACATTTTATGGTTCGGCTGTTTGTCGTCAGTTCGAAATGCGAAAAGTTTTTACTGCTTGTGAAAGTCAGGCGATTATTCGAAGCAGAGATAAATTAAGAAGTTTACAAATATTATCACGTGCTTCTATTGGATTGCCAAAAACAGTTTTTACCAATTACTCTACTAACGTTGAAGAAATTTTTTCTGAGATTGGAAGTTTTCCTGTAATTATAAAATTATTGGAAGGGACTCAGGGTTTAGGAGTAGTATTAGCTGAAAATAAAAATGCTGCTTCTTCAGTTATTGAAGCATTTCACGGGTTAAAAGCAAGAATTATAGTTCAGGAATTTATTAAAGAAGCTAAAGGGGCCGACATACGTGCTTTTGTAGTGGACGGAAAAGTAGTAGGTGCAATGAAACGTCAGGCAAAAGAAGGTGAATTCAGATCTAATTTACACCGTGGGGGGAAAGCTGAAATCATTAAATTATCCAGAGAGGAAAAAGAAATCGCCATTGCCTCGGCCAAAGCATTAGGTTTGGGTGTTGCTGGTGTAGATATGTTACAATCAAAACGTGGACCTTTGGTAATGGAAGTGAACTCTTCTCCGGGTTTAGAAGGGATTGAAAAAGCTACAGGAATCAATATTGCTGGAAAAATCATTGAATATCTCGAAAAAAACGTATACAGAAATAAAGTTCAAAAGGATAAAATTAACGCGTAGATGTTGTAAGTTTCAGATTTCAAGTTTCATGTTTGAAATTAATCCTATAACATTCAACTTGAAACTTGAAATATTCAACCTGAAACTAAAAAATATGATAGCAATTATTACAGGAGCAACGCAAGGTATAGGAAAAGCAACGGCTACCCGTTTTGCTAAAGAAAAGTTTGATTTGATTATCACAGCTCGTAATACTGATGATTTAGAAAAAGTAAAATCTGAATTGGAAAGTGCTTATGAAGTAAAAGTATATACCTTACGTTGTGATTTATCGAAGCTTGACGAAGCTCAGAAGTTTGGAGATTTTGTTTTATCCGTAACAACACAGGTAGATGTTTTGGTGAACAATGTAGGACAATACATGGTAGGTGACTTGTTTGAAAACTCCCCGGAGAAATTTCAGGAACAGATCAACGTAAATTTATTATCAGCTCATGTATTAACTCATACATTACTGCCCGTTTTCAAAACACAAAAACGAGGACATATATTTACTATTGGTAGTTTATTAAGTTTTAAACTACGTGAATCAGCTGCATTTTATACTATCACCAAACATGCAGTAAGAACGTGGAATCAATTATTGTTTGAATATACCCGTGAGTTTAATGTAAAAGCAACATTAGTGATGCCATCATCTACATTAACTTCTTCCTGGGGTGAACAAACCGAAAAACAACAATTTATTCAACCGGAAGATATTGCCACTGCTATTTTAAATTGTTATCAGTTACCTGGAGCAGCAGTAGTAGATGAAATTTCAGTAAGAACAACGACTAGAAAATTAGAAGGATAACGTGGGAAAAAATAAGTTAAAGAGATTTGCAGAGAATGCCACTTTCGATCATGTTTTTCAGCCGGCTCAAAAAGAATTGGTGGGTGTAGATCATGAAATGAAAGGGAAATGGAATGAGTTTTTTAAAAATAATCATCCGATTACCCTAGAATTGGGTTGTGGAGGAGGTGAATATACCGTTGACCTTGCTAAAAGGTATCCTGAAAGAAATTATATTGGTATCGATATCAAAGGTGCCCGTTTATGGAAGGGGGCAAGGATAGCAAAAGATAATGGAATAAATAATATTGCTTTCATTCGTACACGTATTCATAATATATCTTCATTTTTTACAGAAGGTGAAAAAATAAACGAATTATGGATTACTTTTCCTGACCCACAACCACGCGATGGAAAATCAAATAAAAGACTTACTTCATCTGAATATTTAGAAAGATATCGTAAATTTTGTACATCTGATTGTATAGTGAATTTAAAAACTGATTCAGCTTTTTTGTATAACTATACGTTGAACGAAGTAATCAAGGATGGGGAACTTACCTTACTTCAAAAAAGTGAAGATGTATACGTAGATTTTACTTCTGGGCCACTAGTAGAAGTACAAACCTTTTATGAAAAAATGTGGCTTAAAGATGGCTTAAAAATTCACTATCTTCAATGGAAATTATTTAAATGATTTTAGATCTCAAGTTTCAGGTTATGGTTACAATATGAAACCTGAAACTTGGAATCTGAATTCATTAAGCATTCCCCACCATTTTCAAATGTTTTGCATGCGATTTAAAAGCATGAAACAAGGTTGGATACTCGTTATACTTTACACCGTACTTTTTGCAAAGATCACGAACTATCTTACTTATTTTTCCATAATGGATGTGAGATATTTTTGGAAACAAGTGATGTTCTACCTGGAAATTAAGTCCGCCGGTAAACCAATGCATAATTCGGCTACGGGTACTAAAGTTAGCAGTAGTAGCTAATTGATGAAGTACAACTGTGTTGTCGATTTTCATATCATCTTCCTGAACTGTGTGAAAAGTAGCATCTTCTACTACGTGAGCCATTTGAAAGATAACAGAGAGTATTACTCCTTGTACTGCAAACGTTACTAAATAACCAACAATGGTAGGAACAACACCTACAAAATACATAGGTATAACCAGAAAAATAATAAAATAAATAATCTTACTTACCCAAAAAGTAATATGATCCTTTACTTCCATTTTTTTATACTCGTGGTTGGCGATTTTTCCTGAGAAGTATTTTAAAAAATCACGAACATACACCCACCAGATGGAAGTTAAAGCATACAGGAAAATAAAGTAAATATGTTGGTACTTATGAATGCCTAATTTTTTCTGGTTTTCATTGGTACGAAGCAACGGGCGAATATCTATATCATCATCCCAACCTTCAATATTTGTAAAGTTATGGTGAATAACATTATGTTTTTGATTCCACAAATAAGCATTTCCCCCCATTAAGTTCAAACTGAAAGCCATGATTTTATTTACCCACGATTTACGTGAATAAGAGCCGTGTGACCCATCATGCATTACATTAAAACCGATGGCTGATAAATCGAAACCAAGAATGATACATAAACCGATGTTAATAGCCCAATGTAAATTGGCAAAAACCATTAAACAATAACAGGTCAAACCAATCAATAATAATATGATGGTTTTTGAATATAGTCTCCAGTTACCGGTTTTACGAAGATTATTTTTTTTGAAGTATTCGTTTACTTCTTCTCTAAGCGCTACTGCAAATTCGCTATGTTGTACTTTAAAGCTGATGTTAGCCATATAATAGCATTAATAGTACAAATTTAGGCAAAAGGGCTTAACCTACCTTTAATGAATCTTAATTTGCTGATAATTAACATGTAAAATACCTTGAAAAGGTGATTTTAGGGAATGTTTGCTATTTCCCAAAGTACGATGAGACGGTCATCTCCAGCGGTTAACAGTGTTTTTTCACCCATCCATTGAAGGGCGTTAACACTATTGGTATGACCTTCATTTTTTGGCTTATCAATACGATAAAGTATATCCAGACCTTCGGACCATATTTTTACTGTTTTATCTCTGGAAGCCGTTGCATACAGTTGTGTTACAGGGTTATAAGCAATTCTATAAATGGCATAATTATGTGCCGGTACAGATTTTACCAACTCAAATTGTTTTTTCAGATCCCAAATCCTAATATGAGCATCTTTTGATGCTGAGACCAGTTCATCTTTGCCTGAATGATAAAATAAAGCATTAGTAGCCCATTGGTGGGCTTGAAAATGATGAATACTTTTTTTGTTTTGAATATCTATTATATATATATGAGTATCACTTGATGCTGCATATAAATAAGGTCTGTTGGGATTAAAACATATGTTTCTAACCTTTTCGTTTCCTAAACTCATTTCACCAATGATAGAATAAGATTCAGGGTCCAAAAAAATAATTTGCCCTTTTGATGTAGATGCCGCAATGAGATTATGTTCGCTGCTATATTTAATATCAAACACTCCTTCATTGGCAATCATATAGTATTTAATTTCTTCGTTTTTATTCAAATCAATGATATGAATACCTCCTTCTGAAGTTCCTGCGAGCAAAATATTTTTAGTATGTATACAACATAATGAATAAACAGTAAATCGAAATTGAGCCACAGGTATACCCTCATCAGGGGTAAGGATATTCCATTTCACTACCGTTTTATCACCCCCGGCAGAAAAAAAACAGCCCGGTTCAGGGGCTGCTTCCAGTGTGTAAATAGGTTGTGTATGACCGGTAAATTCGGCTAGTTTTTTTATGTTATTCACCATCTTCAAGGAAGATCGCTTTTACAATCGTTTCAGTTTTACCTGGAGTTTTTGGAATCGAAATTTTTTCTTCATAAGATGAGTATCCGCTGGCACTTACATTGATTGTATAAGTGATATCCCCTTCTAATACAATCAAAAATTCTCCTGATTCTGAAGTCTCCAGTTCATCAATTACATGTCCTTTATCGTCTGTAATTTTTACAATGGTTTCAACAGGAGTTCCTTCTTTACCATCCAATACTTTTCCTTTCAAAATAGAAATAGAACCGGAAGTAATTGAATTAGACCCCTGATTTTTTCCTTCAGGATCAGGTAATACATAATTACTCATGTCAATTTCATAAATATCAAATTCTCCTTTGGTATCTTCTCTATGTGAAGTGATGTATGCTTTTTTACCATCAGCAGTTAATGAAAATTGTTTTTCATCACCAAGGGTATTGATTGGATATCCTAAGTTGATTGGAGTGGTCCATTTTCCATCTTTCATTTCTGATTTAAAAATATCATAACCACCGATTGAATTTTTGCCATTGCTTGCGAAGAAAATGGTTTTTCCGTCAGGATGCACAAAAACAGATACTTCATCATCAATTGAGTTAATGGTAGCTCCTAAATTTATAGGTTCTTCATACTCAAAAGTGCCTGATTTTTTAGCCATCCATACATCGGCATTTCCCATTCCTTTGCCGGGTCTTTCACTCACAAAAAATATCATCTTTTTATCTGCGGTAATACATCCACTCGATTCAAAATAAGTAGTATTTACTTTTCCTTTAATTATTTCAGGTTCTCTCCATTCTCCGTTTCTGCGTCTTTTTGAATAGTATAAATCACCTCCGTTTACACTTTTATAAATGATGATTACGTTACCATCAGCTGAAATACTTGGACTGGCATCATGATCTTTTGAGTTTAATGCTCCCTGAATAATTTCAGCATCCATCCATTGTCCGGTTACACTATCTCTTTCACTCATCCATATATCCTGATAATATATACCAAAGGTTGGATCTTTAAACCACCGGTATTTTCAGGACGACAAGTAGAAAAAATAAGTATTTTTCCATCAGCAGTTACAGAGGGATTACTTTCAATATATTCAGAATTAATAGTCTCTCCCATGTTTGATATTTTTACATTCACAGGTGATGAAATATACTGTTTTGCAAGAGATACCTGGTGCATGTAGTCATTTACAATATCAGTAGTTTGTAATTTACCTTTTAAAGTTTTTCTGTAAATCTCGTAGTTAGCCAATGCTTCGTCCAACATACCTTCTTTATGTTGTGCCTGACCCAACCAAAACTCAAGGTCTTTTACCCCTTTAGGTTTATTCTCTGATGCTTTGGTAAGAAAAGTCAATGCTTCATCATATTTTTTTAAAATCAATGATACTTTACCTGCTTTATAACTGATTTTTGAATCAGCTGGATATTTAATATGCAGATCTTTATAAAGGGTATAAGCTGCATTCCAATATTCTTTTTGATAATTTTCATCAGCATCCATCAACTTAATTTTATCACTAAGCGTCATTTTTTGTGCTGAGACATTTTGTTGAATCGTAGTAAAAGTAAGGGCAGCTGTTAATAGAATTAAAATCCTTCTCATCATAGATAATCGTCTTTAACTAAGTTATATAGGGTTGTTTGAGTATAAAAATAGGGATTTTTTTGAATGGATACTAGACTTATAAAACTTAGAGACAAAATTCATGCCTCTAATGTTACTGGATAAGGTATATCTATTGATAAATTTCCTTTTTGGCTGATTTCATGGTATTAGCAAGGAGTCCGGCAATGGTCATAGGACCTACGCCTCCCGGCACCGGAGTAATAAAAGCGGCTTTCGGGGCTACTGCATCAAAGTCCACATCTCCCTTTAATCTCCATCCTGCTTTGGTATCAGGGGCATCAACCCGAGTGGTACCTACATCAATAATAACGGCACCATCTTTCACCATGTCTCCTTTTACAAAACCAGGAATTCCTATAGCTGCTATAATGATATCTGCTTGTAAACAAATTTCTTTTAGATGTTGGGTTTTGCTATGACATAAAGTGACGGTAGCGTTCCCCGGATTCGTATTTCTACTCATAAGAACACTCACAGGGGTACCTACAATATTTGATCTTCCAATTACTACGCAATGTTTTCCGGCTGTTTCAATATTGTAAAACTTGAGTAGTTGCATAATGCCAAAAGGAGTAGCAGATACATAAGTATTTAAACCCAATAATAGTTTACCCAGGTTAACGGGATGAAATCCGTCTACATCTTTTTCAGGCTTAATGTAATTGGTTACTTTATCTACATCAATATGTTTAGGTAGGGGGAGCTGTACAATTAATCCATCTACTTCCGGATCATTGTTGATCTCATCTACTTTTTTAATGAGTTCCGTTTCGGTAACGGTATCAGGGAAACGATACAATGAAGAACCAAATCCTATATTTTCACAAGCTTTTATTTTTGCAGCGACATATGTCTCACTTCCTCCATCATTACCAACCAGGATGGCACATAAGTGGGGAACTTTTCCTCCTATTGACTTAATTTCTTCTACCTGTTTTTTTAAATCTTCCTGAATAGAAAGAGATACTTTTTTTCCATCAATGATTTTAGAAGCAATCTCAGCAGTTAGTTCTTTCATATTTTTTTGCGCCACATAGAAATATAGATTCACATAGGTATGTGGCACTATGTGCCTATGTGTTTCGTTTTATTTAGTTACTCTTAATCAGACAGAGTTTGCTTTTTTTGTCAATCTGAGCTTGTCGAAGTCTACCTCATTCCACCCTTTGGCATTCTTGCCATCATTTTACGCATTTGTTCTTTGTTCCCCATCATCTTCATCATTTTGCGCATGTCATCAAATTGTTTCAGTAATTTATTTACTTCCTGAATATTGGTTCCGCTTCCTTTGGCAATACGTTGTTTTCTACTTCCGTTCAATATTCCCGGATTGACTCTTTCCTGTTTGGTCATTGAGCGAATAATGGCTTCAATATGTTTAAAAGCATCATCATCGATATCAATGTCCTTCATCATTTTCCCCATTCCAGGAACCATTCCCATCAAATCTTTCAGGTTCCCCATTTTTTTAATCTGCTGAATCTGATTGAGGAAGTCATCAAAATCAAATTGATTTTTGGCAATTTTCTTTTGAAGCTTTTGAGCTTGTTCTGCATCATATTGTTCTTGGGCACGTTCAACTAAAGACACAATATCACCCATTCCCAAAATACGATCAGCCATACGTTGAGGGTAAAAAATATCCAACGCATCCATTTTTTCACCAGTACCTACAAACTTGATGGGTTTTTGTACTTCGGCTTTGATAGTTAAGGCAGCTCCACCACGTGTATCTCCATCTAATTTGGTAAGTATTACTCCGTCAAAATTCAATCGTTCATTAAATGCTTTTGCAGTATTTACAGCATCTTGACCCGTCATGGCATCCACTACAAAAAGAATTTCATCCGGCTCAACTGCTTTTTTCACTTTAGAGATTTCCTCCATCATCTCTTCGTCTACCGCTAAACGACCCGCAGTATCTATGATGACTACTTGATACCCTTTTAGCTTTGCCTCTTTAATCGCATTTTTAGCAATCTCTACAGGATTTTTATTTTCTCTTTCACTGTATACCGGAATCCCAATTTGTTCTCCTAATACATGTAACTGATCAATCGCAGCAGGACGATAAACGTCAGCAGCAGTTAATAAAACCGATTTGTTTTTTTTAGTTTTTAAATAGTTCCCCAGTTTACCGGTAAAAGTTGTTTTACCCGACCCCTGTAAACCACTCATTAAAATTACTGAAGGAGAACCTTTCAATTCAATGTCGGCTTTATCACCTCCCATCAATTCAGTTAACTCTTCATGTACAATTTTTACCATTAACTGACCGGGACTTACAGAAGTAAGTACCTCTTTCCCCATCGCTTTTTCTTTTACGGTATCCGTAAAACTTTTAGCAATTTTATAACTTACGTCAGCATCTAATAATGCACGACGAACTTCTTTTAATGATTCTGCAACATTGATTTCAGTAATCTTTCCCTGACCCTTTAATCCTTTGAACGCCTTGTCAAATTTTTCCGATAAACTTTCAAACATTTTATACTCTGTTAAGGACTGCGAATATACGTATTTTGACGCTATGAGTATGAGTTTAATACCAGGCTTTGAATTGATTGTTTAGTCACTGCTTATTTCAGGGTTTTATCACCCAAATATGAAACATGTTGATAAACAAATTCTTAACTCTTGTTAAATATGTATACAAAATGGGTTTTCAGGTATTACCTTTGCGCCCTTTAAAAATAAAAATCGTGATATGATATAAATAAATTTTATATGTAAATCCAAAAGATAATTTATATCGTATAGCTGATAATTAAACAAATAATATACATTCCTAATTTAAATGAAATCGTTTTTTACATTTTTAGTTCTTAGTTCAATTTCTTTTCTGAATATTACTTCACAAATTATTGTAGGGTATAATAATCCCACCCCTGCTAATTGTACCAATAATAACTCCGTTGGTTCTTTAGTTTGGCAGACTCCAACCAATGTAGCCACATCGAATGATGCAAGAGCATTTACCATTTCCGGACAGCAGGGAGTAACTAATTATTTACAAACGACTAATTATGGGTTTGCCATACCACCCACATGTCCAACTTGTGTTGTAACAGGAGTTGAGGCAAGTATTGAACGTAGAGCATCATTTCAACCAGATGTTTCAGTTTTAAATAATTGGCAGGCACTTACCAAATCAGGGGCCGGATATAACTACACTGTTACTCCAGCCAACCCCCCAAGTATTATGAATAGAGCACTGATTGTTGTGATTGGAATTGAAAATGGACCCAGACCCATATTAAATGGAGGACCTGTAAATCCTCCTGCGGCCAATAATGATAGTCGTGATGTAGTATCAGTAACTTATGGTGGAGTACCAATGATACAAGCAACACAGGTAGCTTATTCAAGCATATTAAGTGGTACAGCTTTTTGGGCACGTAACGAAATTTGGTTTTTAAATGATGCCGGAATTAGTGCTGCTACCAGTAATCAAATTGTGATTAGTAATCCGGGGTTTAGTTACGAATATGTTGAGTTTGTTTCAGCCGTATCATTTCAAAATGTTGATCAATTGGCACCTGTTTTTGCTTCAAGAACTGATACTGTTGTAGGGAATGTGAATCCTTTTGCATTAAGTAACCCGGCTCCCATGTTACAGGGAAGTTGTGCAGTAACAGCAGTGGTTTGTGGAAACCCCGGTAGTTATGTTTTTAATTCCGGTGGAGCCAGTGGGCTGTCTGGAGTTAATTTTGTAGAAGGAACTGATCAGAATGGTTTGTCTATTCCCGGATACGGATCATCTACTCCAACCATGATGACAGGACATGCTATTGTTCCTGATGGTACAAGTGGGAATGTTGCACCTACTTATAATTATTCAGGTAATTCAGGAAATACCCCCAATCGTCAGGTAATATCTATGATATGTGTACAACGAGCCAGAGATTTTGATAATCAGGTAAGGTTGGTAAGAGGTGGAACTATTGCAGGAAATAACCTGGCTAATAACTTTACTTATCCTAAAGCAGATGGTTATCAATCCTATGGAGGTGCAGGCAACTTATGGGGTCTAACCTTAACTACTGCAGATGTTACCTCATCTAATTTTGGTTTTGCGTTGTCATCTCGTGTACAGAATAGGCAAATAGAAGTAGATCACATGCGCATGAGAATACATTTTACAAATCCATTACCGGTTGAATTAGTAGATTTTAGCGGGAAAAGAATTGACAGAAATATCAACCTTACCTGGAGTACTGCTTCGGAAAATAACAATGATTATTTTGAACTTCACCGTTCTGAAGATGGCATTTTATATCAATTAGTAAACACCATAGAAGGTGCTGGTTATTCTAACAACTTACTTCAATATATTTATGATGATTTAGATGCGAAAGAAGATGTTTTGAATTATTATAAAATCAAACAAGTAGACTTTAATGGCGACTTTACATGGTATGGTCCAATTTCAGTTGAACCAGGTGAAAAAGATCAATCTTTATCTCTTTTTCCTAACCCTGCAACTACAACCATTACCGTTACGAATGTTGAACAGTTGGATGATTATATCATATACAATTCAAAAGGAGAACTGGTAAAGTCAGGTAAGATGGAAAACGGAAATATAAGTATTGATGATCTTAGTCAGGGAATGTATTTTATTTCAGTTTCAGGTAGTAACCACCAAATCAAATTCCTTAAGTTCTAATATTTATCAAATCAGATAGGAGGATGGAATTTAATTCCTTTCTCCTATCTGTTGTCTCCACATAGCATAATACAACCCTTTTTCATCCAACAATTTTTCGTGGGTTCCCGTTTCTACTACTTTTCCTTTTTCTAACACATATATTCTATGTGCATGCATGATAGTAGATAACCTATGTGCTATTAAAATAGTTATTTGTTCCTTTTCACTGCTAACAGATCTGATGGTTGTATTGATTTCTTCTTCTGTAATAGAATCCAACGCTGAAGTAGCTTCATCAAAAATAAGCAGATTGGGTTTTCGTAATAATGCCCGGGCAATAGAAAGGCGTTGTTTTTCACCCCCACTTAATTTTAATCCGCCTTCCCCTATCATGGTGTCTAATCCTTTTTCAGCTCTTGACAACAAATTTTGACAAGAAGCTTTTTCTAATACATTCTTCAGTTCCTCTTCTGTAGCTTCCGGGTTTACAAATAGCAAATTCTCTTTAATAGTTCCTGAAAATAGCTGGGTATCCTGAGTAACAAAACCAATTTGACTCCTCAAATCATCATAACTAATTTCATGTGAATCAATACCATTGTATTTAATTTTTCCTTCCTGAGTTTTATATAACCCAACTAACAATTTCATTAAAGTAGTTTTTCCTGAACCTGATGGCCCAACAAATGCAATGGTTTCACTTGCTTTTGCATCGAAACTAATATTGTCAATTGCTTTATAGCTGGCTGTTTTATGTTGGAAACTTACTGCGTTAAATGACAATTCATTTACTATTCCTAATGGTTGTGGTGAATCAGGTACAACTTCAGGTTGTTTGTTCATTAAATTGTTAAAGTTGTTCAATGAGGCTTCTGCTTCACGATAGGAGAGAAGGATATTTCCAATTTCCTGTAATGGACCAAAAATAAAAAATGAAAATATCTGCATGGTTACCAGTTGACCTGCATCCATTTGTTTTCCAAAAATGAGATACATAAGAATAAATAAGATGACTTGTCGTAAAGTATTTACCATAGTACCCTGTATAAAACTAATACTGCGAATTCTTTTTACTTTGGTTAATTCAAGTCCAAGAATTTTAAATGTATTTTTATTGAGCCTGCTTACTTCCTGATCAGTGAGTCCTAAACTTTTTACCAACTCAATATTTCGTAATGATTCAGTTGTAGAACCGGCCAATGCTGTAGTTTGCCCAACGATTACTTTCTGGATGGCTTTAATTTTTTTACTGAGTAGGTTGGTAACTAAGGTTAACAAAACTATTCCCACTACATATGCAATTGGGATACTCCAATGAATATTTACAGAGGCATATACAAAAACGAAAATAACCCCAACAATGATCCCAAACAGAACATTGATAAAATAGTTCATGAACTTTTCTACATCAACCCTTACTTTAGTTAATATAGATAAAGTTTCACCGCTTCGCTGGTCTTCAAATTCCTGATAAGGAAGTTTCATGGCATGTTTTAATCCTGCTGTAAATACGGAAGCTCCGAATTTTTGAATGATTACATTTAAACAATAGTCCTGAAAGTTTTTAGCTATCCTACTTACCATTGCTACAGAAATAGATAAGATCACGATTAACCAAACGCCCGGATTTTTTAATGAGAAGGAGTTAAAAAATGTATCTCCCGACATAGGAGTGGAGGTGTTTAATGAATGGGTGTATTCAGTTGCCAGATTAATTAATCTACCTAATAATATAGGGTCGATTAACGAAAATCCAGTATTAATAGAAGCTAACACCAACGTAAGAACAATAAGCCAACTATAAGGCTTTAAATACTTGAGTAAAATTTTCATAGTGCAAAATTATAGAAACCTTATTTTTAATCGTACTTTTATTTTTCAATAAACCTTAAAAGAATGAAAATCAGGCTTACTATTATAGTTTGTTTATTATCAGGAACATTGTTAGGACAATCCAGTGTTACTGTTTCAACTGCTTTAGACTTTTTGAAAGCCATTGGGTCCAACAAAACCATATATCTTGAACCCGGTGACTATGTATTAACAGCCCATATAAATGAAGGTTCATCTAATGTTGTTTGGGAAAACGAATATGATGGAGGACAAATGAATATTGTAGATGTTTCTAATTTAAAAATCATTGGCAAACCCGGTGCAAGAGTTTTGGTTGATCCTATGTATACTTGGGTAATGAAGCTGGTGAATTGTAAAAATATCACGCTTGATAATTATACTATGGGCCATACAGCCGGTGGGTATTGTACAGGCGGGGTGGTATATCTGGATAGTTGCTACAATGTAAAAATAACCAATTGTCGAATGTTTGGAAGCGGAACATATGGGATGGGTATTTTTAGAAGCAATAACGTAACAGTTGAAAAAACGGATATTTATAAATGCACTTATGGGTTGCTTCAATTAGGTGGATCCAAAAACGTTGTATTTCATCGTACACGCTTTAGAGAAACCGGAGAGTTTGACCTCATCAGTATTACGGGTTGTGAAAATGTTCATTTTAAATCATGTATTTTTGAAAAGAACGGAACAAAAACATCAGAGTATTATGAATATAACACCTATTACTTTTTTAAGTTATTTGATAATTACTTTGGTGAAACTGAATTTTCAGAGTCAACCTCTTCTAACATAACTATCAATACCTGTACATTTAGAGATAATACAACCCCCGGCTTTAGTGATGATTATAACGGAGTAATACGAATAGGAGATAACAAATTTGAAAGAAATACTTTTCCGGTACCTGCACCCAGTTCATTAAAAGCACCTGAAGTAAAAAAAACGGAAACTATTGAGATAAGATAATGTATTTAAAACAATCCGTACATCAATCTACCTATCATAAAATAGATAAAAATTCCGGTAATATCGTTTAAGGTTGTAATAAACGGACCTGTAGCCAATGCGGGGTCAATTTTAAAACGGTTAAGTGTAAGCGGAATAAAAGTACCTAATACAGAGGCTACAATAATTACAGTCATTAAAGCGGTACTGATGGTAATGGCCAGAGGAAGTTCTTCCATTATAATTCCATAAGCAAATACAATGGCAGCCAAAACAATTCCGTTCAAGAAAGCTACTGATATTTCCTTGGTGAATTTATTCCAAGTTTCTCCCTTACGTAAAGTATTATTAGCTAATCCCTGTACTATAATAGCGGAAGATTGTACTCCTGCATTTCCACCCATAGCTGCAATTAATGTAGTGAAAAATGCCATTTCCGGGTGTATTTGTAATTGATCTTCGTATGAACTGATAACTCTTGCACCTACTAACCCTCCTAATAGTCCTACTACCAACCATGGCATTCTTGCACGGGTAAGAATCCAAATTTTATCATCAGATTCTACCTGCTCAGTTAACCCCGACATCAATTGAAAGTCTTTGTCAGCTTCTTCCTGAATAACGTCTACTACGTCATCAATGGTGATTCTTCCTACCAATCTTCCAATTCCGTCAGTAACCGGCATTACTACCAGGTCATATTTTTTCATTAACTCAGCTACTTGTTCTTTAGGAGCATTTACATCAACAAACTGAATTTTGTCGTTGTACATGTCTTCAATAGCAGTTGTTTCAGGTTCAATTAAAATTCTTTTTAGTGAAAGAATACCTAAAAGTTTGTCATCATCATTTACAACATAAACGGTGTATACATTTTCAATATCATGTGCCTGTAACCTTACTTCCTGTATAACTTTATCTCGTCCCCAATGAACATTAATCTTTACCAACTCTTTGGCCATTAACCCCCCGGCAGTATCTTCTTCGTATTTTAAAAGATCTGCTACATCTTCGGCGATTTCTTTGTCCTGAATTTCAGAAATTACCTCCCGTTGTCTTTCTTCGGTTAATTCAGCAAGGATATCTGCCGCATCATCCGAATCAAGATTTTCTACAAACTGTTCGGCAATTTCTTTAGATGATAATCGTGCAAGGAATTTTTCTCTGGCATCTTCATCCATCCAGGTAACCACCTCGGCTGCCTTTTCTTCATCAATGAGTGTATACAGATAACGGGCCTCATCAACGGAGATTTCATCAAAAATTTCGGCAATATCAGTAGAATGTAGCTCACCTATGAGCTCCAGAATCAACGATTCGTTTTTAACCCGAATGCCATCCTGCAGCTTATCAATAAGCTCGCTGGTGATTTTATGTTGCATTGTCGGGGAATAT
>CAZUXM010000049.1:0-20288 GCA_964624635.1 uncultured Candidatus Competibacteraceae bacterium
AATTGGAATATGAGGTAGCCCAAATGATACATGATATTATTCCGAATGCTGAAGCGGTTCGTATATCAAAAACCGGAGCCGATATCACCTCAGCGGCCATTCGTATTTCACGTGCATTTACCGGTAGAAAAAAAGTACTTTGTTGTGGATATCACGGATGGCATGATTTTTATATTTCTGCAACCAGTCGTTCCAATGGAATTCCTGATGAAATTAAAGACCTTACCTATACCTTTGATTACAACAATATAGATAGTTTAAAAGAAGCCTTAGACAGTGATGTGGCTGCTGTAATTCTTGAACCTTTTGTATTTGACGAACCGAAAAATAATTTTTTACATGAGGTAGCTGCTGCTTGTAAAGCCAATGGAACCATGCTCATATTTGATGAAATGTGGAGTGGGTTTAGAATTGCATTAGGCGGTGCACAAGAGTATTTTGGCATCAAAGCTGATTTTGCATGCTATAGTAAAGCAGTGGCAAATGGAATGCCTGTTGCCTTTTTAACAGGCAGAAAAGATGCTATGGAATTATTTACCAAAGATGTTTTTTTCTACACTACCTTCGGAGGTGAAGCATTATCATTAGCTGCTACAAAAGCTACTTTAAACGAATTGAAAAATAAAAACGTTCCTGCTGATTTGGCTAAAAAAGGCACCTATTTAAAAGACGGATATAATCAACTCGCCGAAGAATTAGGGGTAAAACAATATACCCAATGTAAAGGATATCCTTGCAGAACAACCGTTACATTAGAAGGTACTGTTTCAAATCCTCTGGAAGTAAAAGCTTACTTCCAACAGGAAATGATTAAAAGAGGTGTTTTATGGCAAGGCAATCATAACATGATGTATATGCATTCACAAGAAGACCTTGATTATACATTAAAAGCTTACCGTGATGTATTACCATTGGTAAAAGACACCATTGAAAAGGGTGATACTGCCTCCAGATTAAGAGGCAATCCACTGGAAGCCGTATTCAGAAAAGTAGATAATTTTAATATGAAACCTGTTAGGTAAATAGTTATATTTGGAGCATAACAGCTCCTTATGAATATTAAAAATTTCCTTTTTGGGCTTTTGTTTTTCGGTTGCCTGGTGAATGCAACTGGGCAATCTACCAACTTTAATGATTATAAAATACTTCGCTCAACCGGTGATCTTCCATTTAATCTATCTGATTTAATGACAGAAGATTTAAAAAACACCGAAAACAGTAATCAAAGTAAGCGAAAGAAAAAAGACGAGAAAGATTTCATTGTAAAATCCACCTATTCATTAAATAAATATCTCCGAAGTGGTTCTGTTATATACAATGATCCAGTTGGGAACTATCTTACACTCATTCTTCAAAATGTTTTGCAGGCAAACGGAATAGAAGAAGACATCACTGTATACTTTGTACGATCAGAAGAAGCTAATGCTTATGCCATGGATCGTAACTACATATTTTTTACTGCAGGTTTATTAGCACAAGTTACATCTGAGGCACAAATAGCCATGATCCTTTGTCATGAATATATTCATTACAGAAATAAACACAGCCGAACAGAATTTATCAGCAATAAAGCCATCGTAAGAGATTATAGAAATTACAAAACCTCGTCAACTGATGCAAAAATTATGATGGCCAGTTTTTCACGTGAACTGGAATCAGAAGCGGATATGGAAGGATTTAATCTTTTTGAAAAATCTGAATACAGTTATTTAGGTGCTAAAGAAGCTTTTGAAGTTTTAAAATATTCATATTTACCTTTCGAAGAAATTCCTTATGAAAAGACATTTCTTGAAACTGTTGATTTGAAATTTCCGGAAACCTACTTTTTAAAAGAACTATCTCCTATTAAAGGGACAGATGACAGTAAACAAAAAACAGATGAAAAATATCAATCTCACCCAGACATTGATAAACGTATTGTGGATATGGAAGATAAAATTGCTTCACTCAACAATACAGGCAGAAAAGATTTCGTTATCTCAGAAAATAACTTCTATGAATTTCGTAAAATAGCCAGGTTTGAACTTTGTCGTTTATACTTAATTGAAAGAGAATATGAAAATGCCTTTTACTCCTCATACATACTGTTAAAGGATGACCCCGAAAGTATTTATCTTAAAAAAATTATACTAAAAAGTTTATATGGGCTCACCAAATTCCTTAACGCATCAAAATTTTCAGAAGTACATGTAAATCATTCAAAAAAACAAGGCGAATCACAACAAGTAAATTATTTTTTTCATTCATTAAGCAAAAATGAATTGAACCTAACAGCTTTAAATTATGCATGGAGAGTACATGAATCAGCACCGCAGGATGAAGAGGTTTCTAAAATATTAAATGAACTTGCTTACGATGCATGCAAATTTAACAAGCTCAATCCTTATTCATTAAAAACTGAGTATAGAGATACTACTAAAGGATTAGCAAATGACTCAATTGCAGTTGTTGACACCAACACAACTAAAAAAACAAATAAATACATAATAGTAAAAAAAGATTCAGATGATAATAACGGCAATAGCAAAGTAAAAAAGAAAGCAGCTACTTTTATTGATTATGCCTTTGTAAGCATCTTGAAAAACGAAGAATTTAAGACCTTGTTAAAAGATCAATATAAAAAATGGGATGAAGATGAAAAGCTGAAAGAGAAGCTGGCTCTTGAAAAAACTAAAAAGAAAACTTCAAAGTACTCAGAAGATGAAATTGATGAAACCCGAAATATTACCGACATGATAGTTCTCAATCCTGTACTACTGAAAATAGATATGAGAACCAATATCAATAAAATATTTTACCCAAGTGTTACAAAAAGAAAAGAAATGGTCAATAACTTTGTTAAGTTAACCAGTAAAGCAGGAATAAACAGCACCATACTCAATCCTGCCGATCTTAATGAATCAGACGTTGAGCTATTGAATGACATGTCGATGCTTAATACTGCCATGAATGAACTTACCACACTACCCACTAAAATAAATATGTTACCTACTGATCAACTGGACATAAAAAAAATTGCATCAGAATACAACACCCCTTATATAGCCAATATTGGTTCACTAACCTATGTAGAACCCAAAACCGGAGTAGCATTAGCTGTACTTATGGGTGTTGCCACTATGGGTTTTTTACTTCCTTATACCATTTATGTATTGGCTAAACCCAATGTTACAAGTTTGGTTTATATGACTGTTTATAATGTAGAGAGTAACCAATTTGTTTTTTCTGATGTAGCTGAAATAAAATCCGGGGGAACACAAGATCTCATGAGTAGTACGTTTTATGACATGGTGTTACGAATGAAAAAAAGTAAAAACTAATTTTTTATGAGAATTACTTTCAAAAATATCTTATCTGTTAGTGTATTTCTAATATTGGGGGTATCTGCTTTCTCTCAAGTTCCAGGATATCTTGGCAAAAAATTTCATATTCAAGCCGGTATTAACTTTTTTCCACAGTTTGGTAATTATCCTGTAAATGTGGTTCAGCCACTGCAGTTATATGCTGTTTCCGGTATGAATTATAGAGCTGGTCTTGAATTGAGTTATGTGGTATCTAGAAAATCATCTATCGGCATACACGGAGAATATTTGAGTACCGCTGCACGACACGGTTTTTATGATTACGATCAGGATGCTAGATTTGCTATTGATGCTGCTATGGTAGGAGTAGTTTTTAAAACTCACTTTGGACCATGGATTGCACCACTTGGACCTTACTTTAAAGCCGAAGGAGGAGTATTATTATCAGTTATCAGTGACCCTTTGAATCGGTTTGCTCCAGATAATATAAGCCAAACATTACCTAATGGATATATAAGTGCCGGTATTGGAAGAACCCATATTTTTGCCAATGTGATTAGCTTAGATTATGGTGGACAAATGGGTTTTGTATTTCCACCTTATGGCTACGCAAGTTTTATTGAAAATACAAATACAAGATTGGCTGTTCATTATGCCGCTTCTTTTTATGTAAAGCTGGGTGTAGTAATTTAATATTTTTAGAACTCATTATACCGGCTCCCACAACTCAATCTTATTTCCTTCAGGATCCATAATATGAGCAAACTTCCCATAGTCAAAAACCTGCAACTCGCCTACTATTTGAACTCCTTCTTTTTTTAGTTCTTCTAACAGAATCTCAAGGTTTTCTACTCTATAATTGATCATGAACTCTTTTGTACTCGGCTCAAAGTATTTTGTATCTGCTTTAAAAGGATTCCACACAGTTTGATCGGTCTTTTCCGGATTGTCTTTATTTTTTGATTCAAAAACAACCCCGTATGGACTTACATCCAAACCTAGATTTTTTGCATACCACTCACCTGTTTTTGAAGGATTATTAGATTTAAAAAAAATTCCTCCTATTCCTACTACTTTTTTCATATTGTTATTTTAAAAATTACATTCCCATTTTAAATAAAAACAATTGTTGTCCTTCCGGAGTATTTACAATAATATTATCTGGTCCCATCAATTCTTTATAGTCTGCCAATCCATTGGATTTTAATGCCGCTATTTTTTCTTTCATATCAGCCGAAAAATACGTAATCCCCACCCCAGTAAAATGAGTTGACTGATGACACCCTAATACGGAAACTCCATCAGATAAAATGGCCCATGGATAAGGCCCTTCATGTTTGGTTAATACTTTAAATCCCAATTGATCCCAAAAAGCAATGCTCTCCTCCAGGTCCTTTACAATATGTGCATACTCAGCAAACATTCCTATAAATTTATTGTCATATTTATCAGGATTCATATAATCCCCCTGATCCATATTCAGCATAGTTTTCCCTTTAGGTTTTGGAAGATTTGGAGCCGCAGAAACTAGCGTTAAATTAATTCCATCCGGAGAAGTGGTTCGAAAACGCTGAATCATATCTGTAGGAGATGACAAAGCAATAAACTTCACACCTAATGATTCAAACTCTTTTACCTTATCAACTACATTATTTATATAATAGGATAGAGCGATATAAGGGGTTTCATCTTTACGCAACATAATGTTTATCGTTCCATCTGTAATAAACATAAATGGAAATGGGACATCATATCTAAATAGTTCAGTAAAACCAAATTGTTTCCAGAATGCGAATGACTCATCTACATTTTTTGTAGTAATATTAATAGCGTAGTGCTCTCCAATTTTAGTTTTAGGAATGGTAAATTGCATAATAAAAAATTAAGCGTTTGCTGTATTTTTTTTATTTTTTCTGTTAATCAAACTAAATATTGTAGCAGAAATTAAGCTAAATAAAATACCTGTAGGCAATATTTCTAGATAAGTCCACAAAATTAAACCGGGATAAGTACGATAAAACTCCCATCGAGCTTTTATTGCATCTACGTCTTCAGGTTTCGCATCAGCAATTTCTTTTTGTGCCATGGTTTCCATGATTTCCGAACTTCCGGTTTTATATAAAATAACCCAGGTTACCACATATATAGTTGATGCGATAAAGGAAATAAGTAATCCAATTTTTAAAGCCGGCCAAAATTTAATAGACCCACCTAATACGTTTTTTTTATATTGATGAGTGGCAATAAAAATAAAACTAAGGGCTAGAAACTGGGAGGTAAAACCAATAATCATTCCCCAAGTCATATCATGCTCTTCCCCTTCCGGAATATTCTTCACCAAGATTAGAAACGAAACTATTAACATTAAGGCAACAATGGCTCCAGAAATGAAACCGTAAACCAGGACTGTTTTTTTCATCTTATAAATTTTTGATTCGGGTACAAATCACTAAAATCAGACCCTAAACTTTATCATACTAAAGTATGAATTTGCCCTAAAACTGGTAATTAGAACTAAAGTATGATTACGAAATCCCCCATTCACGGGCTTTTTGAACAGCCTGGGTACGTCTGCTGACCTCTAGTTTTAGAAAAATGCTGGAAATATGAGTCTTTACTGTACTTAATGATAAAAAAAGCTGATCCGCGATTTCCTGATTACTTGATCCCTTAACAATCAATTTTAATACATCTAACTCTCTGTCTGAAATGCCTGTTTTTTGAATAAACTCCTCTTTATTAAATGTTTTCTCCGACCTAACAAATACAGTTTTTTCTATCTCTATCAGTTTTTCAACTACCGTAGTTTTTCTTTTCATGAACTGATTCCCAGCCCATACCCCAACACCAGTAAAAATAAAAGCCACCAAAATGGCATATAATTCAAAACTATTTTCCGTGGTTACCCATTTGAACTTGGCCAATTGGAGAATAGCAAATAAAACGCCTAATAATAGTCCTACACCTATTATATACAGTACATTTTTGGTCTTTTTATTCATTTTTACAAAAATATAAGCCATTGGCAATATATCCTCAAAAAACGATAAAAATCATGTTTTCAACTCCCTTAATTTGTACCTTTGTGCATTGAGTAACCTGTAGTTGGTTATGGGTACTCAGGTAAAAACCTGAGCTCTTATTACTGATTACTAATAACTAAAAATATGAGCAAAGAAGTTAAAAGTGTTGATTACGGTCTGGAAAAGATTTTTGAAGGTGCCCAGGACTTTCTTCCTTTATTAGGGACTGATTATGTTGAATTTTATGTGGGTAATGCTAAACAAGCTGCTCATTTTTATAAAACTGCTTTTGGGTTTCAGTCGTTTGCTTATTCTGGACTCGAAACAGGAGTTAGAGATAAAGTCTCTTATGTACTTAAGCAGGATAAAATAAAATTAGTACTAACTACTGCCCTCAAAGAAGATTCACCCATCGGTGACCATGTAAGAAAACACGGAGATGGCGTAAAAGTAATAGCACTTTGGGTAGAAGATGCCCGCAGTGCCTTCGAGGAAACCACCAAACGTGGTGCTAAACCATTTATGGAGCCCTTTGTGGAAAAAGATGAACATGGGGAAACTATTCGTGCAGGTATCTATACATATGGTGAAACTGTACATATGTTTGTTGAACGTAAAAACTATAATGGAATCTTTTTGCCGGGTTTTGTTAAATGGGAATCATCATACAATCCTGAACCTATTGGATTAAAATTTATTGACCATATGGTAGGTAATGTGGGATGGGGGGAAATGAATACTTGGGTAAAATGGTATGAAGATGTGATGGGATTTGTTAATTTCCTTTCATTCGATGATAAACAAATTACTACTGAATACTCTGCATTAATGAGTAAAGTAATGAGTAATGGTAACGGAAGAATTAAATTCCCTATCAATGAACCTGCTAAAGGGAAAATGAAATCACAGATTGAAGAATATCTTGATTTTTATGGAGGACCGGGAGTACAACATATTGCAGTAGCCACTGATGATATCATAAAAACAGTGAGTGCATTAAGAGCACGTGGTATTGAATTTTTACCACCTCCACCACAAGCCTATTACGATGATATTCCAAGAAGATTGGGAAGTCACATGGAGATGATGAAAGAAGATATCAAAGAACTTCAGAAGTTATCTATTTTAGTAGATGCCGATGAGGAAGGATATTTATTGCAAATATTCACTAAACCTGTTGAAGACAGGCCTACCCTGTTTTTTGAGATCATTCAACGGATGGGAGCCAAAGGATTTGGTGCAGGTAACTTCAAAGCATTGTTTGAAAGTATAGAAAGAGAACAGGCTAAGAGAGGAACATTATAAAACCTCATAAAATAAACCTCACTTTCATAACGGCAGACAACTTGTCCGTCGTTATAGTTTAAAAGAAATATGGCATATAAAAAGACCCTATTTATATCTTCATTTCTATTTGTTGTTATTTCTTGTTCTCAAAAACAAAATCGCAGTTACGTTATTGATAAAGATGAAAAAAAAATACATCATCATCTAAAAGAAAGTGCTGATCAAATCAGGTATTTTACAAAAGAACATCTGGGATATAATACAAAAATTGCATTTTTAATTGATATGAGTGTTTTCTCCGGTCATAACAGGTTTTTTGTGTATGACCTGAAAAAAGACACCATTATGAATGAAGGATTGGTTGCTCATGGCAAAGGTTCGGATGCACCTTATCCCCAACCACTCATTTTTAGCAACACTGAAGGTTCCTATTGTACATCATTAGGGATTTATAAAGTAGCTGAATCGTATGTTGGTGATTATGGAAAGTCATATAAACTTTATGGGCTTGAATCAACCAATAGTAACGCTTATCAAAGAAGTATTGTATTACATAAATACCGTTCTGTGCCGGATACTGAACAAAACAGTCCTATCTGCCTTAGCCTTGGTTGCCCAATGGTATCATATCGTTTTTTTGAATATCTTGAATTTATTATAGACAATTCAACCCAAAATATTTTATTGTACATTTACACATCATGAAAAAAGTAGTCTTATTAGCATTTCTATTATTGAACTCTGTTTCTTTTTCCCAAAATATACCTACTGATTTCCTTGGCAGTTGGTATGGGGTACTTGAAATTAAAAATCCAAAAGGAAAAGGGTACTCTGTTAATATGGAATTACATTTACAAAAAACAGATACTGCCAATAACTGGCGATACACCATCGTATATGATAATGGAGAAAGAAGAGATGAAAGAAAATATAATCTTGCCAAATCAGATAGTCTGCCCGGTTTGTATATTATTGATGAAAACAATGGTATAATTTTGTATGAAGTGCAAATAGGTAACAGAATGTTTCAACGTTTTGAAGTAATGGACAATGTAATTTACGGAATCACTACCTACGAAAAAAATCAAATTACATGGGAACTTATAACAGACAATAACAAGTTGAGTTTTCAAAGCGGAAATGGAGATGAAGAAATTCCTTTTGTTACCACTTACTTGCCGGTAAATTATCAAAGAGCAGTACTTACAAAGAAAAAACCTAAGCCGGTAAAACAAAAAAAATCTTCCAATACTGATGGCAGAAAATAAAACACTGGCTCTTTTTGATTTTGACGGAACTATAACCACCAAAGACACTTTCTTAGAGTTTATCAAATTTGCATGTGGTAAAACTAAGTTCTGGTTGGGTATGTGGTTGATGAGTCCGGTACTCATACTTCATTTATTAAAACTCATTCGTAACGATAAAGCCAAAACTTTTGTATTCGATTATTTTTTTAGTGATTGGACCTACAATGAATTTAAAAATGCCGGAGAAGATTTTTGTAAAACAAAAGTCTCTTCACTCATCAGACCTAAAGGATTGGAAAAAATTAAATGGCATCAACAACAAGGTCATAGAATAATTGTAATTACAGCATCTATGAAAGAGTGGGTCGCACCATGGTGTCGATCAATGAATATCGAAATCTTAGCAACTGAAGCAGAAGTTAAACATGATAAAATTACCGGTAAATTAGGTTCTGCAAATTGTTACGGACAGGAAAAAGTAGAACGTTTAAATAAACATCTTTCATTAAGCGAATACACTGATATATATGCTTATGGAGATTCATCAGGCGATAAAGAACTTTTATCACTTACTCAATACTCTCATTTTAAGCCCTTTAGGGATTGATTTTCTTATTCATTTTCATAGAATAAATTTTACCTTTACAACCCTCTAAAATAAGGTATATTCTATGAAAAAATTAAATCGCATTTACGCATTTTTATTGATTAACCTGCTTTTCGTTTCATCTGTTAAAGCAGACGAAGGAATGTGGTTACCACTTTATATTGATAAAGTGATTAACAACATGAAAAAAGAAGGTTGTAAACTAAAAGCAGATCAAATATATAATATCAATAAATCGTCCGTTAAAGATGGTATCGTTCACTTTGGTGGGTTTTGTACTGGTGAAATTGTAAGTACACAAGGATTGGTATTTACCAATCATCATTGTGGTTTTGATGCCATTGCTAAATTAAGTACTGAACAAAACAATCACCTCGATAATGGTTTCTGGGCAAAAACTGCCAACGATGAACTTCCTGTACCAGGACTTACCTGTTCCATTTTAGTTCGTATGGAAGATGTATCTAAAAGAGTAAACGATGCTGCCAATAAAGAAGAGGAAATTAAAAAAATAATAGCTGAAGCTAAAGAAGGAAATAATTATACTGCCAAAGTAGAATCAGTATTTTTTGGTAATGAACATTATTTATATGTTTACGAAGTTTTTAAAGATATTCGTCTAGTAGGCACTGCTCCACAATCTATAGGAAAATTTGGTGGGGATACCGACAACTGGATGTGGCCTCGCCACACAGGAGATTTTTCTATTTTCAGAATTTATGTTGGGCCTGATAATAAACCAGCAGATTATTCTGCATCCAACAAGCCTTATACTCCAAAATACTCTTTCCCAATCAATATAAAAGGAGTTAAGCCTAATGATTTTGTAATGATTATGGGATTTCCGGGCCGAACCACAAGATACTTAACCAGCGAAAGTACCAAATCATTAACGGGAGTTGATTATCCTGAAAGAGCCCTTGTACTTAAAACCAAGTTAGACGAGTGGGATAAAGAAATGGATAAAGATGTAAATGTACGTTTACATCTCTCCGGGACTTATGCCAGCTTGATGAATGCTCAAAAATATTACGAAGGTGCAATGAATGCTATTAAACATTCACCATGTATTAATCAAAAAACAGATTTGGAAAAAAGGTTTTCGGATTGGGTAAACGGCGATGCTACCCGAAAAACTAAGTATGGAACTATTTTAAGTGATATCGAAAAACTGGAAAAAGAGAATGCTAAGATTATTGCCTTCTCTCAGTATTTTAATTACGGTTACTTTGGGGTGATGATTGCCAACTTCGGTAGAAATTTCAAAGATTTGAAAGGAGTATTAAGCACAAACAATGACCAAACTACTAAAGATGTTGAAATCGCTAAGATTAAAAAAGCAATGGTTCCTCATTTTACCGGTTACGAAAAAGCAAAAATAGCTGATCAAAAAGTGTTGGCTGCCATCTTACGAATAGCTCATAAAAATCTTGACCAGGAATACTGGGTAAAAAGTTTGCTAAGCAATGAATTTACGAAACTCAATGCAAGCTCAGGAGCCGGGGATCAATATGATCAGTTTGCTACCTTAGTATTTAACAACTCTATGCTTACTGATAGCAACAAATTAAATACATTCTTAAAAAATCCTACTAAGGAAGCTATAGAAAAAGACTTGGGAATTAGTTATGCTTTGGATGTTCAGGAATTGCGTGAAACACAAGCAGTAAAATTTAGAGATATTACTTTAAAAAGAGTTGAGTTAATGAAAACATATATTACCGGCTTACGTGAATTTCAACCTGAAAAATTTTTCTATCCGGATGCAAACTCAACCATTCGTTTAACGTATGGCCAAGTAAAAGCATATGCTCCACGAGATGGGATGAGTTATGATTGGTACACTACTCACCGTGGTATTTTAGAAAAAGAAATTCCAAATGATGATGAATTCCATGTACCTACTGAATTAAAAACGGCTTTAGTAAATAAAGATTTTGGGAGATATGCCAATAAAAAAGGCGAACTTCCTGTTTGTTTCTTAGCTAATCTTGATATTACCGGAGGTAACAGTGGGAGCCCTGTAATTAATGGCAAAGGTGAATTAGTAGGAATTGCTTTCGATGGAGTTTGGGAAGGAATGGTAGGTGATATCTATTTTGATGACAGGTACAATCGTACTATATCAGTAGATATTCGCTATGTACTTTTTATCATTGATAAAGTTTATCATGCAGATAGAATCATGAATGAATTGAAAATTATTCAGTAAAAAAAGGGAGGTTTTAACCTCCCTTTTTTTAAACTTCTTTTTCTACTAATGATTCTTGAATATCCGGAATCTTATTTTTCTTGTAATCAATTGCTGAAACTCTTGCTTTACGAGATAATTTATCATATACCTCAGGAAACGCTTTATTACTATAAGGTAATTGATCTCTCAAAATATCATAATATGAATGATCAAACATTTTTCTAAAATCCTCTTTGCTCAATAATGTCTTAGCATACATTGCCTGATATCCTCCATGTTCTATCACAAACTGTTCACATTCATGCAAAGCTGTATTTCCATCAAAACCGGGAGTTTTACCCACTCCATAGGCACCAATATCCACAAACATTTCATCAATCGTTCCATCTGCCTTTTTATGTGGATGTAAAAACCCTAATCCATTGGGTTGCTCATATACCGCCATAGGACATAACCAAATAGGCGATAATCCCCAATGATCATGAAATACATCCAGAGAAATTTTCAATTTATCCATCGGCATTAACATGTCCTGAGCTACATTATATTTTTCACGAAGACGACGGGTGGTCTCCGTTTCGAAATATTTCATCAAGGAAATTTGAGGAGCCATCATCCAGCCAAATAAAAAGCGATGCCAACCTTTATGACCGAAAGGAATTACTTCAGCCATAGCCCAAAATAAACTACGGGTATGACGATGATAATATTGACGTAACGGAACATACTCTACTACGGTTTTTTTGTTATTCAGGATCTTTTGTACATGTTTATAAAACCAGGGTTTGTACCATCTGCGTAAAGCATTTTTCTTTCCATCATTTCCTACCTTGTCAACCATATGACCAATCATGATTACCCCTTCATTTTTCGAATAAACTAATCCTTCAACAAAATCATTTTCTTTAATCTTTCTACATTCTTTATCAAATACTTCCACTATTTCGTCTTGTGAAAATAATGGACGATACTCTACTCTAACATACTTTTTAGCAGGTACAATTTTTAATTCCACTGCTACTAAAAAACCTAAGGTTCCATAACTCCACGGAATCATGCTGAACATTTCAGGATTTTCATCTTTACTGCATTTTACTAATTTCCCTTCGGCAGTTACAATTTCAAAGCTTTCACAGATATATTGAAATAATCCATGTCGATGCGAACTGGTTTCTACTCCAAAACCATTGATTAAACCACCTACGGTAAGGTCATCTAACTCAGGGACTACCGCTAAAGTCCACCCTTTAGGATTTAAAGCAGCAGTAATCTGACCCATGTTAACTTGCGGCTCCACTCTTACCGTTTGTTTTTTTTCGTTGATCTCCAATACATCATACATATTAAGAAAAATCTTACGATTGGTCTTTTTATAAATGGGGACCAATTCACTCATAGTAAACCAACCATTTCGCCCTGTCGTTAGTTTATTGTCGGCTCCGGCTTCTCGCCATTCATTAATCTGTCGTTGAACTTCAGCTACCCTTTTGTCATGTTGTTTGGGGGCTGACTTCATCCAAAAAACTATTTTATTACGGGTCTTTAACCAAGCGGTAAACCAAAATGAAATAGGAAGTAAAAAGAAGGTAGCAAAGGTTCCACGCCAATGGGTAAGGATGTATTCAAAAAGCCCTTTAGGCTGATTTTCAGCTTCTTTAGCTTGAGTGGTATGACTCATAATGCAGGTTTGCGATTATGATGCAAAAATTATGCCTACTACCTCACATATGATTATTTTTTTGAAAGAAGAACAATGGTTGATTGTTATAAAAAAGCAGTTGGCAACAAAATTACCAACTGCTTCAATTATTCTATGATGATTTTAAACCAATTAATGGTTCACGGTTATCTTTACAAAACTTATATGCTCACCCTGAGTAACTTTAAACACATATACGCCATCTGCCCATTCACTTACATTGATCAACGATGAAGTAAGTGGTAAACTCAACACCAACGATCCGGTAAGAGTATGTACGGTAATGTAAGCATTTACATAATCAGCCAATTTTATGTTCACAAAATCAGATGTTGGATTAGGATATACTTTGATATTGTATAATGAATTTTCATTGATAGAAAGTTCATTATTATCTACCACTATAGTTTTATTAAGTACAACCGAATCACATGCTGCATCATTGCTGATTGTAGCTGTTACATTATAAGTGCCCATGGTGGCATAAGTATGACCTACTGATGAGGGGACATTTATTTGCGTATTCCCATCACCAAAATTCCAGTTATACTGAGTAGTGTTTATTGGACTGATTACTGAAAAGAAAACGGTAGGAAAAGATCCACTGGCATAAATTCCATCAGCCGAAGGTGATTGCCCTACACTAATATTAATGGCCCCTGTAGCAGTACAATTAGCAGTATCAGTTACCATAACTGAGTAAATATCATCATTAAATGCTGTAATGGTTTGAGTATTTTCAAAAGTACTCCATAAGTAAGTAGACCCAATATTACCTGCATCAAGAATAAGACTATCCCCATTACAAATGATAGTATCATCAGGTAATGTTACTACTGGATTAATATCTTCAATTTCAAAAACTCCCAGATTTCTGTTACATGATGTATCAGAAGGGTTAGCTATCCATAAAGTATATTCTCCGGGGGCTAAGCTATCAAATCCTGTTTCATATTGCCATGCAGAAGGTAGAGTAGCAGTGGGTCCCGGATGAATACCATACATTATTCCTTCTGTGGTAATACTTAAATCAGCAACTGCCTGACGTAATGCATCACCACCGGTAGATGCAGAAAATAAATGGTTCCAGTGAGTAACGTCTTCTGTTAAATATGAAACCGGTAATTGTACTTCATCAAATACTATTACTCCATCAACAGTTACCGTTATTTTACCTAGAGCATTGATATTTAAATTAACTGGAACGTCTGTTTTTAATTTCCATAAAGAAGTATTTGGTGAATAGGCTAAAACTCCTGTGCTTCCGGGGCCATATGCTACTGCACTTGACCATCCGTATACCAAATAAATTCCGGTAGCATTTCCGTTATCCATTGAATTATTGGCAGCATCAAATGATAAACGCAGTTTAGTCCCTTTGCCATTATGTGCCGGGCCGGGAGAAGCCGGTAATGCATCATTACCAAACGAATATGCTATTCCATCTGCACCTCCTGTTCCAAAATTGTTGATGGGTTGATCAGCCGTCATTAAAAATGATACATTGAGTGTATTGTTATAAAGAAGATCAACAGTATCCAAATCAATCAACATATATCCATTAGACCCGGTTGCTGAAGGAGTTAATACCGCTCTGCCTCCTGTAATAGATGCAACCCCTGAAAATGTAATATCAGTAACACTCCCGGGCGAATCAAGAAGATTAGAATATACTTCAGATGCAGCTGACTGCCCGAATATATTTGATAAAATAAACGACCCATCATGTTGGCAGTTAAAATCAATCACATCCACATCGGCTCCGAATCCCACTGAAAAAGCGACTCTGACAGAATCCGGCATATCTCCCGGACATGCTGAGTTTCTAATCTTATAGACAAATGCATATTCACCATCTGTAGGTGGAATGAATGAATATACAGAGGATGTACTCCAGGGTTGTAATACTGTTACTGAATCTTCATCCAGAAATTGGTATTCATAACTTCCTCCTCCTGAAAGGGCAGCAGGCAAACCTGAAATAATAAGATCAACTAAAGATCCCGGAGAACAGATTTGAGCTGGCACCGATATTATATCAGATGTTAGAGTACTCATCATAGTAACGGAAGCGGTGCTTGTGTTAACACAATTATTGATATCTGTACCCGTAACTATGTAATCCATATTTGTTGTTGGTGTAGAAGTTACTGTAGCTGTACTGGTATTATCAAGATAGGTTGCAGGTGCCCACGAATATGTATTAGCGCCTGTAGCATTAAATACTACTGATCCGCCATTGCATACTGCATATGAATTGGGATTAACGATAATGGTTGGTAAAGGGTTTACTACCACTGAAACAAAATCCATCGTATCAGTTAAACTACTATTAGTGCATGTTACAATTGCTCTTACATCTCCACTTTGGGTTAATTCAGAAGTAGTAAACTGCCATGCATTAACAGATGATGCAAAATCAGTCCATCCTAAACCAATATTATATTGCCATTGATAGTTAAGATCAGCAATCGTATTATTTGCATCAGTGTTATAGGTTACTGGAGTTCCTACACATACTGACGTTAATGTGGCATCCACAACATCATGAACTGGGGTTCCGGAACATGGTGTAATGAGCATTTCGAGTTCAACATCAGCATAAGCTGCATGGCGACCTGTTGCAGTTGGAGGGGATAATGGATCGGGATTATTGGAATCGTTACGATAATAAATAGATTTATATCCCACCGTTGAAGTCGATCTCCAATATAAATCTGAAGCAGAATAACCCGCTGAATTTTCATCCACCGCAATAATCAAATTATCAATCCCATTCCATAAAAAGGGAACACTAAGTGTAATTTCCATCCAGTTACCGGCTGCAGGGAAAGTAACTGTACCTGTATATACCTGAGTTAAATTGCTGAAAGATTCCCAATCTGTAGTACTGGTAAATTCATTTTTGTTTGTGTGACCCATATAAATGGTCCAGTTATTACTATTTCCATTAGGTCCGCTGTTATAATAAAATCTCACTTTAGTGACATTTCCTACTTCTCCACCTCCTGCTATAATTTCAGAAACCGGATAAATCATCTGAGAATAAGAATATCCATAATAACCAGTAATCGGAAGATTATTGTTAGTACCGGCAGCACTTCCGACCCCAACTGTAACCTGTCCATAGGATATGGCCATGCTGAAAATGGTTAATACAAAAAATATGCTTTTTTTCATAACATGAATCATTTGATAATTGATAACGAAAGTAAAAAAATTAAGGGAATATTAATATTATACTGATTGTATAATCCCATCAAATTAAATAACAACCACACTATGTCCTATAAAACAATACAATGCTAACATAAAAAGAAGGAGTTTAACAATTGGAATATTTATATTTATGCATTGAACCTTGAGAGTATGAAAAGATTTATAGTCTTCCTTGTTTTGATTTTTCTGCCGGGTATGGAAGGATTTAGTCAAAATGTTGGTATTGGTACCAACAATCCTGATACAACAGCTATACTTCATCTGGAATCAACAACCATGGGATTTCTTTGGAGCAGAATGAATACTGCACAGCGTGATGCTATTGTAAGTCCTGCTACAGGATTGACTATCTATAATACGCAAGACAGTACTATTCAATATTGGAACGGAGTATGTTGGCTCAATGTATATTCAGAAACATGTAATGATTGTTTATTCAGTTTAACTTCTGCAGACGTTACAGATACCATTGACAGAACCATTGCTGATTCCGCCTGGACCCAACTAACCCTTACACAAACTTCTGGAACTCCACAAACCATTGCGTTAACTGTTGTAAATACTTTACCCCCTGGCATCACTATTAGCTTTACCAATAACCCTATGTTAAGTTCAGGAGGTTCTATATTCACAATTCATGCTAGCCCATTTGCCCCTTCAGGAACTTTCCCTGTAATTATACAAGCTATTTGCGGAAGTACTGTTCACAATCTTATTTATACCGTATATATTGAACCTTGTTACCTGGTAAATATTATTAATAGTACTATCAATTATAATTTAGGAACCGATTTTTATAGCATTTACCCATCTGCACCAACAAGCACTCCTGTTTGTATTTTAGCAACTGTGGGGGCCGGTGTAAACATCACCAGTAACGTAACAAGTCAACCTGCATTTACAACAGGTACTTTGCCGGCGGGTTCATTAGTTGCTTTGGTAAATAATGGAAATATTATTGGTAAAGGTGGAAATGGTGGAACCGCTTATAGTCCTGTAACGAGTTCAACCGGTGCAGGATTTAATGGTGGAAATGCCATTGAACTTACTTTACCTACTACCATCATCAACAACTTTAATATTTATGGTGGTGGTGGTGGTGGAAGCGCTATGGCATTTGAAATCAGTTGGACTCCTCCTCCCCCAGCTAATGTAATTACATTAGGAATATTTATTGGTGGCGGTGGTGGTGGTGGCGCCGGTGGTGGTCTTGGTGGAACTGCCCCTGGTGGTGTTATTGGCATATCTTATTACTCCCCCGGAAGTAATGGAACCGCAGGTCAATTTGGTGTTGGAGGATTAGGAGGTGTACTCAACTTTCCAATCCCGGTTACCGTTGGACCCGTTACTATTAGTTTAAATCCTGATGCGGTAGGTGGTAATGGTGGTGATTATGGATATCCGGGAACTCAAGGATATTTTTCATTGACTGTTAGTGCAAGTATTACCATCAATATTCCGTTCGTTGGACCTATCACTATTCCTGTTGTAAATAATGTTCCTATTCCAACGCCTGTTCCACCTCCTCCTGTTGGACAACCTGGATATGCCGTGAAAAGAAATGGACACACCACCAACTTAGTAGACAATTATTACAATACAGCATTTTTAAGAGGACAAGTAGGTCCTTAATTCTTCGATAAACTCAGAAATAAGAATCATGAAAAAAATATTCTTACATATCGTCATCATATTTACCTCGGTAATTTTTGTGAATTCACAAGAATTCACTGGTATTGTGCAATTTCAGAATGAAAATTTTGAAGCAGGCGAAAAATCCAATATCACCTGCTATTTAAAATCGCCTCTTTGTAAAATGGATATCAGTTCCACTTCAAAGGAAGGAAGTACTCAATATACTTTATACTTTGATGATACAAATTCGGATGTAATAATGATTGCAGGAGGAAATAAAACGATCATTCCATCCTCTTCAATAACTGAAAACAAACATTTACAAAATATATTCTATGCAACAAATAAAGAATCACAACTAAACATTGCCGGATTTAATTGTAACGAAGTACAACTTAAAACAACCACATCAGCTATTCAATGTTATGTTACCAATGAACTGGATATTAATTTTCCACTACTGCTTAATACACATGGAATAATAAACGCTTTAAAAGAGAACAATATTAAAGGCATTCCCCTAAACATAGAGGTAAAAGACCTTTCAGGGAAAAACTTATTTAATCAAAATATAGTTTCAGTAGAAAGAAAAAATTTAAATGATAGTGAATTGAAAGCACGGTAATGTTTTTAATAAAACAAATTCACTGTGCCGGAATAAGTGATCACAGAATCATCCAGCAAAGTTATCTTTAAAACAAGGAAATAAGTTCCTTCGGTAGCCCAGGAATCGGTTAATGTTTTACCGTTCCAGCTAATTTGTGCTGAACTGCTTTCAAACACCAATAAACCCCAACGATCAAATATTGTCGCATCGAAATTTTTAAAATTAGTCCCTGATATTTCAAAAAGGTCGTTACTCCCATCACCATTGGGTGTAAATACGTTGGGTATCGTTAATCCGTCAATTACATTAATGATAGTAGATACCGTATCAAAACATCCTTCGGCAGATTCGATAATCAGTGTAACAGTATAAACTCCTTCGGCATTATAAATATGTTGAGGATCAGTTACTGTACTTGTATTTCCATTGCCAAAATTCCAATTCCAATAAGCAGCATTCAAACTACTATCAGTAAATGTTACCGGTATTGAACCTAAAACAGTAGATGGATTCGCTGAAAAATTAGCAACTGGTTCAGGGTTTACATCAATAAAAATAGTTTGTGGAAATGAAGTGCAACCATTTGGTGCCACTTGTACCAATTGTAATGAATTATTATTACTTCCACTTCCCCAATCAATAGAAATAGGATTGACTGTAGTATCAACAATGATACCACCTCCTGATAAATTCCAATGAAAAACGGGTGGTGTAATATTTGAAACACCTTCATATAAAGTTGTATATCCTCCACATACCAAAGTATCACCTAATATCAGTGGAATATCCGGACGTTGTTTACTTAATGCTATCGGCATAAATGTCCATTGAGTCCAATTGGTATACGAAACATAATTAAGCAGCCCTGAAGTTCCCTGTGTAGTAGTTCCCATATCATCCCATTCAGTTGAAGCAGTATGATTCCAATAAGCAAGATCATCCCAGGTTCCATCGGCAATAGGATCATAAAATACTCTGATGTCAGCATTTATTGTACCTGTTTTTCTTTCAATAAAATGATAGTACAATGGATTGATTTCACAAACTGATGAATCTTTATCATTTACATCGTACCCGTCAATGGTAGCTAAATTATTTGCTAATCTTACTCCATAATAGGTATCAAATAAATTGAAAGGTTTAAGTTCAACTGGTCTGTAACGATTAGTTCCAATACTTGAACCCGTAGGAAATAAATAAATTCCTGTTGAATTGGTATGCCGTACCAATCGTCCACTATCTAAACTGCTAATATAACCTGTGGTTCTGGTAATCGCATTGGTAAGTGGATTAGTAACCGTCATATCAAACGAATCTGTGGCTAATTCTCTATCATTTAATTTTAAATGATGTGTAGTATATGAATGAAGTGTTTGCCTTTTAATTCCTGAATTTTGAAGCTCCAACGTATAAAACCAGGAAATAGAATCTCCGGTAATGAGTTGATTATCCCCATTAAGAATTA
>CAZUXM010000050.1:0-7912 GCA_964624635.1 uncultured Candidatus Competibacteraceae bacterium
ACCCAGCCCAGCCCATTTACCATTATACCAAGCTCAGTTAATTCTGCCTGTACTATTCCATCAGGTCAAGCCTGTGTAAGTGTTTCCGGAGGTACTGCAGGGTATTCTTATAGCTGGAACGATCCCGCACATCAAACAACCAATTGTGCAAATAATATTTCACCAGGCTCCTATTCAGTCACCATTACCGATGCCCATCAGTGTCAAGACAGCACGCTTGTTACCGTAAATGCCAATAATGCTGGTATAGCAAGTATTACGGTATTAAATAATAACCCTTGTCCGACTTCCTGTTCAGGAAGTGCCAGTGTAAACATGCAGGGTGGCGCACCTCCGTATACTTATGCATGGAATGACCCAAACTATCAAACCACGCAAATTGCTAATGGACTATGTACCGGAGCTTTTGCCGTAACTATTACAGATGCAAATGGTTGTCAATCTTTTGCTAATACCAATATTACTTCAAATAGCGCTGTTACTTCCATCGCCTCCTTTGATAGCTCTGCGTGTAATCTTCCGGTAGGAAGGGCATGTGTATCTAGCTCAAATGGGGTTCTTCCTCATACGTATGTGTGGGATGATGCAAATAATCAAACTACTGCTTGTGCCAGTGGAGTTATAGCGGGTTGGTACCACGTAACCATTACTGATGCCAATGGATGTACAAAAAAAGACAGCATTGAAGTTATCGATAAAAAAGATATGATCGCCAATACCGTGGTATTAGAAAATGCCGCCTGTTATGGATCTTGCGACGGTAAAGCTAGAGTTGACGTTACCTTCGGTACGCCCCCTTATTCATATTTATGGAATAATTTAGGCAATCAAAATAGCCAAATAGCTACGGAATTATGTTTTGGTGATTACATTGTGACTGTTACCGATGCAAACAATTGTACCGTAACGTCTCAAGTATCAATTACTCAACCCACCGCTTTTTCATTCACATCAAGCACCATAGATGCAAGCTGTAATAACGCAGACGGACAAGCATGTGTGAATGTTGCAGGACCAAATCCTCCATATACCTATATATGGGACGATCCTTCTCATCAAACTACAAGTTGTGCATTTAATGTTGCTTCAGGAATATATAAAGTTACCGTTACAAATGCAGATTTTTGTCAAGATTCTTTTTCTGTAACCGTTATAAACGGAAATGCAGGAGTGCCTAATGTCAGCTTGGTATCAGGCATATTGTGCCATGGAGATTGTTCCGCTTCTGCAACGGTTTCTATGACCGGTGGTTCTAGTGTTTCCTCGTATTTATGGGACGATGCATCAGCTCAAACTACACAATTAGCAACCGGACTATGCGCCAGAAGCTATACTGTTACTGTAACAGAAACCAATGGATGTACTTCAATCGATACGATTACCATTACTGAACCCAAAGCTTTATCTTCAACAATTAATAGCACCAATGCTTCTTGTGGAAATAATAATGGCCAAGCCTGCGTTACAACTATTGGCGGAATAACTCCTTATACGTATTTATGGAACGATGCCAGTCAGCAAACTACCCCGTGCGCTAGTAATTTGCTCGCCGGGTGGTATAAAGTAACCATTACCGATGCCAATTTATGTACTAAAATTGATAGTATTGAAATATTAGGATCTATTCCTCCTAGTATTCAAACCACTTTAATTCAAGATGTTCAATGTTATGGCGCTTGTGATGGAGAAGCTTCTGTCAATATTACAGGAGGAACCCTCCCTTTCACCTATGAATGGAACGATGTAAACCATCAAACCACTCAAATTGCTGCCAATTTATGCATCGGAAATTATTCAATTATTGTATCGGACCTTAACAATTGTAAAGACACTGCCTTTATTAGCATAACTGAACCCACTCCCTTAATTTCAATCGCCAGTCAAACAGATGACTATTGTGACCAATTAATCGGCCAAGCTTGTGTAAACGTAAGCGGAGGAACACCCACATATACCTATCAATGGAATGACCCAAATAATCAAACCGGAAATTGTGCCAATAATATTGGCTTAGGAGATTTTATGGTAATAATTACGGATGCGCATAATTGTAAAGATACAGTGAACTTTATGATTAATAATGTTGCTGCCCCTACAGCAAATGCACAGGTATTAAATGATGTAAGCTGTTTTGGTGCATGTGATGGTTCTGCCATGGTTACTAGCACTGGAGGTACCGGATTAATAACATATACATGGAGTGATGGAAATGCTCAAACCACCCCTACGGCAAGCAACTTATGTGCAAGAACTTATACCGTAAGCGCAACAGATACGAAGGGATGTTATTCAACAGATCAAGTAATTATTATTGAACCAACTAAAATAATAACCTCTCCAATTATTGAGGATGAGCAATGTTTAAATGCTTGTAATGGATCTATTACTATCAATACTGTTGGGGGCGTATCTCCTTACCAGTATAGCTTTGATGATGGTGTAAATTTTGGTCCCGTAAATTCTTTAAGTGATTTGTGTAATGGCGAATTTTATACAGTAATTAAAGATAATACCGGTTGTTTGCGAAGAGATACCTTACTTATGGGAACCGGCACCCTCTTTATTGATGCGGCAATTCTTCCTTTAAATAGTCTTTGTGAAAATGGTAATATGGTAGATTTATCTTCTGTGAACGCTGGCGGAATTTGGTCGGGAGTCGCAATTATTGATCCAAATACAGGTATGTTCTCCCCCACTATTGCCGGAATAGGTACTCATGAAGTGTATTACACCACGCAAACCCCTTGTGGAGATCAGGATACCATTCTCATAACTGTTCTTCCAAATTTTAATGCACGCATATTAGCAACCAATCCTATATGCGAAGGCATAATAAGCACACAACTAAGTTCCGTCATGGGCGGAGGAATTTGGAGTGGCCCAGGAATTTCAGATCCCATAAATGGTATTTTTAATGC
Organism: uncultured Candidatus Competibacteraceae bacterium; assembly: GCA_964624635.1. Lineage (GTDB taxonomy): Bacteria > Bacteroidota > Bacteroidia > CAIKAF01 > CAIKAF01 > JANWKQ01. The sequence goes on from CAZUXM010000050.1 coordinate 2,919, forward strand.
AGCCCTTGCTGGTCGAGGCCAACACATTATAACTTACTCAAACAGTGATGTATGTGGTGATACGCAAACCACCACAATTACTGTTCTACCGGTCGATTCTATTTTTGTTAATGTACATGATTTATGTATGGATGCTACTCCTATTGTTTTATCATCTTTACCAACGGGTTATTGGTCAGGGGCAGGAATCATTAATCCTAATCCGGGGGTATTTAGCTCTGTAATAGCAGGATCTGGAGATAAAGAAATCTTATACATAAATCCGGGTGCCTGTTTAGATACACAGAAATATACTATTCATGTGCATGAATTACCAAATGTAATCATAGATGCAGATATACATGCCGGTTGCCCTCCTTTAGAAGTAAACTTCTATAATTTAACAGCCAATGCAAATACATGTCATTGGAGCATAAACGGATCCAAATTGGATGCATGTGAAAATATAAATTACACATTCCCTTATCCCGGGGTTTATGATATTACTTTAAAAGTTACTGATATACAAGGATGTACCCAAGAAAAATCGTTTGAAAACTATATAAAAGTGTATAACAAGCCAAAGGCAGACTTCACCTTTGATATTTTAGAATCAAAAAATATTATTAAATTTAAAGATTTATCAGAGGGCGCTTCTTTTTATCGTTGGAATTTTGGATCTGAAGATCCTAATCCGTCTATTCCTTTACCTATTTCGGGTGATCTTACTATGTGTTTAGAAGTTGAAAATGATAATGGCTGTATTGATTCAATTTGTAGAAATACGCGTTTCATTCCTCCTTTCTTCGTCTATATTCCAAATACGTTTACTCCAAATAATAACCATGTAAATGATGTATTTTACCCAACATTATCAGAATTGGAAGATGTAGCAGAGTATGAATTTTTGATCTACAACCGTTGGGGGGATATTGTTTATCGTTCAACCAATCCAAAGGATACTAAATGGGATGGAAAATACAATGGTGAAACATCAAGGGAAGCGGTTTATAACTGGAAATTGAGCTTTGTTCATTCTACTTCAGGAACTATTTATAATAAATATGGTCAGGTAACCTTATTAAAGGGAGATGAACCCAAATAATTATTTTAGATTTGAATTCCAAGTGCTCTTTATTTTTAAATTAATGAAATTATTTTTAATCCCTATATTTAGTCTGCTATCGATATTTTTAATTGTAAGCTGTAGAAAAGATCCACAATTGAATAACCAAGTTCTGACTAAATCATCAAAAGAGATTAAAACGCTAGATTCAATTTATTCACCCACCTTAATAGATACTTCCAATCAGTATTTTCTTAAAATTAGTGTTACAAATTTTAAATCCATCGATGGAAACATAAATATCGCGCTTTTCGATGATGAGGCTTCGTTCGATAACAAATCTACTTACTATATAGCCAAATCGTATGCTGTGAATAATGATACTATGGATATTATTTTGACTAATCTACATCCTCATACATACGCTTTATCTCTTTATCATGACCAAAATAAAAATAATGAATTAGATCAAAACATTTTGGGAATACCTCAAGAAGGTTTTGCTTTTTCAAATAATGCCATGGGTGCATTTGGCCCTCCTAGTTTTAATATGGCTAAATTTGAAATTAAAAAGAATGTGAATTCTTATCAAAAAATTTCCCTTAAATACTTTTAACGAATAATTAATAGTTTAAAATAACTAAATTTTAAGTTCAAAAGAGCAGAAATTTGCACAAAAAAGCTCCTCCTAGGTATTTTTAACTAGTGATTAACAGTTTTAAAAAATCACTTTTTTAATTCTATGCAACCCTCTACCAGCAAGCATTTCGGATCTTTGTTTAAAAATTTAATTTAAAATTTATGCTATAATATTTGTTATTATGAAAAAAAAGTAAATATTTGTAACATTAATTATTAATAAAACGTTTAACACTAAAACACTAAAAAAGAATTTTTATGAAAACATTAAGAAACCTAATCGTAGCCACAGCAGTTTTGGGAACTGGCTCGATGTTTGCACAGCCTATCCACGATATCGCTGTGATCCCAGTAGCTATCACTATTAACACTACGATGAGATTAAATGTCGTGAGCGGTGGTAATGTTGAATTTGTAGTAAATACTATTTCACAATACGAAAATGGTATTTCAAATCCTAACCCTGGTGCTAACGATAGAATTCATGACACTCGTTTCACAGTGGCTTCATCAAGAAACTTTGACGTATTAATGTTTGCTGAAGATGCTTGTTTTGTTGGAACAGACGTTGCTTCTGCTGGTACAATTAATACAATTGCATTAAATAACGTTGGTTATGTTTTACATGCAAATGGATTACACACACATGCTGGTGAAGTATTCTTAATTTCAGACGCATCTGAAAATATTGTTTCATTAAATAACAATACAGCTAACGTTGTTGTTTCTTACAACAGTCTTAGTGCAACCGGTGACGTTGGTGGAACAAACGATAATGACTATACTATCAATTGGGAATTAGCTACAAGCCGATTAATCTCATTAACTGGTAACGCATCTTTACTTGAGCAAAGTATTCCTCAAGATAGATATATTACAAATGTTTACTTGGTTTTATTAGCTCGATAATCTCATAAAAATCTTTTTAATAAAAAAAAGCCGGTATTATCCGGCTTTTTTTATTTTTGTACATTCTATTTTATAAAAAATGAGAATTTTCCGACGACAAATAATTCTAATGTTTTTACTGTTAATTGTTAGTCAGAAAAATTTCGGCCAGGCATCTGCTGGCTTTTATATTGAAACTGGCTCAATCGTTCCCTTTTCTTTTAGCTCATTTGCTAAATTACAAAATGGAATTACTTATACTGATTGGACCACGATTCGAATCAAAATGCAAGAATTAACTGTTGATGCAACTGATACATTTGCATTAGGTTGGACATTGAGCTTTAGAGCATTAACAGCAACTATAGAAGGAGACAGGGGAGTTCCGGCAGATAACCTGCCTCTGAATACCATTCGCCTATCTTCTGCTGATGACTCGCCCAATCCACCACAATTTATCCCCATTGCCTTAACGGATTTAACAAATGCTTATCAAACATTAGCAAGTGCTACAGGAGGGCTGCATGTGCCCAACTCGGCCACAGTAGGCGATCCTGATGAAACTATTTTAAAAATAACCTTTGAATGTGGCGCAAATAATGCCGGTTGTCCGGCAGCACCCTGTAACATGCTTTTTGGTAGAGAACCCGATATATATACTGTTGATATAGAATTGTTAATTACTGTCCCATAACTTAATTAACTATTTCTTTATCCATTCATTCAAATTAGTATCTTTGCCCATCATAATATTTTGAAAGGTACAAAGAAATATATTTTACTAAGCTTCTTATGGCTTACGGCTTTTACTACCTTTTCTCAAGGAGATTCGGCCGTGATTCCGAATCCTCCTAAAAAAGAATTAAGTGCTGTCTTTACCAAATATAAATCCGATCATGATCCAAGTGAAGTGTTTTTTAACGTACTTAAAATCACAAACAACACCAATAACCCACAGCAATTCAGAGTTAAACTAAATATACCAGAGACCTGGAACCAATTCTTGCAAGCAAATGGAGATGAAAAAATCACACTCAATCCAGGCGAAGTAAAATATATTCCCATCAGGACTTCTATGCCAAAGAATATCAAGGGGGGAGTCGCTTACATTATGAGTGCCGAACTGGTTGATGATGATGGATTCTTACTTTGCCCATCTACTTATTCATATATTAATATTCCCCGGGTTTCCAATTGGAAGATGAGATCAGAAAACCGATACATTTACATTAATGAAGGGGAAGTTTTTAAAAAATTAAAGATCGTATTTGAAAACCGAGGAAACTCTGAGGAAAATATAAAATTAGACCTAGAACTTGGAAGAAAACTTCAAATAGTTGGAATAAATGCAAACAAAATTCAATATGGTATTCATTTGTCCGCTTATACTGACACCACCATAGAATTAGATGTTAAATATACAGCAGATTATAATGAAATTCCATCCACTCGGGACAATAAACTTTTTGTAACCGCTAAAAGTGGCGAAGCAAGCCCATCACAGTCCATAAATTTTTGGTTTGAATACATAAGAAGTAACTATGAAAACCCATTAGCAGAAGAGGAGTCTCCTTTAACCATTTGGGTTGATTTATTTAATTTATTAACCAAGGATGGTTATATTACTATTCAAGCTGGAGCAAGCGGAACCCTGAAATTTAAAAATAAGGATAGACTTAATTATTATTTCTATAATGGAAATATTTTCAATATTAATTCGACAAGAACTGTAGGTCAGCAATATTACCAATTCTCTCGAATGTATGTTAAATATTCTTCTAAAAACTATTCAATAGCTGCGGGAGATGTTATGGCAGGCGGCTGGGGGTTTCCGTTAAATGGCAGGGGTGTCAGTGGAGAATACAGATATAAAAAACATTCTTTTTCTGCTTCTATTACAAGAAATATTTTTAATCCAATTTATGGAATGGGTGTTTCACATGGATACAAGGTCTCGAATAATTTTACAACCAATTTAGGCATTGGAGTTAAATTAGACCAAGTAAGAAACATACAAACAATCATACCAAGCATTGGTTTTACTGCAGGCTTAAAAATTCATCAAATACAATATATTGCCTCCCCATCGTTTTCAAATATAAACGGAACCTTACATACCGGATATGGTCACCAGCTCAATTATTCAGCTCTCTTTAATAAAAAATTAAGAGTTTCTTTTTCGGATCGATACACCTCCAAATATTTTATCGATGCTAGTGGAACCTTTAATGCGATAAATGCCAGCCTTTCTTATGCTATGGCAAATGCTCAATCAATTAATATCAGATATTCCGGTTTTCTATCTAATCCCAGTGTTTTAAATTCGAACCTTACTGTTGTTAATTTAGGCAGAAGAGATTTTCATTTAATTACCCCGGTTTATTCAAAATCATTTAAAAAGTTTACCATTAATACAGGTCCT
>CAZUXM010000050.1:7945-13748 GCA_964624635.1 uncultured Candidatus Competibacteraceae bacterium
CGAGAGCTCTGTAACCTTACAACCTCAATTTGTAAGTAATAATTATCAATTATTTTTTGGAGTAACCGCTCGCGGAAAAAGAAAAAATCAAACGGTTTCCGGAACCACTATTGTTAGTTATACAGATATTACCACCTATTCAAATACGGCCCCTACTGTACCTCAAAAATTGCCCGGATTTATGAGCACTACTTTTTTGCTTAATACCAGATTTGATCAAAGCGGACTTATGTTAGCTTATTATTATGGTTCGCCTAGTTACATTGCCCAAAGATATTTTACCAGTGCAGGAAAAGGGAATAAAAGTTTTAGAATAAATCCTTATATGCATAAGCTTTTTTTTCGCGGAAAATTGGATGTAACAATCAATGGATCATATTGGTATCAAGTAGTTGATAAAACAAGCCGAACCTCTATTTTTTCTTATATCATTTATAATATAGGCAAAGGATGGAGCGTGAATGCCAATATTTTGTTATATAATTTTAATAGGATTGATGAAGATAATACAAAACGAACATTTAGTGATTTAAATTTTAATTTAGGTGTTAAAAAGGTATTTGATTTACCTCAACCCGCAGTAAAATATCGTGATTTAAAAATTGTGTTTTTCAGAGATTTAAATGGAAACAGAATAAAAGATGAAAACGAGGTGGGTATTGACAATATATTGGTTAACCTCGAAAACCAAAAAGATTCATTAAATATCAGTTCTGAGGATTTTTATTCAGTTAATTTAATATCCGATCAATTTGGTGAAGTTAATTATTCACGCTTACCAGCAGGTTTATATAACGTTTCTACACAGGAACTCAACGGCGCAAATGAATATGTAAATGAGTTAGGAAAAGTTTTTCAAATAAATTTAGAAGATGATATGACCACTTTTGTTCCCTTTATTAAATCGAACAAAATTTACGGTAGCATCATGATTAAAAGAGATCCTTTTTCTTCTTTAGGATATGTTTCTCCGGGTAATATTAAAGTAACAGCCACTGACACCTTAGGCAATGCTTATCCTGCTTTAAGTAATGCTGATGGCGATTTTATTATTTATGCCCCACAAGCCGGATTATATACAGTAAGTGCAAAAAATATTTTTGGAGATGGATTTATTTTGAGACAATCAGAATTTATGGTAGATTTTAACGGATTAAAAGAATTTGCCCTCACTTTTGTTTTTGAAGAGCGAAAAAGAAAAATTAACTTCTCCGGAGATGCAAATGGACTCAATTTGGCTAATAAAAATTTCAATGTTAACGATGATGGGACATCTAAATCCGGTAAAGACTTAGAAAATGCCGATCCTAGATTTGGAAACTTTGATGAACCATCCACCCTTCCACAACCCATTGATAAATCGAAAGTCCGGTTTAAAGTTCAGGTAGGGGCTTATAATACCAACGTTGCCAATGAATTAGTAGATCAAATTCGTACGATTGAAAACATTCAAGAATCACCCACTAGATTCGGTTTAACCAGATTTACCCTCGGCTCATTTAAATCAATTGAAGAAGCAGAGAAATTACAAAAAGAGTTAATTGATTCCGGAAAAATAAAGGATACTCAGTTTATTATTGTAATTGGTGAATACTCAGGTAAATTTGTTACTGCTGGTGAAGCCAAACAATTATTAGAATAATTTCCCTTTGAAGTCGTCCGTTAATTTATCCAAGTATAATAACAACTGGTTTAAACCCGGAAAAAATGCACTTATTCGGCTTTGCTGGTATTGTGTAAATGCTATTTTCTTCGATTCTTATTTATTACCTGTTTCTAAACTGAAAGTGTGGCTTTTGAGGATTTTTGGCGCTCAAATAGGCCAAGGGGTTGTTATTAAACCCAAAGTTCATATAAAATACCCATGGAATTTAAAAATTGGTGATTATAGCTGGATTGGAGAACGAGTTTGGATCGACAACCTGACTCAGATAAATATAGGCCAACACGTATGTATTTCTCAAAATGCTTATTTATTAACCGGCAATCATAATTTTAAATCAAAATATTTTGATTTAATTGTTAAACCCATAGAAATTGAAAATGGAGTATGGATTGGAGCCAATTGTATTGTAATACCGGGCACCGTTTGCCTATCCCATTCGGTTTTATCGGCAGGTTCTGTTTCCCCTTCTAAAATGGAAGCTTACAAAATATACCGTGGAAACCCGGCTGTTATTATAAAAGAAAGAGAAATTACAGAATCATGAAAGTTTCCATCATAACTTCGTGTTACAATAGTATTTCTACTTTAGAGGGCACTATACAAAGTGTTCTTTCTCAAACCTATCCAAATATTGAGTTTATTATTGTAGATGGCCTTTCTAACGATGGCACTATTGATCTTATTAAAAAATACGAATCAAAAATTACCACCTATATTTCGGAAAAAGATGCCGGATTTTATGATGCTATTAATAAGGGAATAAAATTGAGCACCGGCGATGTAATTGGATTACTTAATTCAGATGATGTTTTTTATGATGAATTTGTGGTAGAGAAGATTGTACAATCGTTTCAGAAAGACAATGAACTGGAAGCCATCTATGGTAACTTATTGTATGTTGAAAAAGATAAAATTGATCAGGTAATTCGAAATTGGATTTCAAAACCTTTTAAAAAGGAGCTTTTTTTAGAAGGATGGATGCCTCCACATCCAACATTTTACATAAAAAAAGAATGTTACCAGAAATTTGGTGTTTTTAATACCAGTTTTAAAATATCTGCCGATTATGAATTAATGCTTCGCATGTTATATAAACATGCGATAAAAGCAAAATACCTGCCCTTTTATTTCGTAAGAATGCGGGTGGGAGGCATTAGTAATGCTTCTTTTAGAAATAGAATAAAGGCAAATATGGAAGATAGAAAAGCGTGGAAAATAAATGGTTTAAAACCTCGCATGCTTACTTTTATAAAAAAACCTTTATCAAAGATTTTTCAGTTTTTTAAAAAGGAATCATAGACAAAAAGCTAATTCTGAACGAACAAGCTCTCCACTTTATCTACCATTTTCATAAATTCTTTTGCCTGCATGGTTTCTTTTTGCAACACTGCCGGCCGGCCTACATCTGCTGCTTCTCGAATGCTTTGAACCAAAGGAATTTCGGCCAATAAAGGAATATTTAACTCTTCTGCTAATCGCTTACCTCCTTCCTTTCCAAATAAATAATATTTATTTTCGGGCAATTCTTCGGGAGTAAACCACGACATATTTTCAATAATGCCTAAAACAGGAATTTTAATGGCGGGCGATTGAAACATGGCAATCCCTTTCCTAGCATCAGCTAAAGCTACCGGCTGAGGAGTGGTTACCACAATGGCTCCAGACAACGGAATTCCTTGTACTAATGTGAGGTGAATATCACCCGTACCCGGAGGCATATCGATAAAAACATAATCTAAATCTCCCCAAAACGCATCTTTAAACATTTGGGTTAAGGCTTTAGAAGCCATAGGGCCGCGCCAAATGACTGCCTGATTAATATCTGAGAAAAAACCGATGGATAATATTTTAACTCCGTAACTTTCTACCGGCACCATCCATGTTTTTCCATCTATATCTTGCACCTTTGGTTTATCATATAAAACATCAAACATAAGAGGAATAGATGGTCCATAAATATCAGCATCAACCAATCCAACTTTGTAGCCCTTTAAAGCCATTCCGACCGCTAAATTTGCCGTAATGGTTGATTTTCCAACTCCGCCTTTGCCGGATGACACCGCAATAATATGTTTTACACCGGGTAAAATAGTTCTGTGTTCGGGTTTACGATCAGTTGCACTCCCTAAAGGAACAATTTGAACATCTATGTCTACATCCGGATAAAACCTTTTTATATGATGTTCACAGGCCTCTTCCATTCGCTTTTTATTGTGCAAAGCCGGATTGCTAATTGCCAAAACAAAACTCAGTTTATTTTCATCCGATTGAATATCAGAAACCAAGCCTAATTCAATAATATCTTTCTTCAAATCGGGCTCTATGACAAAGCTTAAAGCATGCTGAATCTGTTCAATCGTTAATTTCATATGTTTAAGAAGTACAAGTTTTATAAAAAGGTATCAAAGATATTTTTTTGAAGCACTAGAAAAATTTTACTCTCCTTTAAAAATAGGTTTTCTTTTTTCTAAAAAAGCAGTAATACCCTCTTTATTATCGAACGTTTTTCCTGCTATGGCCTGCACTTCTTTTTCAGCTTCTAATTGCTGTTCTAAAGTATTGGTTAGGCTCATATTTAACAAGCGTTTGGTTAAACCTATGGCTTTAGTAGGTCTTTGGGCCAATTTTTTAGCGGTTTCCCACACAAAATTCTGAAATTGATCATCGGCTACTACTTCATAAATCATGCCAATTTCTTTTGCTTGTTTTGCCGTTATTTTATCAGCCAAAAACATTTGTGCTGCGGCTCTTTGCATGCCAATTAAGCGAGGTAGCATAAAAGTGCCTCCACTATCCGGAATCAATCCTATGCTGCTAAACGCCTGAATAAACGTGGCGGACTGTGCGGCTATCACAATATCACATGCTAAGGCAACATTTGCTCCGGCTCCGGCTGCAATACCATTTACTGCTCCAATAATCGGTTTTTCAATATTTCGTAACCGAGTAACAATGGGGTTATACGTGGTAGCCACAATTTCTTCAATTCGCTCAGAACCAAAGGTAATCGCTTCTTTTAAGTCCTGCCCTGCACAAAAACCTTTGCCTTCACCCGTTAAAATAATGCTCCGAACCTGTGGGTCTTTTTCAGCTTCGTCCAATGCTTTTTGCAGCTCTAAAGCCATAGGAATGGTAAAACTATTAAAAACCTCAACCCGGTTTAAACTAATAATAGCTACACCTTCTTTTGTTTCTTGTTTAATAAATTGATACATATAAATTATGAATTATAGATTTTTTTTAAATTTTCGATGCAATAATCAACCTCTTCCAGGGTGTTGTACTTGCTAAAGGAAAAGCGCAGGGATGGCCGACTCATATCGCAACCAATTCCTTGCAAAACATGCGAGCCCATATCACTACCAGAAGTACATGCGCTACCTGCCGAAACGGCTATTCCTGCAATATCTAAACTATATAATAACATTTCGGCTTTGTCTGTTTTAGGTAGGCAAACATTTAAAACGGTGTATAAGGAGCTGCCTTTTGCATCGCCGTTAAAGCTAACGCCCGGAAAAGCAACTTCCAATTGTTTGATCATGTGGCTCTTTAATCCCTGAATATGAGATGCATGACTATCCAAATCGCGATAGGCTATTTCCATTGCTTTGGCTAAACCGACAATACCGTATAAATTTTCGGTTCCGCCACGCATATTTCGTTCTTGAGATCCCCCATAAATCAAAGGTTTTATTTGAATATCGCCGTTGATATAGATAAAACCGGCTCCTTTTGGACCATGAAATTTATGTGCAGAGCAGGTGATAAAATGGATGGGAACTGATTTTAAATCAATTTTATAATGCCCCATGGTTTGCACGGTATCTGAATGAAACACGGCATTGTATCTTTGGCAAATTTCTGCCACTTTAGCCAAGGGTAATAAAGTTCCAATTTCGTTGTTTGCGTGCATCAAAGAAACCAGAGATCGTTCATTATTTTTTAAAAGCTCTTCTAAATGTTCTAAATCCACGTTTCCTTGTTTATCTATGCGGACATAACTTACTTTTGCTAAATTTCTTTTTGCCAGCTCCTCAACTGTATGTGTTACAGCATGGTGTTCGATGGTGGATGAAATGATGTGTTTAATTCCTAAATCAACTACTGATTGCCAAATGGCATATTATCGGCTTCTGT
>CAZUXM010000050.1:13758-19456 GCA_964624635.1 uncultured Candidatus Competibacteraceae bacterium
GCCGCCACTGGTAAAGAAAATTTCGCCGGGAGTAACACCCAATAATTCAGCAATTTTTTTTCGTGATGATTCAATCAAAGAGCGCGTTCTGCGACCATAAGAATGCACCGAAGATGGATTTCCAAAATCGTCGCGCATCACTGGAATCATAGCTTCTAAAACTTCAGGATCGAGCGGGGTAGTAGCTGCGTTATCGAAATATATTTTCACGTTATTTAGATATGGGTTATAGATTATTGCTCAAGGATTTCTTCTAGTCTTATTGTATAATCTGAAGGTATTTTTTCTATAAGAAAGTCTTCGAGTATCCATACCCAACCAGAACGATCCTTATTACAATCACCAGCAAGATCTATTTGAACTAATAGTAAAACCTCTTTCTTAGCATCATTTTTACATAAGGTTATGGCATGTTTTTCTTTATCATGACGAATATAATGTCTGTTATAAAGAATATATGAATTTTTGTTTATATCAAATATTTTAGCGTCTTTGCAAGCAATACTGTCTTTTGAAGTAATCAAAATGACAGTATCTTTTGAGCCTGATTGTAAATCAAGACTACAATCACAAGTTGCTGATTCTCCTTGTGAAAAGATTTTTAGCTCTGAATACCCTTCTGGAATATCTGGATTTTTAGCATGCAATCCAAAACTGCAATTATCTTTATTACAAGAAATAATCATTAAACTAATTAATGGAATTAATCCAAAAAATAACTCTATTCTTTTCATATATTCATCCTTATTTTAATTATCATAAAACCTCATCCCTTATAACTTATACCTCATAACTAGTTTAAAGGCTTTCTTTCATCTCTTTTACAAAGCGCTCGCCTAATTGAACCGATTTATCAAAAGAATCACTTTCGGCATATACCCGAATAATAGGCTCAGTATTTGACTTACGTAAGTGTACCCATTCTTTATTGTTCAAAATTATTTTTAATCCATCGACTGTGTTTTTTTCAGAAGTGGCATATTTTTTATCCATTTTTTCAATGACCTCATCGGTATTGATGTTTGGGGTGAGTTCAATTTTATTTTTAGAGATAAAATAACTTGGATATGATTTCCGAAGTTCGGACGCTTTCATTTTCTTTTTAGCCAAATGGCTTAAAAACAAAGCTATTCCGACTAAAGCATCTCTTCCATAATGCAATTCGGGATAAATAATACCTCCGTTGCCCTCCCCTCCTATGATTGCCTTTTTTTCTTTCATCATTTTTACCACATTTACCTCTCCTACAGCTGAGGCAAAATATTGCATGCGATGTTCTTCGGTTACATCTCGTAAAGCACGGGTGCTGGATAAGTTAGAAACCGTATTTCCGGGTGTATGTAAAAGCACATAATCAGCCACCGCTACCAAGGTATATTCTTCTCCAAACATGCTTCCATCTTCGCAAACTAATGCTAATCGATCTACATCCGGATCAACAACTATGCCTAAGTCTGCTTTTTTCTCAATAATAACTTTAGATATTTCATGTAAATGTTCAGGTAAAGGTTCAGGATTATGAGGAAAATGGCCGGTTGGCTCACAATACAATGGGGTAATTTTATTGACTCCTAATTTTTCTAATAATAGAGGTACGGCAATGCCCCCGCTTGAATTTACGGCATCTACCACAATTGAAAAATTGGCGGCTCGTATAGCTTCTACATCTACTAAAGGCAATTTTAAAACAAGATCGATATGTTTCCCAATCCAGGTAGAATCAGTCACAATCCCACCCATAAAATGAACGTCGGCATATTCGAAACGATTTAATTCTGCCATTTCTAAAATTTCTGTCCCATCTTGTTCCGATATAAATTCACCTTTTTCATTTAGTAGTTTTAAGGCGTTCCATTGCTCCGGATTATGACTTGCGGTTAAAATAATACCTCCTTGTGCATTTTCGCAAACAACGGCTACTTCAACGGTAGGGGTGGTAGATAAATCAAGATCTAAAATATTGATTCCTAAACCATTAAGAGTTCCTTTCACGATTTTTTTGACCATCATGCCCGATAAGCGAGCATCTCTGCCAATGACTACCAATGGAAATTCTTTTCCATATCTTTTCTTTATCCACATGCCATAAGCGGAAGTGAATTTTACAATATCTAAAGGGGTTAAATTTTCTTCAGGTTTTCCGCCAATAGTGCCACGAATACCTGAGATTGATTTTATAAGGGTCATCCTTTAATGATTAGTCTGTTTATAGAAACAAAACTAAAAATTAATACCTAAATAATAGGTAATAGTATTTAATTAATAATCAATACTTTTCTTATGTTAACAGATTCGGAGTAAATACTTACGATATAAACTCCTTCAGGAATATCGTTGATTGAAAAATAATTGTGTGATAAGTGCCCTTCGTCATCTGTTTCATGCGAATACCTAGACACTTCACTTCCATTAATATCTGTTAAAGCAATGGTAATGTTTTCTGCCGGTTTAAATTTAAAATTGGACGTAAAATTGATAATGCTTCCTGTTTTGCTTGGGTTTGGATATAATGAAATGGATAAATAATCCATTACCTCATTATTTACATTAACGGATTCTAAATCAGAGGTAAAGGCTAAGGTTCCGTCCAAATCATATTCTTTGATTTGATAATAACTTAATCCTTCCTGGGTATCAAAATCAACCCAGTTATATTCCACTTTTTCGTTGCTATTTCCGGCAGCTTTTACCTGTCCAATCTTTTTATATTCTTTTCCGTCCATTGTTTTTTCGATGGTAAAGTAATCGGTATTACTTTCGGATAAAGTAGTCCATAAAAGAGCTACACTTTTATCTTGTTTAATATAATTTGCTTTAAAATCAAGCAATTCGATGGGCAAAGAGTTTACTAGGTTTTTTCTTCCAAACGTAAAGGGAGAGAAACTGGTTTTATAAAACCCTTCTACATATCCTGCTTCGCCTGAAATATTGGAGCTAGTCCAGCCATAATCTTCCCAATTTGCACCATTAAAGTGACATACCCGCAGGGAGTTTGAATCTACCGCAGTAATACCGCTAAAATCTCCTGATTCGAAATAGAGTTTTGTTCTTGCGCCTGAGGCTCCGGCAATGCGGTCCAATTTCCAATATTCATTCCAACTTACTTTATTTATAACCCCTTCACATGAAACGTTCTCGTATTTTCCTTGGGTATATTCGGCCTGAAAAGTTGAACTGCTCACCAAACCTGCAATACCTAAACGAGCCCATCTTCCAACATATTTATCTCCAACAGGAAACACGAAATCAGAAGATCCTGTTTTTCGCATAGCCCCTGCCACAAAACTAACACTAGAACCCTGACTACAAGTGGCCCCACTATTAATTTCTAATATTTTTGGAGACGTTACGTCTATTATTCCTTTTACCAATTTTAACTCATTTGAAACGTAGCCATTATTATTCCAGGTAACTTTACCGGCACCCCACTTATTAATTTTAAGTCGGTAAAAAGTAACGGCATTGCTTCCATTAAAATTGGCCTCTGAATTTCCTCTGAATATAACAGAATCCTTCGTATGTATAATGGTTCCGTTATTGGTAATGTTGCCATATACATTTAATTCACCTCCACCTATGGTTAAAACAGCACCCGGATTTACCACCAAGTTTTTACAATTTGCACTTACTCCACGACCTATATATACGCGCTTTCCGGCTGGAATATCTGTGGTTGTAAGAGAATCAGGAATTAAATTACTGGTCCAGTTGTAGCAGTTTTGCCACAAGGTATCTTGCGACCCTGTAAATGGTAAGTTAATATTGCCTGCAAAAGAGGAGTTAAATACTTTAAACGTATCGCTTTGCAAACAATTGACTCCGTAGTTATTGGTTACATAATAGGTTCCGGGGTTGTTTACCTGAATACTAAACGTAGTGGCTCCGGTACTCCATAAAACACTTCGTGTAAAGGGATCGCCATCGTTATAAAGTGTTAAGGGAGTTCCCACTACTTTACAAAATTCTTGCGTGGTAATTTGGGTTTCCCAATCAAGACCGGTAAATGTCCAACCTGTATTATTTCCTAAGTCAACACTATTAAACCCAGCATTAAAAGTGGCACCCCCTTGGGCTCTTATATCTTGTAATCTAATAAAATCGGTATTAAACGAGACACCAGCAGGCATACTTATAGTTGCTTGAGCACCTGCAGAGCTTGATTTTAGTGTATTTAAAAAACAACCATTAGAATTAATTTTTAAATATTCATTGATGTTTTGAGTAGAACCTGCGGTAAGTGTGTGTACATACTGCGCTCCTTCGCCTAAAAACAATAATGAATCAAAGGTATTAGCACCTACAATTGAAGAATTCCCAGTTGTTGAAACAGAATGATATGAATCACTGTGATAATAACTATTGTTCAACCTAGCATTTATGTTATTAAAAATCACTCTATGATATTGTACTCCGTCTGTTCCGAGTGTTTGAAAATCACTCCCATTTAGTTTTATAGTTGCAGAGGCTAAAGATGCGGTAATATTTGTATTCTTCAAAACCCACGAACCATTCAAAATAATGGTAGAGGTTCCTAATGTAAGCGTTCTCGTATTGGTTGTATTTGACTCGAAAGAACCGGTTTCAACCGTTTTATTATTTGTATTTAGGGTTCCATAATTATGCTTAATCTGGCAATTTCCACCTGTTTTAAAATTGTCCTGCAAAATATATTCGCCTGTACCAGAAAAAAGAATTTGTGATGAATTTAGTATTTGACCGGCAGTTGTAATGGTTTGTCCGGCTAAAGTTGAGTTAAAATATAATATGCCGTTTAAATTTTCATTCATCACCGCAATGAAAGTGAGTGAACCATAGATAGATAATGAATAAGAACCTGTTGAATAAAACTCAGGATTGTTTGTTGCCCCTACCCACGACATGCTTTTACAGTTGGCATGTATATCCACCGTTACTTTTTTCCCCACACTTGAAAATGAGTTAGCATCAAAAAAAACATTATCTCTAATGGTTGGAACACAGCCCGTTGGAGACTGTCCCACGCCGCCTGAACTTATAGCCCAATGCGTAGGATCGCTCCAGTTACCTGTACCACCTACCCAATAATAATTGGTAGATGGCAACAGATTTAAGGTAATACCTGTATTATTCCCGTTTTCATACACCACGTTATTCCCGGTAAAGCTTGCTCCGCCCTGAAACTGCATATCGTAAAAATTGCAATAATTAAAGGTTACGGAACCTGACGTTTTACTGATTTTGGCTTTAATCCCTGCTGAACTTGATTTAATAAAATTAGGTTTTGCGCATGAGCCTTGGGTCACACTTAATAAATTATTAATAGTTTGTGTGCCATAGGCATTAAAAACATAATTTAAATCTCCAACTGTTGCGGTAAACATCAAGGTATCAATAGTTTGGCTACCTCCAATATTGGAAGGGCCGTTAAAGGTTACTTTATGAAAAAAATCGCTATGTGAATATGATGTTCCTAAATTTCCTGTAATAGAAGTTCCTGTTTCAAAAAACACATAATGATATTGAACCCCATTAGTACCCGTGGTTTGAAAGGCACTATTTGATTTAACCTTAATAGTGGAAGAACTTAAGGATTTTGTAAGATTTGTGTTTTGTAACACCCAACTATTCAAAATAATAGTAGAGGTTCCTAATGTAAGGGTTCTTGTATTGGTTGTATTTGACTCGAAAGAACCGGTTTCAACCGTTTTATTATTTGTAT
>CAZUXM010000050.1:19556-20108 GCA_964624635.1 uncultured Candidatus Competibacteraceae bacterium
TTGTAATGGTTTGTCCGGCTAAAGTTGAGTTAAAATATAATATGCCGTTTAAATTCTCATTCATTGCAGCAATGAAGGTAAGTGAACCGTAGATAGATAATGAATAAGAACCCGATGAATAAAACTCAGGATTGTTTGTTGCCCCTACCCACGACATGCTTTTACAAAAAGCATTTTGATTAATGGTAATTTTTTGATTTGCCCCATTAAAGGAATTGGCATCAAAAAAAACATCATCTGCAGAAGAAGGCACTGCATTTGGATGATTATTTCCTCCACTGACTGTTGCCCACTGAGTTAAATCGCTCCAGTTACCTGTACCTCCAACCCAATAATAATTAGCTCCCTGAGCTAAACTTATAGTAATTAGGTTTAAAATAAGAAAGTAAACTAACCTCATAAATCAGGATTTGAAGGTTTCTACGAATATAATGCGCGGAAGTTCTGTTTTTATGTATTAATCATTTGTTAAATATTAACAAATAAGTTTCGGATATTTTAATTAATAATCAATACTTTTCTTATGTTAACAGATTCGGAGTAAATACTTAC
>CAZUXM010000051.1:0-8710 GCA_964624635.1 uncultured Candidatus Competibacteraceae bacterium
AAGGTAAACAGCCTCTTCAAGTCCGGTGCCGTTTACCATCGCCTTGTTTACCATACAATGTCTTCCTTTGAATAAAGCCTGCAATAATTTAAGTTTTAAACCGGTATTCTGATAAGTAATGAGCAAGTTAATATGAGCAGTTTGAATAAGTTTTTGCATCTCTTCATCAGACGGATTAGCTATTAAGGTGATGTTGGAGTAAGATTTACAAATTTCCTTAAGTTCTTTACGTGGATTACTTCCTGCAATAACGAGTTGCGTCTGATCATTTCCTAATGTAGTAGCCAAAGTAAGGGCAGCCTGATGATTTTCGGCTACTGATAAACTGCCATGGTAAAGTATAAACTTTCCCTTTCCAATAATAGAAGTAATCGTATTATTTCCATGAAATGCAGGAACTGATTTTACTTGGTGGTGGTATTTATTAAAATATTCTTTATCACTATCCGTAATGGCAGCAATACCTGAACTACTCGCTAATATAGGCTCATATGATTCAAGTTTGGTGCTTTCATTAAGGAAATAATATTTCTTAAAGAGGTTTTTTTCGGTACGAGCCAATTGTTTGTAATATTCATGTTCAATATTGTGGGTTCGTACTATTACTTTTCTATTTGGCCAGTATCTATCAATGAGTATCCATGTACAATGCAAACCTTCAATCAATATGGGCCAGTTATTCTTTTCCAGGTTCTGGATTAATTCATCTGACTGCCTTGAAATAACAATATAGGGGTGTTTATGAAACAACAACCTGCTGGAAATATTTCGAGGGTAATAATATACCTTCTCACAAACAGTTTCTAATAGGGGGGCTGGGGGGCGATGATATTCAAAACAATGAAGGTGGATTTTTACCCCCTGTGTATGAAGAGCCTTCATTTTATAGTAAATATCCATTACCCCACCGTAATCCGCCGGATATGGAATGTCGAAAGCAACAATGTGGAGTTTAAGGGCCATGGTAATACCAGATCAATGCTAACAATTTTTTTTTAGAAAACCTATTGTGTAGCAGCACCTGGTCAGTAAATAAAGACGTCAAAAAAACAGGTAAATCTGAGTTAAACATTTGTCATTTTTTAAAATAATGCGAACTTTGTTACATGCAGTTCGATTCACTTAAAGCACTTGTTTTTGAGCAGCTTGAAAGCCGTTAGTATCAACCTTGTATTACCATGGGGTACACCATACCCATTATGTATATAATGCAGCGTTAAAGATTGCGGAACACGAAAAGATTACGGGTGATGATCATACCCTGCTAATGACTGCTGTATTACTGCATGACTTTGGTTTTACCGAAACCTATCAGGATCATGAAGACAAAGGATGTGAAATTGCCCACAGAATATTGCCGGAATTTAATTATACCGAAGAAAACATTGATCGTATTTGTGCAATGATTTTGCGAACCAAAATCCCACAAATTGCTTTTAATAAATTGGAAGAGGTAATATGCGATGCCGATTTAGATTATTTAGGCACAGATGATTTTTTACCTATAGGTAATCAACTTTATAAAGAGTTTTTACATTATGGTGTAATAAAAGATGAGCAAGCCTGGAACAGACTTCAGTTGAAGTTTTTACAAGCACATCAATATTTTACAGAGTTTGCAAAAATTCACAGAGAAGCAAAAAAGCAGGAGAACCTTCAATTAATTACAGATATAGTAAAAAAATACGATAACCATTTGAAATACTAAATAACCACTAAACTATGTTAAACAAAGACAAAAAAGACCTGATCATATCATTATGCGATTTTACTCCGGAAGCTGAAGTAGCTCTTAATCATGCAACAAAGATTGCAGAGCAGAGTCAGGATGAAGTGAGATTGTTGCATATCATTAATAATGATACACAAGCAATGTTGAAAAAGAATAAAGAAGGTGAAGAAGCTGTTTATGCAAAATTAAAATCATTGGCAGAAAAAAATTATAACGAAACAAAAGTAAATACTACCTATCATGCTGAAGAAGGGAGTATATTCAGTTCTATAGGTGAATATGTAAAAGAAACAGAAGCAGGATTAGTTGTGTTTGGAACACATGGAGTAAAAGGAATGCAACATATTATTGGAGCCAATTCATTAAAAGTGATTTTATCATGCCCTGCTCCTGTAATTGTAGTACAAAAGAAAAAAGCAGATTATAATGGGTACAAAAAAATTATGCTACCTATTGATCATTCAAAGCACGGTAAGAATAAAATTGTTTATGCAATTAGCATTGCTAAATATTTTAATTCAGAAATTATTATTTTTGAATCATTAGAGAAAGATTCACACTTAACGAATTTGATTCATAATAATGTGGCCTATGCCGCTAATTTATTAAAAGAAAATGATGTAAAATTCACACATCACAAAGAAGATCCTGATAAAGGTAATTTTGCAAAACAGATCATTAAACATTCTGCGGAAGTAGATGCAGATTTAATTGTTATTACATCAGAACATGATACCAATTCAATTGGAGATTTCTTTTTTGGAAACCATGAGGTAGATATCATTAACAATGATGCACAGATTGCCGTCATGTGTGTAAATCCTGTTCAGAGTGCTAATTTGAGTATTGTAGGTATTAACTAATTAAAACGTATTATTCAAATGATGAATCCCAATATGTAAATATGTTGGGATTTTTTATTTCCCCCATTTTTTAATAATACCCTTTAGTTTTAAGATCGCCTCCTTGTTTACATCAGGTAAAGAACTATTCCATTTTGTACCTCTATGTAAATAGTGTTTGGCAAAATCACCGGGAGTAACTCCCCATTTTTTTAGGAAGAGTTTTTTACCATTATTCTGTACAATACGTTTGGTACTTTTTGTACCGAAATGATATACTTTGCTTTTTCCTATTCCTTTATAATATCTTACTCCTGCCTGCCATAGTTTCATGGATAAATCCGGATCAGAATACATTCCCGGAGAATATTCTTCACTTAATCCACCTACTAAATTCCACATATCTTTATGTATTACATTAGGGGGCCAGGTAGCTCCATTCCAATCATATTTATCTAAAGTTTCATAGGTATTCAATAATTCCTCTTCTTTAAATGAAGTGAGATCATTTCCAAAATCTTTTACTACTACACAATTGTTTCCTGTATCAGTAGGTTCAATCATGGTTGAAGAAATGAAGAACTTATGATGACCTATTGATTTGATATCATTCATAAGAGCAGTATCCCAGCCGGGTAATACATACATATCATCATTGAGGTAAAGCAGATGTTCATGTGTTGCATATTGAGCCCCTTTATTTACCGCAATACAGATTCCAACATTTCCATTAAAGTGAATGTACTTAAGTCCTTGTTGTTGTTCCACCCATTCTTTGGTACCATCACTTCCATCGTTTACAAGCACAATGATTTCATGTTCTAAAGATGAATGTTGGAGTATACTTTTTAAGCAAAGTTGTAAATAACCGAGGTTATTCCATGTAGGGAGTAAAATGCTAAAACCTTGTTGACTCACTAGTGTTTATTAAGTTTATTGGGCGTTTTACCCAAGCCGCCAAGGTAATCACAATTATATAAATCTTGCATATTACTAAAAGCTACTTCATCTTTTTCATACCTGAATGCTTCAACCATCGTAACTGTTCGGTTATTATCACCACAGCTCATATCAATATCTTTCATTTTCATCTGACATGGATGTTCGTAGCCGCAGGCATGAGTCATTTCTAAGGTTTCTTTACGAAGTGTATTGATGTATTTAGCAAAACGAACCGATTTTAAAGTGGGGTCAATACCACTGCTCAGCCATTTATTTTGAGTAGCAATGCCTGTTGGACATTTATCGGTGTGACATTCTTGTGCTTGTATACATCCAATAGATATCATGGCTTCACGGGCAACGTTGACGATGTCAGCTCCCATAGCCAGTGCCTTCATAACTTCACTGGGAAATCCTAATTTCCCTGATCCTATAAAAACTATATCCTTGGTTAGTCCGGCTTTTTGGAAAACCTGATATACTTCTGCAAAACCGAATACCCAAGGTAAAGCTACATGGTCTGCAAATGAAGGGGGAGCAGCACCTGTACCACCTTCACCACCATCAATAGTAATAAAATCAGGTCCGCGATTTTCGTTTTTCATGATCTCCGCCAACTCATACCATTGGTCGAGGTCCCCAACGGCTGATTTTATACCTACGGGCAGCCCTGATTCTGCAGCAATTTCTTCAATGAAGTCAACCATTTCCCTAACATTACTAAATGCTGTATGATAAGTAGGAGAAAGTACATCTGTATATGGTTTAACCCCACGAATAGCGGCAATCTCCGGTGAGTTTTTTTTGGCAGGAAGAACTCCTCCTTTTCCCGGTTTTGCCCCTTGTGACAGTTTTACTTCAATGGCACGAACCTTATCATATTTATTTAAAACCAATTCTTTAAATACATCATGGTCAAAATATCGTTGACCATCTTCTCCTGTTTTTCCACAACCAAAATATCCTGTACCGAAGTGAAAAATAACATCGGCTCCTTTTTGATGATAAGGTGATAATCCACCTTCACCCGTATTGTGAAATGCTCCCACCATAGCAGCTCCTAAATTCAACGATTCCTGAGCTTGTTTTGATAATGAACCATAACTCATCGCGGAAATATTAATTAATGAATAGGGCCTGAAAGGCTTTTTACGTTTATGTGCTAATCCCATCACTTTTGCGCAAGGCATAAAGTAGTGATCATTTTTGGAGTGGTTAATATGAGAAGGATCCACTCTGAAAGGGAACATTTTAGGGTTAATAAAAACATGGTTAGGGGCAAATAAGTCTTTATCTGTTCCAAACCCCTGATAATTATTTTCTCCTTTGGCCGAAGCATAAATCCAGGATCTTTGTCCTCTGTTAAAAGGCAGTTCTTCTCTGTTGTTTGAAATAAAATATTGACGAATAGGGGGACCGAATTTTTCAGCAATATAACGACCTCTGCCAAGCAGCGGGAAATTTCGTTTAAGGGTTTGTCTTTTTTGGGTGAGGTCTTTAATAGTAATGAAAAGGAGAACTAAAAATATTACGCCTCCTATAATGGCAAGAATGATGGGGGTACTCATAAAATAGGTTTTGTGTATGGTTGATTAAAGATACACAAAAAAAGCTCATTCAAAATAGTGAATGAGCCTTTGTATAAAAACACCAATAAAAAATTATTGCAATATCATCTTTTTGTAATATGAGTCTTTGCCCTGGCTTACCTTGATATAATAAGTACCACTACCATTTGAACTGATATCTATCTCTTTTTGATAGGTTCCAGTAAAACCAACAAGTTTTTCGTTATATACGTTTTTACCATTGATATCAAATATGGATATTTCGGTATCTCCTTGTTTCTCAAGTGTAAATCCTAAATTGAACTGACCATTGTTTGGATTAGGATAGAAATTGATTTGATTAACCTTCAATTTCTCATTAAATGATTTTTCTTCATTTTTTAAGCGTTTCCTATCTTCTTTGTTCAGGTCTTCTATGTTACAAGTCTTTATTACTACTTTAATTTCCATAGTCTTTTTAGTAGTTTTTTTATCGTCTCCTTTTACATCATTCTGTACAATCTTATCATCATTGATGATAATTACTCTCTTTCCCATTTCGTTTCCTTCCGCTTGAATATCGATACCATATTCTTTCAGCAGTTTTTGAAATTCAGCATCATTCATTTCAAGGTCAAGATCCTTCATTATTTTTTCTAACTCAACATCGTTTCCATTCATGATACTGATTTTCATATTTGAATCAAGTGATTCAATGTCATTTTCAATATCTATGGTTTTTATAATCACCTGAGCATTTTCTCCACCGGTTAGGCTATCTATCTGGATATTGATTTGAGGCAAACCGTTTATGTCAGAAAACCCGCCATCCCATTCACCTCCGGTAATAGTAGTATCAAAAACAGTTTCTACCCCATTAATGTTTTTTACCATTTTTATACGAATTACTTTTTCTTTATCTGTTACAGGTTCATTACTTTGGCTGTAACCGGTTGTTATTCCTGCTATAAATACAGTGATCGCAACCAGCATTAAAATAATTTTTGTTTTCATTTTATTTTTTTTGTTTAAGACAAAATTATTTTGAAACATAGTGATGTAGAGTTATAGCCGGGTTAAAGCCGGTTAAGGAAAAGTTAAAGTTATTTATACTGGTTAATGTGTTATTTACATTTGTTGAATGAATAAGAAAGTATATAACACAATACTCCTTTTTACAGGATTCGTACTTACAGGAATTATTAGTCTGCAAATAGTATGGCTTAATAATATGGCTGACGTAAGAAAAAAAGAATTAGTTTCTTATACTCAGCAGGCATTAACATCTACTGTAAATAAGTTGGAAAAAGATGAAGAAGCTGAAATGGTATGGAAAAATCTCGACCGGTTTGCTCCTGATAGTATCAATATAGGCAATTTAGGTACTCTGAGGATTGTTGTAAATGCCGACGATAGTATTGAGACAATTAATATTACCAACTCTTATATGAAAGGTGTAGTTATTAATGATAAACGTGATAGCAGGCATCATGAATTAATTACACATAAACGTACTGTATCAATCAGCTCTGATGACTCCACTAAAAAACGCTTGGAAGTAAAAATGAAAAATATTGACAGTGTTGTTCAACAAATGGTGATTGAAATGGATGAAATGGAGCCTATTGAGAGGATACCTGTAAACATTATTCATTCACTGCTTACTGAAGAGTTGAAAAAAATGGGAATTGGTATTAGCTTTGAATATGCTGTACTACAAAACGACTCTATTATTCATCAAAGCAAAGATTATATACCATCCTCATTAGCTATGACCTTTGATGCTAAATTGTTTCCTCATGATATTTTTGATAATAACCTTAAACTGGTAATGTATTATCCTGTTGCTTCCTCTAATGGTTATTTATTTTCTAAAATGAAAACTACCTTATGGTTAACCGGGTTGTTTTCTTTGAGTATATTAATAGCTTTTTATTTAACTATCCGTACCATAAAAAAACACAAGAAGTTAAGTGAGATGAAAAACGATTTTATTAATAATATTACACATGAATTTAAAACGCCTATTGCTACCAGTACTATAGCCATTGCAGCATTAGAAAATGACCAGGTTAGAAGTGATATAACTAAATTTAATTATTATACCCGAGTACTTAAAGAAGAGAATAATAAAATGAATCAACACGTGGAGAAAGTGCTTCAGTTAGCCATGATGGATAAAGGAAAACTGGATGTTATGTTAGCTGAACTGAATGGTCATGAAGTACTCACTAGCTCGTATTCCGGGTTCAATCTTTTATTTAAAGAGTATGGAATAACAACATCCATACAGTTAAATGCATCTCATTTTAATATCAAATCAGATCCATTTCACCTGTTGCATGTATTTAATAATATTATTGATAATGCTATCAAATACAGATCAGCATCTCCTTCTTTGGTGATTACTACAGAGAATTTAAATAACCAATGGATTGTAAAATTTAAGGATAATGGAATTGGTATGAGTAATGAAGTATTAAAACATGCTTTTAATACGTTTTACAGAGGACAAAAAGGAGATTTACATGAGGTAAAAGGGTTTGGTTTAGGATTAAGTTATGCAAAGAACATTGTTGAATTAAGTAAAGGTACTATTCATATTAATAGTGCACCCGGTAAGGGAACAGAAGTGATGATAAGTTTACCGTTGGTATGAAACAACATTTATTATTAGTAGAGGACGAAAAAAATTTCGGAGCAGTTCTCAAGGACTATCTCCAGATGAATGGTTTTGTAGTTACATTATGTGAAGATGGAAACAGAGGGTTAGAGGCCTTTAAAACAATCAGGTTTGATCTTTGTATTTTAGACGTCATGATGCCTAAAAAAGATGGTTTTACATTGGGCCGTGAAATCAGGGAACTCAATAAAAATATACCGTTATTATTTCTTACTGCAAAAGCTTTGAGAGAAGATGTGATTAAAGGATATAAAGTAGGGGCTGATGATTATATCATCAAACCTTTTGATACTGAAGTGTTATTATATAAACTAAGGGCCATTCTCAACAGAAAAGAAACCGAAGAAAAGGTGCCGGAAACTTTACACCAGATAGGTTCTATAGAATTCAATTATAAACTGCGTACTATCAGATATCCTGATTCAAAAGAAGTAAAACTATCTCCTAAAGAAGCTGAATTACTGAATTTACTTTGTAATCATAAAGATGATGTATTACCGCGTTCCAAAGCATTAAAACTCATCTGGAAAGAAGATAATTATTTTACCGGCAGGAGCATGGATGTATTCATTGTAAAACTTCGCAAATATTTGCAGGTTGATTCAAATATAGAAATAGTCAGTTTACATGGAAATGGTTATAGGATAATTCAAAAATAAATTCTTTACCATTTATTCATTATTTACATTATGGTAAAACAATTAAAATAAAAAGGCCATCAGTTATAGTTGATGACCTTTTTATTAATGGTTTTATATGATTAACTAACCTAAATACGATTTGAGTAATTTATTACGTGTACCATGTTTAAGCCTTCGAATGGCTTTTTCTTTAATCTGACGAACCCTTTCACGGGTAAGATCAAATCTTTCCCCGATTTCTTCTAAGGTCATGGCAGTTTCTCCGCCTAATCCGAAGAATAAACGTACCACATCTGCTTCTCGAGGGGTTAATGTGCTCAAGG
>CAZUXM010000051.1:8737-19728 GCA_964624635.1 uncultured Candidatus Competibacteraceae bacterium
TGATTCTACAACCAATTGGGTATCCGGGCTGGGGGAGTCACCACTTTTTATTACATCGTACATATCACCATCTTCACCATCTTGCAACGGAGCATCCATTGAAACATGACGTCCATTGTTTTGCATACTTTCTTTTACTTCGTTTTCTGTAATCTCTAAAATAGTGGCAATTTCTTCAGGTGAAGGTTCACGTTCAAATTTTTGTTCAAGCTCACTAAAAGCTCTATTTATTTTATTGATGGACCCAATTTTATTTAAAGGTAAACGAACAATACGAGCCTGTTCGGCCAAAGCCTGTAAAATACTTTGGCGAATCCACCATACTGCATATGAAATGAATTTGAAACCACGGGTCTCATCAAAACGTTGAGCGGCTTTAATTAACCCTAAATTCCCTTCATTAATAAGGTCGGGTAGGGTAAGACCCTGATTTTGATATTGTTTGGCAACAGAAACCACGAAGCGTAAATTGGCTTTTACCAATTTTTCCATGGCTTTTTGGTCACCTTCTTTAATCTTTTTAGCTAATTCAACTTCTTGTTCTGCATTGATTAATTCAACCTTTCCTATTTCAGTTAAATACTTATCTAAGGAGGCTGTATCTCTGTTTGTTACCTGTTTTGCTATTTTTAATTGTCTCATACCTGGGATGGGAGTTTTAACTCAGGTATATACGATGCCCAACAAAAAAGGTTGCCGAGGCAACCTTTTTTAGTATGAATTTGTTATTAACAAATCGTTGAATCCCTGTAAATTGCTTATTCAGCAGCAGGTGCAGAGTCTTTAGCAGGCTTCTTGTCTGCAAAACCTTCAGGTTTTGGAAGAAGTGCTTTACGGCTTAAACGGAACTTACCAGTTTTAGGGTCAACCTCTAACAATTTAACTTCCACTTTTTCACCTTCTTTTACTACATCAGCAATATCTGCAGTTTTTTTCCAATCCCATTCAGAGATATGTAACAATCCTTCTTTTTTAGGAAGAAACTCTACAAAAGCTCCAAATGCCATTAGTTTTTTAACTGTACCTTGATATGTTTCACCAATTTCAGGTGAAGCTGTGATGCCTTTTACACGGGCTACTGCTGTAGCTACACCATCAGCATTAGATCCTGCGATTTCTACAAAACCTTTTCCATCTCGTTCTTCAATGCTAACGGTTGTTCCGGTTTCTTTTTGTAATTCCTGAATATGTTTTCCACCTGGACCAATGACTGCACCTATAAACTCAGAGGCAATTTCCAATGTAACAATTCTTGGTACGAATGGTTTGTAATCTTCACGAGGTTTAGCAATGGCTTCATTTAATTTACCTAAAATATGTTCACGACCAGCTTTAGCTTGTGCTAATGCTTCTTCAAGGATATTGTATGATAAACCGTCTACTTTAATATCCATTTGGCAGGCTGTAATTCCTTTTGAAGTACCACATACTTTAAAGTCCATATCACCCAGGTGATCTTCATCACCTAAGATATCACTTAATACTGCGTATTTGTCTCCATCAGAGATTAGCCCCATTGCAATACCACTTACGTGTTCCTTGATGGCTACTCCTGCATCATGTAAAGCTAATGAACCGGCACAAACCGTAGCCATAGATGAAGAACCGTTTGATTCAAGGATATCAGATACAATACGAATAGCGTAAGGGAAATCAGTTGGAACAGCTACTTTTAATGCACGTAATGCTAAGTTACCGTGACCTACTTCACGACGACCTACTCCTCTGTTTGGTTTTACCTCACCAGTAGAAAAAGCTGGGAAGTTATAGTGTAATAAGAAACGACTCATTCCTTCAACAACCACTCCATCGATGATTTGTTCATCTAATTTTGTTCCTAAAGTAACTGTAGTTAGTGATTGAGTTTCACCTCTTGTAAATACAGCTGAACCATGTGTAGTTGGCAAATAATCTACTTCGCACCATATAGGACGAATTTCATCCAATGCACGACCGTCTAAACGTTTACGTGTATTCAATACACAATCACGCATAGCCTTTTTCTCTACATCATGATAATAATGCCATACTAAGAATTCATTGGCTTCGTATTCTTCTTCACTCATGGTAGCAATAAATTCTTCGATAACAGCTTTGAATTTTTCACCACGTACTTTTTTGTTGGCGTTTCCTTCTCCGGAAATGGCATAACATTTATCGTAACAAGCAGCGAAGATGGCTTTCTTCAATTCTTCATTATGATTTTCATGATTGTATTCTCTTTTACCTTTACCTACTTCAGCGGCCAATTCTTTTTGAGCTTTTACTTGGATCTTGATATGATCGTGTGCAAATTTGATGGCAGCTAACATATCTGCTTCTGAAATTTCTTTCATTTCACCTTCTACCATGTTGATGTCTTTTTCGTTGGCAGCAACAATGATATCAATATCAGAATTTGCCATTTGGCTTCTTGAAGGGTTTATAACCAACTTCCCATCAATACGACCAACTCTAACTTCGGAGATAGGACCATTGAAAGGAATATCAGATACAGCTAATGCAGATGAAGCAGCCAAAGCAGCTAAACTGTCAGGCATAATATCTTCGTCATGGGATATTAAATAGACCAATACTTGAGTATCAGCATGGTAATCATCAGGGAATAAAGGACGCAATGCACGGTCAATTAAACGTGAAATAAGAATTTCATAATCAGATGGACGAGCTTCTCTTCTCATAAATGAACCCGGCCAACGACCTGCTGCAGCATACTTTTCTTGATAGTCAACAGTAAGAGGCATAAAATCTACATTCTCTCCTGCTTCTTTTTTGGCACATACAGATGCCAATAGCATGGTTTTACCCATTTTTACAACGACTGACCCGTCAGCTTGTTTGGCCAGTTTTCCTGTTTCGATTGTGATGGTACGACCATCTCCAATATCGAAGGTTTTTGATATTAAATTATACATAAATATTTTTGAATAAAATGAATGGTACAAAGACTAAAAAAGGCATCCCTGGTATGAGACGCCTTTTCGCTTTGCGAATATTATTTTCTAAGTTTCAGCTTCTTGATGATAGCTCTGTATCTCTCGATATCCTTAGATTCTAAGTAATGTAGTAGTTTTTTACGTTTTCCTACCATACTGATAAGTGAACGCTCAGTCCCAAAGTCTTTTGGGTTCTTTTTAAGGTGCTCCGTAAGGTGGTTAATTCTTTCGGTAAATAAGGCCACTTGACCTTCAGCAGTGCCTGAATCCTTTTCAGACTTTCCGTACTTTTTGAAGATTTCTTTCTTCGCTTCTGTATTCAAATACATCTTTATTCTTTTTTACAAGGGGCAAAAGTAGGGTTTTATTTTATTAATCCCAAATATATCTCCATTTTAAACCGATTTGAAGCCTGCATTTTTTTTCCATAAAAAACCTTTAAAATCAGTAGTTGTGTATTTGTTTTTTATTTACTTTCACCCCGGACATCTTAATCCACTGATTATTACCCTTTCTATAAAAACAACAACATGTCAGAAATTGCTAAACTAGAGCTTAACGGGAAAAAATTTGAACTTCCTGTAATTGAAGGTACTGAAAACGAAAAGGCCATTGATATTAATGACCTGAGAAACCAAACCGGTTATGTTACCCTTGATTCCGGGTACAAAAATACGGGTGCTACTGTAAGTGGTATCACTTTTTTGGATGGTGAAGAAGGAATCTTAAGATATAGAGGGTATCCCATTGAACAATTGGCAGAACGTTCTGATTTTCAGGAAGTAGCTTATTTACTGATTTATGGAGAATTACCTACCAAAGAACAATTGGATAGCTTTTCAGAAAGTATCAAATTACATACATTAATCCATGAGGATATGCGTCGTTTTTATAGCGCATTCCCCACCTTTGCACATCCAATGGGAGTCGTTTCTTCTGTTACCTGTGCATTGTCTTCTTTCTATCCTGAATCTTTGAACCCGAATAGAGGAGAGGCTAAGATCAATTTAACAATGACTCGTTTATTGGCAAAGTTCCCAACGATTGCTGCCTGGGCTTATAAAAACTCAATCGGTCATCCGGTGATTTATCCTAAAAATAAATTGGGTTATGTGGAGAATTTCTTAAACATGATGTTCTCTATGCCAACTGAAGAATATGAATTAGATCCGGTGGTGGTTAATGCATTAGATAAATTATTAATTCTACATGCTGATCACGAACAAAATTGTTCTACCTCAACTGTTCGTTTAGCTGGTTCATCGCAAGCTAACTTATATTCATCTATTGCTGCTGGGGTAACTGCCCTTTGGGGACCACTACATGGTGGTGCAAATCAAGAGGTAATCGAAATGCTCGATAATATTAAAGAAGACGGTGGTTCAGTTGATAAATGGGTAGCTAAAGCAAAAGATAAAAATGATCCATTCCGATTAATGGGATTTGGTCACAGGGTTTATAAAAACTTTGATCCACGTGCTAAGATTATTAAAAAGGCGTGTGATGATGTATTGAATCGTTTAGGCATCAAAGATCCTGTATTGGATATTGCTAAAAAATTAGAAGAGGTGGCTTTACATGACGATTATTTCGTAGAAAGAAAATTATATCCGAATGTGGATTTCTATTCAGGTATTATTTACCGTGCGATGGGAATTCCAAAAGATATGTTCACGGTATTATTTGCCGTTGGTCGTCTTCCGGGTTGGATTGCACAATGGAACGAAATGAGGCTGAACAAAGAGCCGATTGGTCGTCCACGTCAGATTTATGTAGGTCCAAAACAAAGAGATTATGTAAATATTACTGATCGTTAGTCTTCGGCAAGCTCAGACTAACAACTAAATACTATCAAAAAGCCGCATTCTTTTTTAGATGCGGCTTTTTTTTCAATTAATTAAAAGAGGCTCTAAACTCTAGTGGGGTTTGATTTGTTTTGCTCTTGAACAATTTACTGAATGATTGAGAATGTTCAAATCCTAATTCATAAGCAATTTCACTTACGGATAATTGAGTGGTAGAAAGCTTTTCCTTTGCTTTTTCTATCAGTTTATTGTGAATATGTTGTTGTGTGGTTTCACCGGTAAGTTGTTTCACCAGATTACTCAAATACTTGGTAGATAAATGAAGTGATTCTGCTATATATTGAACCGTTGGTAATCCTTTTGTAATGAGATCTTCCTCATTAAAATAATCATTTAGGATATTTTCTAAACGAGTAAGAGTTTTATTGCTTGAGATTTTACGTGTGATGAATTGTCTTTCATAAAATCGCAGCACATAGGTAAATAAAAGTTCAAGTTGTGCAATAATTACTTCCTGGCTAAATTTATCAATGTTTGCTTGGTATTCATGTTTTATATTGTCTATAATTGCGTTTATGACTGATTCTTCTTTTTCAGAAACAAACAAGGCTTCATTGG
This sequence comes from uncultured Candidatus Competibacteraceae bacterium, assembly GCA_964624635.1. Lineage (GTDB taxonomy): Bacteria > Bacteroidota > Bacteroidia > CAIKAF01 > CAIKAF01 > JANWKQ01. The sequence continues at coordinate 14,097 of CAZUXM010000051.1, forward strand.
TATTATAATCAAAAAAGTCATATTGTTTTATTTTTTGGGCAAGAGAAGTATTCCATAAAATATCAGGATGGAAAAGCATGATCCATCCTGATCTTTCTTCAACAGCATGGTGTTCAACAGATCGTAATAGCTGGTTAGGAGCCATTAATGCCATTACACCGCCATCAAAATCATATGTTTGTTGGCCATAGTACATCTTATTCACACCTCGTTTAATAGAAACGGAGTAAAAATCCATTACTACACTTACATACTGAGGTTCGTTACTTACTTCTGCATAATTCAGAACTGTAATTAAGGGATGCTCAGGCATTGGTAAATTCAAAGCATGATGAATTTCACTGATAGATTTTATCCTTATAGGTTGATTAGATGCCATATTTATCTATCTAAATTATTAATTATTTTCATACATAAACGATGCCCCGGTTTTACCGGCAAAATTGATCATCATTTTAGGAGCTATCCGGCTCATTATTTTCATCACTTTTGCCAGCCCCGGATAAATTTCGTTTTTATCTTTTTCTAAACCTTTAATAGCAGCATCTACAATTTTTTCAGGCGACATCAATGCCTTTTCAGTGAATCCTTCTTCTGTTTTAAATTTGTCATTCAATGGTGTTTTCGACCCCGGGGCTACTAATTCTACCACTTTTATATTTGTTTTCTTTAACTGAATTCTTAAAGATTGGGTATAGGACCGAAGTCCTGATTTAGATGCTCCGTACACGGGAGAAATAGCGAATGGCATTAAGGCTATACCTGAGGTTACATTCATAATAGCTGCATTCTGTTGTTTTTTAAGATGAGGTAGAAATTGTTGAATTATACGTATGGGACCCATCAGGTTGATTTCTATTTCACGGGTGATGTCATTAAGTTCATGTGAATGATGTAAACTTATTTTTCGCATTTCACCTGCATTATTAATGATAATATTCAGTTTTGGAAAATCTTTGATTACTTGATTGTATAAGTTCTCGATATCCTCCGGCTTACTTACATCACTTTGTATGATATTTACTTCAGGAAGCTTCTTTTTCGTTTCCATGAGTTTTTGGGCATTTCTCCCGGTTATAATTACCGTATTTCCCATTGCAATAAGCCTTGAGGCAAATTCAAAGCCAAATCCGGAAGTGCCTCCGGTTACTAAAATAGTGTTGTTTTTAAGTTCCATGATTTATTTGTTTTTTTACATCACAAAGCTCAGGAATCAACAGCTAATGTATGTATCCTAAAGGGGTATTATTGTAGCCAAAAGGTAGGGGAGGTATCGTTTTTGGGATATTATTCTTGTTTTGAACTCCAATATTTAACGCCTGCTTGTAGTTCTTCATATTGGTATTCATCGAAATAAACAGAGGAGGATAACAGTAGATGTTCTTGCTCCTGTAATTTATATTCAAGGAAAAGAATGATACATTCTATCTGTTCTTTATTTAATAACGAAAAGCGGCGTTGATGATAGTCAAGCATTTTTTTTCCTTGCTTGCTGTCATCATTCAAATATTTCAACACTGAGCACAGATGAAATTCCACATCAGGAACCAGTTCTATGCCGGAAGTATTTAAGTGAATAAGCATTTCTTCTTCTTTTTGATATACATTGAGGGCCCTTAATAAAAAAGGAGCCAGATGAAACCGCATTCCTTTCGCATCAAAAAAAGAAAGAGAAGTATTACATTGGTAAAGATCAAGTACCTGGACTTTTTTCCAATCCAGTTTTTCATCTTTTTCTCTCAGCTTTTTACATTCTTCAGGTGTTGCATAATCGTCTAATCCCTGACCCTCGTGTAAACCGATTCCATCTTCCAGCGTAACTCCATCAAAGACATGGTGAATTTTTTGTATGAGTTTGTCTAAAGAAATCATTTTTAACTATTCGAGGTTTTATAAAGCTAAAATACAATATGCTATGAGGATTAAATATCTATTTTATGCCTTAATAAATCTAAAATGTGATTTAATATATCAAGCAGTTATAAAAGCTATCAGCCATTATTAGTAAATTTGATTGAAATGAAGTGGCTCAAAATCACCGGAAAGTATATCAGAAAGTTCGCCTGGGCTTTTGTACTGGCCTATATGATAGCATGGCATAATGTATATAAGGAACGGGCGGATATGGTTGGCACAGTTGAATATCACATGGAGAAAGACAACGAATCTTCCGATTCTGAAAATTTATCTTAATCTTTTATTACTCTGTATATGTTTACGTTCAAGTTCTGATATTTTGTCGCTTTCCACCAACTCATCCCATTTCTCTTGGCTACATTTTCTGAAGGTATATTCCCTTCATCAATTATGCTAACTAATTCGGTAGCATAATTATTTTTAAAGGCGAATTCTTTAAAGTATGAAGCGGCTTCGCTTGCATAACCTTTTCCCCAATATAGATTCAATAGATGATATCCGATTTCTAAAGCAGGTTCGTTATCTAATTCTTGGGATAATAAACCACACATGCCCATAAATTCTTTAGATTCTTGGTTAATTAATGCCATCAAACCATAACGATTTTCTTTGTATCGGGTTAATTGTTTATCAATCCAGAACTCTGCTTTTTCATAGTTACTCATTCCCAGCTGCGGTGGAAGTGGTAGATGTTTTAAATGAATAGGATCATCAAAAAAATTAACCCATCTAGCAATATCTTCTTTGGTAAGTGGACGAATTAATAATCTATCTGTATGATGTTCTTGTAAATACATTAAACAAATATATATAATAGGTCACTACCTTGTTTGGTAGTACTTGTAGTATTGATAACTTTTTACATTTGTTATATGGATATTAGGGTAGCCATTGTTGAAGATCATAAAAAACTCAGGGAGGGTTTGGAGCAACTTATAGAAGTTACTCCGGGTTTTGTTTTGGTGGGTTCTTATGAGAATGGGGATAAAATTCTGCAGAAAATAGAAGAATCAACTCCTGATGTTATACTGATGGACATACAAATGCCTAAAATACACGGAATAGAGGCGGTTCAGATCATCAGAAAGTCAGGTTTGAATGTGAAGATCATTATGCAAACCGTTTTTGAGGATGATGATAAAATATTTGCAGCTATTTGTGCCGGAGCGAATGGATATATTTTAAAAAATACAAGTCCTGAAAAGTTTATGGAGGCTATCAGGGAAGCTTACTTAGGAGGAGCACCTATGACGGGTAGTATTGCTTCAAAAGTATTATCAATGTTTAAAGTTCAATCCAATGTTCCAACTGAAAAAATTGAAGATCTTTCTGAACGTGAAAAAGAAATACTGGGATGTTTGGTAAAAGGAATGAGCTACAAAATGATTGCTGATTATTGTAGTATCAGTTATGATACGGTTCGTTTTCATATGAAGAATATCTATTCAAAACTACATGTTGCCTCAATGACAGAAGCGGTGGCTAAGGCGATTCGATTAAAACTTACCTAAAAAACGGCCACCCGATTGGATGACCGTTCTTTCTTATTTACATAGTAAGCGGGTTATTTTTTAGTACCATTCCATGGACCTGTTCCACCCTTGGTATCAGACCATGACCCGGTAAATGATTTTCCATCAGCGCTAAATGTAAATGATCCGGATCCTCCTGCTTTTTGATCCCCCTGTGTTTGTTCCCAACTAAAGGTAAGCACTTTGTTATCTAGATCTCCTTTTAATGAGCCCTTTACTTCCGCCCCTCCCTGTCCGCTATAGGTATAGTTACCGGTTACCTTTTTGTCAGATTCAGATAAGGTAAGATCACCGAAATCAGTATCATAAGTTCCGTTGATATTAAAACCTTTTGACTTCATATTTGAACATGATGCCATAGTTAGCATTGAAATAGTAAATACAATGGTGAGTGCTTTCATTTTTTTTAGTTTTTATACTACAAAGGAACAACCAAAACACATAAGATGCACCCACCAAATGTGGTAGTTTTTAATTGTATGTGATGCACACTACCACCTTTGGTAGTTGATGTCAATTTAATTGAGCCATAGTTTTGTGATCAATAATTAAACTAAAAAAGTATGAATAGAAAGTATATTCTTTTAATATGCACCTTAGCTATTTTACCCTTGGCAAGAGGTCAGTCTATTTCTCAAAAAGTTATAGCCAATTCAGGGACCTATACTAGTTCAGGAGGAAATAGTTTGGAGTTTACGGTTGGAGAACTGGTAGTATCTACACTTAATGTATCAGGAAATATACTAACACAGGGGTTTCATCAAACTTACACAGGAACATCTTTTATTAATGAACAGGAATTAATGTTTACTGTAAATGTATATCCTAATCCAACAGTGGATAATGTAAATATTGTGATGAGTAGTTCTTTTCCAATAGAATTTACAGCTGCAGTATATGATAGTTATGGTAAATACTTATTCAGTTCTCCTGTTTCTGATTCTTGTAAAGAGAGTCTTAGTTTTATTGATTTAGCGGCTGGAACTTATTTTATCACTTTATATAATAGCGTTAATCACCTTTCAATAAAAACCATTCAAATTCAAAAAATATCAAACCAATAAAATGTACATCATGAAAACTATTTTACAAAGTATATTCGCACTGTTGTTATTATCAACTAACTTTTTATTTGCACAATCACCGCAAAAATTTAATTATCAAGGGGTAGCCCGTAACGCAACCGGCAATCCATTAATAAATACTAACATTGGATTGCAATTAAGTATTACTGATGGGGCTGCTACACTTTATTCAGAGTCATTTAATGTTACTACTAATTCATTGGGATTATTTAATGTAGAAGTTGGAGGAGGAACCGTAGTGAGTGGTGTTTTTAATTCGATTGATTGGGGTGGAGGTGCAAAATTCATAAAATCAGAAATGGATGTTTCGGGAGGAACTTCATATGTTGATATGGGTACTTCACAATTATTAAGCGTACCGTATGCTTTATATGCAGGGAGTACATCATCGGGAAGTTTAAACGATTTAACGGATGTAAACACGTCCGGTGCTACTTTAAACCAGGTATTACAGTGGAATGGAACAGAATGGGTACCTGCCACCATCAGTGTTAGTGGTGGTGATAACTGGGGATCACAAAATGTAATTACCAATATTGATCTATCAGGTAACGGAACAAGTGCTAATCCTTTAACGCTGGCTCAACAGGGGGCTGCCACAGGGCAAGTATTAAGATGGAATGGAGCAGCTTGGATACCATCTACAATAGCTGGTGATAATTGGGGTACACAATCAGTTGCAACATCATCACAATTTTCAGGTAATGGTACACCGGTAAGTCCATTAGTATTAGCACAACAGGGTGCAACCAATGGTGATGTACTTAAGTGGAATGGCACAAGTTGGTTACCAGATACTGATTATGGACTTATACTTCCATATTTAAATTCAATTAACTATAATTTTTCAGCCATTAATATTTCAAATACAGGAAATGGTTGTGCACTGTATGGTGCCAATACTTCGAGTTATGATTATGCAGTTGGAATAGAAGGTAGAATTTCGAGCACTTCAGGTGGAACTCAATCTGCCGGAGTATTTGGTATTAATAACTCAGTTGGGACAGGTGGGTATGGAATTTATGGAGTTCATAGTGGAGATGGAATGGGTGTAAAAGGATTATCATCAGGTTCATCATCAGGAGTTGGTGTATACGG
>CAZUXM010000052.1:0-10252 GCA_964624635.1 uncultured Candidatus Competibacteraceae bacterium
AATTGAACTTTCTACCTGTTTATTGAAATACTCAGATAATGCTTTTTCACCGGCATGCCCAAAAGGAGGATTGCCAATATCATGTGCCAGAGAGGCTGCTGCCACGATGGCCCCAAAATCAAATTCTGTATAGCCGGCATCTTTTAATTCAGGATGAGAGTTAACTATATGTTTGCCCGCCAGTTTCCCTAAACTTCTTCCAACTACAGATACTTCTAAACTATGGGTTAAGCGAGTATGTACAAAATCATGTTCAGGTAAAGGAACTACTTGTGTTTTATCTTGTAATCTGCGAAAAGGGTAGGAGAAGATAATCCTATCGTAATCCACTTCAAATTCACTTCGGCTAACAGGTTTCCCATCCAGTGGGATGTATTTTTTTTCGTTACCTAATCTTTTATGACTTAATAATTCAATCCAATTCATCTCATTCATTGCGTTTTTGTATTAATCCAATACATCCAATTAACAGATGCAAGTGCCGCAGTTTCAGTGCGTAATCTTGAGCGCCCCAGGCTAATTGATATTCGCCCTAATTGTTCTGCTTTTTTCACTTCTTCAGGGGTAAAATCACCTTCCGGACCTATAAAAATATGGGTAGATGGCTGAATATTTACCTCAGTAATCAGGGTTTTATCACCCTCATTACAATGAGCTATTAATATATTTCCATTTGGTACATTTTTAAAAGCATCTTCCAATTTAATAAGGTCATTTACCTTAGGTAGCCATGCTTTTAAACTTTGTTTGGTGGCCGAAAGCACTGTGGAGGCTAATCTATCGATCCGTATGTTTTTACGTTCGGTTCTTTGGGTAATAATAGGTGTAAAAGAGGTCAATCCAAACTCCACCGCTTTTTCTAACATCCACTCCATACGATCAGCATGCTTTGTTAAGGCAACGTATAGATGCATTTCATGTGAAGGTTTTGGCTGGGTTATAAAACTATTGATTTGAACTGTGGTCTTTTTGTCGTGAGCTACTGTAATCGTTCCGGTATATATGTTTCCATGCCCATCTGTTACTTGAATTTCTTTACCCGCCTTCATCCGCAAAACACGAATACAATGACTGCTTTCCTGTTCAGGGAGGGTAATAGTACCATTAGTCACATCGTTACTATAAAATAGCTGCATAACAGCACAAAAATGTGGTTTTTATTTATTCCAATCTCATCATATTTGATATTTTTACCACCAACATTTAATTATGAGCATTAGAATTCAGAATTGGGGTAGAAGTCAGGATTTTCAGGCAGGACGTGTATTGTACCCTCATTCTGAGGACGAGATATTAACCATTCTTGCAAATGCTACCGCAAATAATAAAAATGTAAGAACTATTGGATCAGGTCATAGTTGGACAGGACTCATCGTTACCAATGATATTCTGGTTTCACTAGATGAATGGCAGGGTATCATTTCGGTTGATCCTCATGGTAAATGGGTAGAAGTAAAGAGTGGTACTAAGTTGTTGAAGTTGGGAAATGACCTTTGGGCTTTAGGTTATTCTATGGAAAACCTAGGGGATATAGATGTACAATCCATTGCAGGAGCTTTAAATACAGGTACGCATGGGACCGGAAGAGACTTTGGGACGTTAGCAACGCAGATTCATTCATTAACCATTGCTCTACCTACAGGTGACCTCGTTGAAGTGAGTGAAACGGAAAACAGAGACCTTTTCAAAGCTGCACAAGTTTCGTTGGGAGCTTTGGGGATCATCACCAGATATAAACTCAAAGTAGTGAAAGCATTTTACCTTGAGTACACCTCAAAATTGGGTAAAGTAAAAGATGCCGTTGATAACTTTGACAAATACAATAACGAATACCGTAATTATGAGTTTTATTGGTTTCCATATACTGAAGAAGTTCAGTTAAAATTGGTAAATCAAACCATTAAGCCAGTGGCTGATGGAGGAATCATGCGTGATTTTAATGATGTGGTGATTGAAAATTTAGGGTACTATGTATTAAGTGAATGGAGTAGAACCCATAAAAACTTTTATAAACCATTTTCACGATTCAGTGCCAGAGGAGTACCTAAGGGAACCTGGAGAAACCATTCCAACAAAATATTTGCTACCAAACGTTGGGTTAGGTTTAAGGAAATGGAATACAACGTTCCTAAAGAACTGTTTCATGAATGTTTTAACGAAATCATGGATACCATTCATAAACGTGATTTCAGGGTGCACATGCCGTTGGAAGTTCGGTATGTAAAAGGGGATGATATTATGATTTCCCCAGCCTCAGGGCGTGATGCAGTTTATATGGCGGTACATCAATACGACGGAATGGATTACCAGGAATACTTTAAAACCATTGAAGAAATTTTCTGGAAATACGATGGCAGACCCCATTTTGGTAAAATGAATACCATGAAAAAGGAACAATTTCAAAAAACGTATCCTAACTGGGACAAATTCTGTTCTATTCAAAAACAATGTGATCCAAAAGGGATTATGTTGAATGATTATTTGAGGAGTATTTTATAGCAATTTTTAGTATTTTATAATCACCTCTTGATTTTATAATATTTTGAGATTTCTTAAGTTACAGGTTCAAAATAAGTTTATGAAATTGATATACACTCTTTTATTGTTTTTAATTGGGATAAATACATGGTCTCAAGACCCGCATCAGGTATATCAGAACTTCAATTTAAATTTTACTACAGCAGGACTAGGATCCAATATGGGAAGTATGCAGCCAACATTTATTATAAATGGGCTAGACTACGTATATACATTTGATCAAAACAGTTACTACGGAGATAAAACGAAAGCACCTGATACCATTTGCATTGGGGAACTGAGAATAACATCTGTTGACTCAATAATTAATTTAGTGAAATATTTGCCAGATAGTAGTATCAATGAATTCACAACTACAATGAGTGGAGCAGTACAATACTTTCTTATAAAAACTGAAACTATCTTTCAAACAATTAGCTTACATAATTCCACTCATCCAATTGCAGAAAAGATAGTCGACATTTTAAATTCAAATATTCCTGCGGATAAGCCACGGTTATGGCTGTTTGATTATAATAAAAACAATGAATCGAAAAGAATAAATTATACCCGTTAATCAGAGGTACTTAAACATCCCCCATAAAACACATCCAACTCAAATAGTTCAAACCTGAATAATTTGTTTTTTACTGAAATATCACCTTCCATTAGTAAATGAGCTGTTATCTCATCTTTGGATTGTATAATAATCATACCGGTATCAGCATATCTGCCACCGGTTACTATTACTTTATCTTTTCGTAAACTACTTAAGAATTTCGAATGTTCATCAAAATATTTTTGATCGTAAAATTGTTTGGTTGTATCCCAGGCTTCTCCGTGGGTATAAAGTACTACAAAATATTTACTGAGGGTATCTTTTGTATTGGTCTGAGCTGATAATTTATGACCACAACAAAACACTATAATCCCTATAAAAACAATAAGTTTATTCATACATTCAAATATATAAGAAATGAATTGATTCGCCCCGGATAGGAGCGGCATTCTTGTTACTTGCTTTTTAGATAACTGGTATAATACCAATTAGAAGCAAATATGAGGTAGTAACCAACAACTAAATAGATAAAGCGAATAGCCGGTTTAGGCGGCCAAATCAAAACATAATTCTTAATTCAATAAATCTTCTTATATTTGCACGCAATTTAATCAAATTGCACATGGAGCTCTCCAAATTCGCTGGCGAAGGCCTTACTTTCGATGATGTATTAGTTATCCCTGCTTACTCTGAGGTGTTACCACATCAGGTAAATGTTTCCAGTAGATTCACCTCTGCTATCAGCATTAATGTACCCATGTGTTCTGCAGCTATGGACACCGTAACGGAAGCTGAACTAGCCATTGCTATGGCGCAGGAAGGCGGAATAGGGGTTTTACATAAAAACATGACCATCGAAGCACAAGCTTTAATGGTTCGTAAAGTAAAACGTGCCGAAAGCGGCATGATCATTGACCCTGTTACACTTAATAGTGATGCTGTAGTGGCGGATGCATTGCAAATGATGAAGGAATACAGCATTGGCGGTATCCCAGTGGTTGATAAAGACAAGAAGTTAGTGGGTATTGTTACCAATCGTGATCTTCGTTTTGAAAAAAACATGAACAAGGCTATCAATGATGTGATGACCAAAGAAAATCTGATCGTTACAAAAGAGGCTACTGATCTTTTAAAAGCCGAAGAGATTCTACAAAACTATAAGATTGAAAAATTACCTGTAGTTGATAAAACCAATAAACTGATTGGACTAATTACCTATAAAGACATTATAAAAATGAAAGCTCGTCCCAATGCATGCAAAGATGAATTGGGTCGGCTAAGAGTGGCAGCGGCTGTAGGAGTTGGTAAAGATACTATTGAGAGAATTACGGCTTTGGTCAATGCAGGCGTTGATGCTGTGGTTATCGATACTGCTCATGGACATAGTAAAGGTGTAATTGATATGGTAAAAGAAACTCGTAAAACCTTTCCTAAATTACAGATAGTGGCTGGTAATATTGCTACCGGTTCAGCAGCTGTTGAATTAGCTAAAGCCGGGGCAAATGGGGTAAAAGTAGGTATTGGTCCGGGCTCAATATGTACTACTCGTATTGTAGCAGGTATTGGGGTGCCTCAATTATCAGCGGTAATGAATGTTGTTGAAGGTTTACGTGCCGAAGGTTTTGATATTCCTGTGATTGCTGATGGAGGTATTCGTTTTAGCGGGGATATTGTAAAAGCCATTGTAGCAGGAGCGGATTGTGTTATGATGGGTTCGATGTTTGCAGGAACTGAGGAATCTCCGGGAGAAACCATCATATTTGAGGGTCGTAAGTTTAAAACATACCGTGGTATGGGTTCCATTGAGGCGATGAGTAAGGGAAGTAAAGACCGTTATTTTCAGGCAGAAACTACTGATGATAAGAAGTTGGTGCCTGAAGGTATTGTAGGTAGGGTGCCGTTTAAAGGCTCATTAGGGGAGGTGATTTACCAACTCATTGGTGGTTTAAGAGCAGGTATGGGCTACAGTGGGGCTGGAAGCATTGATACACTTAAAAAGGCTCAATTCATTAGAATTACCAATGCAGGGGTGATTGAAAGTCATCCACATAATATTACCATTACCAGAGAGGCCCCTAACTATAGTCGTAAGAATTAATCTACGTTAACAGGATTTTAAATCCCGAAAACTGACTCAACGTTTTGGGTTAAGAACTATTTGGATATTTTTGTCAACTAATTGAATACAAGTTTTATTTACATGAAAAGATATATCAGACGATCGTTATTAGCAACCGGGGCATTTATTGGTTTATTAAGTACAACAATAGCACAGACATCAGACCCTGTGTTAATGACTGTTGGAGATGAGAAAATCACTCTATCAGAATTCAAATATATTTTTAGCAAGAATAATACTGACGCTAAGATTACAAAAGAGTCATTAGATGAATACATGGATCTTTTTGTAAAATTTAAGCTGAAAGTTAAAGAAGCCAAAGATTTGAAAATGGATACTGTAGCTTCATTTAGAAATGAACTAACAGGATATGTTGAACAATTGGCACAACCATACCTTAAAGATAAAGCTACCGAAGATGTATTTATCAAAGAAATCTATGACAGATCAAAAACCGATATCAAAATACGTCATATATTAATTCCACTTCCTGCATGTCCAACACCTGCTGATACTTTGGCTGCATAGAATAACATAACTAAAATTCGTAAAGACATTCTTAAATCTAAAAATTTTGAAGATGCAGCAAAAAAATATTCTAAAGATTCAACATCAGCAGTCAATGGTGGTTTATTAGGATATTTCTCTACAATGGTTTTATTCTATCCGTTTGAATCAGCTGCTTATTCCTTAAAACAAGGTGAAATTTCAAATCCTATAAGATCAAGTCAAGGGTATCATATTATAAAAGTTGATGAAAGTCGCCCGGCAAGAGGTAAAGTTAAAGTGGCTCATGTTTTTATTCGTGCTGAAAAAAAGGATGAAGCAGGTAGCAAAAAAGCAAAAGCTCGTATTGATGAGGCTTATGCAAAATTGAATAATAAAGAAGAATGGGCCTCCATTTGTAAAACCTACTCAGAAGATACAAAAACTGCTGCTACAGGTGGAGAATTGCCGGAATTTGGAATTAATCAAATGGTGCAGGAATTTGAAGATGCTGCTTTTGGGTTAAAAAACATTGGGGATTATTCCGTTCCATTTCAATCACCTTATGGATTCCATATATTAAAACTAGTAAGCAAATCAAAAGAACAAACTTTTGATGATGCTAAAGGAGAATTAGAAAAATCCTTTTCTAAAAGCAAGAGATTTGATTATGTGAAACGTGCTTTTGTAGAAAAACTAAAAAAGGACTATACCTATACTGAAAATAAAGACTTCTTAAAAAAATTAGAAGAATCTGCTATCAAAAATAAAATGAACCTTGATAGAGCTGAATTGAACAAATTCAGAGATATTACAATGTTTACCTTTAAAGGAGGAGACGTAAAAAGTAATGAATTAATTAGTTCAGTTACCGATAAATTACCTGAAGGTAAAACTGTTGATTTTTGTACATTTAAAAAGAAAAATTACGATGAATTTGTATCTCAAAAAATGTTAAGCTATAAAAAATCACAATTACCTAGTGAAAATATCGACTTTAAAATGTTGGTGAATGAATATACCGAAGGTATTTTGTTATTTAATTTAATGGATCAAAATGTATGGAGTAAATCAGTAAAAGATACTACAGGTTTAAAAGCTTACCATGAGAAAAATAAACAAAATTACATGTGGGGCGAAAGAGCTGAAACCTATATTGTAGACTGTAAAAATGATGCTATTGAATTAGCAGCACGAAAACTGGCTCCAAAAGTATTATCAGGGAAACTTACTAAAGACAAGTACCTCGCTACTTTAAATAAGAAGGTAAAAGACAATATTTTTATCATTGATGGATTATACAGTAAAAATGAAAATTCATTGGTTGAAAATGTTGGTTTTAAAACGGGAATATCGTCTACTGAAAGAAAAGATGGCAAAACTCGTTTTGCTATTGTATATAAAATACGTACACCTGAACCTAAAACGCTAAAAGAGGCTAAAGGATTGATTATCTCTGATTATCAAAATTATCTTGAAGAAGAGTGGATCAAGTCATTACGTGCCAAATATCCTGTGTCAGTAAACAAAGATGTATTATATTCTTTGATAACTAAATAATATCAGGTTTCATTGAAAAGGATTTTCTTTATCTTTTCTGCTTGTGTTCTGCTTGCTTCCTGCGGATGGATCACAGGCAAGAAAAGGAAAGATAAAGAAGCTCTTGCTAAAGTGGGTGATAAATATTTATATATATCAGATATTGATCGTCTGATAGAGCCGGGTACTTCGGTAAAAGATAGCATTGCTAAAGTGAATCTTTTTGTTGAGAACTGGATTAAAACCGAACTCTTGGTTCAAAAGGCCGAAATGAACCTGAGTGATGACAAGAAGAACTTTGATGCCGAAGTAAATAATTTTAAAAACAGTTTACTCATTCATCGGTACCAAGAAAAAATAGTGGAGCAGTTATTGGATACTACTGTTAATGAAGCAGATATACAGCAATATTATAAACAAAATAAACAGCAATTTATCTTACGAAGGAACCTGGTTAAGTCTTCATACATCATCTTTAGCAGAAATGCCAAAGATAAAGAGAAGGTGAAAACATGGTTTATGAGTGATAAGGAGGAGATGAAATCAAAACTTGCCAAATTCTGTAATGATAATGCCATGCAATTTCAATTAGCTGATACTTCATGGCAATTGATGGATGAATTGGAAAAAATTATACCTTTTGATTATAGCTCTCAAGAATCATTCCTTAGCCGCAACAAATTTTATGAAACCCTTGATTCATCTATGGTTTACATGGTGAGAATTAAGGATTATAAGTCAAAGGAGGATATTTCGCCCATTGAGTTTGAACGTCCTGTTATTAAAAGTTTAATCATCAATATACGAAAACAGGAAATTTTACGTAAAATGGAAGAAGATATATATCAAGAGGCGAAGGATAAGAAAACATTTCAAAATTTTGTACAATGAAAAGGTGGCTAGGTATTATTAGTTGTTGTTTGGTATTATCCAACGCTTGGGGGCAGGATAAGATCATGATTGATCAGATAGCTGCTGTAGTAGGTTCTGAAACTATTCTCATGAGTGATATTGAGAACCAAATGCAGCAAATGGTAATGCAAGGTCAGGCGAAAAAAGATGATGCTACTTTTTGTATGATTCTGGAGCAAGCCATCGTTCAAAAAATGATGTTAATGCAGGCTCGTTTTGATAGTATCCCTGTAAGCGAAGATCAGGTGAATCAGGAAATGAATCGACGATTAGATGTATTCATTCAACAAGCCGGCGGACGAGAAAATCTTGAAAAAGCATTGGGAAAATCAATTGATGAGATCAAGATTACTTTCAGTGAAACCATAGAGGAGCAGTTGTTGATTCAGCAAATGCAACAAAAAATTACCGGAAGTGCCAGAGTTACCCCTGCTGAAGTAAAAAAATACTTTAATAAAATCCCTAAAGATTCATTACCTTATATTCAATCTGAAGTACAAATAGGTCAGCTGGTAATTAAACCCCCTATACGAAAAGAGGAAAAAGACCGGGTGATGAAACAACTCTCTGATATAAAAAAGAAAATTGAAGGGGGATCCAGCTTTGGATTACAGGCAAAATTACATAGCGAAGATTATGGTAGCGGAGCTCAATATGGTGAGTTGGGTTTTTTACGTCGTGAAGATCTGGTAGAGAATTTTGCAGCAGCTGCTTTTAATCTGGAAGGAGATTCAATTTCAGGGGTAGTGGAAACCGAATTTGGATTTCATATCATCCAATTGATTGAAAAAAGAGGAGAGTATGCTAACTTCCGACACATTCTCATTAAACCCAAAGTGCAAAGTGAGGATGTATACAAATGTGTTGAACGCATGGACTCTATTCATCGTGAGTTAAAAAAAGGAACACTTACGTTTACCAAAGCAGCCGGGACCTTCAGTACAGATGAAAATACTAAAAATAATGGAGGGTTATTAATGAATCCAATTAACGGAGGTTCTACCTTCTCAATGGATGAATTGGCTGAAATTGATGATGCCACCTTTAGAGCCATTGAAGACTTAAATATAGGCGACATGACCGAACCTAAGTTGTTTGATGAGCAGGGAGGGTCAAAAGTGGTGAAGATTTTATATATAGTGAGTAAAACCGAACCTCATGTGGCAAATTTGGAAACAGATTACGCCAAAATACAACAGGCAGCCATTGCTGATAAACAAGCCCAATTATTGAATGACTGGGTAGAAGACAGAAAAGATGATTTTTATATTCGAATTGCTCCTGATTATAAAACCTGTAAGTTTACCATCAGTTGGTTTCATGAAAAATCCTAATAATTTTAAAGCTTAATTTTACAATATGCAGTTTCAGTCAGATAAAGAGGCCGTTGATTCACTTCACAAAGTATATGGTGAGTTAAGCACCGAAATAGGAAAAGTAATTGTAGGGCAGGAAGACATCGTTAAAAACGTACTTATCTCTGTTTTTAGTAAAGGGCATTGTTTGCTGGTAGGAGTGCCTGGATTAGCAAAAACTTTATTGGTAAATACTATTGCGGATGTGTTGGGATTGAGTTTTAACAGAATACAATTTACCCCCGATTTAATGCCTTCTGATATTATCGGATCTGAAATATTAGATGAAACCCGAAACTTTAAGTTCATTAAAGGACCTATATTTTCCAATATCATATTAGCAGATGAGATTAACCGTACACCCCCTAAAACCCAATCAGCTTTATTAGAAGCTATGCAGGAAAAAGCAGTGACTGCTGCTGGTAAAAGATATAAACTGGATGAACCTTTCTTTGTATTAGCTACACAAAACCCTATTGAGCAGGAGGGTACCTATCCTTTACCTGAAGCTCAGTTAGACCGTTTTATGTTTAACCTTTGGTTAGATTATCCTACGTTTAAAGATGAGTTGAATATTGTTAAACAAACTACTTCTAATACGCAGGCAAAGGCTACCGAAAAAATATCGAAGGAAGCTATTTTATTTTATCAGGACTTGGTGCGTAAACTACCGGTAACTGATAATGTATTGGAGTATGCTGTTGGTTTGGTGGCCAAAACCCGTCCGAATACTGAAATGGCTCCTAAGATAGTCAATGAATATTT
>CAZUXM010000052.1:10262-16869 GCA_964624635.1 uncultured Candidatus Competibacteraceae bacterium
GGAGCAGGACCACGGGCCTCACAATTCTTAATTATAGGTGCTAAATGTAATGCTGCCATTCGTGGTAAATATGCTCCGGATATTGAAGATGTAAAAGCTGTAGCGACGAATGTACTTCGACATAGAATTGTACGTAATTACAAAGCTGAAGCCGAAGGTTATAGAGTAGAAGATATTATCAAAGAGTTGCTTTAATTAGCAAATACCATTGATTTGGTACCTATCTTATTTCCATCAATTATTAAGCTATAATATAATACTCCTGTAGTACCATAACCGTGAGTATACATAATTTCATTTAACCCTTCATTGATTTCTATTGGTATACGTTTTAGCTCTACACCATTAACACTGGTAATGATAATTTCTGCCTTTTTATAAGAAGGAATCTGATAAGTGTAAAATTGAATATACGTAGATTCGTCAAAGGGATTAGGTTTATTCTGCCACAATTCGATATTGGATTGGGAAGTTATTTCAGCAATACTACTTACATTTACCATGTACTCTTTAGACGGAATACTTTCTATTCCATCGTCATCAATACTCATGATTTGAACTGAAACTACATCATTAGGAGAACTCACATTGAATGTATCTACTAAAGTGTTGGTCATGGTAAATAAAGTATCCCAATCGTTGGTATTTGAACGAACGCCTACACGATAAACATTGTATTGAGTTTCCAAGGTAACTTCAACCCTAATTTGATCAGCTCCAACCGCAGTAAGTAAAAAATCGGGTTGTTTGGGTCCTAAAGCACACATGGCTGCGGCATTGCCATTGATGTAGGCATTACGTGCCAGGTATCGAAAATCAACAAAAAAACTATCAATAACCATGTCAGCATCAGTATCCACACCGAGTGTATCACGGGTGGAGTGTTGTCTATCGGTATAAGCTGTATCAGTTACATTAGCATCACCATGTTCGTTGGCAGAAGTATACCTGATAGAAGCATATCCCTTTTGGCGAAATGGAACATGATCCCCTGATCGCCCTGTTCTATCTTCAGGAGACATGATGAGAATATTCATGGGAGTTTGTACAATGGGTAAGAGCTGTTCTTTGTATTCTAGTTTACAAAACCTGGCATAAGCTTTATTTTTTGAATTAAAACTTCCATTCGAAAATATTCTAACATCCACACTATCTACATCACCCAAGCCCGGACAAGAGGGGGGAGAAGAAGTTTCCCCACATAAAATTCCTCCAATTACATCGTTGTTTTGTACTGCTTTCACTTGTATGTTTTGCAAAGTGGTATAATCAGCAAATGCCTCAGCTCCATACAAACCTTGTTCCTCTGCAATGGTTACCAAAAAAACAAGGGTTTGTTTGTAAGTATATTTACTCATTACACGGGCTAATTCCATCACTAAAGCAGTTCCACTTGCATTGTCTTCAATTCCTTGTGCATTGCAAAGAGTATCACATAATCCTTCACATCTTGAATCTATATGTCCTTCAATGACTATGATACTTTTATCAGTAGTATCCGATCCGGGTAAAACTGCACAAATGTTTTTATGTTTGGTTTTACTGCATATAGATCTATCAAAAGTGAGGTAAAACGGTATTAAACGGTTTTCATTAACAGTACTGTATTGTTGGAACTTGGCGTATACCCATTTTCGAGCTGCACCTATGCCAAAATCTGATGAAATGGTATCACTTCCACTATTCCTATTTTTAAATGAAGCCAGGTGGATTATATCAGCCTTTAATGAATCAGGCGAAACGTTATTCATAATTCCAGATGAAATAACTGAGGGATTGGTGATAGGAGTTACTTGGGCATAGGTAACAGGATTATAATTACCCTGCATAACCTGCAAGGCTATCGGATTAGTAACATCTATATTGGTTTGGTTGTACAACCATCCAAAATTTAAAACCAATAAGGATATAATTACTACTCTTTTCATCACCAAACCTTTACAACCAAGGTATGTATTTTTATAAATAATTGAATGCATGCTAACTTAAATTTCCTACTTTCAGCCCGATAAATTTAATCATGGAAAAAAAGATAGGCAATATAACCTACTCAACCAATAAATCCCTATTAGATATCAATCTTATTCACACCTACCTATCCCAAGAAAGTTATTGGGCTAATGGAATACCAGTGGAAATAGTAAAAAAATCAATCGAAGGTTCTTTATGTTTTGGAGTATATGATGATCACCATCAAATTGGGTTTGCTCGTATTATTACTGATTATGCCACCTTCGGTTATTTAGCCGATGTATTTGTATTAGGTGACCATCGTAAACAAGGAATAGGGAAGGACCTCATGGAATTTATCATGGAGGTGACGGATCAATTACATCTTCGCAGATTTATGTTAGCTACCTTAGATGCCCATGAACTCTATAAAAAATACGGTTTTAAACGTATTAAAAATGCCCGTAAGTTTATGGAGATTAGTAAACCTGATATCTACGGGGATATCGAAAATTCCTGCAGGTAATTCTTTTAAACCACATAGGCACATAGAAAATATAGTACCATGTGAAACTATGTGTCTATGTGGTGAATATTCTATATCTCAAACTTCTCTGGCAATGTATATGTTTTATCCTTATTCTGTTCTTTTAACCAGGTCATTAAGGGAGCAAAATAATCCAACATAGGTTTGGCCGAAATCCCTGATCCCAATCGTTTTTTCATATCCTCTTTCCAATCAACCGTTGCGCCGGTTTTCATTACATCCTGTAAAAAATCACCTACTCCTTTATTGCCATAGTAATTGGTAGCATGTGGATCCTGTTTCAAGATGTTTTTTGAAATATGGTCGTGAAATTGGAACAGTAATACTGTTGATAATGCATAATCATAATATTGTGCAGGATCATCATTGATATGGGTTTTGGTGGCAGCGTCACAGTATTCTTCTCCACGTTGTATTGGAGGAGCTATCCCCTGACATTTCGCTACAATTTCCCACCAACGTTTGTTGTATTGATCAGCTGGTAGGTTGTTGCTGTATAAGTCGTATTCAAATTCGGTCATGGTACCTGCGGCCCATGGAAGCATTACACCATAATTTAGAGCTTCTTTCAACAAGATTTTTGTTTCGTCGGTCTTCGCGTCAGCCGGAACCAATTTATACTGTTGTAAAAATGGTTTCTGCATCGCAGCCAATCCCATCATGGTACCAAAGGCTTCGTGATAAGCACGATTAGCTCCATTGCGTAAAATTACAGGTACATCCGGGTTTGAATAACTCATATAATAATAAATATGTCCTAGTTCGTGCAAGGTAGTTTCCCACCATTCGCTATTAGGTTCAATGCTCATTAATGAACGAATGTCTTTATCATAATCCATATGCCAGGCGGAGGCATGGGTATTCTTTTTATATCCTGCATCTTTAGGCAATTGGTACAAACTTGATTTCTCATAAAAAGAGGCAGGTAACTTAGGGAAACCTAAGCTTACATAAAAATCCTCTGCCTGTTGAACAATCCATTCAGGTGACTTTTTACTCAATGAATCATCAATATTTAAACCTTCTACCTCAACCATGGCCGTCCAATCTTGACCCCAACGATTAGGTAACCAATGTGCAGGAATCATGTCTGGAACGGGTTGCTTATATTTATTAGCTAATTCATACCTGGCCCAGGTATGTAACTCTCGGTACAATGGCCAAATTTCAGATACTAATTGACGGCATTGATCTACCATTTCTTTAGAGCTCATACCGTAATCCGATACCTGATACTCAAAGTAATCCTTGTAGTTAAGGGCCTGAACTGTTTGATTGCGTAATTGTTGTAGTTCAACCAACCCGGGTTTCAAAACTTTACCTACTTCTTTACTGGCATTCCATAATTGCAAGCGTTTGTCAAGGTTATTTTCTTCACGTAATCCTTTCTCTATATCGTTTGGTGTAATCTCTTTACCATTTAACTTAAAAGTATATCCAAACAATGCCTTGGTTTGTTTGTTTTGAGCGTCAATTCTTTTCTTTACCAAGTCTCCTGCAATTTCAGGACTTCCCCCAGCCATATACAAAATATAATTGAGCTGACGAATTTGTAAATTACTTAAATCGTCTTTTGATTTTAAATATTCCTGTGCCTTTTCAATAACGGCTTTACTTCCAGTGAATTTAGCATATGCTTCATCCGCTTCAGCTGCTTTTTTCTCAGTAATAGTATCCCCTTCAACAATGTGAGTATTCAATTCCCACTGAGCAACACTGGCATCGTAAGAATATTTTTGCCAATCTTTATTGTATTGATCGAGCCATGCCTGTACTTCAGTGGCTTTACCTTTATCAACAGGTTTTTCTTTTTTGCCTCCACAGGCTGATAATAAAACGATGCAAACAAGTAGGGGAAGCTTTTTCATATTTTAAAATGTATAAAACGAAAGTAATAAATTGTTTTTTACTAATTAACTAACCCAAATCATAGTTTTATCTACCCACCCCCGGATGGTCTTATTGGCTGCATAGCTTTGCTTTTAAATTCTTATTTCATGCAAAAAAAAAGTATCTTCTACTTCTCAATTATAGGCATCCTTTTTGGGGTATCTCAAACCGGACTAAATGTTTTCTGCCAAACCCCCGGCTTTTATAAGATTGGAGCATATTCCTATAAAAATTCCACGTTTAATCCAACTATCACTGATGGAACATGGGTAAGGAATAATGTATTTTTTTGTGGGTATAGGAATGGAGAGTTATATGGAGTACCAAGAAAAATGCCATGGATTGGTGTATTTGACCAGGCCAGCGGTAAGCTGGTTTCTGAATTAGCATGGGAATCTGTTGGGCCGTTCAATAAAATCATCAGCAATGAAACGGAAGGAACGGTTACCGTGGTTAACCAATGCTACGGTCAACTTTTTCTGGCTCAACTGGACTCAACCCTTCAGGTTAAAAATTCCTATTACTCCGATAGCTTTCAGGATATCACTTATGTTGGTTCCATTGGTAAATCCGGTGGTTTTATAGGTATTTTGCATGAAGGAGATGAAAACAGCGAGCTAACGGATACAAGAAGTATTCATCGGTGCAAAGTGTTGTACTTTAATAAGGACCTAAAAAAGTCCTTCGAATCAAGCTATATAGATAGTACCCGCATCCTCACTGCTGTTTCGGATACATATGGTAATGTGATTGGAGTTAGTAGGAAATTATCAGACGACCCATTTACGCCCTATCAAATGGAAGTGCTTTCATTAAATGTCAATAATAATATTAATAGAGCTACAATACCTTGGATTTTGCCAGAAAAAACCTTGAATAATAACCATTATCGACTAAGGGTGTTGAAGGTTCATAATATTATTAATCCGGATGCAAAAGGAGCCGGTATTGTTGCCAATGTGGTTTATACAAATACAGAATATCCTTATTACAACTTCGAAAAACCGTACACAGCTTATTTTTATATGTCGGCGGATGGAACCATCAAAGACAATTCCATAGTAAAGTTAGTTGACCCGGGCACATTTGACTATGCAAGCACCGCTACATTTACATACGAAAATAAAGTTCTTATATATTCTTATGCATTGGAAACAGATAATAATTCAGTTACCATCCCAGGACTTACAGCAGCTGTAAATAATGGTCACCTAAGTGTGTTTGATATAAATGCTAGCAAAATAACTTATTCCTCCCCGTTGGCGACCTCATTTCCGTTTTTAAAAAGCTGTTATGGAAGTGATCTTGGAATGGTAGATGACTATTCCATTACCGCTTTGTTTAGGGATACGGGCAACTATGATTATTATTCGGTAGTATATTATATGCTGAATTTCAACTAATAAGGCCAAGAATAGATATACATCCATAAATTTATCCCGGCTATAAGGCAGAAATTACGGTGAATTCAACAAAAATTGTTTTCTTAGCCTTATGCAATTGCACGATAAGGAATTTGAACCTTTTATGAAGGAAATAGAGCTACAACAAAAAATAGCTCAAATAGCCGCCAATATCAACGCCGACCATGATGGACGGGAGTTGCATTTTGCATCCATCCTGAATGGGGCATTTATGTTTACTGCTGACCTTATTAAACATATCACAATTCCTTGCCACATTCACTTTTTAAAAGTGAGGTCTTATGAGGGAACTCAATCTACCGGAGCCATTAGCAGTATTATAGGCTTAACAGATTCATTAGAAGGTAAAAATGTGATTGTGGTAGAGGATATTGTAGATACAGGAGCCACTATGCAACATGTATATAAGGAAGTAGCCAAAATGAATCCGGCATCTCTAAAAGTGGCGTCATTACTGCTAAAGCCGGAAGCTTACAGAGGAGATATAAAAATTGATTATCTTTGCTTTTCAATCCCCAACAAATTTGTAGTAGGCTATGGGCTGGATTACGACGGCCTTGGTAGGAATTTGCGGGATCTATATCAACTAAAAAGCTAAAAGTGAAGATGTTAAACCTGGTGTTGTTTGGTCCCCCCGGAGCCGGAAAAGGAACTCAATCGCTAAAGATCGTAGAGAAGTATAACCTTGTTCACCTCTCAACAGGTGATATATTCAGATATAATATCAAAAATTCAACTGAATTAGGAACCTTGGCCAAATCATACATGGATAAAGGTGAATTAGTTCCCGATGAAG
>CAZUXM010000052.1:16883-18953 GCA_964624635.1 uncultured Candidatus Competibacteraceae bacterium
TTTCCCCGTACCATACCACAAGCAGAAGCATTAGACGCTTTATTAACCAGCATGAATACTTCTATTAGTTTAATGATAGCGTTAGAGGTTCCTGAAGAGGAATTGATGAAACGTTTATTATTGAGAGGTAAAGATAGCGGCAGAGCTGATGATGTAAATCCGGATATTATTGCCAATAGAATTAAAGTATATCATGAACAAACGGCTGTAGCAGCTGATTACTATAATAAACAAGGTAAGTTTAAAAGTGTTACTGGAGTAGGAGAGATTGAATCTATTTTTAATTCCATCTGTACGTTGATGGATGAGCATGTGTTGGTATAGAAAATATACTTTGGAGATTCCTGTTTGCGCAGGAATGACAATTACAAAATAGCAAGAGGCGAAAAACATTGTTTTTCGCCTCTTGCATTAAAGACCGGATCATTCCTGCGTAGGCAGGAATCCCCCAACTTTTACTTCGAAATCTTCACATCTTTTCCAATAGTCTTCTTTGTATCATTCAAAAACTGAGATGCCAATGCAGCATCTGATTTAGGTAAATTAAATTTAGCGGAGTCATTACTCCAATTATTCATTGGAATAGCTACATAACTACGCACCACTTCGTTTTTACGAATCCAGAAAGGTAAATAGGCAAAGTCCTGTACCCAGGTTTTACCATTTACTTTACAAATGGTTACTTCTGCAAAGATGCCCCCGTCTTTATATCTGTCACGTTGGTTACAAATAAAATTACCGACCGAATAAAATACCGGAACTACTTTGCCAGTATTATTTACAGAGGGTAGAGTTTTGATGGGTTGTATTACATGCGGATGGGCCCCAAAAATAACATCTACACCATTTTTTGCCATCAATTCAGCAAACATTTGTTGGCGTGGACTTTCTTTGCGACTGTATTCTTCGCCCCAGTGCATAATGGAAATAATGAGGTCGGGCTTTTTCGCTTTGGCTCGTTTTATACCGTCTAATATTTGAGTACTGTCCATTAAGTTCACTACATTAGGGGCGTATACGGTGAGTCCGTTGGTGCCATAAGTATAATTCAAAACCGCAATCTTAATTCCTTTTACATTAATAATAGGGGGGTAGGTTTTATCGTAGTGAGCCGTATCATTAAATGATCCGGTATGAGGAATTTTTAAGGAGTCCAACACGTAGTTGGTTCTCCTGATACCCGATTTACCTCTGTCAGCACAATGGTTATTTGATAAAGCCATAAAATCAAATCCTGCCTGTTGTGCATCTGATGCTAATGCATCCGGACTGGAGAACATAGGGAAGCCTGTATAAGGAGGGCCATTCAATGTAGTTTCTAAATTCAACATAGCATAGTCAGCCTTTTGGATGTATGGCTGAATAAAGGTGTAGGCAGTATCAAAATCATGTTTACCATCTTTTAATCCGGAATTGATCCAGGGCATATGACCCATTAAGTCACCTGCAAAAATTATTTTTATGGTGGTTGAATCTTTTTTTACCACTATAGGATCTATTTTACCGCCCTTTTTACTTCCACAGGCAATAAACAAAGTGGTAGTTAATAATATTAATCCTAATTTAAACTTCATTTTTTGGAGTGATAAATAGCGCCAACAGCTATGCTTAATTGTGCAGCACAATAGGTAAACATGATAAATAAATTGGCGTATGTAAATGGTTTTACAAACTTATTGATAGCAATTAAACTATCAGAAATCATAAAAACAAAAGCCCCAATAATAATTAAAATAACCGAAGTACGGTTGGACGCCCCAAGTCTCCAAAGAGCAAACAAACTCATGGTAACTATTGTTATGGCATAAACTGTTACCGGTATTAAAAATGGTTTATTGGTTTCACTATTGGCTATATAAGGGTAAATAAATGTATAAAGTACAATTAGATAAAAAAGAGGTAAAAGAGCAAGAATAAACCTATTCATTGCTGATGGTTTATGAGAACTGCTACGTATATTTTTAATAAATGCCACTATGTATAGGATATGACAAATTAGAAAGGCGGCTAGTCCCAAAACAAACAGATCATTGTTATTAAACATCAAAAGAACATCGCCAAACCAGGCAA
>CAZUXM010000053.1:0-2774 GCA_964624635.1 uncultured Candidatus Competibacteraceae bacterium
AAGCTCATTCATAAATCCTGTATAAAACTCATTAAAGTAAGCCATGTATTGTGGATGCTGATACAAAACGGGCTTACCTTTTAAATAGGTATTATACATGGTTCGTCGGCTTTTGTAATTAGCGTTCGACATCAATTCAGCAATTTTATATTCTTTGTATTGTATAAAATACGGGTCCTTGATATAATCGTATCTCATGTTCAAAGTATCAATAAAGAACTTTAATTTTTGTTTTACTCTTCCATTTAAAAAATCTTCATAGTTGAAAATTGAAAAGTAGTTGATATGATAATCAAGGTTGGATGCCTGATAAAGTATTAATGTAGTATCCGTTTCTGTTGGATAATATACATGGGTTCCTTCGTCATCAGGAATCTCCAGATTATATAAATGATCCGGTTGTAACAATAATGAATGGCTTTCGGACCCTATATGTAACATGTATTCACCTGTTTTACCTTCAGGCAGGGTAAGATCAAACTTTCCTGTATTGTCAATGGTTCCATTTACTTTAATTACTTCAGTATTGGTGATATAATCGTTGTATTGGGTAAGTATAATAGGGGTCCCTGCCAATAGTGGAGCATTTCCTATAATTCGAATTGATTGAGCATGGATTAGTATTCCTGGAAGTAATCCAATCAATAAAATCTTTAGTTTATACATGGTGAATGGTAAAAGGGTAATTAATTAACGTAAACCTATATAAAACTATTATTCAAGAATAATGCCGAAAGGGATAAACTGACTCACATCTCCGCCATGCTTGTGAATATCTCTAACAATGGAAGAGTTAATAGCAGATAAACCTGGACTACTTACAATAAATATGGTTTCTATATCGGGGCTCAAGGCGTTGTTGGCTTGAGCAATGTTTCTTTCAAACTCAAAATCAGTAGATGAACGAAGCCCTCTTAGGATAAAATTAGCCCCTTTTTGTTTGCAATAATTAACAGTTAATGTATCGTAGGTATCAACGGTTACTTGTTTGTAGGAGGAGAAGGTTTGAGTAAGCCATTGTAGTCTTTTTTCAATGGGGAAATAGGTTTGTTTTTTTGAGTTATGACCTACTGCAATAATAATCTCATCAAACAATGGAAGTGATCGTTGAACTAAAGCTTCATGTCCCTTAGTTACAGGATCAAATGTCCCCGGATATACCGCTATTCTTTTCATTGATTTAAATTAAAACTGAAAGATACTAAAGTTTACATTGCCATAGTTACGAACTTCATCAAAATATGGTGTTTCTTCAAGGGACACTTCTTTTCCGTGTTCCAATATGAATATACCTCCAGGCTTTACCAGTTCATGTTTGATAATTATTTCCGGCAAGGATTTTAGTTGATACAATGCATATGGAGGGTCGGCAAATATGATATCAGATGTATATTTTGATTGTTCAAGGAACTTAAAAACATCTTCTTTAATAGCCCTCATTCCTTGAATTTTAAAATTTTGAATAGTTTGATGAACAAACTGAATACAGTTTCGATTATTATCAACAGCTATAATGTCTTTACATCCTCTACTAGCCATTTCATAGCTTATTACGCCTGTTCCACAAAACAAGTCAATAAAATTGACGTCTTCAAAATCAATTCGGCTTGAGAGTATATTGAACAATCCGGTTCGGGCAAAATCAGTAGTAGGACGTACCGGCAAATGGTTGGGAGCTTGAACAGTCCTACCTTTTAATGTTCCACTAATAATTCGCATAATACAAAGATACCAAAAGCTAAATACCAATGATGAAGTATTAGAGATTTGAAATCAGAGAATTATTACTTTTGCGATATGGAAATTATTACCAGAGGGCATATTTATTTTGCCATTATCTTTATCATCGTCTTTGCAATTATTCTGGTATTTGTTTATTGGAAAGACTTAAAAACCCACAAAAAGACCTATAAAAATTCATGGAAAATCATTTTATTGGTATTGGTTCTTTTTGTATTGTTTTTGTTCTTTAAAAACTGGTTAATACAGTTATAATTTTCTCCAGATTTGCTTGAGTTCACTTAATATACAGGCGGTAGCTCCCCAAACTCTTTCGTTGTCAATTTCAAAATAAGGGGCATTGATTTGAAAATTTAAATTGCCTCCAGCCATAAATTTTCCTTGTTTCACAATCTCATCATTCAATAAAACATTTACAGGAGCAGTAATTACTCTATCTACTTCTGAATCTATAGTAAATAGGGGTGTTTCATCACAATAGCCAATATATGGATATACCAAAAAATTACTGGGTGGTATATATATTCTGCTTAATACACCAATAACTTTTATTTTTTCGGTTGAAATGCCAATTTCTTCGAAAGTTTCTCTAAGTGCAGTTGCTTCATAATTGATATCAGTTTCTTCAAATTTACCTCCGGGAAAACTCACCTGACCGCTATGCACACCATCATAGTTGGGACGTTTAATCATGACCATATTCAATGAATCATTATCAGGGTATAGAATAATCATTACAGCACTGTTTCTTGGAGGAGATAACAATGTTTGAATGAGTTCTTCCGTATCTCCACGTCCAGCAGGCGACATCATCTGATGAGCTGTTGAACCGGGTAAAGGTTCATTCAACAATTTTTCTAACCTGTTGATGATAGAAATCATGCGCAAATATAGAGTTGATGTATGAATTTTATCAAATCATAATAAAAATACATCAAACTACTTTTTCCTCAAATATTCATGTATATTTGATTTAACAACCTTAAGTCATGGTTTTTAAGGACTCTGAACTAATTATAACACCACGAGGTTCG
>CAZUXM010000053.1:2784-6787 GCA_964624635.1 uncultured Candidatus Competibacteraceae bacterium
GGTATATCATCTGGATCTTAAACCTGAAAATGTGGGGGATTACATTATACTTGTTGGTGATCCTGATAGAGTGAAAGAAGTTTCTAAACATTTTGATTCGCTGGATTACAAAACCCAAAACCGCGAATTTATTACTCATACCGGCAAATTAGGGAATAAAAAAATCAGCTGTGTTAGTACGGGAATAGGTACTGATAACATTGATATTGTCTTGAATGAATTGGATGCCGCTGTAAACATCAATTTAACTACCAGAGAAGAAAATAAGGAGAAGAAAAAACTTAACCTCATCAGAATTGGCACTACGGGTTCATTGCAGCCTGATCTGGATGTGGATAGTTATGTAGCCTCAGCTTACGTAATTGGGTTAGATGGTTTACTCAACTATTATAAATACAATAAAAGTATAGAACAAATGGACCTGATTGACCAATTTATTTGGCAAACAGGCTATCCGTACATTTTAGCAAAACCTTATGTTTTTAAAGCCAGCGAACCTCTTTTAAAAATGATGAAAGAGAAATGTTATGCAGGTATTACTATTACAGCTCCCGGGTTTTATGCTCCTCAAGGCAGGAAATTAAGGTATGAATTAATGAATCCGGAGTTGATTGATAATTATACCAAATTTAGATACGGTACATTTAAAGCTACTAATCTTGAGATGGAAGCTTCAGCTTTATATGGTCTGGGTTCATTATTAGGACATAATGTTTGTACTGTTTGTGCTGTTGTTGCCAATAGGGTAAATAAAACATTTTCGAAAGACGGCCATGCTGCTGTGGATGGATTGATTAAATTTGTACTCGAAAGCATTCAAAAAGTTTAAAGTTTCAGATTTCAAGTTTAATGTTTAAACCTGAAACTTTAAACCTGAAACCTTTTATGAACATCACTTCTGCAGATAAATTCACAAATTTAAAACCTGGGCTTCTTCCCCTTATGGAACATTTTTATACCATTCAGGGAGAGGGGTATAATTCAGGTAAAGCGGCCTATTTTTTACGATTGGCCGGTTGTGATGTGGGTTGTGTTTGGTGTGATGTGAAAGAAAGTTGGGATGCCTTAAAACATCCTCAGGTTTCATATAATCAAATGATCTCTTTTATAAAAGAAGTAAAAGCCCCCCATGTAGTTATCACTGGAGGGGAACCGTTAATGTATGATCTCACCGAATTTACAGAAGCTTTACAGCAGCAAGGTTTTAAAACCTGGATTGAGACTTCGGGAGCTCATGAAATGAGTGGTAAATGGGATTGGGTATGTTTATCTCCTAAAAAATTTAAAATGCCGGTTGATTCGGTTTATCAATATGCTGATGAGCTTAAAATCATCGTTTATAATAAATCAGACTTTGAATGGGCTCAACTACAAGCCGCTAAAGTAACTAAGGCATGCAAATTGTATATACAGCCTGAGTGGAGCAAAGAAAAACAAATGATGCCCCTGATTATTGATTTTGTAAAACAAAACCCTGAATGGACCATTAGTTTACAAACACATAAATACCTTGACATTCCTTAGTTATGCGAAAAAATATTAGTTATATCATTACTTCTTTATTGATTTTTTTAGTTACAAGCTGCCAGGTAAGTTCACAAGGCAACTATAAAACCGGTAACAAAAAAGCCATTAAGTTGATGGATGCTGCTGTTGATTGTTATTATCAAAAGGATGATAAATGTGCTTTAAAAAACATTGAACTAGCTATTAAAGCGGAACCTAAATTCGGAGAAGCTTATTTATTAAAGGCCAGTATTTACATGGAACAAAAAAACTATGTAGAAACTGAAGCAGCATTATTAAAAGCAGTAGAAATTGATCCTAAAGAATTTGCTGATGGGTATGCCGCTTTAGGGGATATTTATCATGCTCAATTTATGTTTGGTAAAGCATATAAGGCGTATAAAGACTATTTAGAAAAAGGAAAAATTAAAAAAGAGGAAACCCGTTTGGTGTATGAACGTAAAGCTTATGCCGATTATATAGCAGATTCATTAGTTAACAATCCGGTGCCATTTGAACCCAAAAACATGGGACCTGAGATCAATAGTAATTTAAGCGAATATCATCCATCCATCACGGCTGATGGTGAGTATATGATTTATACTGTTTTAAAAAAAGAAGGTAATCCCAACTGTTCAGGCACCCGACCTGATGATGGAGAAGAAGATTTTTTCTATTCAACCTTTAAACAAGACAAATGGGTTACCAGAGTGAATATGGGAGGTCCATTAAATACAGCTTGTAATGAAGGTGCAGCCAACCTAAGTCCTGATGGAATGTTTATATTTTTCTATTCTGCTCGTGATAGGTTTGATCCTAATAAAAGAGATCCGGTAAAAGATATTTATTATGCGAAAAAAGAAGGAAACAGATGGTCGGTGCCTGAGCCATTACCTTATCCCGTTAATACAGGCTCATTTGAATCACAACCTTCTTTTAGCAGTGACGGAAAAACTCTTTATTTTACGAGTGATCGAGCCGGAGGTTTTGGGAGTAACGATATTTGGAAAACAACCCGTAATAGCGATGGAACCTGGACAAACCCCGTTAACTTAGGTCCAACGATTAACACCATTGGCAACGAAATTTCTCCCTTCATACACCCTGATAACCAAACCCTTTATTTTGCGTCTAACGGAAGATATGGAGTAGGTGGGCAGGATTTTTATTATAGCCGTATTAACGAAAATGGGGAATTTACTACACCCAAAAACATAGGATATCCCATCAATACACCTTATGATGAAAGAAGTTTGGTAATTAGTGCAGATGGATCCAAAGGGTATTTTGCCAGCAAAAATATTGATGGTGGAATGGGTGAATACGATTTGTACTCATTCGATTTGTATGCTGAAGCACGTCCGGTATATACCACCTATTTAAAAGGGCATATTTTTGATGATAAAACCAAACAACCTTTAAAAGCAAATTTTGAATTAATTGATGTTGAAACCGGCAAGGTGATTATCACTTCATTTTCTGATGAAAAAACAGGTGATTTTTTAGTTTCTATCCCAGAAAACAGACGATATGCATTAAATGTGAACAGAAATGATTATTTGTTCCACTCCGAATCATTTGATATGAAATTGAATGAGAATAGAGATCCATTTTTAATTGATATTGGTCTTAAACAAATTGAGTTGAATACCATTATTGTTTTAAAAAATATCTTCTTTGATACAGATAAATTTGATTTAAAACAGGAGTCAACAGCTGAATTACAAAAATTGGTTGAGTTGATGGTAAAAAATCCAACATTAAAAATTGAGATATCAGGACATACGGATAATAAAGGAGCAAAATCATACAATCAAACCTTGTCACAAAACAGAGCCAAGGCGGTATATGATTATTTAATTCAAAATGCAATATCTGCTAACAGACTTACCTATAAAGGGTATGGTGATACTCAACCCATTGCTGATAATAATACAGAAGAGGGAAGAGCTAAAAACCGCCGGACTGAATTTAAAGTTACCGGTAAATAAATTTATTACAGTTTAATTGGAATTTAAGGTTAATTGGATTACTTTTAAAGTATTATCCAAGTCGCGTTTCTATGATAAGAACGATTGCTATCCTATTGTCCTTCCTTTTCCTAACAACTATACATGCACAAAGCCGTTATTCGTTTGTTGAGAATAAGGGGCAATGGCAGGGTGATTTTTTATTCAGAGCTGATATTCCCGGTGGGGCCATGTTTCTTGAAAATACGGGTATCACATACCATCTAATTAACTTAGAGGAATGGCATGATATGCATGGTAAAAATAATTCCCCAAATATTGATCCGATTATTAAAGGGCATGTGATTAAAGTAAATTTTTTAGGAGCTCATAACCCCGAGAGAATAGTACAAGAAGATCAACAATTGAATTACAATAATTATTATCTGGGCAATGATCCTACCAAATGGGTATCAAAATTACACCCACATGGAACTGTTATCATGAAAAATGTTTGGAGTGGGGTAGATGTAAAATATTATAATTCC
>CAZUXM010000053.1:6807-8139 GCA_964624635.1 uncultured Candidatus Competibacteraceae bacterium
AAATATGATATCATAGCATCACCAGGCTCGGATATTAGTAAAGTAAAATTAGCCTACAATGGGGCCGATAAATTGATACTTAAAGATGAAAGTCTGGTCATTACTACTTCATTAGGCGATATCATTGAGGAAAAGCCATTCGCTTATCAGTTGATTAATAATGAAAAGATAGAAATTGGCAGTAAATACATTTTGGTTAACAATGTACTTCAGTACAAACTGGAGCAGCCTGTTGATCCTAGTCTTCCAATTATTATAGACCCTACACTTATTTTTGCTTCCTATTCAGGTTCAACAGCCGATAATTTTGGAATGACGGCTACCTATGACTTACAAGGCAATTTATATGCAGGAGGAACTTCTTACGGGCCCGGATATCCGGTTACAGTAGGCGCTTATCAAACTACAGCTACTGCAGGAGTTGCTACAGGAATAACGGATGTTGCCATCAGTAAATTCAGTGCTGATGGAACCAGTCTTATTTATTCAACCTATTTGGGTGGTGGAACAACCACTACCGGAGCTGAAACAGTAAATAGTATGATTGTAACTACCAATAACGAACTTTGTTTATTTGGTATAACTGGATCCAATAATTTTCCGGTTAGCACAGGAGCATACGATACTACTTTTGCCGGTGGACCAGCCGTAAATTTAAGTACCAATATTGGAGTAAATTTTACAGCAGGAACTGATTTGTACGTAACTAAGTTTTCATCTGATGGGTCTGCATTGATAGGGTCTACTTACATTGGAGGAACTTCATCAGATGGATTAAATTATAACAATGATTTAGGATATTATGATTTATGCGTTAACTATGGAGATCAATTTAGAGGAGAAATATTTTTAGACTCCAACGATAATATTTATGTAACCACTACTACCAGATCTACAGATTTCCCAACAGTAAATCCTTACCAAGCTTCTTTATCAGGTGCTCAGGATGCAGTTATTTTTAAACTGAATCCTACCTGTAGTAATTTATTGTATTCTACTTATTTAGGAGGATCAGGTAAGGATGCTGGTTACGGAATTAAGGTAGTTAAAAACGATGAAGTGTATGTTACGGGAGGAACCACCTCTATTGATTTTCCAACTGATTCAACGGCATATCAACCTGCTTTTGCAGGAGGTACGGCAGATGCATTTATAATAAAACTGGATTCATTAGGAAGTAATTTATTGGCATCCACCTTACTTGGTACCAATGCCTATGATCAAAGTTATTTTATTGAAGTTGATGTGGATGAAGATGTATATGTGTATGGACAAACGCTTAATCCGGCTACCTTTCCAACACTCAATACCAGTTTTGTAAATCCTAACAGC
>CAZUXM010000053.1:8149-18734 GCA_964624635.1 uncultured Candidatus Competibacteraceae bacterium
CCAAATTCGGTAATGATAATGGAACCATTAATATTTGCCCTACCGCTTTTTTAGTTGATTTCTGTGAGAACATATACATATCAGGTTGGGGTGCTAATATATTAACGGTAACACCACTAACAGGTATGCCGGTATCCGTGGATGCTATGCAACCATCCAGCGGAGATGGATATAATTTTTATTTAGCAGTATTTGAAACGGACATGAATTCTATGTATTATGGCAGTTATTTTGGTGGGGCTACCAGTAGAGAACACGTGGATGGAGGAACTTCACGTTTTGATAAAAACGGGGTAGTATACCAGGCGGTTTGTGCAGGTTGCGGTTCAAACGATGATTTCCCTACCACCCCAGGAGTATGGAGTAATACAAACAATAGTGGAAATTGTAATAATGGATTGTTTAAATTTCAGTTCAATTTTGCAGGAGTACAAGCTAATTTCCTGGCACCTGATTCTATTTGTTTAAATTATGAAGTAGCTTTTACCAATACCTCCAGCGGAAATATCAATTATTATCATTGGGATTTTGGTGATGGAAATACCTCTAATCTGGCAAATCCTACTCATACGTATACTGTTCCCGGAACCTATCTAATTGAGTTGATAGTGGAAGATACCAGTTTATCTACTTGTATTTCTATTGATACAGCTTACCGAGTAATTAAAATCATCGATGGCGACCAAACCGTTACCATGCCTGATATTCCAATCTGTCAGGGAGAATCAGTAAATATTGGAATACCTAATACCCCTACACATATTTATACCTGGACCCCCTCCAGTTTTTTGAGTAGCAGCACTGTTTCAGATCCTGTATCCACGCCACCAGCAACCATTACCTATACCTTATTTATAGATGATGGTACTTGTATTGATACTGTATATAGAGAAGTAATTGTTGACCCACCACCTGTTGCGGATTTTGATTATACTTCTTATGTATCATGCCATGGAGTAAGTTTGGTA
This sequence comes from uncultured Candidatus Competibacteraceae bacterium, assembly GCA_964624635.1. GTDB lineage: Bacteria > Bacteroidota > Bacteroidia > CAIKAF01 > CAIKAF01 > JANWKQ01. The sequence continues at coordinate 9,118 of CAZUXM010000053.1, forward strand.
TTAAATAATTTATCTACCGGTTCAGATAGTATCCGATATTTTTTAAATGGAATACCACTTGCACCCGGAGAAGACAGTATTAGTTTGAACTGGTCAAGTTCATACATCATTACCTTATGGGTTTACAATGGAGAGTGTACAGATTCTGCATCACTTAGTTTTAGCTCAGGCAATTTTGGGGATTTGTTTGATTTAACCATGCCTAATGTATTTACCCCTTTTACAACCGCAGGGTTGAATGATGATTTTTGTCCCATTGGATTAAATGGAGAGTATTGTTATAGGTTGCATATATACAATCGATGGGGAGTAGAAATATGGGATAGTGAAATTGATGAGCCTTGTTGGGATGGGAGGCACAAGGATACCGACAACAATGCCGTTGACGGAATATATTATTATGTACTTGAGTTTTTAGGGGGTGATCAGGCAGGATTTTTCCATTTAATCAGCCATGTTGATTAAATTAAATTTTCTATTGCCTGCGCCAAATTTCTGTCTTTTTCAGTAATTACATTTCCTGCATCGTGGGTGGAGAGCCGAATGGTTACCCTGTTCCAGCAATTGGTCCATTCAGGGTGGTGCCCCATTTTTTCAGCTACGAAAGCTACTTTGGTCATAAATCCCCATGCTTGGGTAAAGTCTTTAAAAGTAAATTCTTTTACCAGATGGTTATCAATCTCTGTCCAATCGGTTTGTTTCATAGTCTTCTAGGTTAATTACTTTGTTTTTAGGAACGTATATGTATCGGGTAACAATAATTCCGTTTTCTATTTCTTCTACCGGAACCTGTACATATTCTGTATCATCATCTTTTATTTCCCAATCATATTTTTTTCGGGTGGGGAGCTCTTTTTTAAAATACAAACTCATAATAAACCCTGCAACAAATCCGCTTAAGTGAGCTTCCCAGGAAATATGCCTTTCCATAGGGAATACACCCCAAACAATACTTCCATATAGGAAAACAATTAACAAAGAGATGGCAGCGAGTTTATAGTTTTTGCTCCATGCCCCACTAAAAAATATATAAGCAGTAAGGCCATAAACAATACCTGAAGCACCAATATGAAAATCGGGCCGACCAATAATCCATGTCCAAAAACCGGACAGCAAATAAATGGTTAGGTACACCCAACCAAAAAACTTACGGTAAAAATGATGCAGAAAAGCAGTTAAAATAAATATTGGAGTAGAATTACTAATGATATGTTGAAGGTCAGCATGCAAAAAAGGGGAGGTAAATATTCCCCAAAATCTTGATATATTTCTAGGAAGAATCCCATACTCAGAGAACGATATACCTTGCCATTTTTCTATCCCAAAAACCACCCATGGCATTGCCGTAAAAAGGAATGCGATAATCAGTGAAGAAAATATAGGAGGGTATTTGTCTTCTTTATTTGGTTGCATATGGTATCATAAATGTATTGCCTTTCCATCATTTTTTTTGTTATAGAACTTGAGAATATCTTTAATTTTGTTAAACTAGCGGTCGTAAACACAATAAAAATATCTCTTTTTAACAACTCGCAAGATTATTTTCAATGAATCCCCAAATTTTATTCATCCTTTTTAGTGCATTGGCATTTATATGTTGGATTCCTTTATTGGCCATTCCATATCATAAATTCACCACTAAATATGTTCAATACTTTGGAGCTCCTATCTTTTTCGCTATTGTGTACATTATTTGTTTTACTTATACTGTAATCGTTGCTGATAGCTTCTCAGTAAATGCTGGCATATTGGATTATGTCATCAAAATGTTTCAAGGGTCATGGGGGTTCTTAACAGGTTGGGTACATTATTTATGCTTTGATCTGGTAGTGGGCTCTTATATGGTGATAGGAGCTAAAAAGATACAGTTAAACAAAGGAATATTATTTGTTTGTTTATTACTCACTTTTATGGCAGGTCCTATAGGCTTTTTGATTTTCAGGGCCATTAAACTTTCAAAAAGTCGTAACTAATTATTATATTTATTCATATTCGTCTAGATATGAAAAAAGTACTGGCTATTATAAGTTTGAGTATTTTATCCAATGTTTACTCTCAGATTAGTTTACTAAAAACTATTGATTTAGAATATCCTATATGCAGAATAGTGCATTTCCCTAAATGTGGTGATTCCCCATTATATCTATGTAAAAAAACAGAGGATGTATTTATTGTAGTAAATGGAACAGCTAAGCTGGAAATCTCGAAAAATGAGAATTTATTATTTGCTGATAATACGCAGTTATTTACATCCCTTTATACTGAAGATAAGATTACGATTAAAAAATATCTAAAAAAATCATCAGAATACCAAGTCATAAAAGAAATTTCATTGCCTAAAAAAGTGGCAGATAAAAACTACTATTTGGATATAGAAATTACCAATGATCATCTCTTTTATTTTGCCCATCAACCCAATACTGTATCAAAACCACATGATGCTTCTATTGACTTTTACGATGATAACCTCAATAAAGTATTTTCAATAAAAGAAGATTTATCCATATATAATATCCATTGTTTTGGTATGGATAGTATATTGGTTTTAAAAGAGTATGTCTATGAAAAAACACTTACTACTCATTTGTACAATCATAGCGGTAAACTACTAAAAGAAGAATCATTCCAACTTGAATTTAAACCAAGTACTCAATCTACTGTCAATGATTTTTTAAAAAACGACGGAATAATATTTACTTTGGAGCAAACAGACACCCCAAAAACACATGTAATTAAGTTTGATCATTCCGGTAAAATGTTGTGGGATGATGTTATTCCTCAACATTATTACGGTTTTTCTGAGTTTGATGAACACCTTATTTCTTATGGTGGAGGGGATTTTTTATCACCCGACTATAAATTAATATTTATTGATGAATCAAAAGGTAAGTTAGATAAAGTGGTAGACCTTAAAAAATACTATACTGATTTTATTAATGAAAAAAAGTTATCTGTTAATGACCACTCATTTATTCCATTTGCTTTTAATGTGAACCCAGAACATACCTGGATATCATTTATGATGAGTATTTATACCACAAAAGGGAAAAATATTGATGCTGACCGAATCCTGATATTCCATGGTGAAAATGAGATCCAAACATTAGATATCCAGCTTACCGGTAATGAGCATCCTAAAGTAGTACCCACGGATAATAATCATTTAATTGTAGGAATAGGAAAGAAGGTGTTTATTTATAAAGTGAAGTAGAATGAGGTACAGTACATTGATGCACTATACCTCCCATTTAGGTAATGTTTGGTTAGTTAGGTGTAAAACTGTAGAATATATCAGTTACTATACTTGAGGCACTTTCGTTATAAGAGCACCATACATAAAGTCCAATATCAGTATAATCAGGGTCAACCAATAACCATAACATTACATGGAAACCTTGATAATATCCACCTACCATTACTCCCCAATACCTGTTTAAATCGGCAAGTTCCCAATAATCACCATCTACTGTAACGCCATTACTTTCTACCCATTTAGCCAATGATGTTTTCATTTTTGAATAAGTCATATCACTTACCTTTTGTGGATATATAGATAGGTTAATGTCTTTATTTCCGGCTGAAAAAGCTTCTCCTGTATTTGTTTTTACCTCAAAGTCATAAGGCACCTTGAATTTAGTCTTGTATGAATCCCAGGTCCATGTTTGCATGTCCTGTGCTATTAGTTGTGTACTACAAACGATTATAAAAAATAAAACAGATTTAATTTTCATGTTAATATGATTAATATTATGTTGAATACAAAATTATAATGGTTGTTATTTAGAAACATCAGTGTAAGCACTGATTTTTAGGGTATGTAATTTTAATACAGATCCCATGGTTATTGGCGGTAAAATAAAACGGATTACCTAACTGCTCAACAAGGCTTTTTTTATGTTTAGGTAACGGTTCATTTAAATCAAACAGTAATATAAGAACCGAAGTTTTCTCATAAACTTCAACAATTAATTTTTTTGATGGAAAATGAGCTGATACATACTCGAAAACAGAAGTGCAAATATTAAATACCAGTTGTTCGGTTTCAATAGGAATAATTAAACATGCAGAATGGTTTTTGATTTGAAGACATAAATTATTTTTATTTAGATGAAAAGCTTTATGAATGATATCATATACATTTAAATAAGCTAATGCCTTGTTGGGAGTTGCAACCAAAGCTGCATTTAATTGTTCAGATATCCCTTTGGTATTTTTAATTCCAGTTGTTCATTTTTTAAGAGAATATTGGTATTTAATTTCCTGGTTTTTAATGTTCTTTGAGTATTTAGAAATAGGGTAATAACCACACCAATAAAAACAAGAATTATAAGCAGGTATATCATCATTATTATATTGGTGTGGAAACAAATGATTATTTATTAAAACTCATAATAATAGCGTATCCTAAATAATCGCCTGACAGTTGTAAAGAAGTAGTACTAATGCCATCAATGTTATAGGTAGTAACTGCTGAACTATCAGTGATGATTACGTGAGTAGTGTTGGCCGTATAGGTTGCATTTTGTCCTCCTGATGATTCAGGATATGCATCAGAATAAAATTTAAGACTTCCATCTGATTTAAAATCCCATACTACGTTGGTAGCTGATGGTATGGTATTGATGGTTTCGGTACCATTTACTTTAAAGCTGGTGGCACCCCACCTACCAACTACAGTAAGTTGTTGTTTTTCCTGGCACGATATCATCAATACTGCCAGTGTAATGGTGGTAATAATTAGATTTTTCATGATTTTTTGTTGTTATTATAGTTTAGTATAAGTTGATTCTTCGGTTGATTCTCCGGTCCCTAAATCATAGGTACGCTTTAGTTTAAGGCTTCCGGTAGTTAATTCAACAATGGTGTAGGTATAAGTACCTGATGAAGTAGTGGTGGTTACTTCTGAAGCATTTAATGTATATGTTCCGTTCTGTCCTCCTGAGGACTCAGGATATTGGTCAGAAGTTAGTTTGTAAGTGTTGTCTGATTTAAATTCCTCAATAACATTCGTTGTACCGGGTATTGTATTGATCATTTCAGAACCGTTTATTTTATAGCTGGTTGCTTTCCATCTATTCACTATGGCAGGTGTTTTGTTTTCTTCACACGATACCAGAATGAATAACAATAGGGTAGAAGTGATAATTAGTTTTTTCATGATATGTTGTTTATGATTTTACATCACAAACGTATAACAGTTAAAGAGTAAAAACATCAGGGGCAACACTGATTTTTACAGGGGTATTTCTATAGTTATTTCTGTTCCATTTCCAACAGATGATTTTACCATTATTTTACCTCCTAATAATTTAGTTCTTTCTTTCATGGTATCCATTCCAAGCGAGGTGGTAGAAATATTGGACGGATTAAATCCTTTGCCGTTATCCTGTACAATAAGCTGGCACTTATGTTGAAGTGAAAGAATGGTTATTTTTGCATTTTTAGCCTCGCTATGCTTAACGATATTGTTTACACATTCCTGTATAATTCTAAAAAGAATTAATTGTTTATTTTTTTCAAAGGTGTTATTGAGTGAAATAGATTCAATAACAAATTCAGTATTGCCCAATTCATTGGCCTCATCTATTAATTTTTCCAGAGCCGCATCAAATCCTCCCAATTCAAATTCTTTTGGGTGTATATTTCGTGCTATTAATCTTACCTCTTCAATTACCTTATTGATTTTGGGAAGTATAATGTGATAATTTTCCTTTTGTGCATTGAGTTTAAGTAGTGATAATTCCTGTCCTATACTATCATGCAAATCAACGGCTATTCTTTGCCTTTCTGCCTCCTGAGCATGAAGAATATCTTCAGTTAGTTTTTCCTGCCTTTTGTTTTTTTGTTTGAGGAGTTGTATTCTCCAGTTAAATATGAGATAAATGATCAACAATAAAACAAGGGCAATGATGGTTTTAAACCACCATGTATTCCACCAGGGGGGGGAGATTTTGAATTTAAACTCATATGGATGCAAGTTCCAAATACCATCATTATTACACGAATAAAATTTGAATGTATAAGTACCAGGGGCTAAATTTGAATAACGGATATAGCTTTCTGTTGAAGGTAAGCTCCAGTCTTTTTCATATCCTTCGAGCTTCACTTTATACTTTACTTTATCCTGATTTTTATAACACAAACCAACATAATCAAAACTTAATTCGTTTAAATAGTAGGGGAGTTCCAATTGATCTGGAACATCATTAATTGCACTTATACTTTTTGAGTACTTATCTAAATCAATATTTTCTCCATTTACTTTAATATTGAGTAAATGATTTTTATTTTCCTCGGGGTTGAGAGCTATTTCAGAATATTTGATTACTTGCAAACCTTCTCCTGTACTCATCCATAGGTTTCCATGCTTATCTGCATGGTACATTCCTCCATGGGGATAATCATCATTAATTCCATCGCTAAGATCAAGAGTATGTATTAAACTCATTTTTTCATCACTCATCAATGATAAATTAAGTAGATATATTTTGCTGAAAGTTTTTATCCATAAACTATCCCCTTTGGTAATGAGTTTAAAAGGACCTTTTACGTTATACAGTTTTTTTACATCATAAAGTTTTAATTGTAATGCATTGTTCTTTTTATAAATCCTAAGTATCGAGTTGTTATTTACATCGGCCCAAACGTTATTATATTTATCACCCACCATTGAGTATACTTCTGTACGTAATCCGGGGTATTTCTCCATTCCGGGGATATCTTCAATTTGGTTATGAATGATTTGACGTACGCCCCATTTAGTAGCTATAAAGTTTCCTGTTTTGTTGGCTACTCCTAAAAATACGGTAGATGATACTTCTTCTTTTCCGTTTCTAAACTCTTTTACAAAACTTATTTTGTTGTTTCTGATTTTTACAGCCCCAAAACCCGTACCGATATATACTGAACTATCAGTGGCATCAAACCACGAAGAGTAGATGTAAAACTCATCGGCAACTCCTGACGATAGATTTTTATAGGTTTTACCATCATATTCGCCAAAGCCGGTAAACCCTGATATAATTACCTTACCCGAGATCGGATGAATAAAAGTATGAAATGCATAATGTGGTGTACGAATGGTATCAGCTTGTATAATACTGTTCCCATCAAATTTCATTTTTACAAAAAACTGCTCTATTTGACCCAGATAAAAATTTCCGTTACTATCACTGGTATTTCCATATATTGGAGATTCGCTCAATTCAGCCGGCCCAAACTTATTGATAAAAGGACTTCTTACTGATTTAATATCTCCTGCTGATCCACCTAAAATGGTACCATCTTTTGTAATTAAAACCGAATAAAAGTTTCCCGGATTACTTTCTTCGGAAACAGTATAGTAGGTGTTCTTTTTTATTCCATTTACATACGAACGGATCCCCTGAAATGTAGATATATATGTTTTATTACTATAACTAACAATTTTGGTTACTTTGGATTCGTATAAAAAACTATCCACTACTTTTATTTTATCGTTTTCGTTAAGTAAACAAACCCCATAAGGACTTCCAACCCAGGTACCTATATCTTGTTGATAATAAATAGATGTTATTTCATTATTGAGTAATCCATGGGTAGTGGTTATTGTACTAAACGTATTTTTTTTTAAATGGTAGGTTAATATTCCATTATTTAAAAATCCCATGTAGATTTTTTTATTCTTTGGGTTGTATGAAATGCTCTGTACAGTACTTTCAGTTAATAAATGGTTTGGTATTGGTACATGTTTAGATACATTTCCGTTAACATAAATAAATATTCCTTTTGCAGAGACAGCAAATACAGTATCATTATAAGAAGTAAAACTGGCGCCGTTTCCTAATTGAGTTAAATATTGGGATTTGAACTTTTTTTTACTATGAATGTGTGAAATATAAACCGGACAAGTATCCTGTGCATCGGCCCAAATATTTTGTTGGTTATCTATAATAAAATGGTTGATTTTGGTACTTACAGGCCATCCTGCATCTTTATTAAATAACTCAATTTTTTTACCATTGTATCTACCCATACCAAGATCAGTAGCCATCCATACAAACCCATTGCTATCCTGAGCCATATCGTATACACTCAATCCTATTACATCTTCATCATACAACAATTGGTTCCAGTTATATTGTTGGGAAAACAAGTGTACGCTTGTTATGGTAAAAAATAATATAAGTAGTTTTTTACCAGTCATATTATATCAAGTCTTTATTCTCCAGTATGAATTTAGCGAGTGTAGTTTTGCTTCCATCAATGCCCAGTTTTTTCACAATGTTACGTCTATGGCTTTCAACTGTTTTTTCGCTTATAAATAAAGCTGTTGAAATGTCTTTTGTGCTTTTACCGACAGCTACCTGCTTAAAAATATTTATTTCAGATATGGTTAAACCATATTTAGATTTTAGGTCTGCAGAAAACTCTTTTACTTTTTTTTTCTCCAGGTATTTAAATACGGTGGGACTAATGAATGAATTTCCTTTTTGTAATTCATCAATACAATTAATCAACTCATCAAGAATGGCATCTTTGAGAATATATCCTTTGATACCTAATTGCATGGCTTTATCATAGAGAACTGATTCTTTATGCATGGTAAGGATACTGATTTTTGCATTAGGATGAGTGTGAAGAATTTTTTTACTGACATCCAAACCGTTCATGATGGGCATATCAATATCCATGATGACTACATCCGGATTAAATTCATTGAATTTTTCAAAAGCATCGTACCCATCTGTAGCTTCACCAATACATATGATATGATCTGTTTCTTTAATAAGATCCTTTAATGCTTTCCTGATGATGGGGTGATCATCAGCAATCAATACCTTGATCGTTGGACGGTTCATGCTGTGAAATTAGCATAACAAATGAATAAAAATATATGGTATAAAATATCAGGGTAAGCACTGATATTTATAGATGTTTAGAAACAACAGTATTAAGTGTAATCTACTAGTTTTTAAGGTAATTAAGCAGTTTATCTACACTGTCTTTAGCATCACCATACAACATATCAGTATTATCTTTATAGAATAGAGGATTCTCCACTCCTGCATATCCAACACTCATAGAACGTTTCATTACGATTACATGTTCTGCTTTCCATACTTCAATAACAGGCATTCCATAGATAGGACTGGCAGGGTCATCCTGTGCTCCCGGATTTACCACATCATTGGCACCGATTACCATAATAACATCTGTTTCAGGCATATCTTCATTAATCTCATCCATTTCCAAAACAATGTCATAAGGTACATTGGCTTCAGCTAATAATACGTTCATATGTCCCGGTAAACGACCTGCTACAGGATGGATAGCAAAACGTACATTTTTACCTTCCTTACGAAGCTTTTGTACCATTTCGAAAATGGGATATTGAGCTTTAGCCACAGCCATTCCATAACCTGGTACTATTACAATAGATTTTGCTTCTTTCAATAATCCGGCTACCTCTTCATGATTCATGGCTGTAACTTCTCCTTCAATTTCTTTGGCCTCACCACTTACTGGAGCATCCCCAAACCCACCAAATATTACAGAGAAGAAGGAGCGATTCATGGCTTTACACATGATAATAGAAAGTATGGCCCCCGAACTACCTACCAAGGCTCCGGTAACAA
>CAZUXM010000054.1:0-3938 GCA_964624635.1 uncultured Candidatus Competibacteraceae bacterium
AGGTGTTACTTCGTTTTCAAGTAGGTATAAGCTATTGTCATCCCTAATATATTTGATATACATTGATGTGCTATCTCCTCCGAACTCGAAACAAACCGGTTGGATTTTTTGTGGATCAAGGTTAGTTAGCTTACTTTTCTCAAAATAAACGGCATGGGTGTCTTTTGCCCAGTGGTGAGCAAAGGATTGGAAGGTAATTGGGTCAACCCCTTCCATTATTTGTAAATCTTCGCCTTTTGGAGTTACTTCCCAGGTATATACATGGTTTTTGTCCTTTGCATAATAATGCCCCTGTCCACATTCTTCATAGGTTTCCAGATCAATCCCGGGAATTTCTTTAAAATAAAATACTGCCTTTTGACCTGAATCTTTTACAGTGACCACCTCGGAGGTACGTATGTATATTTTTCCGTCTTTTTTTCCTTTGAAAAAATTAACGTCAACACGTTCATACAAAGCAGAATCATACCTTGGATCAAGTTTATACTTTTGACCACAGGAAACGGTTAATGCAAATACTAACCCCAATAAAAGTATAAGTTTACTTGATTCTCTCATCATACTGCTTACCCATAGAATCAGAGGTATGTAAACGGGTCATCATTTCTTTTTTAATGATATTGAATACAATCATATGCACATCCTCGGCTATTTCCATATCCATAGCAGTGGAGTGTATATGTACATCTGCTATTTCTTTTATTTTGCCACCTTTAAAGCCACAAAATGCAATGGTTTGAACTTTATTTTCTTTGGCATATTCCATAGCAGATACTACATTTTTACTATTACCACTGCCACTGATACCGATTACCAAATCGTTGGGTTGTAAAAAGTTCTTTAATTGTTCCACAAAAATGGCATCCCATGAAATATCATTGGCAATTGCCATCATGGCGGGGATATTATCATTTAAACAAACCACTTTAAACCTTTTATCAAGTCCAAAACTGGCTCCTTTTAAAAAATCACCGGTAGCGTGTGATGCACTGGCACCGCTGCCCCCATTCCCGAAAATGTATATAGTGCCTTGTTCTTTATGTACTTTTAAAAAAGCGGCTATTGCTTTATCTACCTGAATTGGATCTAACTCATCAAGGGTTTTTTTAAGTAGATCGATATATGAATAAAATACTGACATTTATGATGTAAATAATTGATAAGATAGAATATTTTGAATGCATAACCGTTGTATCACAACTGTAAAAATGTAGATTTGTACCACTAGAAATTTGAGTTTGTATGTTTCCTTGGATCTATTTAGCACTTTTAATACCCTTTCATTACGCTTTATATAAATTATTCCCAAAAGCAGGGCAAAAGGCCTGGGCAGGGTTAATACCTTTTTACAATATTTATATCATTCAGCGCAAGATTTGTAAAAAACCTTTGTATTGGATGTTCTTTCTATTGTTACCCGGCATTAATTTGGTGATGTTTGGTTGTATATGTTACAATTTGGCCCGTGCTTATGGTAAATATACTACCAAAGAACTTTTTCAGGCAGTGGTTCTTTTCTTTTATTTCTTTCCTAAAATTGCTTCGAGTAAGGATACCGTTTTTGTACCTAAAGACAAACGTCCTGCCCGCAAAAAATCACAGGTAAGAGAATGGGGTGAAGCGCTTGTATTTGCTATTATTGCAGCTACTTTTCTAAAAGGATATCTTGTTGAGCCTTACAAAATTCCTACTTCATCTATGGAACAGGATTTATTAGTTGGCGATTTTTTATTAGTTAGTAAACTTAATTATGGACTTAAGTTACCTCAAACTCCTTTAACCTTTCCTTTTACCCATAATAATTTTTATGACCTTCCATTACTCAGAACATTTGCCAAATCGTATTCTGAAGCATGGAAGATTCCATTAATTAAACTACCGGCCTTAGAAAAAATCGATAGAAATGAGATTGTAGTATTTAACTTCCCTGCGAATGATACTACCATACAAACTATGGACAAACATGCCCATAATTATTATGTAGAAATTGCTGAAGTGGCTTGGGGAATGGCACAGGTAGAAGGACAAGTGAACCCAGATAGAACCGTTAATAATTGGAATAACTATTATTCATTAGCAAGAAAAAAGGTAACTAAAATGTATCCCATAGTACACCACCCGGTTGATAAAAGAAATAATTATATCAAGCGTTGTGTTGGACTACCAGGGGAAAAGTTGGAAGTTCGTAACGGAGATCTTTATATAAATGATCAATTACAAGAAAGACCTAAAAACTCACAGTTTACCTATCAGATATTCTTTAAAAACAGAGTTGGAAAAGAAGACAAGAAAAAATATTGGGGAATGGAAATTTCTCCTGAAGATATGGGATATCAACCCGGAGAAGATTTTACCATTACAGATACCAGCAGAGTATTATACTGGCATTTAACCAAAGATCAATATGAGAACTTTTCGAAATCCGCAATGATCGATTCTATTAAACCCGTTTACGACCCAAAAGGGATGTGGTTGCCAAGTATGTATCCTCAAAACCCTAAATTCCCATGGAATCGTGATCATTTTGGACCTATAGTGATTCCACAGAAAAATATGACCATTGATTTAACTGAAGATAATTACTTGCTATATAAAAGAGTAATGGAAGCGTATGAAGGTCATAAAGTGGAGTGGAAAAACGGTGGGGCTGTTATTGATGGAGTGGCTTCAAAACAATATACTTTTAAACAAAACTATTATTTTATGATGGGGGATAACCGTCATGGATCTGCTGATAGCCGCTGTTGGGGTTTTGTACCTAATGATCATGTGGTTGGTAAAGCCTTAATGGTTGTAGCCAGCACCAATGATACAGGAACAAAAAAATTCCCTAATAATATTCGTTGGAATCGATTCTTCCGACTGGCAAATTAATGAAGGTTTTTAGTACTTCTTATTTACCTGATATAGCTTATATACAGCAGTATTTATATTGTCACAAACCGGTTATTGATCTGGGAGAGTACTATATAAAACAAACACACCGAAACAGAGGATATATTTGTTCTTCTAATGGACCCTTGGCCTTAATTGTTCCCTTGCGTAAATTAGATAGCAAAAGGGTGGGGGATATAGAAATATCTTATGCAGAAAAATGGCAAGATCAACACGTAAAAACCATCCGGTCATGTTATAAAAATTCACCTTATTTTGAGCATTATCAGCCTGAATTCGAAAGTCTAATTACTACCCATTTTAAATTCTTGTATGAGTTAAATGATGCTGTTTTGCAATGGTTATTAGCTGAATTAGATATCCCCTACAAGCATACATTCAGTAACGATTATATTGAAGCTTCTGTAGAGAATGATTATAGAAATGAAATAACCACCGGGAAATTACTTGTTCCCTACAAACAAGTATTCAGCGATAGAAACGGGTTTTGTGAAGGAATGTCTGTAGTTGACTTATTGTTTAATAAGGGTCCGGAATCGTTGTTTTTTATCAAATAAAAAGACCCGAAGGTCTTTAAAATTATCTGTTAGGTTGATTTTTATCCAACTCTTTATCTACTCCGTCATCTTTCATATCCTCTGAACCCATTTCAGATGATCTGGAGTTTGAGCTCATTTTTTTATTGGGCTTTTTTGTTTTTACTTTTTTATTGGCATCACTACCTGCGGGTGGTGTTGGTAAAGTAACTCCACTTAATTTTTTGAATGTTTCTACTGCATCAAAGGCTTTAGCATCTTTGCCTTTACGAATGATTTCTACCTTATTCATGATAGTACCTTGAGTAGTGCTGTCAACTACATTTTGACCAATCACCACTTTTCCGAATACTGTATGTTTTCCATTTAACCAGGCTGTTTCCACAATGGTAATAAAAAACTGACTCCCATTGGTATTTGCTCCTGAATTTGCCATGGATAAAACTCCTTTTTCGTGTTTTAGGTCAGCCACAAATTCATCTTTAAATGAATAACCCGGACCACCCA
>CAZUXM010000054.1:3948-7943 GCA_964624635.1 uncultured Candidatus Competibacteraceae bacterium
CATAAAATCCTGTTTATCACCATTCACCTTACTAATTACTCGGTGAAATTTTATTCCATCAAAGAACGGAGTTCCCAATGGTTTTTCTGCATTAGGCATCTTTCCCTCGGCTAATCCTACGAAGTTGGCCACCGTCATTGGGCATTTATCATAATGCAATTTTATTAAAACCGAACCTTTATCAGTAGTTATTTTAGCATAAATACCATCTTCCAGTTTTTTTTCATCAATAGTTTGAGCTGATACTGAGCTTAAGAAGATAGAAATGAATAGTAGAGAAACAATTTTTTTCATTACAAGTTTGTTTACGATAGATTACAAATATCCAATTATCCTGCCAATATTGCAATAGCTATTGTTTATACGATTTTAATAGATATCTGATAATACCTAAATATAGGGCAAAAAAAAACTCCCGATAACATCGGGAGTTTTATATTGAAGATATTTATTCAATTATTTAGTACCTGCAAAAGTTCCTGATACAGGACCTCCACCGGCACGAACAGTGAATGAGAAAGATAAATCATTACCTGTTAAAGTTCCAGCGATAGCAGTAATATCACCATCAGTAGTTGAAGAAGATGAATAAGTGAAAGCTACGTTGTCGCCACTTGCTGTAGTACTAACACCATTAGCAGTACCATTGATACCCATTGAAGGAATGCTCATAGTCCAGTTAGTGTTATCTCCGCTAGTTGCAATAACAGCAGATCCACTAAAAGCAGTTAGAACTGTATAGTTACCATTGAATGTTCCTGCAGCTTTTTCAGATGGTTTTTGACATGAAGCCATGAATAAAATTCCGGCTGCCATCATTAAATAAGTAAGTTTTTTCATAAATCTATTTTGTCTAATTTATAGTTGAAACAAATATATAAATAGTTTTAATAAAAATTACTTAGAACCACTAAAATGTACATATCCTGAAGCACTTGTGCTATCGATGTCAAGATAAATTTGGTTTACTCCACCTGCTTGGCTGTATGAACCGTCAATGTTAGCAACTGAATTTGAACCTGCAAAATCTACTACAACTACGCCATAAGCTTCAATTTTACTAACGCTTACATTGTCAAATGTAATATCAGTACCTGATGCAGTAATTTTAACGTTTACTGTATTATCTTACAGTAGTAATACTTGCAGTTCCTGATCCGCTTGATGTAACCCAGTTATAAGCTGATACTGTTCCTGTATAGTTAGCTGTAACTACTGATGCAGGAGAACAAGCTACTAATAGAGCTGCAATCGCCAATCCTAAAAATAGAAGTTGTTTTTTCATAAATTGTTTCTTTTGTGTTTGATTTTGTTTGCGCTAATATAATAAAATATGACTTTTAGGAACAATAATCTAAGAATATATTATACTTTCATGATTAAGTGATAGGGTTTATTTATTATTTGATATTGCATATTTGATTAATTTTTAGGGCGTATTGAGGATGATTTGAATAGTTTAACTAAATATTATTATATTATATTTGTGTGAATTAGAATGAGTTGATTACATGGCGACTATAGAGAAGATTAATCTGGATAAAACTTCCCCAATCATAGATAAAGCTTTATTGATTAGAGCATTTACCCTTATGAGTAAAGCCAAGGCAATGGCCGAAATTTATGAGAAGAATGCTTCAGTTACTTCAAAATACGTACATGCAACCAGTAGAGGGCATGAAGCCATTCAACTAGCATTAGGATTACAATTATTACCTCAGGATTTTGTTTCGCCATATTATAGAGATGATAGTATTTTATTAGGGATTGGAATGAGTCCATACGAATGTATGTTACAGCTTATGGCTAAAAGGGAAGATCCTTTTAGTGGAGGTCGTACCTATTATTCACATCCTTCATTAAAAGATGATGACAAACCAAAGATTATACATCAATCATCGGCTACTGGTATGCAGGCTATTCCTACTACAGGTATTGCCTTAGGTTTACAATACAAGGAAAAAACCGGTTTGGCTACCTTCAAAGATGGAAAGTACCCGTTGGCAGTTTGTTCTTTAGGCGATGCATCCATTACCGAAGGGGAAATTTCTGAAGCCTTTCAAATGGCAGTTTTAAAGAAATTACCTATTATTTATTTGGTTCAGGATAACGAATGGGATATTTCGGCACATGCTTCTGAATTCAGAGTGAATGATGCCAGTGAATATGCCAAAGGCTTTAAAGGATTAGAAGTAGTTCAGATAGATGGAACTGATTTTCTACAATCTTATTTGGCTCTTGAAAAGGTATTAAACACTGTAAGGGCTGAAAGGCGACCATTTTTAGTCCACGCTAAAGTTCCATTATTAAACCACCATACCAGTGGGGTTCGTAAGGAGTGGTATCGTCATGATTTGGAAGAGCAAAGTAAACGTGATCCATACCCAAAATTCAAAGCAGAATTAACAAAAAACGGCTTCACTGAAGATGAACTTTTGCAGATTGAGAAGTATGTACAAAAGGAAGTAGAAGCAGATTATAATAAAGCATTAGCTGCCGAAGATCCTCGTCCTGAGGATTTAATGACCCATATTTTTGCCCCCACCCCGGTTACCGAAGAAAAAGGTAACCGAGAACCTGAAGGAAAACAACCTACAGTGATGGTGGATAGTGCCCTTTTTGCTATCCGTGAATTGATGGCAGCAAACCCGGAGTGTTTGTTTTATGGACAGGATGTTGGTCGCAGATTAGGTGGTGTATTTAGAGAAGCAGCCACCCTGGCGGGTCAGTTTGGTGATGACAGGGTGTTTAATACTCCCATACAAGAAGCATTTATTGTAGGAAGTACTGTAGGAATGAGTGCTGTTGGATTAAAACCAATAGTAGAAGTACAGTTTGCTGATTATATATGGCCGGGTTTAAATCAGTTATTTACTGAAGTATCCAGATCCAATTATTTAAGTAATGGAAAGTATCCGGTAAGTATGATACTAAGAGTACCTATTGGAGCTTATGGAAGTGGAGGCCCTTATCATAGCAGCAGTGTTGAATCAGTCGTATTAAATATTCATGGAGTAAAAGTGGCATATCCAAGTACAGGTGCTGATTTGAAAGGGTTGATTAAATCAGCCTATCATGATCCCAATCCTGTAGTGATATTTGAACATAAAGGTTTATACTGGAGTAAATTAAAAGGCACTGAAGAGGCTCGTACCATTGAGCCTGATGAAGATTATATCATCCCATTTGGAAAAGCACGGATTGCATTAGAAGCATCAGCCGAAGAAATAAAAAAAGGAAATACTTGTACTATTATTACCTATGGTATGGGAGTTTATTGGGCAAAAAATGCTGCTAAACATTTCCCTGGTAGAGTAGAGGTAGTTGATTTACGCACCTTAAATCCGGTGGATGAAGAAACGATTTATAACTCTGTTAAAAAACATAGTAAGTGTTTAGTAGTAACAGAAGAGGTATTAAAAAATTCTTTTGCTGAAGCTCTTTCAGGTAGAATACAAAAACAATGTTTTCAATATTTGGATGCTCCAATTGAAACGATTGGTTCAGCAACCACACCTGCCATTCCTCTTAATTCTACGCTAGAGCATACGTTGTTGCCTAATGCTGATAAGGTAAATCGGGAATTTGTTAGCATATTAACGATATATATAAATTAATTTTAATTCTTAGTTTATGAAGCATGTATTTTTTCTATTGATAACAATTGGTTCAATTACATATTCTCAGAAGACACTTACATTACAAGCAGGTAAAAAAAACACCTATGACCCTTATAATATTTCTAATGGGAAGTTATACTATAATTATTATGAGTCTGATAATAAGACTCCGGCCACAGCCATTATTGATATTGCTTCCTGGAGCCTTGAACAAGAGGGTGTTCATGCTGATGAATTAAAACGAGGTGTTAGGGTTGCACCATCCATACTAGCTCAAATAAAACAAAATAGATTATCAATTTATGATGATAGCTATAAAGAGTTAGCCTACTATGAATTTCCTGAGAAAAAAAACTTTGGGGTAACTAAGACCAG
>CAZUXM010000054.1:7953-8769 GCA_964624635.1 uncultured Candidatus Competibacteraceae bacterium
GACTCAAATAAAAATATGGTGATTTTTTACATCGTTTTTGAGAGCACGAACTATGGTTGGAGTGGTAGCGATGCTACAGGTTATTTTATGTATTATGATATCAGTTCTGCCAATTTGGACGTAAAAGAAATAAATGCAAGCACTAAAGAAATTTCGATCAATGCAATTTTGTCTACAGAAGTGGTGGATAATAAAGTAATTATGGATATATATGCCGATGGGGTAAATTGGGCCATTCTTGATCTGGAAACCCAGAAATTTTCAAGTATAAGTTTTAACAGAGAAGCAAAGTATTTTTATTATAATGTAGTTGTGTTAAATCATGAAAACTATTTTGTCCTAAGGTCAGGTGTAAGCACTTCTAAATCTATTTCTTTAAATAATGACATGATCTTCAAGGTAAATATGGAAACTGGTGAAGCAGGGTATGTGGCCACTGCTGGTAATACTGAGAATAGTATTAACGGTTACGGTCGTGGAGATTTTCAGAATCCTGACATTACCAGATTGGGTCTTGGATTTCTTGAATACAAAAAAGGACATTATGTAAATTTTAGTATGTATGATGGAATGGTAAGGGTTTTGTTTATTTCAAATGATGGTGATGACCCTAAATATATTGAAAGAGAGACAATAAAAATGTCACCATTATATTCTATTGAATATAAAATAGAAGGAGATATTTTATATTTATTGGTAGATGGTAAAAAACAAATTGATTCGAAAATCTTAGTATATCAAGTTGACCTCATCAACAGAGAAATAGTTTCTGAAGAAAAAGTGAGTGCAGTTGGAGAAGAATACAGTTATTTAAAA
>CAZUXM010000054.1:8779-18514 GCA_964624635.1 uncultured Candidatus Competibacteraceae bacterium
CTCAACCTTCTACAATGATGGAAATTCGGATGTTAGGTTACAATTTCAACTAACGAAAGATAAGAAGACAGGTTTAGTGAGTATGACTAAGTAGAAATTTGTTTATACTCACTGTATACAACCTGCTCAACCCATTCTCATATTGATTAAATTCACTCATTAATTCATTGAATGTTTTTGGTTGACTAAAATGTGTTTTAACGGAATTTCTTTTACTCGTAAAGTACAGGGTGTTATTTTTTATATCTACGTATGGGCAATAATCCATTTTGTCTGAGTTGATCTCATTTCCTAACGATTTTGAAGCGGTCCAGTTTCCATTTTTGTTTTTAAAACTAATGTATAAATCACCACTGCCTGCTCCATTTTTACGGTTATATCCGGTATAAATAATATATGAAGCATCAGGTGCAATAAATGCATTAAATTCATAACCACCTGTATTGATTGAATCACTTAATGATATAGGATCGTTGTACTGAAATTCACCCTTGTTTTGGGCCATAAATATATCATCTGCCCCTTTCGAATCTGGGCGGTCACTCGTATAATATAAATCTTTAGTTAGGGTTAATGAAGGATAAAACTCATTGTACTTTGTATTCACCGGTTCACCTAAATTGAATGGAGAAGACCAAGGTGCATCTGTAGAGCTTCTTTTTACATACCAAATATCAAAATCTTTTGGGGAAGAAGAATTAGGATTAGAAGGTCGGTCTGATGCAAAATACAACGTATTCCCATCGGCAGTTATAAAAGGTTCCAAATCTTTAAACTGTCCCGAGAAATTAACTACTGCCGGGGCACTCCATTTCCCATTTTCCTTCTTTACAAATACAATCGCCGAAAAATCTTCCTGATAACTCTGTATGGTGAAGTAAACTTCGTTTTTATAGATAGCTATATCTCTTACGTTTGGAAATGAAGATATAATATCAGATAAATACGGTTTTACCTGACCATGGATGTTGCTAACAAAAACAAATATCAAAAAAATAATAAGCGTTTTTTTCATATGAATTTCCAATGAAATAAAATTAGACATAGTTAAAACATGTATAAAATAACCACCTGTTTTTTTAAGAAGTCTTAATGTTTAATAACATATAGACTACTTTAGCTTCTGAAGCTTATCTATTTTCTGTAGAATCTTTCCGGCTCTGTTTTTTAATCCAGTACTGGCATAAGGCATGAGTTCGTCAATACTTAATTTTAACTCTCCAGCTATTTCAGGATATTCTTTTAAATGATTGGCAATTACTGTTAATCCAAAAGCTCTGATGGCAATATCCTGTTGCGGGTCATTTACCAATTCAAAACAACGGTCAATAACAGCTCCCTGATGTTTAGAAGGAATATTTACTTCCTGCATAAAACGAACTATATTTCGTAGAATGGGAGAGGAGGTGTTTGTATCGGTAAGAAGTTTAATAAAACTATTCCAATGCGGTAGAACTAAGGAGGGGGCATCACAAGCCAGATAACTCATAGCCCATGCAGCTCTATCCCTGATAGATTGATCAGAGTAATCTTGAATGATTTGTACAATTATTTTGAACTTAGCAGCATCATTACCGGCCCAAATAATTACATCATCAATCGTTTTGCGTGACTGCCCCTGCTCTAAAATTTGTATAATTTCTTTTTGGAGTAACATCTCCATAAAGGTATACAAATTTAAACTGGTTACCTGTCGATATTACCAACCATGTTTAGAGAAAAGTACTCTAATTACAGTTGAAAATGCTGAGAAAAAATCATGTAAACATCCTTTCATAATCTATCTATTTTATTAATTCACCTTTTAATCTTAATAATTCAATTTCCTGTACTTTGGCGTTATATAGAGCAGTTGCATAGGCAGTAACAGCATCAACATAACTCACCTGAGCTTCACGTAATTCTAAAAAGTTGCTTACCCCTTCTTTAAAACGGGCTAATGAAAGGTCTACATTCTCTTTAGCCAATGTCATATTTTCTTGCATCATTGCTACCTGATCATTACACAAGTCATATTTATTATAAGCTGTTACTACTGCAGCATCGGTTTGCAGTTTCAGCATATTATAGTTGAGTTGTGCTGATTCAATGTTGTATTTGGCAATTTTATGTTGTGTATTCACTCTCCAGCTGTCAAAAATATTCATTGATAAAGTGATACCTGTGCTAAACCCATAGTTTTGATTCAATAACAAAAACCCTGCCTGATTTTGAGCTCTGTTGAAACTATAGGCAGCATTAAATGTTAACTGAGGAAAACGTAATGAATTCACTTCTCTTTTATAATATTTGCTGATATTGATATCCATTTGCGCCGAAAGCAATAAGTTGTTGTTTTTAGCGGATTCATTTCTAACGTCATTTAATGCCAATAAATTACCTGCCGGAATAGTGTCTACTACTTCAATTTCCGTAGCCGGATCACGAACCAATAGTTGATTTAAAGTAGTTTTTGATTCGATGACTAACATTTGCTGATTTAATAAACTGGCCCGTAAACCGGCACCTGTATTAAAACGTGTTTGGGCTACTTTAATTCTTTCTTCTCCAATACTGATGGATTCAATAATGGAGTTATATATTTTTTCATTTTTTACAACATCATAATAAGCCAGCATAATACGGCTAATGGTTGATTCAACCTGTAGTCTTGTTTGTACTTCACTTTGGTTTCTAAGTTCAGTAAGCCTTGAGTATGTGGCAAACATTTTTAATCCATCGAATAAAGTCCAGCTAAGTTGTGCTGAGGCTGAATAGGTAGTGCTTACTGCTGCATCAGAGGTAATGAGATTTCCATTAGCTTGTTCTTGTCTCACATTGGTGTTTGCATAACCGGCACTACCCCCAATACTTATGGTTGGCAACATTCCTGCATTTCCTATGTTACGGGCATATTTGTTGGCAGCTTCATTATTTTCGGCAATAAGGATAGCATAGTTATTTTCTACTCCTATGCGAATGGCATCTTGTAAACTCAGTTTTTCTGTTTGAGCCCAACTAAGGCTTAAAAACTGAAATACTATATATAAGCTGATGAATTTTTTCATGCGTTGGCTTGTTGAGTTTTTTTAGATTTTGATCTTGAGAAATATGAATACATGGCAGGAATTACGAACAGGGTGAGGATTAATGAAAAGGTAAGTCCTCCTACAATAACGATTCCTAATGGCATACGACTTTGTGATGCAGCTCCTAAACTCATAGCGATGGGTAATGCACCAAGTGCTGTTGCTAAACTGGTCATCAAAATGGGTCGTAAACGCATTACTGCTGCTTCTATCACCGCCTCTTTTGAGCTATGGAGTTCTTTCTTTAAATGATTGGCAAATTCCACAATCAAAATTCCGTTTTTAACTACTAAACCAATGAGCATAATTACCCCGATTTGGCTAAATATATTCCAGGTTTGATCAAAGTACCAAAGAGAGAACAATGCTCCTGCAAACGCTAATGGAATGGTTAATAAAATGATGATAGGATCAATAAAACTTTCAAACTGAGCTGCTAAAATGAGGTATACTAACACAATAGCGAACAATAATGCAAACATACCACTGGAGGAGCTTTCTGCAAAATCTCTGGATGAGCCTCCCAGGTCTGTAGCAAAGGTTTCATCCAGTACCTTCTCTTTAATCCGTTCCATGGCTTCAATTCCATCTCCAATTGTTTTACCCGGAGCTAATCCCGCTGATATAGTGGCTGAACGATATCTGTTATAGTGGTACAATTGAGGTGGAGAGCTTTCTTCTAATACTTGCAATAAGTTATCCATTTGAACCAATTCCCCATTTTTATTTCTTACATATAACGATTTTAAATCAGTTTCATCATCACGGTTAGCTCTGTCGAACTGACCAATCACCTGGTATTGTTTACCATTCATGTTGAAGTAGCTGAAACGACCACCACTGTATGCTAATTGAAGAGTAGTGGCAATATCTTGTACGTTTACACCTAATTCTTCAGCCCTGTCACGGTTGATGCTCACATTCATTTCAGGTTTATTGAATTTTAAATTCACGTCAAACCCTTGGAATGTAGGATCATTTTGTACTTCGTTTACGAATAAGGGAAGATATTTGCGAATTTTTTCAAAATCATTGTTTTGAATAATGTATTGAATAGGCCAGCTAATACGAGGACCACCCACCGATATGGTTGGATCCTGTATTGCTTGTGCTCTTCCTTGAGTATAGAACCTTGTGTTTCGATTCACCATATCCACAATTTCTTGTTGGGTTCTGGTTCTTTCACCTGGTTCTTTCAACATCAAACGAATAATTCCCGAATTAGAAGCACCGCTACCAATAAATCCGGGAGAGGTAACACTAATCAATACATTTCTTTCCGGAACAGAATCTTCAATGAACTTCACCATTTGCATAACATAAGCATCCATCGATTCATATGAAGTTCCTTCAGGAGCTGTTAATGATAGTCTGAAGGCACTTCTGTCTTCCATAGGAGCTAATTCTTTTTGTATTCCATTAAAAGTTACAATTCCTAACACAGCGCATAGTGCAAGAATGATAAATGCAATCCATCTGCGTTTCATGAATGCAGTTAATGTTTTTCTATATCCATCCATCATTCCGGTAAAGAATGGCTCTGTTGCATGATAGAACTTACTTCTTTTATGCGGATCTTTACGAGACATTTTTACATTAAGCACAGGGGTTAATGTTAACGAAACGAAAGCGGATATCAGTACTGCTCCGGCAATTACAATTCCGAATTCTCTGAATAATTTGCCCGTAAAACCCTGCATAAAGATGATTGGAAGAAATACAACTGCTAAAGTGATGGAAGTGGATATAACTGCAAAGTAAATCTCTTCTGACCCCTTTTTGGCAGCTTCATGTTTGTCCATTCCTTCTTCCATTTTTTTGTAAATATTCTCGGTAACCACTATCCCATCATCAACCACTAAACCTGTAGCGAGAACTATAGCCAGAAGGGTTAAGATATTAATAGAAAACCCAAACAAATACATAATAAAAAACGCACCGATTAATGACACAGGAATGTCGATTAATGGACGAAATGCAATAAGGAAATCCCTAAAAAATAAATAGATAATAATCACTACCAGAATAATGGCAATCAGCAACGTTTCTTCTACTTCAAGAATAGATTTTTTTACAAACCGTGTTTGATCCAAACCTATACTTAAACTAATATCCGAAGGAACTTCTTTTTTAATTTGGTCAAATCGTTTATAAAATTCATCAGCAATAGCGATGTAATTGGCGCCTGGTTGTGGTATTAAAGCCAATCCAATCATAGGCACTCCACTTTCACGTAAAATTGTCTCCTGATTTTCGGCACCTAACTCAGCATAACCAATATTTTTAAAACGAACAATAGTACCGTTGTTAGAACGAATAATGAGGTTATTAAATTCTTCGGCTGTAGCTAATTTACCGGTTGTTTTTACAGTTACTTCGGTACTGTTACCTGCAATTTTGCCTGAAGGCAACTCTACATTTTGGGCATTGAGGGCAGTAATAACATCTATAGGGGTTAATCCTAATGATGAAAGTTTTACAGGATCCATCCATAATCTCATTGCATATTTTTTCTCTCCCCATATCTGGATTGAACTAACACCTGGAATAGTTTGTAATCTTTCCTGCAATACATTAGCAGCATAATCCGATAATTCTAAATGACTTCTGGTATCACTTTGTACCAACATAGAGATAATAGCATCGGAGTTAGCATCTGCTTTAGAAACAATTGGGGGACCATCAATGTCCAAAGGAAGTTGACGGGTAGCTTGTGACACTTTATCACGAACATCATTCGCTGCCGCTTCTAAATCTGTACCTAAATCAAATTCAACTGTAATGGTACTGTTTCCCTGATTACTGGCCGATGAAATAGAACGAATACCTGCAATACCGTTAATTGATTTTTCTAAAGGCTCAGTGATTTGTGATTCAATAACATCAGCATTAGCACCAGTATAATTAGTTCTAACAGTAATGATTGGTGGATCGATGGCCGGATATTCTCTTACTCCTAAAAAATTGAAAGATATGATTCCGAATAGTACAATAACAATACTACATACAATGGCAAATACCGGCCGCTTTAAACTTAATGATGGTAAACTCATATCCGGTTATTTGATTTTTGTAAATTTTAAAGGTGAGTTAGGACGTACTTGCATGATACCGGTAGTAATTACAGTATCACCCGGAGCTAATCCGGAAATAATTTGTACGGTACTATCAGTTCTAATACCTAATTCAACAGGTTGTGGAGTTGCAATGCCATTTTTACTAATGAACACTTTTTGCCCTTTTAATTCAGGAATAATTGATTCTGTTGGTACCATGATTCCATTATCTGTTGTACTTAATGGCATGAATACTTTTACAAACGCACCGGGGAATAGTTCCATTTTTTTATTAGGGAACATTGCTCTGATATTGATGGAACGGGTATTAGCATCTATCGCCGGGTCTACTGCATAAATGGGTGCACTTAATACATCATCAGAACCATCAGTAGTAAACTGAATTTCTTTTTTCTGGTCCAATAACTGAATATATTTCTCAGGAATACTAAAATCTATTCGCACCGGTTGTAACTGTTGTAGTGTAGTAATGATAGTACTAGTAGATACAAATGCACCTACGCTTACATTACGTAAACCAGCTCTACCTGAAAAAGGAGCACGGATTTCTGTTTTCTGAATATTGGCTTGTAATAACTCCATATCAGCTTGTATGGTATGAAGTTGGTTCAAGGCTAAATCATATTCTTGCTGACTTACAGCATTGATTCCTAATAATTCGTTTAATCGTTTTTCGTTTTTAATGGCTAGTTCTTCTTGGAGTTTTAATTTTTTAAATTGTGCTTGCAAGTCTCCATCAAATAGTTTTATGATTAAGCTGCCTTTAGAAACCAATCCGCCTTCTTTAAAATTGATTTGGGTAATTCTCCCAGAAACTTCGGGTTGTAAGGTAACGGATTCATTGGCCATTGCAGTTCCTGTTGACATAACTGCATTTTCGATTTTTTGAGTTTTTACAACATAAGCGTTAACTACCACCGGAGGTAAATTTTTATTATTGCTTACAGGTGCATTTTTTTTCTTTTTAGCTGCAATGGAGTTGATCTTATTCACTGCCATAAATACAATGATGATGGATAACAATCCCCAGGTAATATATCTCCCAATATTTTTTTTCACAATGATTATTTTTTGTTGTTTAGTTGAACAATGACAGGATTGGATGGTAGTGCATTCAGGTTTTCAGTAACTCTTTGCATCATTTGCATAAATAGATTTTTTTCCTGTTTGCTAAACCCTTCCATGGTTTTTTCATTCATCTCTTTTACTGATTGATGAATATGGGGTAGTTCTTTTTTAGCTTTAGGAGTTAGTTCTATCCATTTTTGTCTTCTGTCTTCAGGATTAGTAATACGTTTTACATATCCTTTCTCACTCAGATGATCCAGAATCTTTACCATGGTTACTTTATCAATATATAGGTGATCACATAAACATTGTTGGGTCCATTTTTTATCTGAATCGGCTATAATAAGCAGTACTGAAAAAAACTTTTCCAGATCATATTTTTCCATATACTTATGAAATGCACCGTAAAAATGTTTAGTGAGCATAGAGAAGTTATAGCCGAGAGGTAGGCACTCGTCCATATTACATTGTTTAGCCATACTTAATTTATTGCGAAACAAAATTAGTTAAGAATCTAAATAGTTAATTTTCTTAACTATTTTTTTGATTCTATTCCTTATAAAGAGGTGAGTTTGTTAAAAGGTTGTTATTAGATGCCCCAATCGTCAATTAACCAGGGTGAAGTGTTGGTTTGTTTTATTACATAATAATACCAAATATTGTTGTCTTCAGTAATAATAGACGATGAGGTATATTCTTTTTTAATTTCTACTTTAAATACTTTCACTTGTTCAGGATGAGTAATAGAACCTCTTCCTGTTTCCATATAACTTTTTACAAAGGTTTCATCATTTATTTCTACCAAACTTAGCAGTCGTATACTTTTTTGTGATCCGAATTGCCAGTTGATGATTTTTCTACGGTCTTTAACCAGATAGGCTTCAGCATTTGGTTGGTCTTTTTCATTAAGTGCCTGTATATGGCGCCTGATTACCTCATCAGGGGCGAGATTCATTTTACTGTTGTTAGATGAACATCCTGTAATAATGCCCGTAATGAGCAAAAGCATGAATATGTGTATCTTCACATTACAAAAGTATCTAAAATTGCGACCGTAAGGTCATACGGTCATTTTTTTTTATCTTTGCCGCCTTATGCCAAAGCAACAGCTCCGTAAGGTTCGAGACTTTATACTCCGGGTGGCCGACTTTTTTTATCCCCCTTTTCAAAAGCTTATGCCTAAGCATACTTTTAGATATTTGGCCTGTGGAAGTACCAATACATTGCTGGATATTGTTTTATATTATTGTTCATACCATTATTTGTTAAATGGGCAGGAAATTGATTTTTTTGGTCTCATTAATATTTCTCCACATATCATGGCATTTATATGTGGGTTTTCCATCACCTTTCCAATTAGCTTCATATTATCAAAGTATATTGTGTTCCCTGAATCAGAATTGAGAGGGAGGGTGCAGTTTTTTAGGTATGCCGTATTGGTAGCAGTGATGATTAGTATGAATTATTTTCTGCTGAAATTATTTGTTGAGGTACTACACTTTTATCCTACAATAGCTAAGGTAGTAACTACAGTTATTGTTGCAGTATTTAGTTATATCAGTCAAAAAAACTTTTCTTTTAAAATGGAGAAGTCTACTGAAGTTGAAGAGTAGCGGTGGGATTATTTTTCTCTCAAACTCTTTCTGAATATTCTTGTAAATTTTTTATTAGTAGGGTAGTGCCGATGAGGTGTAATGTTATTGAATATTAGCGCCACAATCAATAATATGACGCATCCGCTAAGTACAGGAGATAGGATATATAAAAACCCCAAAGCTTTAATTTTTTCAGAACCAATAACAGCAATCAACGCAGTAGCGCCTCCGGGGGGATGTAACGTTTTGGTGATTTGCATAACTACAATAGAAAGGGACACTGCTAATGGGGCAGCAATCCACAAAATATCTGGAACCATATATTGCACTGTAACTCCTATAATAGCTGATATTAAATGACCGCCTATAAGGTTTCTTGGTTGAGCTAAAGGGCTTTGTATTGCCCCGTATATCAACACACTGGAGGCCCCAAATGAGCCAATAAGAAATAGGTTATCGTTTAGGCTGAACAATTTACTTTGTATAAATGCAATGAGCCCAATTCCTATAAATGAACCAGCAAATGCCCAGAAATGTTCTTTAAAATCAATAAGAGTTTCTTTATATGCAACATATTTGGTAATACGAACCCCTCTTTTGATTTTATCTTTCATACTGGAAACAAATTAAGTATTTTATTGATATATAAAACAAGTGATCTTCTATAAAATTTGTTTAAATTGCATAATGAAGTATTTATTAGTGATTCTTGTTTTTCTTTCACTAAACGTTGGTGCAAACATCTATACACAAACTCTTGTGGTACAGGTACCGATCCGTAAACTAAATTTACCAGAACCTCAATTCAAGTTTATCTTACCCTTAAAAACATGGAATGATATTACCAAAAAAATGTCGTCTGAAATAGATAATTACTCATCAATAGTAGTATTTAAGAGCCCGGTAAAACATACCGCCTTTTTTTGC
>CAZUXM010000055.1:0-6806 GCA_964624635.1 uncultured Candidatus Competibacteraceae bacterium
GCATAACCAAACATCATCCCTTGGTCACCGGCACCTTGAGCGTTTGCCTTAGCTTCAAAATCAAGTTTTTTTACACTGCGATCAACACCACGATTAATATCAGCGCTCTGTTCATGAATAGCACTAAAAATACCACATGAATTAGCTTCAAACATATATTCGCTTTTGGTATATCCAATACCTCTAATTACTTCACGGGCAATTTCCTGAACATCCAAATAACTTTTTGATTTTACCTCGCCGGCTAATACTACTTGTCCAGTAGTTACTAAAGTTTCACAAGCCACTTTTGAGTTGGCGTCGTAAGCTAAAAAATGATCAATCAAAGCGTCTGATATTTGATCCGATACTTTATCAGGATGTCCTTCTGATACTGATTCTGAAGTAAATAAATATGGCATATTAAAATTGTTTCAATTAATGGTTCGCAAAAATAAGATAAAATTCTACTTATAGGTGTTTGATAAGGTTTTTATGGGCTTCCCCTGCCAACTGCCGCTAGTGCCCCGCTGCAGCGATGGCTTAGCGGCAGTAAGTCAGGGTCGGGTGTTTGGCAGTAGTCCTCCCCCGCAATAAATGCGGTGTCCGGGCTACTGCTGTCACCCCCTAAGCCTTTTATGAATGAGTATATATTCTACAACATGAATTTTGTTGCCACATATAATTATACATATGGTTGTAAATTCGATGCATATAATATGAAATCAAATTAGTTCCCAGTAGTTGTTTTAGTGCTTGTAAAGTCTGGGTGTAGGGGTATTTTGTAACAAAAGGCAATACTCCGGTTACTAATATCATTAATCCCATAAACTTTAAAATTACCATCAGTTGAGCAAACTTAAAGAAAAGTAATAGAGCCAATCCTGATTCCAGAATCATGGAAATCATCATATCAACCAAAACCTCTTCGAAAAAAGCATCCTTTAGTTGCAGCATAATCATTAAAACCAACGTAACTCTTTTTAAGGTAACGGTGGCATAATTGTTTCTTACCATCACTCCCAATAACCATTGCACGGCAAGATAAACAATGAGTCTGCTAATTGCCATTACATCATTGCCTGAATAAGCGTTGATGGATACCTGCGCAATTTTAATGTACGACATCTCAAAGGCTATTGGAATAGCTGCAAATAGCAGGAAGTCATATAGTACCTCAAAAAATCTACTTTTGGTAAATGTAGGTAAAGGGGGTGATTTTAAACTTTCCCCTGTTGTTGTGTTCCTATTCAAACCAGGAACCGGTTGTGTTTTCATGTTCTTAAAATTTAATGGTTAAACAAAAAAAATCCCGGTGAGCTGCAGCTACCGGGATTGAAAAAAGGTATAATTGGGTCTTATTTTATACAATAATAAATGCCATACCTCCCCGGTAGTTGTGGTAAATCCAACAACAGATGTTATAATAGGAATGTATATGTCGCATTTTTTGCATGGCACAAATATATATGATTAAAATATTCAAATAATTAACTGGTATAAATTTTTTGTGATTTTTTTGGTTGTATCTTTGTACAACAATACCAAACCAACACTATATACATGAACCGTTTGTTTTTAGCAGGGTTGTTATTCCTGTTGTCCCCTAATATTATGCTCAAGGCTCAATCTACACCTGAACCATGTGGTGATCCTGGCTATATTATGGAAGGTAAATTGGCCAATTCTTCTAATTCAACACCCATCATTTTATTAACCGGTAAAATTAACTCATTGTCAAAAGTGGGAGATAAAGGGGAACTCTCAAAACAATTTGAAGAAAACTTATTTGGAGGTACTGTAAGTGGCTGGCTGGTAATAGGAGTTGTTGAAGTAACTGCTATTAATTATGATGGGAATACCATCACATGTAAAGTATTAGAAAAAAAATCAGAAGTAACCCTTAACGGAAAATCACAAAATCACTTTATACAAGGTAAATCAGTAAAGTTTTCTCAACTTAATTATAAAACCCCGGTTGATCGTAAATTATATTATTCATCAGGTGAACCTAAGTCAGTAGGTAAAGTGAGTTGTGGAAAAGAAATTGGAGCGTGGAAATATTTTTTCGAAAATGGTAAAGTACAAAAAGAAGGATCTTATAATGATGATGGGCTAGAAACCGGGTTGTGGAAACATTACAGCTCATCTGGACTTCCTGTAAAAGAGGGGTCCTATGTAAATGGTAAACAAAACGGGGAGTGGAAATATTATAATGAAAATGGACAATTAACTACCCTTAAAACTTATAACAATGGACGAGTTACCGGACCCTATAAAGAATACTATGTAAGTGGTATTGTTAAAATTGAAGGAAGTTTATTGAACGATGAAGAACATGGGTATTTTAAAACCTATGATGAATCAGGCCGACTAACTGAGGAAGGGAATTATATTTCGTCACAAAAAGACGGAGTATGGATAGATTATGATCACTCAGGCACAAAACACGGCTTAACTACTTATGTAAAAGGTAAAAAAAATGGTATTTATCAATACTTTTTTGCCGATGGAAAAGTAAGTTGGGAAGGATATTATAATGCTGCAGAGCAAAGAGAAGGAGAAGAAAAACATTATTATGATAATGGTCAGCAAAAGAGCGTTTATACTATTGTAAGAAACTATAAAAGTGGTCCATTTAAGACCTGGTACCAAAATGGTCAGCTCAATGAAAAAGGAGAATATACAGCAGGTGAAATGTTTCAGGGGGCTTACGAATCTTTTTATCAGGATGGAAAACCTATGGCAAAAGGAGTTTATGAATTCGGGAATAAAACCGGTAAGTGGGAAATGTATGATGAGAAGGGGAGGAAAAAAGTAAAAAAATTCTAACCTATATTATTGGCAATAAATTAGTTATACGCTTTGGGGTAGCTCCTAATAATCAGTATTTATTTTAGATTTCTGAATAGAACTTAGAACGAGTGGTTCATGAACTTTATTTTAGGGTTCTTGCTGCTTTTTTGCAGTTTATACCGTCTTTATTAGTAGTTTTAAATTCTAGTACCCATATTATGAAAAAAGGAGCTATTCTTTTCAGCATATTAAGTGTGTTATTTTATAACACTTTTGCTCAGCATCAGGAGGGGATGAAAGCTACTAAGCATAATTATTCATCTTTTACAAGCCCAAAAAAATTAATCGATCAGGAAGTACTTGACTTTAATAAAGGTTATGAAAATCATCCTGAGTTAGGTGAATTGTTCTCTAATGCACCCTGCGATGATTGTTTTGAACTAATCGAAAAACGAACAGAAACCACTAAATTTTTTGTAAAGAAGGGAACCAATGGTACTTACGTATATCAGCAAAGTTCAACAGACCCGATGCATATCAAAAGATTAGTAGAAAATGATAGAACGGTTGTATCTACTCTTATACCTGATGTAAATGTTCCCGGTCTATATGTTGCATTAGATCAACCTGTACCTGTTGGAATTAATATAAATGAAGGATATGCCTTTTTAGGTAAATCAGATAATAAGATTCAATTTAACAGACACTTACAATTGTTTTTTGTTCCTGATGGTGGTGAAGAAAAGTTAGTGGGTTCTGCCAATTGGACCAATTACACTGCTGGTGATGATGGTATTTACATCACTGATGTTTGGGATGGGATTGATATGGAAATGTATGTTGCCAGAGGTCAGATTAAAACCAACTACATCATTAAACATGAATTACCTCAATTTGCCAATGGTGAGTTACGTATTCGCGACAGAATTGTAACTGAAAATGGTTTAAAATTACATGCACTCGGTGAAAATAAATTTTCAGGCGATATTGAATTAGTAGATGAAGCACAAAATGTACTTTGTGTTATATCTCAAGCTGCTGCATATGATCAATTAAGCAGAGAAGGGGGGATAGCTGCACTTAATTATGAACTAAAAGGTAATCAATTAGATATTATTATTCCTCAGGATTGGATCAACAGAAGTGTAAATGCTTATCCAATCACTATAGACCCACTGGTAGCAGGAACAAATAGTATGGCTATTACAGGTTCCACCTATAATGCCACCTGTTTTGCAGGAGGTTGTGCATACAATATGGCAGTACCTGTTCCAGCAGCTATAACAGTAACTGATGTTAGATGGAGTTTTAATTACCAAACCTCAGGATTTTTATGCTGGATGTCTGATGGTGCGGTAGATTTTCAATTAGGTGCATGTAGAAGCCCAAATGTAGCTGGCTTTTATTGGTTTTGTAACTTAGGTGCCGGAGGTACTTGTACAGGGAATAACATTTCAATATTTA
Source organism: uncultured Candidatus Competibacteraceae bacterium (assembly GCA_964624635.1). Classification (GTDB taxonomy): domain Bacteria; phylum Bacteroidota; class Bacteroidia; order CAIKAF01; family CAIKAF01; genus JANWKQ01. Next base: position 4,240 of record CAZUXM010000055.1, read on the forward strand.
ACCATGTTTCAGGTTGTGTCCCGGCACCTAACTGCGCTTCTTATAACATGAATTTTACCATGCGCTTTTTCAGGTGCTTTACTGCTGGTGCTGCATGTTCTAACACATGTATCATTGCCGCCACTCCATGGACCATGGTTGTGGAAGGTAGAACCGTTGAACCCACCTCCTTGGTTACTGTTTTGACCCCAGTTACGATTTGTCAGGGAGCATCAACAACATTATCGGCTACAGGGCAAAATGGTGTTCCCGGATATACGTATACTTGGAATCCCGGCGGATTAACCGGATCTCCAAGTGTTAGTCCTGCCGCTACAACTACTTATACGGTTACCATTACAGATGCTTGTGGAAATACAACTACAGCTACCAAACTTGTAAATGTAACCCCAAACAATAATCCTGGTTTTACAATCAATCCTAATCCTGCATGTGTTGGACAAAACGTTACCATTAATGGTTTAGGAGGAGGGGCTGCAGCCAATTATGATTGGTTAATTCCTAGCAGTAGTAGCCCAATAGTTAATAACAATCAAAACCCTGTTGTTACTTATGCAGCAGCTGGAACCTATCCTATTACTCTCAACTATGCCAATGGAGTTTGTGTTTTTCCGTTAGTACAAAATATTACAATCAATGCTCCGGTAGCACCAACTATAAATATTGTTGCTTCTCCGGCAGGACCTTATTGCCCGGGAGCAAATATTACGTTTACCGCAAATATTACCAATGGTGGAGCAGCTCCAATATATCAATGGCAGGTAAATGGTGTTAATGTTGGGATCAACTCAAATACATTTTCATCAACTACATTAAATCCAGGTGATGTGGTAACTTGTATCCTTACTTCAAATGCTCCTTGTACTAGCCCATTAACTGTTACTTCAAATTCAATTATACCGAATATAGTAGCAGCATTGGTGCCAACAATTAACATAGTTGCAGTCCCTGCCGGGTCAATTTGTGCCGGTACAAGCGTAACTTTTACAGCTAATATTACCAATGGTGGAACAATACCTTCCTACCAATGGCAAGTAAATGGAGTAAATGTAGGTACTAACTCAAATACGTATTCTTCATCAACGTTAAATAATGGAGATGTAGTTACTTGTATATTGACTTCGAATGATCCTTGTGCTTCGCCATTAACAGCCAATTCAAATTCTATAGTAATGGTTGTTAACCCAACAGTAATACCTACCATTAATATTGTAGCAGCGCCTGCAGGTGCTATTTGTGCAGGAACACCAGTTACATTTACAGCCAATATAACAGGAGGAGGAACTACACCGGCATACCAATGGCGAGTGAATGGAGTAAACGTAGGTACTAACTCAAATACGTATACTTCATCTACACTTAATAATGGTGATGTGGTTACATGTATACTAACCTCCAACGATCCATGTGCTTCACCTGTAACAGCCAATTCTAATTCAATAGTTATGGTGGTTAATCCTATAGTTAACCCAACCATAAATATTGTGGCAGCCCCTGCCGGACCTATTTGTGCCGGTACGAGTGTTACATTTACAGCGAACATAACAGGAGGGGGAGCAGCACCTTTTTATCAATGGCAGGTAAACGGAGCAAACGTTGGGATCAATTCAAATACATATTCTTCCTCTACACTAAATAATGGAGATATAGTTACTTGTATACTAACATCAAGTGCCCCATGTGCTAGTCCGGTAAATGTTACTTCTAATAGTATTATAATGGTAATAAATCCTGTATTGGTACCCACCATTAATATTGTTGCAGCCCCTGCCGGGCCTATTTGTTCAGGAACACCTGTAACCTTTACAGCTAATATCACTAATGGAGGTACTACACCATCTTATCAATGGCAAGTGAATGGAGCGAATGTTGGAATAAATACTAATACTTATACATCATCTACTTTAAATAATGGTGATATAGTTACCTGTATTCTTACCTCTAATGCACTTTGTGCCTCACCTGTAAATGTTACATCAAATAATATTGTTATGGTGGTAAATCCATTGATTACCCCAACCATAAATATTACATCTAACCCGGTAATGCCTGTTTGTGTTGGATCCAATGTTACGTTTACAGCTAATATTACCGGAGGGGGTGTAGCTCCAATTTACCAATGGCAGGTAAATGGAGTGAATGTTGGAACCAATGCCAATACATTTTCATCATCAACATTATTACCCGGAGATGTTGTTACATGTATATTAACGTCTAATGCACTTTGTTTAAATACACCAACAGCTAACTCCAATAGTATTATTATATCTAATTACCCCCCATTAACCCTTAATGTAGGTCAGGATATTTCTATTTGTCAAGGAGAATCGGCTACATTATCGGCTGCCCCATTTGGCGGAAATTCTTCTTCGTATACTATCGTGTGGCAACCCGGTAATGTTACCGGAAATTCAATTACCCGTTTTCCATCATCCACAACAACCTATACGGCTACAGTAACTGATGGATGTGGGACTACAGCTTCAGATGATGTAACAGTAAATGTAAATCAACGACCTATAGCTGCATTTTCTTTTGCGCCCAATCCTCCGGACTTAAGTGTACAA
>CAZUXM010000055.1:6816-9553 GCA_964624635.1 uncultured Candidatus Competibacteraceae bacterium
TTCAGTGAATGCAGTAAGTTGGTTATGGAATTTTGGAAATTCAAACATTTCTAACCAACAAAATCCCAATTTTGAATATACGCAAACAGGGTCCTATACAGTAGTTTTGATTGTTACTTCAGCCGAGGGTTGTACAGATACAGCTATTTCTTATTTGGTTTTTGAAGAGCAAAATACACTGTATATTCCTTCTGCTTTTACCCCAAATGATGATGGAATCAATCCGATTTTCTTTGCATATAGCACGGGCATCAGGGAGTTTTCAATGGAAATTTTTGATCGTTGGGGAGAAAGGATTTTTGTGAGTAATGATATTCAAAAAGGATGGAATGGTCTCTTGCAAAGTGGAACTGAAGCCCCTCAGGGAGTATATACCTATAAAATTGATGTGTTGTTCTCGAACAATAAGTCAAGTACCTTCTTGGGTAAATTAACCATGATCAAATAAGGTACAGGTTGGGGTGGTTTTCTTAAGATTGTAATCGTTTAGAATATTCTTAGCACCCGATTAGGGCTGATATTGAGGCACTACGTCAATTTTAAAATATCTTATCATTACTGATATGGTGCTTACTTGCACCCCTCCCTTATTTTGCCTACCTTTGCACCCGATTTTAAATAGTAATATGAAGAATTTACGCAACATTGCCATTATTGCCCACGTTGACCACGGAAAAACTACCCTGGTAGATAAAATTTTACACAGCTGTCAGTTATTTCGTGATAACCAGCAAACAGGTGAACTTATATTGGATAACAACGATCTTGAAAGAGAACGTGGTATTACCATCGTAAGTAAAAATGTTAGCGTTAACTATAAAGGAACTAAAATCAATATTATTGATACTCCGGGTCACGCCGACTTTGGAGGAGAAGTAGAACGTGTATTAAACATGGCTGACGGGGTATTGTTATTGGTAGATGCCTTTGAAGGTCCTATGCCACAAACACGTTACGTACTTTCAAAAGCTATTGCTTTAGGTAAAAAGCCAATTTTAGTTATCAATAAAGTGGATAAAGAAAATTGCCGTCCTGAAGAAGTACAGGAAAATGTATTTGATTTGATGTTCAATTTAGAAGCCACCGAAGACCAATTGGATTTTGTTACTGTATATGGTTCTGCTAAGCAAGGTTGGATGAGTCTTGATTATAAAAAGCCAACCACCGATATTTTTGCTTTATTAGACACGGTTGTTGAGGTAATTCCGGCGCCGGTTGAAAATCCTGGAACCTTACAAATGCAGGTAACCTCTATTGACTATAATAATTTTATCGGTCGTATTGCTATCGGTAAAGTAAGCAGAGGAAGTATTAAAGTAAACTCTCCGGTAAGTTTGGTAAAACGTGATGGTACCATTCAAAAAAGCAGAGTAAAAGAACTTTTTGTGTTTGATGGTTTAGGGAAAGTAAAAACCGAAGAAGTTCATAACGGTGATATTTGTGCAGTAGTAGGTATAGAAGGTTTTGAGATTGGTGATACCATTGCTGATTTCGAAAATCCTGAAGGAATGAGCAATATCGCTATCGACGAACCAACCATGAGCATGTTGTTTACCATTAATAACTCTCCTTTCTTCGGTAAAGAAGGTCAGTTTGTAACCAGCCGTCACTTGCGTGATCGTTTATATAAAGAAACTGAAAAGAATCTGGCATTACGTGTTGAAGAAACTCAAAGTCAGGATGCCTTTATGGTTTTTGGTAGAGGTATTCTTCACTTAGCTATTTTAATTGAAACTATGCGTCGTGAAGGATATGAATTACAAATTGGTCAGCCTCGTGTAATCATTAAAGAAATTGATGGTAAAAAATGTGAACCTGTAGAGGAGTTACATATTGATGTTCCTGAAGAATTTAGTGGTAAATGTATTGAGCAGGTTACCATGCGTAAAGGGGATATGACCATTATGCAACCTAAAGGAGATTTAATTCATTTGGAATTTAATATTCCGTCAAGAGCCATCATTGGTTTACGTACACAATTATTGAACGTGTCAGGAGGTGAAGCCGTAATGACTCACCGTTTTAAAGCCTATGAACCAATTAAAGGTGAACCTCAACGTAGATTAGCAGGAACCATGATTTCTATGGATACAGGAACTACCATTCCGTATGCCATTGATAAATTACAGGATAGAGGAACTTTTTATGTAGATCCGGGAGTAGAGATTTACGAAGGACAAATTTTAGGTTCACATATTCGTGAAAATGATATCGTGGTAAATGTTACCAAAACTAAAAAGTTGACTAACATGCGTGCCTCAGGTACGGATGAAAAAATGAGAATTGCTCCTGCAGTTAAATTTTCATTGGAAGAATCCATGGAATATATTCAGGAGGATGAGTATGTAGAAATCACTCCTAAGAATATTCGTTTAAGAAAGATATTACTTACTGAAAGTGATCGTGCCAAGAATAAAAACAAGGCATTGGCAGGAACCAATGTAGGTAACTAAAAGTTCTATTCGAAATTTTCAGCTTCACTATCGGCAATATGTTCGTTGAACATTTGCTTGAGTTCGTCTTCAAAAAAGAATTGTTGTTCACCAAATGCCGGCTTCAGGTCATCAAGCCATAAGGCATTTTCGTCGTACTCTGCAAAAAACGGACGTGCTACCCAGTCAGGATTTCTTCCCTGTAGAAACCTGAATACCATGATTTTTTTAGTTACTGTTTCATCGTTGATTTCAGATACGCCCAACATTTGAACTTTTCCGGGAGTGCATGACATACTGGGGCC
>CAZUXM010000055.1:9563-10202 GCA_964624635.1 uncultured Candidatus Competibacteraceae bacterium
CGGTCCGTAAGGTCAAGCCGGGTACTGCCGCCCGATTTCCAAGCCATCTTCTCATCTCCTTTCTACAGCGTGGACTACAACATAGAACGAAACACCACTTACTTTTTGATACGCATTTCTAAAGATATTCCAGGCTTCTACCAATGATACGGCAAAATAATGTTGTGCACCTGTGTCTCGTGGCATAAACATATAATAAGGAATACAATTCATGTTCACCTGTTTTCTCCACATCTCTGCCCAAACATCTGCTGAATCATTGATGTGTTTTAATACGGGAGATTGAGTTCGTATTTGTGCTCCGGTACTTCTTATTCTTCTGATGGCGACATCAACTGCATTGGTGGATAGTTCAACCGGGTGATTAAAATGTGCCATAATAGCAAGATTGATTCCTGAGTGAACAATTTTTTCAAATAAGCGCATCATATCATCTGCATCCTCATCAGTAGTAAATCTATAGGGCCAATACCCCAATGCTTTGGTACCTATTCGTATGGTTTTTAAATTGTCTAATCTGGCACTCAATAATGCATCTATATATTCTTTAAATATTTTCGTTTTCATGATCATCGGATCGCCACCCGTAAATAGTACATCTGTAATTTGAGGATTTTCTTTGATGTATTTTACCAATAA
>CAZUXM010000055.1:10212-18349 GCA_964624635.1 uncultured Candidatus Competibacteraceae bacterium
TGCTTCACGCATGGCAAACTTCATCTCATCCATTCCAACAAATTGTGGCCATCTGAAACAAAATGTACAATATGCATGACATGTTTGTCCTTGACTTGGGAAAAATAAAACTGTTTGGTCATATTTATGTTGGATGCCTGTAAGTTTTACTCCGTCTAATTGAGGCACATTTAGTTCTTTTTGTCCGTCAGAATGTGGGTTAAGTTGCATTCTGATTTCATTGGCTACATGTTTAATCTTTGTTTTATTGGTTTCTTTTTGAAGGGTTTTCTGCATCCAATCAAAATGTTCGGGAAGCAGCATGTCTTTATGCGGAAAGGTGAGTCTGTAGATGGGATCGTTAGGAATATTATTCCAATTGATTAATTCATTTACAACATAATTATTGACTTTGAATGGAAGTACGTTGGCAACCACTTCCATTTCGTCAATTGTTTTTTTACTTACCCCTTTTTCAATAAGCAATGGTCTGAAATTATTTAATGAATATGCTTTATATGTTAACATATCTGTTATCTGATCTTCAATCACACTTGTACCCATCATTTTATTTTTTAAAATTTCGTATTATGAAACAGGCTCACCTATAATATGTCGTTTAGGAAAGTATGGCTGATACCGGTGAGCCTGATTTCAAATTAACTAAACCACGACAACAACACGTGCAAAGTTGCAGGATATGAATTTAAGACTCATTGATATTAATCAATTTTTACAATTTTTATTATGAGTATTTTCGAGGTAATTGTATATTTATAAAATAAGCAATGAAATTTCAGGTAGAAAAATATCATTTTAAAACGGAATCTATTTTTGATAGTCTTTCAAAAAAAGACAACAAACTGCTCAAGGAAAACATTACAGTAAAAGAAGAGAAAAAAGGGAAGACTATTTTTAGAGAAGGAACTTATTCAAAAGGTATATATATTCTTAAAAAAGGTACTGTTAAAATTTACCAGATTAATAACGAAGGAAAGGAACAAATTGTATACATATACAGTAGAGGAGAAATGATGGGTTACCGACCATTACTTTGTAAAGAAAAACATCCTGTATCAGCACGCACCTTAGAGGATTCTGTTTTTTATTTTATACCTGCCTTGCAATTTATGAAGGTACTCGACAGGTCATCAGCTTTAACGAGAAAATTATTAGAAAATCTGAGTTATGAATTTTCTGTATGGACAAGTAAGATTTCCATTTTTGCTCAGCAACCTGTATTGGGTAGAGTGGCTATGACCCTTCTTATATTGAATGAAAAATATAAAAAAGAAAAACAATTAGGCCCGGTTGTCATTAATTTATCAAGAGAAGATATTGCCAATTATGTGGGTACTACCATTGAGTCGTTAGTGAGAATGCTCAGGTATTTAAAAGATGAAAACATCATCAGTACTCATGGTCGAAAAATATCCATATTGCAACCGCAAGGTTTAGTGAAAATAGCGAACCTGAATTAATTTCTTCTTCCTGTAAGCCAAACACCCAAAATAATAATTCCCATACCTACAAAATAATGCACTGAAATGGATTCGCCTGCATAAAAACCGATAGCCATAGCAAATACCGGTACAAGATAAGTTACGGAGGCAGCAAATAGAACGGACGTATGTTTGATAAGATAATTAAAAATCAGTACGGCAATAGATGTACTCATTACTGCCAATATACATATAGCAATAAATGAATTTTGAAAGGCAACTGAGCTCATTGCTTTTTGTGGTACACCTAAATAAATAACGAAAAAAATAGCTATCGGAAACTGGATCATTAAAGCAGCACCGGTAACAATAATTGGTTTTAAATCTTTCAATTTAGTTTTAATAATATTGGAGCTAAAACCATAACAAAGTGAACCAACAATAGGAAACAAAACATATAAATAATCCGTATCCCCTTTCCCGCTTCCTGACATGATGATGAGATATAAGGTTCCCACTAACCCTATTAGTATTCCCCAAACAGCTTTATTCCCAAATTTAGATGAGAAGAATACGGTACCTACAATAAGTGTAAATAAAGGAGCCGTTGCATTAATGATACCACCCAGCGAACTATTAATTCTTGAAAGGCCTAATGCAAACATAAATGCCGGGATTCCATTACCTAAAAACCCCGCTAGCCCCAACCATAACCATTTATCTTTTGGAATAGTTCGTATATGGTAAAACACAAACGGTGATAATACCAAAAAACTAATGGATACACGAAGCAAAGCTACTTCCTCAGGTTTAAATGTTTTAGGATTGTTACCTAATCCTAATTTCATTAAAATAAAAGAACTGCCCCATATGGCAGCCAATAAAACCAGTATAAAATATTGAGAGGTCCTATTCTTAAGGTTGAAGTTCACGGAGGAATTCGCTAAATTTGAGCAAAGATGCCATTAAATGTGCACTAAAGGAAAATATTCAGCCTTTTTAATAATTATGTTCTTACTCTTTTTTGCCTGTGGCAAAAAAGACAGTACCAAAGCGCTTAAAAAGATTGAGGTAACTGTTACAGGACTTGATGGTAACGGAGTAGCTGAGAAAAATATATCTGAGGATTTATTGGGAATGAAAGGAGTAAAAACTATTTCTTTTAATTATTTGAACAATCAGGTAGTAGTTTTGTTTGATACCACCGTTACATCACAACAAGAAATCATTACTACCATCATAAAGAGCGATGAAGGTAAACATAAGGTACTGGATGTAAAAACCAATACTGAGCCTTTAAAAAAACAGGATTCTGTAAAACCTGATCCGCAGGAGGATATAAAAGATGATACCGGTGATGAGTATAAGAATAGTGGGTAAAATTACTTCTGTGCAAACCTTACTAATACCCCGGCAAATATTAAAAACATAATATTGGGTACCCACATAGCCCAGAAAGGGTCCATTCCTCCGGTGGAGGCAGAGGCAGTACACACTTTTTGTACATATATATATAAAAACGCTAACGCTACTCCCATCGCTAAGTGAATTCCAATTCCTCCTCTAACTTTTCTACTGGCAATAGGCACCGCTAATAATGTCATAATTACAATGGTAAATGGATTTGCATTACGTTGGTGTTTTTCCAATAAATATATATTTACATATTTTGAACCTTTTGCTTTTTCCTCCTCAATAAATTGATCTAATTCTTTATTCGACATTGTTACCATGGTTCTTGTTTCACTTTTAAACAAGTTGGGTGTAAATGAAAAAAATGTATCAAGGTCTGATCCTCGTCGCATTTTTTCTTTGAACCCATCCATATCCCGAATAATATAATCCTGCAGCTTCCAATCACCTTGTACTGTATCGTAAATAATATTATGACACATAATTTTGGTGACTAATTGTCCGTCTACAAATTTCTCAAGAGCAAAACCGCCTCCGATTTTAGTATCGAAATTGAAGTTTTTTAAATAAACAAACTCACTGTCGCTTACTTGCCGATGAATATTAGGTAATGCAAAATTTACTCTGCCGAAATATTTTTTTTCGAAATTCATTTTTTTCTCATTAGCATTTGGTATTATATAATTGGCTGAAAACCAATTTAATCCTGCCAGAAAAAATGCAGTTAATAAAAATGGCCACAACAGTCTTCTGTAACTGGTGCCTGTGGATAATATAGAAACAATCTCCAATCTGGATGCCATACGACTGGTAAAAAATATAACCGCAATAAAAGCAAAAAACGGAGAGAACATGTTGGCAAAGAAAAGTGCAAAGTTGAGATAATAATCCAGTAATATTTCTTTTATGGATGGCTTAACATTGTTTTTACCCATGAATCCATCCAGCCTTTCAGAAAAATCAAATACGGATGCTAAAGCAATGATTAACGCAATAATCACAAAAAAAGTAGCCAGGTACTTTCCAATGATATATCGGTCAATTCTCTTGAACATGTTATAATCGAGTGGTTACTTTTTTAGTCATTGTGTTTTTCCAGTCACAGTAAGTTCCATCAATAATATGTTTCCTAGCTTCACCCGCTAGCCACAAATAAAAGGCTAAATTATGGATACTGGCAATTTGTGCAGCCAATCTTTCACCAGTGGTAGTTAAATGTCTTAAATAAGCTTTGGTATGTTGTTTATCCACAAGTACACCGGTACCTTCATCAATCGGACTAAAATCATCTTCCCATTTTTTATTTTTGATGTTAATAATACCATTACGGGTAAATAACATTCCGTTGCGGGCATTTCGGGTAGGCATTACACAATCAAACATATCCACTCCTAACGAAATACATTCCAATATATTTTCAGGTGTACCAACTCCCATTAAATAACGTGGTTTGTTTTGGGGCAAAATACTACAAACCAATTCAGTCATTTCATACATCATGTCAGCAGGCTCACCTACTGATAACCCACCAATGGCATTTCCATTCATCTCCTGTGATGCAGCATATTCAGCTGATTGTGACCTCAAATCTTTAAACACTGATCCCTGTACAATTGGGAATAAAGATTGTGCATGACCATATAAAGGTTCAGTATTTTTAAACTGCTTAACGCATCTACTTAACCACCGATGGGTAAGATCCATGCTGCTTTTTGCGTAGGAATATTCGCAAGGGTAGGGAGTACATTCGTCAAACGCCATAATGATGTCAGCCCCAATAATCCGTTGAATGTCCATTACATTTTCAGGAGTAAATGTATGTCTGCTTCCGTCAATATGCGATTGGAATAAAGCACCTTCTTCGGTTAGTTTTCTATTATCGGATAAGCTGAAGATCTGATATCCGCCACTATCTGTAAGCATTGGTTTGTTCCAATTCATGAATTGATGAACTCCACCTGCTTTTTTTATAATATCCATCCCCGGTTTTAAATACAGGTGATAGGTATTAGCTAAAATAATCTGTGCTTTTACTTCCTGCTCCAGCTCTTTTTGATGAACCGCTTTTACGGTAGCAGCTGTACCTACAGGCATAAAAATAGGGGTTTCAATAGGTCCTCTGTCAGTATGTAGTATCCCTGCTCTTGCTTTGGTAACAGGGTCAGTTGCTATGAGTTCAAATTTCATTGGTGTAAAGGTCGGTATTTTTTTTAAATGGGCGGCTTATCCGGCTATTCGCTATATCTTTTTATTGCAGTTAGTGTAGATTGGGATGTTTGTTTATCCCACGACTTAAGTCGTGGGTGATGCAAACGTTGGTATATATAGGTTGCAATAAAAAGGATGCCGCTCCTATCCCGGCCGCATAACATAAAATTGATTATTTTGTACTTGAATGAAAACATTCAACGAATATATACTTTGGATTACCATTTTTTGTCTCATGATTAATTTTATGGTTGGCAAGCTGAGATTACTTTCCGTAGTATGGTTGTATCATATGCAAAAAAAAGGTGAACCTAATGAGGGGATAAGTGTAATTATATGTACATGTAACGATTTAATGAACCTGAAGCATAATATTCACCAAGTACTTTTACAGAAATATCCTTCATTTGAAGTGATTGTTGTAAACGATGCTTCTGATGATGGGACCAAGGATTTTTTAGAAGACTTAAATAAACAATATACCTATTTACAGGTAATTCATATTGAGCAAAAAACAACTTCTGGTAAAAAGTATGCTTTACGTGAAGGTATTTCTGCAGCCAAATATCCTTTTGTTGTATTAACAGACGCCGATTGTTCACCCGCATCTGACGAATGGTTAACTCAATATTCCACCTATTTAAACAACAACCATAGAGTTGTACTTGGGTATGGGCGATTGAAAAAACAAAAAGGGTTTTTAAACACTTTTATTCGTTTTGACAGTAGTAGAATAGCAATTCAATATTTAAGCAAAGCTTTATGGAAATACCCGTACATGGGTGTTGGCAGGAATATGGGTTATTCAAAAGATCTGGTAGTAGCATTGGATACCATCAATAAAAATATAGCATCAGGTGATGATGATTTGTTTGTTCAAGCTATCAAAAACAAAGCTGATTTTTTTGTGATGTTGGATAAAAAAAGTTTCACAATATCTGAATCAAAAAAAACATGGACGGAATGGTTGAATCAAAAAGGCAGACATACTACCACTGCACCACATTATAGCTTTTTTACGCAATTGAGCATTATGTTTCAATGGATTGTAAGTGTATGCTTTTATATAGGAATCATTTGTATTTTATTAACAGGTAATTTACAAACAGGTTTTACATTATTTTTACTGAATCTACTGTGTCTAGGGCTTTTTAACGGATTATGGCTCAGTAAATTGGGCGAAAAAGATTTAATTTTGTCAGCACCATTCCTCGATTTTATTTATACATTCGTACAACCCGTATTTGTCATTAAAAGCTGGGGCAGAAAAAAGGATCAATGGAATTAGATAATTTATCATACAGGGCAAGATCGGATTACGAGTTAGTTCAAAGAGCTACACAAGAGGGTGATCAGGCGGCTTATGCTGAACTCATGGGTCGATACAAAGATTCAATATACTTTTTGTTTTTTAAAATGGTGAACAATAAGGATGATGCTGAAGATTTAATGATTGAATCTTTTGGTAAAGCATTCAGAAATTTACATCATTATCAACCTACCTACGCATTCAGTACCTGGTTATTTCGAATTGCTACTAATAATGGTATTGATCATATCCGTAAAAAGAAACTGGATACATTTTCTATCGATAAAAAAATTGCAGGCAGTGATGGTGATGATTTGAAAATAGATATCAAATCCACCAATCTTGATCCTGAGGAGGAGTTAATGACCGAGCAAAAGAAAAAACTGGTGAAAGAGTTGGTTGATAAACTCAAACCCAAGTATCGTCAGTTAATTGAGATGCGGTATTATGATGAACTTTCGTATGAAGAGATTGCAGAAAAACTGGAAATGCCATTAGGAACAGTAAAGGCACAACTGTTTAGAGCAAAAGATCTATTATACAACATCATGAAGTCAAACAAAGGCAAGATATAATTTGTCATGCCCGATATCATTCAAAAACATTTTCCCGGGATAAGTGATGCCACTCTTGCCACTATTGAAAAAGCAGGGAATGCTTTTAAGGAATGGAATCAAATGATTAATGTTATTTCCCGTAAAGATATTGACCAATTATATCTGCATCATTTTTTGCACAGTATGTCAATACTCAAATGCATGAGTTTTGATCCCGGTACAAAATTTATTGACGTAGGAACCGGAGGTGGATTTCCCGGAATACCTTTAGCCATTTGTTTACCTGATTGTGAATTTTTATTGGTTGATTCTATTGGTAAAAAATTAAAAGTAGTAGAAGCAGTTTGTGAAGCAGCCGGCATTGAAAATGTAAGAGTAATGCACAGCAGGGCAGAACAAGTGAAAGAACATGCAGATTTTGTTACCGGAAGAGCTGTTGAAACCTTACGTGAATTTTACATGCATGTAAGGCATTTGGTTTCTCCTAAACCATCTGCAAAAGATAAAGGTATTTTATATTTAAAAGGAGGAGAGTTGAAAGACGAAATAAAAGAATTAAAACGTCCGGTAAAAGGTTTTTCTATTCATCAAAAAATCGATGAAGAATATTTTGAAACCAAAAAGTTGATTTACATTCCCATCTAAATATTGCATGGATATTGCAGACCTATTATATCCGTGCCTATCCACTGCAAAAGCAACTTCCGTGTTCTATTAAAAATGGTACCTTTATCCAAATAGAATAATATTCCTATGGCTATTATTAGAGAAATACTGGGTAAAACCCCTCAATTTGGTAAAGATTGCTGGACTGCAGAAACGGCTGTCATTACTGGTGATGTAATTTGTGGTGATGAATGTACCTTTTGGTATAATGCGGTTATACGCGGTGATGTACACTATATAAAAATGGGTAATAGGGTAAATGTGCAGGACAATGCAACTGTACATGCTACTTACCAAAAGGCTCCAACCAATATTGGTAACAATGTTTCTATTGCGCATAATGCTATTGTACATGGTTGTACTATCCATGATAATGTATTGATTGGAATGGGAGCCATAGTGATGGATCATTGCGTGATTCATTCAAATTCAATTATTGGAGCAGGTGCGGTGGTATTAGAAAATACGGTGGTTGAAAGTGGATGTATTTATGCAGGGAATCCCGCAAAAAAAATTAAGGAAGTAGATACAGAACATGTAAAAGGATTGATTGATAGGATCTC
>CAZUXM010000056.1:0-5865 GCA_964624635.1 uncultured Candidatus Competibacteraceae bacterium
ACCCTGCCTGCTTTTTTACGGGCCATTTATATCTGTATAGCCGTAAAAAAGGGCGGGCTAAGCTCCAATACCTGCGGGTTTTACGCTATAATCTGCTCTCCATGTTTGCGTTTATGAATTAGTTTTTTTTGTTTTTTAAGGATGTTGTTCAGGTACTATTCTGGTAAATAAGCTAATTTTATGCATATTTGCAGCTGATTTTATATGGCTCCCAAAGAAAAAATAGTAATTGCCTCTAACCAACAAATGATAGTAAGTGGATTATCAGGAATGATAGAGACCATGAATACAGTTGAATTGGCAGGCATAGCTACCTCAAAACAACAGTTACTTGAGTTATTGGTAGTACATCAACCTATGATATTAATGATTGATCGTTGGTTTGAGGATATGTTTCTTGAATCTAATTGGGAGGAAACCAATACCCTTACCGAAAAATACCGTACCATTTTATTTTCTGATCCACATAAAGAAAGCATTTACAAACTGCATAAATTACATATCACCAGTTTTTTTACCCTACACTCTACCCCAGATGAAATAAAACAAACTATACAGGCAACTGTAGAAGGAATTAAATTTTTTACTCCAAAGGTGGTTGAAACACTTATTGAATATAGTTTTAAACGTACTCCCGAAAAACCTACCCAACAATTGCATGATGATTTAAGTGAAAGGGAAATGGAAGTGTTAATGCTTATTACTCAGGGTAGAAATACAAAATATATTGCTGATAAACTTTTTTTAAGTACCCATACCGTATACACTCATCGTAAAAATATTCTCAAAAAACTCTCTTGTAAGAGTGCTGCTGAGCTGATTAATTATGCCTACACCCAAGGCTTAGTAGAAAAAGAGTAATCCCCTTTTTAGGTTATTTTTATCATAAATGATATTTCAATGCCTCTTGGACGCATTGTCATTACTGTCTTTTAGCTACAATACCCAAACTTAGGTAGTGGGTTTACCCAATATACGGGATTGTTATGAGGTGTTTGTGATAATACCTTTGTCACACTAAAATGAAATAAACTTTTATATACGATGAAGAAATTTTTTACAATTGTTTTAGCTTCTTTGGCCATGGGTATTCAGGCACAAACCTGGGTGGATGATTCAGTAGCTATTGGAGCAGGTTATCCTAACCGTGTTTTTTACAGTCTTCAAAATGGTATTGTAGGTACTATGCCTTTTAATGATAAAGATTTTTTAATTGATGTTAGTGAACCATATTCAGCAACAGTACGAATTAACGGAGGTTTTAATGCTGCTTTGTATGAATATACCGGAGGTGATACTACAGATTGGGCTACTTTAGATACCACAGGTTTATTTAATGGTACCAATTTTACAAGACAGCGTGATGATCAACATGCTTTTGCTCCATCAGCTTTTGAACAAGGTGGTGCAGGTCATCCGGATTATGGTTGGGGTATTTATAACAATATTACACATGATGTAAATGGAGTAAAAATTTATGTATTTAAAACATCTAACGCTGCACCTACATGGAAAAAAGTTTGGATTAAAAAATTGAGCGCTATCACATCGGCTTACACTATTTGGGTGGACGATATTGGTGGTGGAGCAGCCCAAACCTTAACCATTTCAAAAGCTGGTGTTACCAATAAGAATTTTATTTATTATAGCTTCGTAAATGACTCAACGTATGATAGCGAGCCGGCAGCTGATTCCTATGATCTAGTGTTTACTAAACATGAAGGTGATTATTTACAAAATGGTTTTTTTGTGGTAAATCAGGCAGTAACAGGAGTTGAAACTAATAAAGGGGTTGCAGTAGCCGAAGCAGCTGATATTTTGCCCGATAATGCAATCCATACCAATTATACTTTACAAGAAGATTTACAAGGCATTGGTGCTCGTTGGAAACAATTGAATATGTCATTCCAGTGGGTAGTGGAAGATTCAACCAGTTATTTTATTCAGGATTTAGATAGTAATATCTGGCAAGTTAGATTTACAGGTTTTGTTGGATCATCTGCCGGTAAATATCGTTTCCAAAAACGTCAGGTAGGCTTTGTGTCTGTTGAAGGTGAAACAGGTAAATTGGCAGGATTTAGTGTATTCCCTAATCCAACGACTGATTTTATCAATTTGGTTTATGTTATCAATGATCAACAACAAAATGCTCAGTTGAACATCATTGACATCAATGGGAAAACAATATTGAACCGGATTTTAACTAATCAATCTGGAATTAATCAAACACAAATTGATCTTACCTCGCTTAACCTGCCTACAGGTATTTATGTAGCCAGAGTTCAAGTAGGTAATTATACAGGTACTCAGAAATTCATTGTCGAATAGTTTGAATACACCGAAAAGTTTAATAGCATTCTTGTGTATGTTAGTTTGGGCCGGACTTGTTTCGGCTCAAACTTTTCTTTTTGTTAAAGACTCAAATGGGGAGCCGGTATATGGTGCGCATGTATTTATTAGTCCTTTAAACGGAACCAAACCTCAATATGAAATTACTGACTTTGAAGGAAAAATAAAATGTACCATTACCACCGAATCATCCATTAAAATTTCATACTTAGGATGCAAGGAAATTAATGATACTATTACACCATCCAATAATCTTACTTTTCATTTTGCTGAAGATCAACATCAACTTGATGAGTTTGTAGTTACTTCTTATGCAGTACCTACCAAAGTAAATGAATCAGTATATAAAGTAAAAGTGATAGACAAAGCCAGGATAGAAGGACAAGGGGCTCAGAATTTACGTGATTTGCTAACGAATGATCTCAATGTTCGGTTATCGCAGGATGCTGCATTGGGTTCACAAGTAAAAATGCAGGGAGTAGGGGGCGAAAATGTAAAAATCATGATTGATGGGGTACCTATGATTGGTAGATTAGATGGAAACCTGGATCTTTCACAAATTAATCTTAATACCGTTGAAAAAATTGAAATTATTGAAGGGTCTACTTCTACTGTATATGGTTCCAATGCTATGGGAGGAGTTATTAATATCATCACCAAAAAAACACAAAATCATTTATTAGAAGGAAGCGCCAAGTTCTTTTACGAAACCGTTGGAAACTATAATGTAGATGCGAAACTAGGTTGGCAACACAAAGGAAATTTTTTGCAGATAACCGGAGGGAGATATTTTTTTGATGGATTTAGTACCAATGACTCCGTTAAAAGAGTAAAGCTATGGAAACCCAAAGAACAATATTTTGGTGAAGTGCAATACAATCGTTCTATTGGAAAACTTAATTTACGTTATTCCGGAAATATTTTTCATGAATTATTGGAAAGTAAAGGTGCTCCTGAAGCGCCTTTTTATGTTACTGCTACCGACCAGTGGTTTAGAACCATTAGAAGTACTCATGGATTATTTCTCACTGGTTATGTAGCCAAAGACCATCATTTAGATATTACCGCCTCCTATTCTTTTTATGAAAGAAGAAGAGAAACTTTTAGAAAAGATTTGGTTACGCTAGACCAACAGCTTACTGAAGAAAATATTGATTTGTTTAATCTGGTGATGAGCAGAGGAGTATACAACTATAACAAAAAAAATTCACGTATTGCAGTACAAGCAGGTTATGAATTTAATTACGAAACTGCTACAGGTGAACGTATCCAAAATCAGTTTCAGGATATGATGGATGTGGCTCTTTTTGGAGCTGTTGAATTTAAACCGGTAAAAATATGGACCATTAAACCTGCAGTTCGTTTCGGCTATCAATCAAAATTTGATATGCCGGTAATCCCTTCTATTCATACAAAAATTTCACCTCATAAAAATCTTGATATCCGCTTATCTTATTCAAGAGGATTCAGGTCCCCTACATTAAAGGAATTGTATTTCTTCTTTGTAGACGTAAACCATAATGTTTATGGAAACACCCATTTAAAAGCTGAGAACGGGCACAATATCAACGGTAGTATTTCCTATACCAATAAACATTATAAAAATGTAGAGTTTGGTTTTTCTGCAGGAGGTTTTTACAATGATATTCAAAACCAAATTCGTTTAATTGCTTTAGCGATTACACCAGATTCAAATATTTATCGAAACGAAAATATTGCTCGCTTTCAATCAGTAGGAGGGCAGGCATCAGCTAATTTTACCTGGAAAAACTTATCATTGGGAGTTGGGTTTACTTATACAGGAGTAATGAATGATATTGATGAAAGTGTAATTGGCACCAATGATTATAAATTTTATCCAGAGGTGCAAACCAATGGCTCATATAACTTTAAAAAGTGGAATGGTAAACTCAATGTGTTTTTTAAATATACCGGTTCACAACCATTTTTGTATACTGAATATGATCCTACTTTGCAAGCTGATGTTATTAGGGAAGGTACTATTGATGGTTTTGGAACGATGGATATTTCGTATCTTCAATCATTCTTTAAAAATAAGCTGCAGATTGCCTTATATGGTAAAAACCTGTTGGGTATTACTAATATTAACCAAACAGGGGCTAACGGAGGTGGAGCACATTCTGCAGGAAGTGCTACCTTACCTACCATGTGGGGAAGAACATTTGGGGTATCCGTAGCCTATAATTTTATAGTAAGTAAAAAGAATTGAACAAACTAAAATACATATTATTCGTATTTGTGTTAGCAGGATTAAGTTCCTGTTTTCAGGAAGATGATCCTGTACCTCCTTATCAATCACCTGCCGGGGTTACGTCAAGTGTGGCAGGTATGGGACCATTATATGGTACCCAATGGTATTTTGATTTAGGTACCGATACGTTTGTAAAAGTTACTGACCGTGAAAGTTGGGATTTGGCATTTCAATGTGGAGATAATGATTATCATGTTTATACAAACTTGTCCAAGTTTATGTCTGTAGCTAACACAGGTCTTACCGATTTTAATGCAGTTACTTCAGGTTCCGGGCTAACATATCGGTTCGACAGATCGGAAGGATGGAAGGATAGCACTGCCATTGGAGAGTGGGGGACTTTTATTGCAGGTAATGTAGTTTCGCACAACTATGTATATGTAGTAGATAGAGGTATTACTACTTTAGGAGGTAATATTGGTCGTAAAAAAATGCAAATCCTTAGCTTGGCCGGAGGAACTTATCAGGTAAAGGTGGCTGACTTAAATGGAGCCAATCTACAAGTATTGAATATAAGTAAAAACGCCAATAAAAATTTTGTGTATTTAAGTTTAAATGGTAGTGGTTCTGTTGCGGATGTTGAACCCGATAAAGTAAGTTGGGATTTAGTGTTTACTCAGTACACCACTAAGGTAGAAGAAACCTTATCGGGTATTTGGCACGATTACTCTACCAATGGAGTACTTATTAACCCATATCAGGTAGAAGTAGCTCGAGATTTTACAAAACCATTTACTGAAATCAACTATACTGATTTATCCACCTACACTTGGTCAAATAATTGGGATTATATTGGTTATGAATGGAAATATTATGATTTTGACTTGAGTACCTATGTTGTATTGCCTAATAAAATCTATATCATTAAATCAACTGAAGGAGAATATTATAAGTTAAGGTTCACATCCTTTGTGAATGCCCTTGGAGAAAAAGGTTATCCAGCCTTTGAAGTAGCTAAATTCTAAAAGAGGAATATTATTTATCATTTACCCCTATTTAGGGTATTTTATTATTCCTTCTACACCAGTTACTTTGCAATTCATTTTACACGAGAATTATGAGTACGCTAAAATCATTCGGTACTAGTTTTTTTACAGTATTAACGTTTTGTTTTTTAATAGCCAGTTGTGGGTCAAAAGGCAACAATACAAACAACTCAAATAATAGAGACAAAAAAATTGGGGTGTTATTTGTCAATCATGGTTCACGTTCTGAAACGTGGAGAAATGCTTTACTTGATTTGG
>CAZUXM010000056.1:5875-16625 GCA_964624635.1 uncultured Candidatus Competibacteraceae bacterium
AAACGGGTGAAAGATTCTGTTGTAGCAGATGGGATTATTAAAGACACCAAAACAGCTTTTATGGAATATACTGAGCCATCAATAGCCACCAGATTAAAGGAGTTTGATGCCGAAGGATATACCGATGTTATTCTGGTACCTGTTTTTTTAACGGTAAGTTCTCATTCATTCGATGATATTCCAACCATCATTGGTAAAAAGGAAGATCCGGCCTCTTTAGAAGCATTAAAAATTGAAAAAATTGAACGTTATACTCCTAAAGCAAATACGGTAATAACTCCTTTATTAGACTTTACAGACGTACTTCAAAAAAATGTTTTGAGAAGAGTAAAATCTCTTTCAAAAAATCCTGCAGAAGAAGGTATTACTTTAATTGCTTATGGTGATGCAACTTATAATACCGAGTGGACTGAATTATTGAATAAAGTAGGGGAGTATGTAAAAGACAGTACAGGTATTAATAAACATTCATTTGGCTGGTGCGGACACGTGGCTCACTACAGTCCTGATTCAACCAGCGTAGCGATTAACAGAGTTCTAAAAGATAAAAAAACCTCCATTGTTATACCTGTATTGGTAGCACATGACGAAATGTTTCAGATACAGATTATAGGAGATGGAATAGCTCAAATCAATGATTCAAAAAATAAAGTCATTTATAAACCTGATGCTATTTTACCTGATCCTAATGTAGAGAAATGGACCATTGATATAGCACGTGAATATGCCGCTAAAATTGTAAAAGGCGAAGTAACGGCACAGCGCTAATGCCATGAAAAAAGAAACAAAAACCAAAATTCGTAGACTTAATATTGCTACGCATCGTGATTTGGGATACTTTTTTTCTACACTTATTATCATTTATTGTTTATCAGGCATCGCATTGAACCATGTAAATGAATGGAATCCTGATTTTATTATTAATAAAAAAGAAATTACCATTAATAAAACTTATAAAACTTCAGAGCTAACTCCGGAAGTGATTAACGAATATGGAAAATTGGTAGGTGAAAATGACTATAAAGTATATGATTCACCCACTCCTGATCAGGTAAAAATTTATTATGACAATGCTTCCTTACACATTAATTTTTCCACTAAAACAGGAGTATACGAAAGTGTTAAACGAAGACCTGTATTTTATCAATCTAACTTATTACACAGAAACAGTATAAAAGGGTGGAAATGGGCTGCGGATGTATTTGCGGGATTACTAATAGTCATTAACATTACGGGATTATTCATTTTAAAAGGCAAACACGGTATTAAAGGTAGGGGAAAATGGTTGATTGCTGCAGGAATCATTCCGCCAATCTTGGCCATTATCTTAAGTATGGTGCTATAATCCTCCCCTGTTTAGGGTATTTATCGGGTGTTTTTTGTGGGCAATCTATATAAGCACTTATATTTGTTTCAATGCAATTCAATAATAACATTCAATCTTCAACTGGTAGTTGTGCTATGTGCAGCTGTTGGAAATCTGTTTTACCTCCTGAAGAAGTATCGTTGAAAAAAAAGAAAAAAGAATGTTGTAAAAAATATAAAAAAAAAGGCAAGCGTTGTAAATCATGCCCTGGGAAAGTTGATTAAGGTTCTTCTTAGTATGTGTACAATGTTATAAACTATACCTTTCTAAATGCTGGCAAGCCTTTTAGCAATGTCTGTTCTTCTTTGTATTTTTGTTAAGATTCATGGACAGGTCAGAGAAAATATCTACCATTTTAAAAACCCTACCCGAAGTTCCGGGAATCTATCAGTATTTGGATGCTGATGGGAAGATTATTTATGTTGGAAAGGCTAAAAACCTTAAGAACAGAGTTTCATCGTATTTTAATAAGATTCAGTATGAAAATCGCAAGACACAAGTACTTGTAAAAAATATTGAGGATATCCGTTTTATTGTAGTCAATAATGAAATGGAATCTTTATTACTTGAGAACACTCTCATTAAAAAATACCAACCCCGGTTTAATATTCAATTAAAAGACGATAAAACTTTCCCATGGATATGTATTAAAAAAGAACCGTTCCCCCGTATTTTCCCTACCCGTAGAAAAATAAAAGACGGATCAGAATATTTTGGGCCTTATACTTCTGTAAAAACGATGAGAGCCGTACTTGATCTCATTAAACAATTGTACCAAATTCGTTCATGTAATTTGCAACTTACTCCTACGAATATCCAAAGCGGAAAGTTTAAAGTGTGTTTAGAGTACCATATCAACAATTGTAAGGGTCCTTGCGAAGCCAAACAAACCGAAGAAGAGTACCTGGAGATGATAAAACAAATTCGTTTTATATTGAAAGGAAAAACATCTGATGTGACCCATCATTTTAAAAATATTATGCAGGAATATGCTACTTCTTACCGTTTTGAAGAAGCACAACAGATTAAAGAAAAGTTGGATTATCTTGAAAAGTTTAAAGATAAAAATGTAGTGGTACATCCGGATATTGATGATGTGGATGTTTTTTCAATTGAAAGTGACGCTAAATATGCATATGTAAATTATTTAAAAATTGCCTCCGGAGCAATTGTGCAAAGTCATACCCTAGAGTTAAAGAAAAAGCTGGAAGAAACAGATGAGGAATTATTGCTACTTGGCATGGTGGAGTTGCGAAATATTTTTTCGAGTGATTCAAAAGAAATTATTTTGCCTTTCGAAACGGGATTGGAGATGGAGGGAGTAAAGATTACGGTTCCGCAACGTGGTGATAAAAAAATGCTGGTGGAATTATCACAACGAAATGTAAAGTATTTTAAACTGGATAAACTCAAACAACTGGAGATAAAAGACCCACAATCACATGCGGATCGTATTTTGGAAACGATGAAAAAAGATTTACGCATGAAGGAATTACCTAAACATATTGAGTGTTTTGATAACTCCAATTTTCAGGGAGCATTTCCGGTATCAGCGATGGTTTGTTTTAAAGATGCAAAACCAAGTAAAAAAGATTACAGACATTTTAACGTAAAAACCGTAGAAGGGCCCGATGATTTTGCTACCATGAAAGAAGTACTTACACGCAGATATTCCCGATTGCTGGAAGAAAATGATCCGCTTCCACAATTGATAGTGATTGATGGTGGTAAAGGCCAATTAGGAATGGCGGTGGAAGTGTTGGATGAATTAGGCTTACGTGGAAAAATAGCAGTGATAGGAATAGCCAAACGTCTCGAAGAAATTTTTTATCCGGGTGATTCATTACCCATGTATATTGATAAAAGGAGCGAAACATTAAAGGTGATTCAACACATGCGTAATGAAGCCCATCGTTTTGGCATTACTCATTATCGTAAACGTCATCAAAAAGCATTGATCAGTACAGAGCTGGAAAAAATTGAAGGCATTGGAGAAGCTACTGCTACTGAATTATTACGTCATTTTAAATCGGTAAAAAAAATAAAAGAAGCATCTTTTGAAGATTTAGAGAATGTTGTTGGAAATGCACGAGCAAAAAAAGTATTTGAATATTTCCATAACGAATCATAGCCTATTAATTATATTATTTTCTTTGGAATATATCCAACTCCTCCGGAGTTGCTTTAAACCATTGTTCCAGTTGCTATATCTATCTGATTCCTCCGGAATCAAAAAATGCATGTATGATTTTTAAGGATAAATGACTTCAGAGAAGTCGGATATATTCCAGTAATTTAATCCTATAGATGTATTCTAGCCGAGCCAGCGAGGCACATCTGCGAAATTGAAACAGCGTCTAAGCGAAATAGTAGCGACGACATAATATCTGTGATAATCTGTGAAATCTGCGGGAACCGAGCGAAGCGAGTTCACGAACACCTTATATAAAGAATATGATGTGAGTAAATAATTTACCCCGCCATCAACTTCTGAAATCCCATAAAATAAGCCATTTCTTCTTCGGTTTCCATACTCATTTCTGATTCTTCCGTTTCTTCTTCTTCCACCGTTTTTATTACAGGGTCCTGCACATATTTATATACATGCCATTGGTTATCATAATATTCTAAAGAGGATAAACTTTCTACCCAATCACCTGAATTAAGGTAGGTAACTAATTTATGATTCAAGTGATAATCCTGCATTTTGGGTTGATGAATATGCCCGCAAATAACGGTATCATAATGTTTAGCATGAGCAATTTCAATGGCTACTTTTTCGTAATCGCTAATATGTTTAATGGCTCGTTTTACCGATTGTTTTACATGGTGCGAAAACTGTATTTTCTGACTTCCTTTTTTATCAAATAAATAATTGATGGCTCTATTGGCTAATACCAACATATCATACGATTTGCCGCCAATTTTTGCCAACATTTTGGAATATCGCATGGATACATCTACCAAATCACCATGAAAAAACCAGGTGCGTTTGCCATTGAGCTCTAATACCAGTTCGTTTTTTAAATGAAAACTACCCAAGGTAAAATCTGTAAACTTTCTCAACATTTCATCGTGGTTCCCGGTAATGTAATACACAGGAATATTGTTGGTCATATACTTCACCATTTTTTTAATCACTTTCATATGTGATTTAGGCCAGTATTTTTTTGAAAATTGCCAGATGTCAATAATGTCCCCGTTTAATATGACCATTTTAGGTTGAACTGTTTTTAAATACTTCAACAGTTCTTTAGCATGACAACCGTAAGTGCCTAAATGAATATCAGATAAAACTAAAATATCAACGGTGCGAATGGGTTGTTCTTTCATAACAATGAATTTATGTTCAAATGTACCCTGTGTTCATTACTTCATAGTTTACCTGCTATTAAGTATATAATAACGATATAATAAGGCGAGGTTAATAATGGATTTTAGCAGAGTTCTAAACAGCACTTTGTTAGTGACCTAAGTGAATATTAATGTGCAGTTAATATGAGTTTGATAAATTAGCTGATGAACCTTGATCGTACTTCAGGCGTAGGCACCATACAGGCCTCTTTTTTACCCCACCACTTGTATCGGTTTTTAGCTACCCATTTATACAATGGATCACGTAAAAATTTAGGGATAATAATACCTGCATAGGCTAACGAATAAATACCTCCTAATTTACGAGCAATATGTAATACGGCTGACGAAAATACATAGGCTCGGTCATCATCTACCAGAATCACTGAATCAAATTTGGCAGGATCTAACCCATGTTTGTTCATCAGATATTGGCCGGTTTCTGATTGAATGGGCGCAAACCTGAAGTAGCTTTTTTTATCAAAGCCAATAATGGTATTTACGGAGTTGTTGCAGAAGTTGCAAACCCCGTCAAATAGGATAATCCCGTTTTGATTTTCAACCATATGGGGTAAAATTAAGCAGAAATTGGGGAGTTTAGATACCTAAAAATGTTTAAAAAATAGGGGGTAATAACCTCAACTACAACAAAAACCCCATATTTTTGTACCAACATTTAACTTATTTATATGCGAAAATTATTTTTCATATCAGCTGCCGCCATATCTATAGCTCTAACCTCATGTGGAGGTGATTCAGGAAAGATCAAACAAATGCAAGCGAAACTTGATAGTCTTGAATCTATTAACAGTGGTAATACCGATAATATCAATGGTTATATTGCCGAAATGAATACCATTTATGATCGTTTAGATGAGATTAAAAGAAATGAAGGTATAATCAGTGATAATTCTGCTGAAAATGAAGGTGATCTAACAGACGATAAAAGAGAAAAAATTCAGGAGAGCATCAATATCATTGCTCAGTTAATGGATGAGAATAAAGAAAAAATCGCATCTCTTAACAAAAAGCTGAAAAATTCAGGAAAAGAAAACAAACAACTGGAAGAGTTGATTGCTAATTTGAATAAACAGATCGAAGAGAAAGACAAAGAAATTGCCTCCTTAAAAGAGCAACTAGCCACTTTAAATATTCAAGTGCAGGAAATGTCTGCTAAAAACGATAGTTTGCAAAACGTAAATGATGAAAATCAAACGACCATTGCTAATCAGGACCAGGAGTTAAATACTGTGTACTATTGTATGGGAACTTTTAAGGAACTTACCAATAATAAAGTATTGGATAAAGGAGGCGCTTTTTCTGCTAAATCAGGATCTAAATTAAGTGCTGATGTAAACATGGATTATTTCACTAAAACAGATAAAAGAAAAATTAATGAAATTCCGTTAGGTGCTAAAAAAGTAACCTTAAAAACTTCTCATCCATCTAGCAGTTATACCTTGGTAAAAGAAGGAAATAAAGTTACCAAACTTACTATTAACGACCAGGCTAAATTCTGGAGCAATAGCAAGTATTGTGTATTGATGTTAGAATAAATTTTATCTAAAATATTAAAAGCCCATCGGTTAACGCTGATGGGCTTTTTTGTTATCTTTATTCCATGTTTACAGGCATTATAGAAAGTATGGGAAAAGTTAGGGCCATTGCTAAAAATGGAACCAATCTTACTTTTTCTATCGAATCTTCGTTTTTACTAGAATTAAAGATAGACCAATCAGTGGCGCATAATGGTGTTTGTTTAACGGTGGATGGAATTTTTGATTCATATTATACCGTTACGGCAATTAAAGAAACATTGGAAAAAACCAACCTGGGATCTTTAAAGGAGGGAGATTCAATTAATTTGGAAAGATGTTTAAAGGTAGGTGACCGGTTAGATGGCCATATAGTGCAGGGACATGTAGATAGTACTGCATTAGTTACCGATATTATTACCCAGAATGGAAGTTGGGAGTATTATTTTGAATATACACCCGGCGAATTTATTACAGTGTCAAAGGGATCTATTTGTGTAAATGGGGTAAGTTTAACGGTGGTTAATTCATCAAACGGAAAATTTTCGGTTGCTATTATCCCTTATACCCATGAGCATACCAACTTTCATCAACTAAAAAAAGGAGATTCGGTAAATCTGGAATTTGATATTGTAGGTAAGTATATTTTAGGGAAGAAAAATTCTTATTTGGACTAATCCATTGGGTTAATTTTATATGAGGTTTTTAGTTTTTTATATTCAATGGATATCTGTTCGTCCAATATCAGAAGAAGAAAGACCTTTTCATATAGCCACTGCTCTATTAATGACGGTCCCTGTTTTTATAGGTGTTGTTTGGTTTGTAATTGTAAACGCCAGATATACTTCAAAAAAATCGTTGGTTAAAAAATTCATTAAAGAATTTAGTAAAACGGATCCCTTTTGGAACCATGATAAAATGATAGAGTTAGCAGACTCAATTTTCAGATCAATTCAAATAGCTTGGTATAAAAATGATTTTAAAGCAATAAAAGATAGTCTTACTAATCATATGAAGACCGACTTTATAAATACTTGGGAAAGTTTAAAGAGTCAGAATTATAGATTTATTTGTACATCTATATTGGTAGAAAGGGTTACAATAATTGGCGCAGAAGATCACGATGGTAGGGATAATGATAGTTTTACTGTTGAAATTTCGGGTAGAATAATTAGATATTTATTAAACAATAGTACCGGAAAGTTGGTAGATGATAATACAAACTCAATTCAGGAGTTTACAGACATTTATTATTTTAAAAGACTAGAAAACAGGTGGCTGCTCGATAAAATTCGCTATGACGCTGATATTACAGATACTTTGGGCCATAAAGTGATTGATAATAAAGACTGATATCACTTCTCTAACCAATTAAAAGTTAACGAATTGTAAACGAAGCAACCCATGTCTACAAAAATCGTACCCTATATTGAATAATTGAACTCAGTTCGTTAGATTTGTACGTATGCTAAAGCAAAATTTACAACAAAAGTTATTACAGAAATTAAGTCCTCAACAAATTCAATTAATGAAGTTGTTGCAGGTGCCGACAGCTGTGTTGGAACAACGTATTAAGGAAGAGTTAGAGTCTAATCCGGCGCTTGAAGAAGGAAATAGTGATGAGTATGAAATGAAAGAAGATGCAGATACGGATGACAATGAATATGACGATGATTTTGAAACTACTGAAGAAGGTATCGAACTCGAAAATAAAAACGATGATATTGATATCAACGAATATTTAGGTAACGAAGATGAACCTTATTATAAAACCCAAACTAATAATTACAGTGGCGATGATGAACAACGTGAAATTCCCTTCAGCGCAGGAATGGGTTTTCATGACATGCTCATTTCACAGGTGGGGTTACGTCATTTAAATGATAAACAACAATCTATTGCAAAACATATCATAGGCAATATTGATGATGATGGGTATTTGATGAGAGATACTGAATCGATGGTAGATGATATGGCGTTTTCACAAAACATTGAAGCTACTAAAGAAGAAGTAGATGAAATGTTAGCCGTTATTCAGGATTTTGATCCTCCAGGAGTAGGTGCTCGTAATTTGCAGGAATGTTTGGTTATTCAATTAAAGAAAAAAGAAGATCAAAACGAATATACAGAGATTGCAACTAAAATTTTATCTAAATGTTTTGAAGAGTTCACTAAAAAACATTACGATAAAATTCAAAAACGATTGGGTATTGATGATGATGAATTAAAAGATTCTATTGCAGAAATTCTACATCTCAATCCTAAGCCGGGGAGTTCTGTAGCTCAATCAAGCAGAGGAATGCAAACCATTATTCCGGATTTCATTTTACACAATACTGATGGTAAGCTCGAATTGTATTTGAATGCACGTAATGCTCCTGAGCTTCGAATCAGTAAAACCTATAGCGAAATGTTGGAAGGTTTTGCGAAGAACAAAAAAAATGCAGATAGAAGCCAAAAAGATGCGGTGATATTTGTAAAACAAAAACTGGATGCAGCTAAATGGTTCATTGATGCAATTAAACAACGTCAGGAAACTTTAATGGCGGTGATGGGTGCTATTATTAATTACCAGCATAATTACTTTTTAGCCGGTGATGAAACCAAACTCAGACCCATGATCTTAAAAGATATTGCAGATATTATTGGTTTGGATATTTCAACGGTAAGTCGTGTAGCAAATAGTAAGTATATAGAAACTCCGTTTGGAACATTTTTATTAAAATCATTTTTCTCTGAGTCGTTAAGCACTGATGATGGCGAAGAAGTATCAACCCGCGAGGTGAAAAAGATTTTGCAGGATTGTATTGGTGGTGAAAATAAAAAACGTCCATTAACAGACGAGAAGTTAGCTGATATTCTAAAAGAAAAAGGATACAACATTGCACGTCGCACAGTGGCTAAGTACAGAGAACAATTGGATATTCCGGTAGCGAGGTTAAGAAAAGAACTGTAGAATTTTATTTGGCTCGCTTTTGAGGTTTTTTTGTTTCCCGCAGATTTCACAGATTTTCGCTGAATTTTTTTGCTGCTGCTTTTAGCGTTTGACCTCCATTTTATTTCGCAGAATAGCCTCGCTGGCTCGGCTAAGCTCCAGAGATAATTCATAAAATATTCTACTGTTTACTATTTCCCCTTTTATATAATGGGTATTGAATTGTTTTTTGTATAAATAATATTCCATACAGCCGAGCCAGCGAGGCTATTCTGCGAAATGAAAGCAGCGTTTAAGCGAAAAAGTGGGGACGTCATATTCAGCGAAAATCTGTGAAATCTGCGGGAAACAAATAAGCATCTGCTGGAACCGAACGAAGCGAGTTCACGAACACATTATACAAAGAGGATAATGTGAGTAAACCAAAACAAGTTACTTAAGCAACGAGGTTAGAAGTATAAGTTGTATATTAGATTGCTTTTTTGATTAATGAAACAATTCGCCAACATTATCTCCTACGTATTCCACCCATTGTTTATGCCGGTGATTGCCATGGCTTTTTATTTAAAGTTCATGTTTTTCCTTTCGGTTAAACCGGTGTTTTACAACTACATCATTTTTGTAATGATTATTTGTACCATCTTATTTCCATTGATGGGGATTTTACTTTTAAAATCATCCAAAGTAATTACCTCGGTGCACATGCCAACAAAAGAAGAAAGAAGATGGCCTTTGTTAATGGGTACGTTGTTTTTTTTCCTGGCGTATGTATTGATTAGTTATGTGAGTCCGGTAAAACAACTCAATTATATTACCATGGCAGGGATTGCTACTATGACTATTTGTACTATAGTCAACTTGTTGTATAAATTGAGTATTCACATGGCAGCAGTTGGAGGTTTAACAGGTATGATGGTTGCTTATGCTCCAATGGCCCACATCAATATGACATGGGTAATCTTAGGAGCTGTATTTATTTGTGGATTGGTTGGTTTTGCTCGTTTACAGCTAAGTGCTCATAGCAGTGGACAAGTAGCAGCAGGTTTTGCTGCCGGATTTTTTTCGCAATATGTATTATTAAATTTTCTTTCTTCTGAAATTGTGAAGATATAAATTTACTCTTCTGTAATTAGAGGAGAAATTTCATCTACTATTTTTTTAGCAGTAGCTTCATCGGGAATTTCTATCGTAAAAAAACTAAAATCGAAAGTGTAAGGTTCGTCGCTAAAACCGCTGTAAGTTTGATATACCAGATTTTTTTTGCCGTAGAACCATAGTTGAGTTAGTTCGGTTTGGTGAGCCGCTATATTATCTTTGTCGTTTAATAATCCGCTACTAACACTGCTCAACTCATTGTAATGAAATTTGTAAACACTTAAACCACTAAATGTACCATCGGCCAACTTTGTATGCGCCCAGATGGTAACAGTATCAGTATCTTTTTTATAATAATAGTCATAAGAGCTAACACGTTTCTTTTTCTCAAAGTAGCTACTGCTGCCAATGTATTCCCCATCTATATAAATTTGTTTTTGAGTTTCCGGATTTACTTCAACTACC
>CAZUXM010000056.1:16635-18262 GCA_964624635.1 uncultured Candidatus Competibacteraceae bacterium
TAAACCATGAAATGGCTATCACTAATATCTTTTTCATAAGGAACATTTACAGCAAGTGTACAAACCTTTGAAGCCATTGTATATTTCATTTTATGAAACGTGTTTTGATATTTATGAAATGAGTTTTTGACTTCACTTAATACAAAAAAATAACCCCGACTATGTGGGGTTATCAATTATTATTGAAAAATGTGTTTTATAAAAACGCTCCAAACACTTTATCTACTACGCCGTTGCCGAATGCCGCCGGATCTTTACGAATTTTCATTTCTTCCTGGCTTACCAGCTTAAAAATTCCAATCAATGCCTTTTCTGTAGTGTATTTACCCAAATCAGGATTTACTTTTTGTACAAAGGGAACTTTATTATACGTATCGGCAATAGCTTTCCAGGCTTGGGTGGCGCCTACTTCACTTAAGGCATCATTAATAACCGGTGCAAATGCATCTGTAAGTGGTACCATGGTTTTTGATTTCAAATATTGAGTTGCCGCATCATCTTTTGATTGTAATATCTTTAATGCATCCGTAAATGTCATTTGTTTTAAGGCATCTAAAAATATGGGTCCTGCTTTTTCTGATGCTTTTTCGGCAGCACGATTCAATTTCATTACAAAATCATCCACCTGTTTTTTCATTCCCATACCTTCAACGGTAGATTTTACTTTTTCAGCTTCCGGTGGGAAAGGGATAAATATATCTGGGTTTTTAAAAAAACCATCGGTTTTGGAGGCATTGCCTGAGGCGGTATTGATTCCCATTTTCAGGGCTTCCATCAAACCTTCTACCATATTATCATTGGTAAGTTTGGTGCCATTGTTTCCGGTAAAAATTCTGTCAATAAATCCGTTTTGAGCTTGAGTGGCTGTAGTTAACCCTGTAAATACCAAGGCTATTAGAAGTAATTTTTTCATGGGTGCATAATTATATGTTTAAACATACCAATTATAATACCAAATGCCAAAATGAAGGGTGTGAATTTATTATTAAAGCTACTACCTACCCCAATTCAATATGCTTCACTTCAATTTTCTCCTCTAAAAATATTCCTGCTTTCTCACTGAAATTAGCAGGATCTTCAGTAGTAAAATATTGTACCGTTCCGGTTTTTGAGCAGTTGTTTTCTATTTCCGGGTGACGTTGTAAATAATCTTTTAATTGGTGAGCTACAATCTCTCCCTGAGAAATAATGGTCACGTTGGGTGGTACAAGTTGTTTTAGTTCATGGAGGAGAATAGGGTAGTGAGTACATCCTAAAACCAACGTATCAATTGCAGGATCTTTTTTAAAAAGCTGATCAATATGTTTTTTGATAAAAAATTTACCTCCTTCAGTATGGTATTCATTCCCTTCAACCAAAGGTACCCACATAGGGCAGGCCTCCTGGGTAACTATAATGTCAGGCGAAAATTTATTTATTTCAATTATATACGATTCGGATTTAACGGTGCCGGGTGTAGCAACAATCCCTACATGTTTTGATTTTGTATATGCCGAGATATTTTCCGTAGTAGGGCGAATAACACCTAACACCCTTTTATCTTTTCCGAAACGGGATAAATCTTTTTGTTGAATGGTTCGTAATGCTTTGGCTGATGCAGTATTACAAGCTAAAATTACCAATGAAC
>CAZUXM010000057.1:0-6610 GCA_964624635.1 uncultured Candidatus Competibacteraceae bacterium
TATTATCAGCATTTGATGGTCAGGCAATCAACGGTAATTGGGTATTAACAGTTGCTGATGCATTCGATCAGGATGGTGGTAGTTTAGCTTCATGGGGATTAAACGTTTGTTATATTCCTGCCCCACCTCCATGTACATTAGCAGTGAGTACTACACCAACCAATGCCACTTGTGGATTAAATAATGGATCTGCTACTACCAATGTGACTAACTCATTTGGAACAGTTACTTATAGCTGGTCGCATGGTCCAACTACTTCATCTGTTACAGGATTAGCTCCTGGTAGTTATACGGTTACTGTTACAGATGGAACTACTTGTACAAGTACTGCAGTAGCAACGATTACTGCAACTCCTGATGCTACTAATCCGGTGGCGAATTGCCAAAACGTCACCATATTTCTTGATGGAACAGGTTCTGCAACATTAGCTGCTGCAACAGTTAATAATGCTTCTACTGATAATTGTAGTATCACATCTATGTCAGTTACACCAAGTACATTTAATTGTTCGGATGTAACCTTTACGAATGCTCCACGATTGTTTTTCTCTGAATACACTGAAGGTAGTATGAATAATAAGTGTGTAGAGATTGCCAATTTTACTGGAGCAACTGTTAATTTAACAGGGTACACAATTAAATTATTCAATAATGGAGCAACAACAGCCTCATCTACTATTAACTTAACGGGTACTGTTGCTAACAATGATGTTTATGTTGTTTGTAATAACACGGCGGCAGCAGGGTTTTTAGCAATTGATGATTTATCATCAAACCTATTAACTCATTCAGGGAATGATGCGATTGTATTATTCGGACCCGGAAATGACACCTTGGATATTATTGGAAAAATTGGTTGTGATCCGGGAACTGCCTGGACAGGAGGGGCATTATCTACACAAAATCAAACCTTACGTAGAAATGCAGATGTTGCTTATGGTGTAATGGATAATCCGCTAGGTGTTTGTAATACAGGATCATTCCCTACATTAACAACTCAGTGGACCACTTTCCCACAGAATGATCTTGCTAATTTAGGAGCTCATACATTTAATACTTTAAATCCTGTTACACTAACAGTAACGGATGGGGCCGGTAATTCATCTACCTGTACGGCACAAATTACAGTATTAGATAATATTGCACCAACCGTTACGGCTCCTGCTAATTTAAATATTCCTCCTAACTCAGGTTGTAATGCAACTGGAGTTACATTAGGAAATCCTGTCACTTCTGACAACTGTATGGTAGCTACTATTACCAATAATGCTCCGGGAACTTTCCCTTCAGGAGCTACTACTGTTGTTTGGACAGTTACTGATTTTTCTGGAAACTCTTCAACTGCTAATCAAACAGTAACGGTTACTGATAATATTGCGCCCGTTCCAACTTTAGGGAGCTTACCGAATGCAACCGGACAATGTTCGGTTACATTAACAGCTCCTACTGCAACAGATAATTGTTTAGGATTAATCAATGGAACAACAGGAAGTCCGTTAACTTATAATACACAAGGAACATTTAATGTTACCTGGACCTATAATGATGGAGCCGGAAATTCTGTTACTCAAACTCAAACGGTAATAGTAGATGATACTACACCGCCAACAACATCAGCATTAAGTAACATTAATGCTCAATGTAGTTCAACACCAACTGCACCAACCGCACCTGATAACTGTGCAGGAACAGTAACAGCAACTACGGTTACCCCATTCCCAATTACCACACAAGGAACAACTGTAATAACCTGGGTATTTAATGATGGAAATGGAAATAGTTCAACTAGAACACAAAATGTAATTATAGATGATACAGCACCACCAACATCTCCATCATTAAGTAATATTAATGCTCAATGTAGTTCTACTCCAACAGCACCTACTACTACTGATAATTGCGGGGCAACTATAACAGGAACCACTGTTACTAGTTTTCCAATTACCACACAAGGAACCACCGTAGTAACCTGGATATTTAATGATGGAAATGGGAATAGTTCAACGGCTTTACAAAACGTAATTATTGATGATACTACACCGCCAACATCTCCATCACTAAGCAATGTAACAGCACAATGCAGTGCAACGCCAACAGCACCCACTACTACTGATAATTGTGGTGCAACCATTACCGGAACCACTGTTACTACTTTCCCAATTACAACGCAAGGAACCACAGTAGTAACCTGGATTTTCAACGATGGAAATGGGAATAGTTCAACGGCCTTACAAAATGTAATTATTGATGATACAACACCACCGGTATCACCTACATTAAGTAATGTAACCGGACAATGTAGTGCTACACCATCAATCCCATCTACAACTGATAATTGCGGAGGAACGATTACAGGAACTACTGTTACTTCTTTCCCAATTACAACACAAGGAACTACAGTAGTAACATGGATATTCAATGACGGAAATGGAAATAGTTCAACAGCCTTACAAAATGTAATTATTGATGATACAACACCACCTGCAATTACTTGTAGTTCGATTACAGTAAATCCATCAGCAGGTAGTCCGGTTACAGTATTACCGCATATGGTTACTACTTCAGCAACTGATAACTGTTCGTTAGTTGATACTACCGTTTCTCCAAATGTATTTGATTGTACAATGGATGGTAATACTATTCCAGTAATTATTTCCGTATTAGATATTGGAGGTAATACTGCTACATGTTTAGCAAATGTAACTGTGGTTGGTGTAGGTTGTAGTACAAATGTTCCTCCTATAGCTAATTGCGTAACAGGTTTAACGGTAAATGCCGGACCAACCTGTTCATATGCAGCAACTGCATCTGAATTTAATAACGGAAGTACTGATCCAAACGGAGACCCAATTACATTCTCTATTTCACCAAGCGGACCATTTACTGTTGGAACAACCTCGGTAACGTTAACCGTAAGTGATGGTTCATTGAGTAACACATGTACCACTACTATTACGGTGGTTGATAATACAGCACCTGTACCTAACATATCACCTTTGCCAACAGTAAGTGGTGAATGCAGTGTAACAGCAGTAGCACCAACAGCTAATGATAATTGTGGAGGAACTATTACAGCAACAACAGTTGATCCATTAGTTTATACTGCACAGGGTAGTTATATCATTCATTGGATATATACTGATGCATCAGGTAACTCGGCAGCACAAAATCAAATTGTAGTGGTTGATGATAATACTATTCCGGCAGTTACTTCATGTCCTTCTACTATTAATGCAATTGCTAATAATGCAGGTTGTACTTCTATTGTGAGTTGGATACCTCCTACTGCGACTGATAACTGTTCTGCAGTATCAGTTAGTTCAACACATACTCCAGGAACTGCATTTGCCGAAGGAACTACGATGGTAACTTATACATTTGAAGATGCCAGTGAAAATGTTACCGTTTGTTCATTCAACGTAATTGTTACCAATGATCTTTCCATTTCCGGTTCAACAGATGATGAAAACTTTGGAAGTGATGGAAGTGTAAATATTGCGATTTCTGGTGGAGCCTCTCCTTATAGCTACAGCTGGAGTAGTGGACAAACCACTGAAGATATTTCAGGGTTAGTAGCAGGTACATATACTGTTACAGTTACTGATGCAAATGGTTGTACCATTGAAGCAACTTACATTGTATTTAACAAAATGTCAATTGACGAAGAAGGAGCTGATGTAATTAATTTCTATCCAAATCCTACTGATGGATGGTTACAGGTAACATCAACCAATGCTACAGAAAAAACATTAACCTTACATACCTCGTTAGGACAAGTATTATACATTACTAAGTTCAATCAAAATATTTCGATAGATATGACGAATTATGCTTGTGGTATATATCACATTACAATAGGAAACAAAACCTACAAAGTAGTGAAGAAGTAAAATCAAGCGTATATTATTTATAAGGGACCTTCGGGTCCCTTTTTTATTTGTTATGTTTTTTGTCAATGAGAAAATGATTGTTAATACTTTTCTGTTATTTTATTTTATTTTATTTTATACTACACAATTGAATTCATACTTTATTGAAGTCAATGTTGACAAAAAAATAATCAATAAGTATGAGTCTGAAACATCATGAATTTATTAAAGGAAGAGGTGCTCAGATACAAACATCTAACAAATTCCTGAAACATGAATATGTTACAGAGCATAGTGAAGGATTAGATGAACAATGGGAGATAGATGCAAAAACAGTTTACCTGATGGAGCATCCCAAAAAAATGGTGAACAAAGTAGAAAGTCCTGATATACCATTAATGTATTCTATGAATCCATATCAGGGTTGTGAACATGGATGTATTTATTGTTATGCAAGAAATACTCATGAATACTATGGATATAATGCAGGCATTGATTTTGAATCAAAGATTATTGTTAAACCGAATGCACCTGTCATATTAAGAAAACAAATGGATGCTAAAAGTTGGCGCCCGGATGTAATTATGTTAGCAGGAAATACAGATTGTTACCAACCGGCAGAAAAAAAATTTGAAATTACTCGAAAAATTTTGGAAGTATTATTAGAATATAAAAATCCAGTGGGCATCATCACCAAAAACGCATTGATACAAAGGGATGTGGATATATTACAAGAAATGGCAAAACGTGATTTAGTGAGTGTAAATATTTCACTAACTTCATTAAAAGAAGAAACAAGGTTATTGCTAGAACCACGAACCGCTACTTTAAAAAGGAGATTACAAACCATGGAGTTTTTATCTAAACACAATATTCCGGTAAGAGTAATGGCAGCACCCATGATTCCATTTATCAATAGTGATGAATTACCCGAAATTTTAAAAGCTTCATCAGAACATGGAGCTTTGGATGCAGGATATACTGTAGTTCGGCTCAATGGAAAAATAGGAGAGGTGTTCGAAAATTGGATTCGTCAAGCATTACCTGATAAAGCAGACAGGGTTCTCAGTCAGATCAAAGCTGCTCATGGAGGAACGTTAAATGACAGCCGTTATGGTACACGAATGAGAGGAGAAGGAAAGTTTATAGAAAGTTTACATACGATGTTTAGAATTGCAAAAAAGAAATATTTCGATGGAAAAATCGTCCCAAAACTGGATGTAACCTCATTTAAACGGCCTGGTAATGGTCAGTTAGACCTATTTTAGTTATATTTGAATATAATTCATGATGTATGAAAAAGTATACTTTGCTAGTGATGTTGACCGGCTTGTTTTTGATGTCTTGTGAAAATGATACTCAACAAAAAGATAATACCTTATCAATCAAGTTTAATATCAATGCGGGATCAGTTCCTTTGCAATATGATACCGATTATTTGGTTGACACATTAACTGTTCAATATACTCAGGTTCGGTTTTACATCAGCCAGCCCGAGTTTACATCTGGAGCAGAAGTCATTTCATTTCCTGATGCGTACTTTTTAGGGGATGCGGCGTCGTCTAATAATACATTTGTGGTGGGTGATTTAGGTAAACGTACCATTGATGGTGTAGCATTTGGTTTTGGGGTTGATTCGAGTAGAAATACCATTACCGGATCAAAAGCTATTCAGGCATTTGCATATCCTACCAACCATGCATTAAGTGCTGCTAACAATATGTATTGGAGTTGGAATCCAGGTTATATATGGATGAAATTAGAAGGTAGAATGGATACTAATGAGGATGGTGATTTTGGGGATCCTAATGAAATATTCAGCATTCATTCAGGAGTAGATGCAGCGTATGTTTTTGTAAACCGTACATTTATTTTTACCATGAACGATGAACCAAAAACAATTCAAATTGATATGGACATTAATAAGTTTTTTGATGGCTATGATTTAGTTTCCTATCCTTTTGCACATCCAGCGGATACTACTTCTGCTGATTATCATACGATGAAACAAGTGCAGGATAATGCCAATGTGGTTTTTGGAAACTTCTATGAATAAATTTTTTAGGTAATTTATTTGTCTTCAAGAATCTATATTAGTTTTTTAGTAGCCGGATTAATTCTATTTTCATGTAGTAGTAAATCTACTACCGTTATTGATAAACCCTATGTATTTAATTTACCACCAGGGTGGGATCCTCCAAAAACATTAACAGAAAATCTGGTAACTGAAAAAAGAGTTGAACTAGGGAAATTTCTTTTTTATGATCCTATTATCTCAGATGATTCTACCATTTCATGTTCCAGTTGTCATATTCCTGAACTAGCGTTTACGGATGGAAAAAAACTTCCCGTTGGAGTGAAGGGTAATATGGGAAAACGAAATTCTCCAACGTTAGTGAATGTTGCTTATTACCCTTATTTTTTTACAGAAGGTAAAGTGCCTGATTTAGAAACCCAGGCGTTGGCCCCGGGGTTACACGAATCGGAGATGGGTACTGAGATGAAACAAATGATTTTTCGTTTGAGAAAAAATAAGTTTTATAAGAAAAAATTCAAAGATACTTTTGGCTGTGATACTATAGAACTCAAACATTTTGTATATGCAATAGCTAGTTACGAAAGAACGTTGATTTCTATTAACTCCCCTGATGTATCATTCACTGAAACGGAAAAATTAGGTAAAGAATTATTTTGGGGCAAGGCCAATTGCAGCAAATGTCATAATGGCAATCTCTTCACTG
>CAZUXM010000057.1:6620-12411 GCA_964624635.1 uncultured Candidatus Competibacteraceae bacterium
GCAGAACATTGGCTTGTACGAAAGGTATGAAGATCCCGGATTAGCAAGGGTAAATAATTTAGCCAAAGATTCAGGAAAATTTAAAACACCTACTCTATTGAATGTAGAATATACAGCACCCTATATGCATGATGGAAGTATGGAAACTTTAGAAGAAGTAGTGGAGTTTTATAATTCAGGAGGGAAAAATCATCCAAACAAAAGCGAGTTTGTAAAGCCATTAAAGTTATCTGAAAAAGAAAAAAAATCATTGGTAGCGTTTTTAAAAACACTTACGGATGTTGATTTGAAAAATAAAAGAGGAATTTTTGTTACACCGGAGTTAGTTTTTGAATAAACTCGTGTACTAGTTCTCTAGTATTTTTTTTAGCATAGCGTCTGCAGCCTCAAAAGGATGCTGCTCTCCTGATTCAACGGATTCCTTTAGTTTTTCATAGATACTCAACCAATCTTTACGTTGTTGAATAATATTTTTGATTCCATTATTCAATGATTGATCAAACCAATAGATAGATTGATCTTTTCTTTTTTCTTCAAAACTGTGTTTCTCTCTCCATGATTGAATGTTGGAGCCAATCAATGTCCATATATTGTCTATCCCCGTATTTTCTAATGCAGAAATAGGGTGAACACTAATACTTCTTCCGTATTTATTTTTTTGCAGGTAATGAACAGCATTTTCTAAATGTTTTACTGCTTGTTTGGCATTGTCTGCATTGTTTCCCTCTGCTTTATTGACAAGAATCATATCAGCCATTTCCATGATGCCTCTTTTGATTCCCTGTAGTTCATCCCCCGCCCCCGGAATCAACAGTAGTAAAAAAATATCTGTTAGGTAGTACAACTCCACTTCACTTTGACCTACCCCCACCGTTTCAATAATAATTACATCAAATCCTGCAGTTTCGCAAAGTATCATACTTTCTTTTGTGGCCCTGGCCACCCCTCCTAAATTTCCTGAGGTAGGAGATGGACGAATAAATACATTTTCATGTCGGGATAGTTCTTCCATTCGGGTCTTGTCACCCAATATGCTTCCTCTACTTATACTGCTGCTGGGATCAATTGCCAGTACAGCTAATTTATATTCATCAACAATTCTTTTCCCTATAGATTCAATGAAAGTGCTTTTTCCTGCACCCGGAATTCCTGTGATGCCTATTCGAATTGAATTTCCGGAATAAGGTAAACACAACTTTAATAATTCAGTTGCTTTTATTTTATGTTCAGGTAATTCACTTTCCAATAAAGTAATTCCTTTACTTAATGAAGCAATGTTTCCTTGTTTGATTTCATTAAAGAGTTGAACAACATCAACAGATGCTAAATTTTTTTTTGAAAAATGGGGATTCAGGTATGAATTTAATTCAGCCATTAATGGATTTCATGATCTTTACCAAATCTTCTTCGATACTTACTTTAGGGAGTTCTTCAATTCGACCAATTTCTCGGTCTTTCCAATAAACGATAACAGTAGGAACTTTTGTAATGTTTAATGACTTAAAGCCTTCAAATCCTGCTTCTTTATTTTTATCTACCCCAAAAATTTTTAACTGATCATTGTCTTCTGTATCCCATTTGGCTTCATCTAATACTTTAATTACTTGCGGAACATATGTTTTGCTATCGTCACACCAAAAACCCATCACCATTTTTATTTGAAACTTTCCTTTTTGGGCTTTGATATATTTAATGGCATCTGCATTGGGCTTATAACTTTCATATCCCGGCTCATAGGTTTCTTTATTGGCATGGTTAAAGAAAACACTTCGGTTGATTTTACCTGTTGGATAATCTTCATCAGTTGTTTGAGCTTTTAATACAAAAGGGGTGAGGAACAGTAAAAACAATAGGTATTTTTTCATGGGGATATTTTTAGTGTTTGATGAATTTCAATTTTGATACCAAACTGTTTCCGTATCTTAATTCAAATATATACAGTCCTTGTGAAAGTCCTTGTACATCTATTCCTACGCTGATGTTAAATTCTTTCAAATGTTTTACGGGTCTTCCTGATAAGTCATAAACCAATATATCTATCGGTAAATCAAAACCTGATTTTGAGTGGACATATACAAGATTATTTTCATTGGAAGGATTGGGATAAAGCATAAATTCATCAAGCTTGTTCATGGTTTCTTCAATCCCTAATTGAGTATAATGTCCAAAAAATAAATCCACACCGCCACCCAGGTTTCCATAAATCATATCAGGGTATAAATCATTATTTAAATATCCTAAAGTAACAGCACTACGTAAACCATCTTTGAAAAAGGCTACCATTCCGGTAACGAATGTAAAAGTTGGTTGAATATTATTGGATACATCATAAATATCAGTATAGTGATAAATTTTACCAGAGTAACTTCCTACAAATAATTCAAGTTTACCATTATGTTGTATAAACCAAGGAATACTATAACCTGATGAGCTAAAGGTGGGATCCACAGTTGAAACATTTCCTAAATTAGATATGGTGGGTGTACTACTAAAATTGGGAGAAGAAACCGTTCCAGTATTTTTATAAAAATTAAGTTTACCTAACCTACTTCCACAAACAATATCATTCAATCCATCCTGGTCTAAGTCAATAATGAAAGGTGCACTAAAACTGTTTTCTTTGATGCTAAAATATTGAGTTGTGGTAAGTGTAAATTGTGCCGGCGTATTAGGTGCCACCGGAGCAGTATTTTCGTAGTAGTGAATATATCCTGTGGTTTCACCTATAATCATATCTACATCTCCATCATTGTCCATGTCACCAAAAGTTGGATTGATATTTTTTGCTCCCTGTGCACTAACGTTTCCCATATCGTAACTAATGAGTTCGTAAGTAGGCTGAGATGAAGTGCCCGTGTTTCTTAATACTGCAATTTGTCCGGTGCCGGCAAAATAGGTTGAGTTTCCAATAGCTAGATCGGTTATAATCAAACAATACAGGGAATGCACCTTCTCCTACTTCAATCATATTATCCTGCAGAAAATTATTTTGGATATAATCAAAATCAGGTAATGCTGTTGTTCCGTTATTTTTATATCTCCAAATACTTTGTTTGGTTTCACTACTCCCTTGTGATGAATTTCCAATGATTAAATCTTTTTTATTGTCATTATCAATATCCAGGTAAAAGGCAGCCGGAAATATGGATAAGTTGATAGGGATGGTTGAATTATGGTTCTGCGGAAAGTTTACATCTACCAAATTCATGGTAGCAAATGAAGGAGAACCCCCGTTTCTAACATAGGCCATATTGCTACCTCCAACATCTCCTAAAATAATGTCTTTATCTGCATCATTATCCATATCAATAGCCAATATATTGGAGCCTGCGTGTCTTCCCGTATCACAACTATCTCCTAAATGAATATCATATAACGATACTCCTTCACTAAATAATCCCCAGTTATCAGTAGCTCTTATAAATTCTAAACTATCAGAGTGCCCGTAATTTTCCTGTGACAGGTTTTTATGAAACTCTACACAACCAGAAGAAAAACCGAATGTAAGAATATCAAGATCCCCATCATTATCAACATCCGTAATGCCCGGGAAGTCAGCCGGACTTACGTACAATACCAGATTTGATGGAACATAATTGGAATATATTTGATCTTTGGCAAGTGTAAATTGTACATTTCCGGGTGTAGATACATTTTTATAGACCCTTATACCCCCAAGGTAATATTGAAAAACATCATTTTTACCATCTCCGTTATAATCTTCCAATAAAACCCATTCTGTAAGTTGTGGAAATGCTAGTAAATCATTAAAATTATTGGCATAAGAGGCTGTATTCATGATTCCCTTGTTATTAAAGAGAAGTAATCGGTGTCCCACTCTGTCAAAGACCAATAAATCCTGGTGGCTGTCATTATTTAAATCGATAGGTGAAAATTGTGAATGACTGAGTCCCCCTGACCATGCCAGACTTAAAGTATCATTGGCTGAAGCGATATTATTAATGACCGTAATACTATCGGTGCGATGAAACCCAAAAACCTGACCCTCTGTTTTTTGATAGTTAATGAAAACTAAAAATATGACTATGACAATACGAGTAGACCTTTTCATGATGCTAATAAACGCCAATTCTTCAAAAATAGTGATAAAACCCCATTTATTAAAAAACCCAAGAAGTGATTCCTCAGCTACGGTCTATATAGCAAGGAGTAAGGTGAGTTTTTGGAGTAGAGCCCCCAAAAACCTTTTAATATTCACTAAAACCCCTGCTGTTATTGATGTTTATGCTCAATAAGATACTATTTGTAATATCGGTTTGAACATATATCTTTGCAAACATTTTTTATAAACGAAAAAGTAAAGTAAAAGGATTATGCAGAACAAAGGAGCGATACAGGTTTTTGCCATTTTATTGGCTATTGCTTGTATCTGGCACTTGGCTTTCACGGTAGTAACCAATAATGTTGAATCGAAAGTAAGAAAACAAGTAGACGGAGACCCTGTTGCAGAACAGGCTATGTTGGATTCACTAAAAAGTACCGTGGTTTACAATCTTGGGTTTGTTAAATACACCTACGATGATTGTAAAAAAAGAGAGATTAATTTGGGTCTTGACCTTAAAGGGGGGATGAACGTTACCCTTGAAGTGTCAATCCCTGATCTTTTAATAGCCTTGTCCAACAACAGTCAAGACAGTGCATTCGTACAAGCGATTAAGAGTGCCAATGTTATACACAGAACTTCACAGCGTAATTATGTGGATATTTTCGCGGAGGAATTCAACAGAATTCGTCCCGGAGGTAAATTAGCGACCCCACAAATTTTTGCCCATAAAGATCAATCTTACTTTAAAGCTACTGATAACAATGAAACGGTTATCAAAATCCTTAAAGATGAAGCGGTAAAAGCGGTTGATCGTTCATTAAAAGTATTGGAAGCTCGTATTGACCAGTTTGGTGTTACTCAACCAAATATTCAGAAGTTAGAAGGTTCTAACAGGATTTTGGTGGAGTTACCCGGTGTTAAAGACCCTGCAAGAATTCAGGAGCTGATTGTAGCTACTGC
This sequence comes from uncultured Candidatus Competibacteraceae bacterium, assembly GCA_964624635.1. Classification (GTDB taxonomy): domain Bacteria; phylum Bacteroidota; class Bacteroidia; order CAIKAF01; family CAIKAF01; genus JANWKQ01. Next base: position 11,647 of record CAZUXM010000057.1, read on the forward strand.
TAAATTGGAGTTCTTCGAAACTTGGGATAATGGCGAAATATATCCGTATTTAGATAAGGTAAATGAATACCTGAGAAAAATTAAAGTAGTAGATGGATTAGATACGTTAGGTAATGATTCAACTGTTAAAGACACTACAGGTGGACAATTAGTGATGAATAATCCTCCGGCTGATTCAACTACTAAAGATACTACTAAGGCAGATTCTCTAAATAAAGACACTGGTAAAATGGGTGGAATGGGAGACCAGTTATCTGATATTGAAAGAGAAAAACAAGATCCTCTTTGGGCAGTAATGCAATATCCATTCTATCAGGATGAAAATCAACAGGCTCGTTTACGTCCGGGTCCTGAGGTAGGTTACTGTATGGCAAAAGATACTGCCAAAGTAATGGGGTACTTAAAAAGAGCTGATGTGGTAAAAATGTTACCACGTGAAATTAAATTATTATGGACAAAAAGTGCTAAGGCTGAATTAGGAAGTAACTTCTTTGCTTTAATTGCACTTAAAACCAACAGAGGTAAACCTGCTTTAGATGGAGATGTAATTACCAGCGCTATTAATGAACAAAGCCCAACCAAAGGCGGCCGTCAGGTAACCATGAAAATGAATGATGAGGGATCTGATGCATGGGCTAAAATCACCAAAGCTAATATTGGTAAATCTATCGCTATCGTACTTGATGATAAAGTATACAGTTATCCAAATGTAGAAGGAGCCATTACAGGTGGAGTATCTTCTATTACAGGTAACTTTGGCTATGA
>CAZUXM010000057.1:12421-18068 GCA_964624635.1 uncultured Candidatus Competibacteraceae bacterium
GCCGTATTAGAGGCAGGTAAATTACCTACTCCATTAGTAATTGTAGAACAAGCCATCGTAGGACCATCGTTGGGTAAAAAAGCGATTAATGCCGGATTGTTCTCTTTATTAGTAGCGTTTATCGTAATCCTTGTTTACATAGCATTCTTCTACGGTAAAGCCGGTATTACTGCTGATATAGCATTATTTGCCAACTTATTCTTCCTTATTGGAGCTTTAGCTGCTTGGGGGGCTACCTTAACACTTCCTGGTATAGCAGGTTTGGTATTAACCATAGGGATGTCTGTTGACTCGAACGTATTGATTTTCGAACGTATCAAAGAAGAGCTTCGCCACGGTAAGAGATTAAAGATTGCTATTGAAGATGGTTATAAACGAGCTTACTCGGCGATTATAGATGCCAACATTACCTTAGGTATCATTACATTGATTTTGATGTTCTTTGGAGCAGGCCCTGTAAAAGGCTTCGCAGTAGTATTATTTGTAGGTATTTTAACCTCTACTTTCTCATCTATCTTTATTACCAGATTAATGTTTGAGTGGCAGTTAAAGAAAAACTGGAATATTTCTTTCTCTACCAAACCTACTGAAAACTTCATGCGTAATCCGAAGTTTAACTTCGTTGGAAAAAGAAAAATATTCTTTATCGTATCAGCTATCATTACAGTTATAGGTATTGCTTCTTTCTTTACCAAAGGATTTAATTTAGGTATCGATCTTAAAGGAGGACGTTCATATACTGTTGTATTTGATAACAACAACTTCAGCACACAGGATATTATTACATCATTAAGTGCAAGTGATAAATTTAATTCACCTACGATTGTTAAGTATTATGGTTCTACGGATCGTGTAAAAATCATGACCAAATACAAATACGATGCTAAAAACGATACTACTGTAGAAAAAGAAATTGAGAGAATGTTGTATGATGCAACAGCTCCATTATACTCTACCAAGCCTACTTTTGAGGAATTTACCAATAAAGATAAAGGGGCCGGTTTAGTAGAAAGTTATATCGTAGGACCAACAGTGGCAACCGAGGTGAAAAATAAATCTATCTGGGCCATCGTCTTATCATTAATCATGATCTTTATTTATATTCTTTTCCGATTTAAAGGATGGCAATTTGGGTTGGGTGCATTGGTAGCATTGGTTCACGACGTGGTGGTAGTATTGGCAGTCTTCTCTATATTCGATGGTATATTGCCGTTCTCGTTGGAGATAGATCAAACCATTATAGCGGCAGTACTTACAGTAATGGGTTACTCTATGAACGATACCGTAATTATCTTCGACCGTATTAGGGAGTACTTAGGTGAAGGTAAAAAAGGTGATATGAAGGAGTTAATTAACTCTGCCTTGAACAGTACTTTAGGAAGAACTATCAATACCTCATTAAACGTATTTATCGTTATTATCATCAGCTTCCTGTTTGGAGGTGAAGGGGTAAAAGGATTTGCATTTGCGATGTTAGTAGGTATCCTTATCGGAACTTATTCATCTATCTTTATTGCAACACCTATAGTGGTTGATTTAAAGAAAAGAAAAGCTGAACCTTCGGCTGCAAAAAAATAAATTAACAACATGTTAAAAGAAAAGCCCCATGAGAATTAAACTCATGGGGCTTTTTAATTTAAAAAAATAATAGGTTTGTATATTATTCACAACTATGAGCAATACAACATCTCCTGATCTTAAAACCTGGGTTAATGTACCTGCAGGAAGCGATTTTACTATCCAGAATTTACCTTATGGTATATTTAAGTATGGAACAAAAAAACCGAGAGTAGGAGTAGCCATAGGAGAACATGTATTGGATTTGGCGTTTTTATATCGTAAAGGATATCTTGATAATTTATTTTTGAATGAAAACGTTTTCAGATCAAAATCATTGAACCGATTTATTGCTTTAGGAAAAGCTTATTGGGCACTTACACGTAACCGTATTTCTGAATTGCTTGAAGAAAGTAATACAGAATTAAGAGGTAAAAAAGATGATCTTAAATTAGCGCTGATACCCATGGTAGATGTAGAAATGTTGATGCCCGTTCAGGTGCCTAACTATACTGATTTTTACTCGAGCATGGAACATGCTACCAACGTAGGTAAAATGTTTCGTCCCAATGGTGATGCTTTATTACCTAACTGGAAACACTTACCTGTAGGATATCATGGTAGAGCATCTAGTATAGTAGTATCGGGTACTCCTGTAAAACGACCTAAAGGACAAACCATGCCAGAGGGAGCAGAGAAACCGGTTTTCGGACCATCAAAATTATTGGATTTTGAATTAGAGATGGGATTTATTATGGGCAGGTCTAATGAAATGGGAACATCTATTTCCACTGCCGATGCAGAGTCGCATATATTTGGTATGCTCATCTTTAATGATTGGAGTGCCAGAGATATTCAAAGTTGGGAATACGTTCCATTAGGACCTTTTTTAAGTAAAAATTTTGCATCCAGTGTATCGCCATGGGTAGTTACTATAGATGCTTTGGCTCCTTTTAAAACCAAAGGTCCACTGCAAGATCCACCGGTATTACCTTACCTGAATTTTTCAGGAGATAAAAATTATGATATACATTTAGAAGTATATATTCAAAATGAAAAAGGAGATTCAACATTAATATGTGAATCGAATACCAAGTTTTTATATTGGAATATAGCACAACAATTGGCACATCATACTATTGGTGGTTGTAACATGCAGGTAGGTGATATTTGTGCCAGTGGAACTATTAGTGGACCTACTCCAAATAGTTATGGTTCTATGTTAGAGTTAACCTGGAGAGGCTCAAAACCCTTAACATTAAATGATGGGTCAGAAAGGAAATTTTTACAGGATGGGGATACCGTTATTATGAAAGCATTTTGTAAAAGTGGAAATCATAGAATAGGTTTTGGTGAGGTAAGAGGTAGAGTATTACCCGCATCATAAGTAAGCTTCCATTTTTTTATTATATTTAAACTACCATTTCACACTACTGCATGGAAGTTTACACCCCCGATCCTGAATTGGAAAAAGCAGAGCTTAGAAAGCGCTACAAGGAACTACTATTGGCGGTAGAAAAAGTAACTACTGATAAAACAGAATTTGCTCAGGTAAGAAAAGCTTTTGAAATTGCTGTTGACGGACATAAAGATATGCGCCGTAAAAGTGGTGAACCTTATATCTATCATCCGATTGCAGTCGCAATGATTGTTGTGCAGGAAATGGGATTGGATGCTACATCTGTGGTTTGTGGGTTATTACACGATGTGGTTGAAGATACTGAAATTACACTGGATGAATTAGGAAAACATTTTGGACCACAAGCTGCACGAATCATTGACGGGCTCACTAAAATTGCCGGAGTTTTTGATAATACAAAATCAATCCAAGCAGAAAATTTCAGAAAGATTGTATTAAGTCTTTCAGATGATATAAGGGTAATACTTATTAAGTTGGCAGATAGGTTACACAATATGCGTACCCTTGAACATATGAAAAGAGATAAGCAACTAAAAATTGCTTCGGAAACAATGTTCATGTATGCCCCTTTAGCCCATAGATTTATATAATATCAAAACAGAACTCGAGGATTTATGTTTAAAATATATTGAACCCGAAGCATACAATGATATTGTAAGTAAACTGGCGAATAGTAAAGAAGTAAGAGAACGTTTTATCAGCAGGTTTACATTGCCCATCAAAAATTCATTGAATGAACAGGGGTCAAAATATCAGATTAAAGGAAGAACCAAATCTATTTATTCAATCTATCAAAAAATTCATCTTAAATCAGTTCCCTTCGAAGAGATATACGACATATTTGCCATTAGGATTATATTAGATGTTCCAATGGAAATTGAAAAATCGGAAATCTGGAAAGCATATTCTGTGGTCACTGATTTATATCAACCCAAACCGGATAGATTAAGAGATTGGATATCTTTTCCGCGACCTAATGGGTATGAATCATTACATGTAACTGTAATGAGTCCTACAGGCAAATGGGTGGAAGTACAAATTCGATCGCTTCGAATGGATGATGTGGCAGAAAGAGGATTGGCAGCTCATTGGAAATATAAAGAAAACAATGCGGTAGAATCAGCCATGGATGATTGGATCACGAAGGTGAGGGAAACCATGGAAGCACATAAAGAAGGAGAAGCAGTAGATTTTATAGATGCATTCAAGATGAATTTATCTATGGATGAGATCTATGTATTTACACCTAAAGGTGAATTGCGTACTATGGCTGTGGGTTCTACTGCATTGGATTTTGCATATGAAATACATAGTGATTTAGGAGATCATTGTTTAGGTGCTAAAGTGAACAATAAATTAGTCCCGTTAAGTTATACTCTACAAAGTGGAGATCAGCTGGAAATTATTTCAAGCGAAAAACAATCACCCAAAGAGGATTGGCTCAACTTTGTAAAATCAAGTAAAGCACGTACAAGAATTAAAGCGGCACTTAAGGAAGAAAAACGCAAAATTGCTCTTGACGGCAAAGAAAGCTTTGATAGAAAAATTAAAAAACTAAAACTCAATTTTACAGATGATGATTTGCCGAAATTGCTAAAATATTTTTCGGTGCAAGATTCAATGGATTTCTTTTATCGTATAGAAAAAGGAATTATATCAAGTCAACAATTAAAAACATTTTACTCAGAAGAAACCAAAAAGAGTTGGTATTCATATTTAGCAGCCAAATTAAAACGTAAACCCAAAAAGCAAGATCACGAAGCCAAAGATAATTTTGAGTCATTAATTAAAGAATATAAACGTGAAGGTGAACTTTTGATAGGAGATAGCATGCAAAAGTTGGATTATAAATTGGCTCCTTGTTGTAATCCTATTCCCGGTGATGAGGTATTTGGTTTTGTAACTATCAGTGATGGAATTAAAATTCATAAAATTTCATGTCCCAATGCAGTACAGTTATTAAGCAACTATGCATATCGTGTTGTAAAAGCAAAATGGACAGGTGCCGATGACTTAGCATTTTTAACTGGGATAAAAGTAAATGGGATAGATGATGTTGGGATTGTAAATAAGATTACCAAGCTCATTTCTGCACAAATGAAAGTAAATATGCGAAGTATTTATTTTGACTCTAATGATGGTATATTTGAAGGAAGGATTACTCTGTTTGTACAGGATACCAGACACTTAGATGAGTTGGTGCAAAAGTTGAAAAAGGTGGAAGGCGTTATTTCGGTGGAGAGAATGAACGAAGGATAGTGTATTTGGCTTCATTTTTTGTTTTATAATTTTTAGTATTTTTAAAGTACCCAATCGATATCCAAGCATGAAAAAAATATTCAACTTCTCCATTCAAACATTGTTTATCATACTTACAATACTTTTAAGCAGTTGTAAGTTCACTTTTCAGGAATCAGATTATTTAGGAACTTATATAGGTGACTTTGAGTCTGATATTCCTACTTATACATCAGGAACAGGAACTATGTTTATTACTGATGCAGGGGATGAAATGATTAATGTGGAGATAGTGTCAGGATCTAATCCGGTTATTTATTTTACTAATTTACAAGTAGTTCGTGGATACTCATTAGTAAGTGATAATTTGAGAGTTGATCATGCTGATTTGGATATGTGGATCAATAGAAATACACATCATGCAACACTCAG
>CAZUXM010000058.1:0-6520 GCA_964624635.1 uncultured Candidatus Competibacteraceae bacterium
CTGTATTAGAAATAAAACAGAAGGAACCATCTACATCCCTGATGATACTACTATTCAATTTAAAGAAGCATTGATCTTTGCTTTTCTTGGTGTATTAAAATGGAGAGGTGAAGTTAATGTACTCAGCTCAGTTACCGGAGCAAAACACAATCACAGTAGCGGGGTTATTTACGGTAAGTAACTATCCTTAATACGCAATAGCAAATAACACTCTTTGTGTTGATGCTTTTCCACTATAAACGCATTTACCTTCTTCTTTTGGATTATCCAATGGAATACAACGTATGGTAGCTTTGGTTTCTTCTTTGATTTTTTCTTCTGTCTCTGGCGTGCCATCCCAATGTGCAGAAATAAATCCTCCTTTTTCCAACGCTGCTTTAAACTCATCCATGTTGTTTACAATATGCAAACTTTCGTCACGACGTTTTTTTGCTGTATTAAACAAAGCTGTTTGAATTTCTTCTAATAATCCCTCAATTTTTGCAGAAATTCCATCTACTGAAATCACTTCTTTGGTTTTGGTATCTCTACGTGCTAATTCAACATTGTTATTGGCTAAATCTCTTGGGCCAATTGCCAAACGAACCGGTACTCCTTTAAATTCATATTCAGCAAATTTCCATCCCGGTTTGTATTTATCATCATCATCTACCTTTACACGAATGCCTAATTTTTTCAATTCAGCAGCAATCTCTTTTGCTTTCCCAACGGTAGCTGCAAATTCCTCTTCCGTTTTATAGATAGGTACAATCACTACTTGAATGGGTGCTAATTTAGGAGGTAATACTAACCCCTGATCATCACTATGACTCATTACCAAAGCTCCCATTAAACGAGTACTAACTCCCCATGAAGTTGCCCAAACGTATTCAGGCTTGTTTTCCTTGGTTACATATTTTACTTCGAAAGCTTTTGCGAAGTTCTGACCCAAAAAGTGAGATGTTCCGGCTTGTAAAGCTTTGCCATCCTGCATTAAGGCTTCAATACAATACGTTTCCAGAGCCCCGGCAAATCTTTCGTTGGGAGTTTTTACTCCCTTAATCACCGGAATGGCTAATGTATTTTCGGCAAAGTCAGCATATACGCCCAGCATTTTTTCGGTTTCTTCAATGGCTTCCTCAGCAGTAGCATGGGCAGTGTGCCCTTCCTGCCAAAGAAATTCAGCGGTTCTTAAAAATAAACGGGTCCTCATTTCCCAACGAACTACATTGGCCCATTGATTAATGAGAATAGGAAGGTCACGATAACTTTGTATCCAACCTTTATAAGTATTCCAAATCACAGCTTCAGAAGTAGGGCGAACAATTAACTCTTCCTCCAGTTTTGCCTCCGGATCTACCATTAATTTTCCCGGGTTTTCAGGGTCGGTTTTTAATCGGTAATGAGTTACTACGGCACATTCTTTTGCAAAACCCTCAGCATGACCTTCTTCTTTTTCAAGGAAATTTCTCGGTACAAAAAGCGGGAAATAAGCATTTTCATGACCTGTTTCTTTGAACATGGTGTCCAATGTTTGTTGCATTCTCTCCCAAATAGAGTATCCGTAAGGTTTAATTACCATACAGCCCCTAACGGCTGAATGCTCTGCCAATCCTGCTTTTAGCACAAGGTCGTTGTACCATTGGCTATAATCTTCGCTTCTTGATGTTAATTTTTCCACTGAAATTAAGTATTTGGTATAAAATTTGAAGTATAAAATGGTTGCAAATGTAGCAATTAGTCAACGTAAATAGATAGATCATTTTCTGCAGCATGAAAAAAATTCAAATAGGGTGGTTGATTATTCTGGTTGCTTTAACAAGTTGCCAGTCGAGCCGCTTTATGCAAGATGACATGTATTTTGTAGAAATAGATGCAATTAGGGAGGTTAGAGAGTTCGAAAATATTCGTAAAGCGAATAAGCTAAAAAAGGAGGAGGATAATTCAAAACCCGAGGTGATAACTGTTAACAGTGATTATTATAATTTTCAGTATTCCTCACGTTTACGCAGGTTTAGTGATTTAGATAATACATGGAATTATTATGACCCATATTATACCAACACCTATTGGTATTTAGGTTCAGGGATGAACGAGTTTGGAAAATCCCTGTACACCGGTTATGCTTGGTGGAATAATGATAATCAGGTATCAGAATTAAGAATCAATAAAAAAAATTGGATTAATCCGTTTAAAAAATCGGCTGTAGGTTGGTCTAATCCGTGGTTACCCAATAAGCCCTCTACTTGGAATATTGCTCACATCAGCGACGGAAATTTCTGGAATACAGGGGTCGGTTATTTTAGCATGTACTACAATAGCCTCGATAAAACATCCTATTGGAAAACCAACCAACGGGATCCACATAACTTTTCATCTTTGATGCAAAAGAGTGGAATCAAAAAAAATATTAAAGATCGATCACAAATTGAATTTGCGTCCATCAAAGCCAATAAACTAAAACAGGATTCTATTAAAGCAGATAGTATAGCCAATTTAGATATAGCTGTTACTGATGTTAAAGACGAAAACATTTTAAATACCACTATAGATAACAACGTACGTAATGATAATTCATCAACGGTAAATACTACCACAAAAAGATGGAACAATCATAATAAAGATTTAAAAATCTCACCCAACACAAATAGTAAAAACAACAATTGGTCAAAAAGTGGAGTGTTCTCCGAGGGAAGTCGTAATAATAACTACCAGTATAAAGGTTCGGCAATACCTGATAAAGACAATAAAAAGAAGGAGAATAAAAAGAAGTGATGAAGCTACCATTACATGATTTTACAAGAGTAGTTTCAAAAAAACTGAGCCTTTTTTTTGTTTTTTTTGCTTTTTGGAATTATGCTATTTCACAACAGTATGCTTTTGATGCGTTGCGATTTTCATTACCCTATCAGATAGGAACTGCACGTTATGCCGGTATGGGAGGAGCTTTAGGAGCTTTAGGTACTGATCCAAGTTGTATGGCAGGGAATCCTGCCGGATTAGGATTGGTGAGAAATTCTGAATTTAGCATAACGCCTGCTTTGTTTTTCAATTTCACTGAATCAAACTTCGATAATGTAAAATATACCGAAGATAAATTTGTTTTTACTTTCGGAAATATTGCAGCTATATATAGTAGAAGACTCAATAAAGAAAAAACTACCGGGGTTCAGTTTCTTAATTTTGGTTTAAGTTATCAACGTACCAATAACTTCAATAACAATATATTTTTTAATGGTGTTGACACTAGTTTTTCGATGTCACAACATTTTACGGATGTTGCACAAGGGTTTTCTCCCAATGTACTTAATGCTGATTTTGAAAGATTAGCTTTCAATACTTTTTTAATAGATACATCCGGGAATAATACTAACTACCAGAATAATGGGTTGCAGCACAATCAATATAAATATTTTTCACGCCAAAACCTTAATAGAGGTTCTATTGGGGATATTGTATTATCCAGTGCAATTAATTTTTCTAACAAATTTTATGGAGGTGTTTCTTTTGGTATTTCTATTCTCAATTATTCAAGGGTCAATAATTATACAGAAACGGATGCAAATGATCTTCATCCAGAGTTTCAGAATTTAGCATTTAAGCAAACAGTAGATGTATCAGGAATTGGAGTAAATGTAAAAGTGGGGGTAATTTATAAACCATTGGATTGGTTCAGAATAGGATTTGGATTTCACACCCCCTCATGGTATGGAGTTTCGGAAGATAGTTATGCAGAGTTAACAGTTAACTATACTACGGGGCAATATTATTCAAAATCACCTACCCGTTTGTTTGATTATGATTTAGCTACTCCATGGAGAATGCAAGGCTCATTGGGATTTATTGCTTTTAAAAGATTGGCTATAGGTGTTGAGTATGAATTTGCTGATTATACCAATATTAATTTGCGACCCAGTTCAAATCTGTTTTTGGAGGAGAATAATTATATAGATACTGCCTTTGCATCACAACATATTGCCCGTGTTGGAGCTGAGTTAAAACTAGATCCTTTTAAAATTCGTGTAGGTTATAATTTTCAATCAGATCCATTCAGAAAAACCTCTTTACTCACCAATGCATTACATAATTTTTCTATTGGTGGTGGGTTGAAACTGGTAATTGGAAAAAATAAAAAAAGAGAAAGATATCTGGTATTTGATTTTACCTATTTAGCCACGATTACCAGCGGACAAATCAGCGCTAACGATTATGCCATCATACAACGTTATGCCAATCTCCGTACAGGCATGCATAATTTTATCGGAACGGTAGGGTTTCAGTTTTAGGGAGTAATTGTAATTTTTTTTTATTAACAAATGTAACGTCGAATCATGGTCCGACGTTACATTAACGAAATCTATATTTTATTTCAAATAGAGGGCTACCTATTATTCAAGATATCCACATACACCGGCAAATGATCGCTATAACCACCTAAATATCGAGGACCTGCATAAGTTCTAAAAGGCATTTCGCCTAAATATTTTTTGTCTTCTTCTATCAACCACGAAGCTTTAAAGATGGTAGGATCTTTCATAATAACTTCATGTTTTTTGTTTAGCAAAGAATACGACATAATCACCTGATCCAAACAATGCCAATGTTCCTGAAATTTTTCGGTGCCGATTTCTTTTTTATAATACGAATACATTCCGTTATATAAATCAGTATTATCTTTAGGTACAGTATCTTCTTTCGCTTTTAAACTTTCATAAATACTTTTATCACCGGGTTCATCATTAAAATCACCCATGATGATAATGTTGGCGTTGATGTTGGTAGCAAAAATAGAATCCACCTTAGTACGTAAAGTTTCAGCTGCAATGATTCTTCGCGGCTCACTTTTTGCTTGTCCTCCGGAACGTGATGGCCAGTGATTGATAAAAATGTGTATCGTATCTTTTTTAAATAATTTCCCTTTCACATATAAAATATCACGGGTGGTTGAACTGGAATCTTTGGTAATATCAACCCTGATAGCATTGAATGAAATGAGCTTGAAAAGTTTTGGATGATAAATCAATCCTACATCAATGCCTCTTTTATCAGGGGAGTCCTGATGAACAATTTCATATCCATGCTTGATAAAGGGTGTTTTGGAAACAAGGTCATATAAAACAGATCTATTTTCCACTTCGCAAAATCCAATCACAGCAGGGGCATCCCATTCACCGATGGCCGTAACCGTTTTATAAATATGATCTAGTTTATCGAGGTATCGTCCAAAATTCCAGGCTTTGGTACCCCCGGGCGTAAACTCATCATCATTCGTATTGGGATCATTGATTGTGTCGAATAAGTTTTCTACGTTGTAAAAAACCAAGCGGGCTTTTTCCTGATTTTGTGAATGTATATTTAATACGGTAAAGGTACATAGGCTAATTGCTAAACCTACATACAATTTTTTAACCCTTAATGTAAACATGCATTAAATTTACAATTTTAATTTCATTGCCAATAGAGGTGCTAAAATGATTTAGAAAAATTCTTGAAAACTAGACCTGTAAAGGGATGCAGAAGTTTTGTATATTTGGCTACCCAATTTTTTTAGGACCTTTACATGAAAAATCTTTTACTTGTTTTATTTTCTATTGTTGTTTTCGGAATTCAACAACTCAATGCTCAAATGATACCTGTAGAAAATGCGTATCAGGATGCATTTAATGAAGCATATCAGTTATATCCTGATATTCCAAAAGGAGTTTTGGAAGCAGTTTCTTATCAGCAGACAAGGATGAGTCATTTAACAGAAGACTTGCCCATCTCATGTACAGGCATGCCCCAATATTTAGGTGTAATGGGGTTGATCGAAAATGGAAAGGATTATTTTAATGAAAACCTTCAGCTTATTCATATTCACACAGGAGTTTCCATTGAAACATTAAAACAGGATCCGCGTCAGGAGATTTTAGGATTTGCAAAAACCTATCATGATTTAATTAATTTAAATGGTGCACATACATTAGAAGAAAAAATTCTGGTTTTAAAATTTCTTTCTGAAATTCCTATTTATACCGAATCAGAAGGAAATGTTTTTGCCATGAATACTTATTTATATGGAATTGTTCAGTTTATTACCAATGCTGAAATGCAAGCAGCCTATGCATTTCCAAATCCACATATTGATGTAAATATTTTATTTGGCGATAACTATGAAATGTTGTCATCAAAATATATTGAAATCCATCAAGATCATATTGTAGATGAGAATCATAAAGTTTTTAAAAAATCGGAAGGCGGAGTGATTCAAAAGTCGGCAGACTATGCACCTGCTTTATGGAATCCTGCAGCATCTTGTAATTATAGTTCAAGAGCAGGAGTAACAGTGAGTGCTATTACTGTGCATACCGTACAGGGATCGTATGCCGGTTGTATTTCGTGGTTTCAAAATTGCGCAGCTTCCGTCAGTTGTCATTATGTAATGCGTTCTTCTGATGGACAAGTTACCCAACAAGTATTGGAGGCAGATAAAGCATGGCATGTGGGTTCTAATAATCCGTATACTGTGGGTATTGAACATGAAGGATATGTAAATAATCCT
>CAZUXM010000058.1:6530-10853 GCA_964624635.1 uncultured Candidatus Competibacteraceae bacterium
TTGGTATACTACCGCAATGTATAATTCATCTTCAGCACTTTCAATTGATATTGCGAATAGTCATGGCATAAATAAAATCCGTACAGGTTGGTGGCCATGGTTAGCCTCTGTTAATTATGCAGATGATGGAATTCCAGGAGGATGCGTGTACATCAAAGGTCATGCACACTATCCTAATCAAACACATAGTGACCCGGGTATCAATTGGGATTGGAACAGATATTATAAATTGATTAATACTCCACCAGCTGCTACAATTCTTACAACAGCTTCGGGAAGTTTTTTTGATAGCGGAGGTAGTGGTGCCAATTATATCAATGATGAAAGAAGTATTACTACGATTTCTCCTGTTGGAGCTGCTACGGTTTCTGTTACGTTTAGTGCTTTTAATTTAGAAAATACCTGGGACTATTTATATATATATGATGGAGCAGATATTAATGCACCATTGATAGGTTATTATACAGGAACTACTAATCCGGGTACCATTACTTCATCAGGTCCAAGTTTAACTTTTGAATTCAGATCTGATTGTGCAACATTAGCTCCGGGTTGGTCGGCTACCTATACAAGTACTACCGGACCAGTTTCTCCTGACAATACAGCACCTGTTACTTCGGTATCCGTTCCTTCGCTCTGGCAAACTACAAACTTTGATGCATCTTTCACCGATGCAGATGAAGTGGGGGGGAGCGGATTAAAAAAATCATTCTACCATGTTTCGTATAATGATGGAGATGAATTATTAGGAAACAAAAATCGTGGATTTTTACGCGATGAATTCGATTTAATTACTTTAAATCCTCAATGGACAGTTGCTACCGGTGTTTGGAACATGTCTGGTTCGTATGTTGAACAAAACGATGAATCTATTAGCAACACCAATATGTATGCATCTTTAAAACAAGATCTTTCTAATATCTATGTATATGAATTTACTGCAGCCATGGATGGTGCAGGAACAAATCGTAGAAGTGGATTTCACTTTTTCGCAGATAGTGCTCAGTTAACCAATAGAGGTAATTCATATTTTGTTTGGTTCCGCCAGGATGATCAGGAAGTAGAAATATACAAAGTAACCAACGATGTATTTACATTAATGCATTCAGAAAGTTTAACCATGACTGCAGGTCAGTGGTATAACTATAAAGTTTTTTATGATAGAATAGCCGGTGATATAAGAGTATATCGAGATAACATTGTTGTTAGTGAATGGACTGACCCTGCTCCATATACTACAGGAAAATACATTTCTTTCAGAAGTGGAAATGCGAATTTAAAAGTGGGAAATATCAAAGTATATCGATCCAGATATTCTAATGCAGCCACCAATATTACGGTAGGTAACTGTGCAACTTGCGATATTCAGTTTGAAAACCAAAGCCCATCCATATACGCAGGTCATATTTATAGTTTTAGTAATGATAGTGCCAATAATTTATCGGCTATTGTATTAGAGGATGTAAATGTTGACTGGACTCCTCCTTCACCGTTAAACTATGTAAATGATATCAGCATTTTTGATGAAGATACCATTGCAAATAATACATTGGCCGGAGGATATTGGAATGTAGCAATAGATACCAACTCAGCTATAGGGAGTTATTATTATTCTATTGGAACTACAGCCGGTGATAGTGATGTTGTTGGTTGGCATGATAACTGGTTCTATACAAACTTTTTGGATACCATTAGTTTAATTACCAACCAATGGTACTATATTAATGCAAAGAGTATGAACGGAGCAGGATTGTTGAGTACAACAACCAGCTCTGACGGATTTATATTTGTGAATTTGGGAGATGAAAATATTTCTACACCTACATTACATATTTATCCTAACCCTACTTCCGAATATTTATATTTACATGGTTTTGATATAAAAGATAATTATACCATTGAGTGGATGGATTTAAAAGGCTCTATGATCCATGCTGAAAAACAACTAGTGAATACCGCAGATTTGATGATCAATATTCCGGAAGGACTCTCAAATGCTTTTTATATCCTTTCTGTAAGGTCTGATAAAAGGGTGTATCATTTTAGGGTCGAGGTATTGAGGTAAATGGGTTTAGAGTTTGGAATAATAATTCATTTCTAATTAATTCTCGACAATTTTGCCATTTTACTCAGTCTGGCGATTGATTCAGTCTTTTTTCCTACATTGTTCTGTAAACCTTAGGAACAAGTGTCAGCTGCTCCCCTGCATAATCCTCTTCCCGGCTCGTATGAAGTCATTTACGAGGTGCCGTTTAAGACTATGTATCTTAACAGGTATAGTGGAACAGTTATTACCATTTGGAACTCAAAATCAGCAAATATTACAGACGAAGACTACAAAAAGGATGCTGAGGATACTGTTTCCCTTATTCGTGATTCGGATGCAAAGCATATGATTAGTGATCATAGAGAAAATAAATTTGTAATTTCTGAGGATTTGCAAAAATGGTATGCAGGATTGATAGCCCATGTTTTAGGTAACAGCAGTTTTGAAAAATGTGCAGTTGTAATTACGTCTGATCTTAATTTATTAAGTGCACTGGAGGAGATTAAGAATACTATAGAAGATGCAGAAAAAGACCATACCATTCAATATCGTTTCTTTAATGATTTTAAAGACGCCGAAAAGTGGGTGGCTGCTAAAGGGTAGAAAATTTCAATTTGAAGGTTTCAGGTTCCAGTTTTGGTGTTAAGCCTCAAACTTCCAACCTCTTAAAACCTTCATTCTTCAAAAAAAACTATCTTTGCCATCCTATATTATAGATTATGCAAAGGATAGAGATCAAAACCTTATTGTCTGAGACAAAGCCCGGTACTGAGGTAAAAGTAGCCGGTTGGGTACGAACATTCAGAAGTAACCGATTTATTAATATCAATGACGGAAGTACTATTCATAATATTCAAGCAGTAATTGATTTTGAAAATACCAATGCAGATTTATTAAAAAGAATTTCTACCGGGGCGTCTATTGTGGTTGAAGGTACATTGATTGAGTCACAAGGGAAAGGTCAATCAGTAGAAATTGCTGTAAAAAATTTACAAATTTTAGGGGAGGCAGAATCAGATGTAACCAAGGCAGACGTATATCCATTACAACCCAAAGCACATTCATTGGAATATTTACGTGAAATTGCTCACCTGCGTTTCCGTACCAATACTTTTAGTGCGGTATTTCGTATACGTCATGCCATGACTTTTGCCATGCATAAATTTTTTAACGACAGGGGTTTCTTTAATATTCATACACCTATCATTACAGCTAGTGATGCTGAAGGAGCAGGGGAGATGTTTAGAGTAACTACTCTTGATCCTATTAATCCTCCCAAAAATGACAAAGGGGAAGTAAATTATGAAGAAGACTTTTTTGGTAGAGCATCTAATTTAACGGTAAGTGGACAATTAGAAGCAGAGTTGGCCGCATTGGCTTTAGGTAAAGTATATACATTCGGACCTACATTTCGTGCAGAAAACTCAAATACAGCTCGTCACTTAGCTGAGTTCTGGATGATAGAACCTGAAGTTGCATTCAATGATTTGAATGATAATATGGATTTAGCAGAAGCGAACTTGAAATATTTGATTCAATATGCATTGGATAACTGTGCTGATGATTTAGCTTTCTTAAATCAAAGAGTTATTGATGAAGAAAAAAATAAAAAGAAGGAAGAAAGAAGTGACATGACCTTGTTGGAAAGATTACAATTTGTTGTAAGCAATGACTTTGTTAGAATCACTTATACTGAGGCAATCGATATACTCCAGAAAAGTAAACCAGCAAAAGAGAAAAAATTTCAATATGAAGTAAAAGGATTTGGTACCGATCTTCAAAGTGAACACGAACGTTATCTGGTAGAAAAGCATTTCAAAAAGCCGGTAATACTTACGGATTATCCAAAAGAGATCAAAGCATTCTACATGCGCCAGAATGAGGATGGAAAAACGGTACGGGCTATGGATATTTTGTTCCCTGGTATTGGTGAAATCGTAGGAGGATCACAACGCGAAGAACGATACGATAAGTTGTTGCAACGCATGGAAGAAATGCATATTCCTGCCAAAGAATTATGGTGGTATTTAGATACTCGTAAGTTCGGCACCGTTCCACATGCAGGCTATGGTTTAGGGTTTGAAAGGTTGTTGCTTTTTGTTACGGGAATGACTAACGTAAGAGATGTAAGTGCATTTCCGAGAACACCTAAGAGTGCTGAGTTTTAAAAAAAAATTTACCATTTGATAAATAAAAATCCCGAAGAGAATCTTCGGGATTTTTAGCATAAGGGTTAGTTTAGGACTACCTTTTCAATGAATCAAATATATATTCTA
>CAZUXM010000058.1:10863-17756 GCA_964624635.1 uncultured Candidatus Competibacteraceae bacterium
AATTGATATAATAATATGGGATAAACAGCGGAACTTTGTATTTGAAATGCAAATAGAGGGAGTTGTACTAATGATTTCCCTTCATGAATTTTTCAAAATCATCTGCCGAATTTCTTGAGATTGGAAGTGTTATATTATCCAGCATTACTTCTTTTTTGGTGTATTTTACTATTTTAGATATATTCACAATGTACGATCGGTGGATTTTGAAAAACATCTTTTGGTCTAGCTCTTCCATTAATGAATCCAATGATTGACGGGAAATCATTTTTTTATTTTCTGCATTGATGTTAATATAATTTCCATCACTTTCCAGATATCGAATCTCATTTTGCGGAATCAAAACATAGCCGTAGCCATCCTTTACTTGTAGGTTTTTTACACCGGCATTTTCATTTCTTCTGCTAATAGATAAATTGATGTTGGCAAACAGGTCGGATTTCTTAATGGGCTTCGTGATATAACCTGCGGGTTGAGTCTCAATAATCTTTTTAACCATTGCTACATCTGAGTGTGCTGTAATATAAATATAGCTGATACCTCCTTTTTTCATCAGGTATTCTCCAACTTCTAATCCATCAGTTTCTTTTTCCATCCTGATATCCAACAATACAATTTCAGGATTGAATGACTCTATCTTGGCAATAGCAGTTGTTTTATCATGAGCCATATCAATGAGTTCTACTCCGAACGAAAGTAAAATATCCTTGAGGTCTTCGGCGATTAAGATCTCATCTTCAACTATGAGTATTTTTACCTTATTCATCATTAATTAGCTTTAAATTTTAATTCGTATATCAATCCCTGATCATTATATATTTTATAATCTCCTTTTAGTTGTCTTGAGAAAATATCGATTAAGCGCATCCCCAATTTTCCGTTATTACTATTATTATTGATAAGTCCACAACCATTGTCTTTTAATATGAAATGACATTCTCCAGAAATATTTGATTCTTGTAGTGTGATATATATGGCAGGATGCTCAGTATTTTTAAAAGCATATTTGATTGAATTGGATATTAATTCTGAGCTAATCATTCCCAATGCTATTGATGAAGTAATACTCAAATCTTTATTAACGATATTTGTTTCAAAACTAATTTTCAGTGATTCAGAATTGATGATGTCATTCAATGAATGAACCAATTCTTCCAGATATAGTTTTATAGATACACCGGTTGATTCATCTTGTTTATATAACATTTCATGAACAAGCGCCATTGCTCTAATCCTTCTGGAAGCTTCATTTAAACTCAATATTTCTGAATTATCCGAACTGGCTTTCATTTGCATATTGATTAATGAACTAATGAATTGTAAATTGTTTTTTACCCGATGATGTATTTCCTGAATAAATACATCTTTTTCTGTATTCCTTCTTTTTAATGCTTTGTTGTTTTTGTTCAACTTTAATAATAATACGATGATAAATACAAGAAGTATAAATAAAATGATGAGTAACGTATATATTCTGATATTCTCTTTTTGTCGTCGTTTTAGATCAATAGACGTTTCGTTTAATTGAAGGTTCGCATTATCAAGTTCCGTTTGTATTTTTTCATTTTCATATAGTTCAGTAATCTCTTCAATCTTTGAGTTTAATTTATTAGCTTGTGCATTGATGATAGCATCATGATACTTCTGGTAGTAATAATATGCTTTTGATGTATTACCTAGCTGGTCATATTCTAAATAAGTGTATTTGTATACTTCCTCAAGAGGATAATCAATTTTCATTTTTTCTACCAGATCAATGATTTGAGTGTATAATTCAATAATCTCATTTTTAGGATAACCATTATGGGCATATAACATAGCTCTGTTATTCATGGTGTGTATGGCTTCTCTATATGCACCAATCTCCCAGAAGAGTATTTCCGCTTCTTTAAAGCATTGTATTGCAGTATCTGTTTTTTGAATGTGTTTATATGAAAATCCCAGTTCATTCAATGAAATGGCCATATAATATCTATCATTTAGTTCACGAGCAATAGTCAAAGCTTTTTTTGAAAGAGGAATGGATGATTCTGGGGGTCTTGATTCATTTTCAATGGCAGCCGCTCTGTTGTATAACTTTAATTCCAGATATGGGTCATTTATTTTTTTAGTGGTTTTTATAGTAAATGATTCCTGAATGCTTTCCCTTGCTTTTTCAAGTTTACCTGCTTTACGATAAAATTCTGCCAATTCGATTTTGCATAATAATAATAAAGGCCAGTTTTGATGAGCAGATAGAATTTGGTAAGCATTCAGATAAAAAGTTAATGCGGTTGGATATTTAACCCGGTATCGGTAAACATTACCTAATAATATATATATGCCTGCTTTATAACTTTCATTACTGCTAATCGTTGGGTTATCTAAGTTTGTTTTTAGTAAAGACTCGGCTTTATCATATTGAGCGTATATCATATAGTACCCTATCAATGATCTTAAATCATTAGCATATTGTACGGAATTGATAAAACCATTTTGGGTGCTAATTCTTTTTTCTAATTCACTAATAGTTGAGTCTATCGGAGTGGGATCTTCTGTGATTATATCAAAAGGTACTTGTGCACTTACCTTGATGGGAATCAAAGTAACACAAATCAGAAGAAATATTTTTGATAAAGATGTGGTAAACATCAAGACAAATATACTTAATATACAAACCTCCCCATTTCAATGTTATGAAATGAAGAGGTTTGTATGTAAATAGCACTTAAAGCGGTGTTTCTAATTCAAAAACTGCTTTGCCTGATCTAATAAAGTCTTCTCTGAATCCTGAATTTCAGCATCTGCCATCGCAGCTTTTTCCATCATTTGGTAAACCTTCTGTTTGTCGGCTTTGTCGTATGGCCAAATGAGAGAAAGTTTCTTCTGTTGAGCCAGCATTACCCATCCACTTACTTGGGCTTCGTTATATTTAAACTTACGAGCCAATTCATTTACATGTTGTTTTTCATCTTCACTGTAAACTCCGTCTGCGGCCATAATCATCAATATATTATTGAAAGCATAATCACGAATCTTAAACAATTTTTCAGTGTCTTCCGGATTGACATTAGTAATTGTTGGAATGTTTAATTGTGCTTTCACCATGTTGTACTCCTGAGTATCATATACATTATCTACAATCCACTCAAAGTTCGGACTGTTTAATGGTTCCCCGCAATAACTACATTTTGTATCAATGGTATCTTCGATAGGTCCGGCACAATTTGGACATGAATGCGCATATAGCAATCCTTTTGCAGGTACTGCATTGGTGGCCCTGCACATCACCATAATTCTATGGAAACTGAATGGTGCTGAATCTAATAATTGAGCCTTCCCATTATCCATTTTTACTTGTTGTTTTGTGCATTTAATATTGAAGATTAAATAATCCAGACTGTTTTGAGTATAACCATTGATTAAATCCACATGATTTAAGTATAAACGAACATATGCTTTGCCATTTTCTTCTCGTACTTCATTCTCTAGTTTTTTGTAATAGTTGTCTGATACAAACCGTCTGGCGATTTCTGCTTTTCCTTTAGTTTTTGCGGTTAATATTTGAAGAAAAGCATTACTAGCTTTGTCCTCCATCATCTGAATGCTGAAGGTTGAATCTTTCTTATATACTTCAAGAAGTTTTTTGGCAGCAGTATTGGCATTCTTAAATCCGTTAGCATTATAGTCTACGGTTTGTGTAATTTCTGCCAATACCCAATCATATTCTCCTGAGTTGGTTAAAGTACCACAACTATCACACTTCGCAATTTCTCCCGAATTTTCAGGAAGAGTATTTCCACATTTAGGACAATTATGACTGCTATATAAATTGGCAGAAGTATTTACATTTTTCTTTCTGATAAAACTCCAATATTCTACAAAAGTATCCGAACCTCCCTGATTAAATTGAGGGTATTTTGCACTTTGATACTGGTCAACAATGGTTGCGTTGATGGCAGCATCTACAATAGCATATTCATTTTCTTCATGGCTGTTAACAATGGTGATATTATGTATCTTAAGATCATAGATCACATTTTTTTGTTCCAATAAATTCATGATGGTAAATTGAGTCGTGAATCTTTGATATACACCATCAGAAATGAATTTTCTTACTTTAGAAAGATCTTGATTTTGCCATCCTTTTTGAATTTGAATAAAAGCGTATTCGATTTTTGATTTGATATCCTGGCTGTTTGCATATTGTAGTGGAATCTCTTTATGTTGTACACCTTTAGCACTATTGGTATTACCGGTAGGTATATTATTAAAGATAGATTTTTGATCCATTTTTACTTTCTTTTTTCTACCGAACCAAATAAATAATACAATGACTATAGCTACTGCAATAAAGTTAAATGGGAATGGAAGAATGCTAAATATTATCCATATGATAGCAAACAATCCATCACCCCCGCCACTGTCACCACCTCCACCACTACTATAATCACCCCCTCCTCCTGCACGGGCAAAAAGTTCTGGACTGATAAATATAAAACTGATGAGTACCAGTAAAATTCCAATAAATGGGATAGAAGAAAATATTCTTTTTTTCATGGTTGAAGATGGTTAATGGTCAATTTCTTATAAAGCTAATTTAACAGGTTTTTTATTATCATCAATAGCCACAAAGGTAAATTCACCTGATATTGCCTTGTCGCGTTTGTCAGTATACATCTCTTCAATATATACATCTACTTTAATTTTTAAAGATGTGTTGCCAATGTATGATACTCTTCCAATTAGTTCAACAATGGTTCCTGCGGGAATAGGCATTTTAAAGTCTATTTTGTCTGAAGAAACAGTAACCGTTCTTTGGCGAGTAAACCTGGTAGCGGTTATAAAAGCTACTTCATCCATTAAATGCATGGCTGTTCCGCCAAATAATGTGTCATAATGGTTGGTGGTGTTAGGAAATACAGCTTTAAAAATTCTTGTCTCCGACTTGTCAATTCTTTCTTGTAGCATTATTTTGATATATGACGTGAAGGTACAATTTATGTTGAAAACTAGAGGAAGTAGGTAATATTTAAGAATACCATAAAGAGGTGGTTTTGTTATCTTTGGAGTCCTTAAAAATTGAGTAGAAGTGGATTATTTAAAGCAGTTGAACGAACCACAGGCACAAGCTGTACAAACAGTGGAAGGTCCGGTAATGATTATAGCTGGTGCCGGGTCAGGTAAAACAAGGGTACTTACATATCGTATAGCTTATTTGATTCAACATGGTGTTGATCCCTTTAATATACTTTCTCTAACTTTTACCAACAAGGCTGCTCGTGAAATGAAGGAGCGAATAGGAAAAGTGATTGGGGCATCGGAGGCTAAAAATATATGGATGGGGACCTTTCACTCCGTTTTTTCAAAAATTCTTCGTTCGGAGGCAGATAAAATTAATTATCCTGCCAATTTTACCATTTATGACTCAGATGACTCAAAAAATCTCATCAAAACGATTGTTACTGAAATGGGGTTGGATGATAAAGTGTATAAAGCAAGTATTATTCAAAATAGAATCAGTGGTGCTAAAAACTCATTGATTAATGCCATTGCATACAAGCTTAATGAGGATATTCAATTTGAAGACAGAGAGTCGCGTCGCCCTAAAACTCATGCTATTTACGAAAAATATGCTCAACGTTGTTTTAAGGCAAGTGCTATGGACTTTGATGATCTTCTATTAAAAACATTTGAATTATTTCAACAGTATCCGGATGTTTTACATAAATATCAACGTAGATTTCAGTTTGTGTTAGTAGATGAGTTTCAAGATACCAACTCAGTACAATATGCTATTATCAAACAATTGTCTGCCTTATATCAGAATATTTGTGTTGTTGGGGATGATGCTCAAAGTATTTATGCTTTTCGTGGAGCAGATATTGGTAACATTCTTAATTTCAAAAAAGATTACCCGGAGTTAAAGACCTATAAACTTGAACAGAATTATAGGAGTACAAAAAATATCGTAGCTGCTGCCAACAGTGTGATTGAAAAAAATCAAAATCAATTAGAGAAACACGTTTGGACAAGTAATGCAGAAGGAACTAAGATACAAGTAATAAAAGCAGTTACTGATTCGGAAGAAGGAAGTTTTGTAGCCAATTCTATTTTTGGGTTTAAAATGAATAAACAGCTAAAAAACCGAGACTTTGCTGTTTTATACAGAACCAATGTTCAGTCAAGAGCAATAGAAGAATCATTAAGACGAATGAATATTCCATATCGAGTATATGGTGGATTATCATTTTATCAAAGAAGAGAAATTAAAGATATCCTGGCATATTTTCGATTAAGTGTAAATCATAATGACGAAGAAGCCTTAAAAAGAATTATTAATTATCCGGTACGTGGAATTGGGAAATCTACACTGGATAAAATTATTGTAGCCTCCGCCGAATATGATATTTCGGTATGGGAGGTTCTAATAAATATAAAGAAGCTAGATATTAAGATCCCACCTGCTGTTGCTAAAAAGGTAGATGAATTTAGAGAGATGGTGATTGGATTTGAGACGATGGCCCATCATAAAAATGCTTTTGATGCAGCCAGCTTTATTGCGTCTAATAGCGGATTATTAAAAGACTTGTATACCGATAAAACTCCTGAAGGAGTAAATCGTTACGAGAATGTTCAGGAGTTATTAAATGGTATTAAAGAATTTACCGAACAAAATAAAGCAGATAAAGATAAAAGCTCACTTCCTAAATATATGGAAGATATTGCACTCTTAACGGATGCAGATAAAGATGATGATGATGAAAAAGATAGAGTCACTTTGATGACCATTCATGCATCAAAAGGATTAGAATTTCCGTATGTATTTGTAGTTGGATTGGAAGAAAATTTATTTCCTTCTCAATTAAGTATTAATTCACGCGATGAATTAGAAGAAGAAAGAAGGTTGTTTT
>CAZUXM010000059.1:0-11398 GCA_964624635.1 uncultured Candidatus Competibacteraceae bacterium
TGGTTCCGGTATACGGCGGTACAGTTACCACGTACACTTCATTGTTAATTTGTACCATGGCTTTATCTCCTTTGGGGGCCATTTCAATTAAGGTAGAGGAGGAGGGTTTACTGTCATCATCGGCATTTTCATCCGTTTCAACCAACATACAATGATCGGTAAATCCATGCTGAGGGTCTAATACAAAACCGTAAGGGGTAATTCCGGTTACTTTTAACAATTCTTTTTTATCGGTCCCATCCCAACGTATGGAGATCAATCCTTTTTCCCAATGGTGAATATAAATCCTGTCATCACCCTGTACAAAATGCGGATGGGTATATTCACCCCCTGCACAAATATTGGTAATGGCTCCGCCATCAGCCGAAATCCAGCTTAAATATTCCTGTCCGTTAAGTGTTCCCGGTCCGGTGGCATCCCGGTAATTTTGTGCCGAACCTTTAAAAAATATAATTCTGTTGGTTTTATGGTCCCAACGGATATCACTGTACAAAGCTCCTTCATTGGTTATTTTTACCGGGGTTGAATTAGGGGTGATGTTTACTTTATAAATATTTCCCTCGGTCTCATCCCAGGTAACATAAGCTACGGTAGTATTATCAGCATTCCAGGTAGGGAAGGCTTCAATCACATTGTTATCCGTTAAACGGCGTGGTGTTCCATTAGGATAATCCATTACATATAATTTATTCAACACGGTAAAGGCCAGTTTTTTTCCGTCAGGCGAAATCACTGCATCACGAATTTGAGTGGCAATAAAGGTTTTATCATCCGTAATGGGATAATTAAATTTTACTTCCGGACCCAACTCTACTTCTTCATCAATTTCAAAAGGAATTACTTTGGCTTCACCACCGTCAATTGAGATGGAATTGATTTTACCTCCATAGTATACAATGAGGTTTTTGCTATCCGGTGTAAAACTCATGGGCGGATATACTCCCAATGGAGCGATGGATTCCTGCTCATCACGTTGCACAGGATGAGCCGTATTGATCTGTTTTTTGTTCTATCTCATTGGTCTCCCTGTTAAAAGTAGCCAATTGATATTGCGGTAACATGGCGTTATAGTTCCATGATCCCCAACGTTGTGAAAACCAAATGATTTTATCTTCTTTCCCGAAAGCCGGTTCTTTACAATTTAAACCTTTAGGTTCCGAAATCAATTGAGAACCTCCGCCACCGTTTTTATGGAACATGTATAATTTATTGGTGCGTCCGCCTTTGGATACGATGAGGTAATTTCCATCAGGAGTCCATTCAACCGATACAATATTATCATGGGTTTCTTTGGTAATTTGAACGGTATCTTTTTTCTCCATGTTCAGGATCCACACATTATCGTTCCCGTCACGATCGCTGCTAAAAGCAATGGATTTTCCATCAGGACTATACCGTGGATGGGTATCAAAGGCAAGGCCCTTGGTTATTCTGGTGGCTTTACCTCCTTCAATAGGCAGGGTATATAAATCACCCAATACCGAAAAACAAATTTGTTTTCCGTCAGGGCTCACATCCAACGGCATCCAGGTAGCTTCATTGGTTTTTAATTGTAAGGTTCTGCCTGACTTTAACGGGAGCTGTGCAAAGCCTAAAGTGCTAATAGAAATAAGCAACAGGGTGAAAACTGCTTTCAAGTATAGTTTGCGGTAAGTAATCATTAGTTATTGATTTTAAGGAGAATAAATATAGTGTCCCGGATTTCAAATCCCAAATTTTTGGTTTCAGGTTCCAGATTTGAAAAAAGGAACTATGCTTTCCAGCCGGTACCGGGTTTCCACCCTTGATTATTGCTTTTCCACCCTTGTCCCTGATCCCATCCTTTGGCTAATTGAGGATCATCATTATCGATGTTTTTTACTACTTCGGTAACTGATTCCATTTGAGAATTTACATTTTCAAGTAGTGTAGTTATTTGAGCTAATAATTCTTGTAAAAGCATATAGAAGTATCAATTTTTAATGTTAGATTTTTTTACCAATCAGCATCCCCGGGTCCATCCCATCCTTGTCCACCTCTCCATCCACCTTTTTTTACTGACCAGCTAGTAGGACCATCCCAATCATCCGCTTCTGTTGGCATTAAATCTGGATCGCTGGGATTAAGTTCTTTGATCACTTCTCCAATTGATTCCATATTGGCGTTGATGTTTTCCAATAAACCGGTTATTTGAATTAATAATTCTTGTATTAACATAATAACAAAATCAATCTTGCCTGGCCATTAAAAAACGATGGTTAAATCTCAATCTGGTTTTTTCAATATTTAATAAAAATACATAATCTTTTAATTCTTTACATTGATTGCGGGCTTCATTAAACAACTGTATTCCTTCTTTGTATAATGATTCAATCAGATTAGATGATATCATATCCTGATTTACTTCTCCAATCATTTTCTCATTCCAGAATATACTGTAATGTCCACCTTCAATATCTTTCTGCATATCCCCAATATCATCAATCAACTGGATGGGAGCAAAGGTACACCTGAAAATATTCCAATATATATCGTACATATTTTCTTTATTAAATCGTACTAACCCTAATGCAAAACATCCAAACAAATGAACTGCTTTATCAGCCATTTGTTTCATATTACCCGGTTGGTAACAAGGGGCTTTATATTTTAATGATAGTTGTCTTAATTCTTCTTTTACAAATTCATGTTTAATACGTGATAAGTATTGGCAATATTTTTCGCTATACCCAAAGCATGACAGTAATTGATCTTCGTATTTTTGTATAAGGATTAAACTTAACATTTTTAATTCAGCGGTGTTAGACTTGGCTTCGTCAATATCCAGATCAATCAATCGATAGCCAAGTGTTCCCCAAATAGCAGAATTATACAATTTTTCAGCATTATTTATAGCAAATTCTTTATCATGTATATATAACCATAGTATGTATTGTAATACAAAAGGATGGATATCATACATATAATATTCTTCATCACTTCGTAGTTTGTCGAGAAATGGTTGAGGTAATAATTTTTCGGAGACTAACTGTTCTAGATTACATTCCAATTGATCTTTCATGGTATCCAAGGTGGTATTATACCAATCCGATAATTTTTGTAAAGAAGGTTGTTTTGAAAATAAATCATTTAGGTCGTAATCAGATTTTTCCTGCATGTACCATTTAACTACATCGGTAATGGCATGTCCATGCTCCTTTAAAAGGGGATCGATTTGTTTAAGTTGTTCCTGTAAAGATTGATTCATTATAACCCAAATATAATATTCTGGGGGAATTAGGGGTGGTTGAATGGGTGAAACGAAGAAATAATTGAGGGAAGTAGTAATTAATTCACTATGGCACTATAAAACACTTCTTGCACCATGGCTCTTTGGCCTTGAGAAACTAACTTGGTATTTTCAGCACTAGGATGAATTCTATTAGAAAAGAAAACATATAATAAATCTGTTTTTGGATCTACCCATACTAAACATCCCGTAAATCCGGCATGACCAAAACTGGCTAAGGTTACACAATCACAGGCAGTACCCCCATCACCACTGGGATCAGGTTTATCCCATCCTATTCCTCTACGGTTATTATGGTCACAAAACTGACAGCGGGTAAACTCGTCAACCGTACTTTCTTTAAAATATCTTTCACCACCATAGGTACCTTTGTTTAAATAACATTGGTATAATTTTGCCAAATCATTAGCGGTAGAAAATAATCCGGCATGCCCCGCCACTCCACCTGCCATAGCAGCACCCTGGTCGTGAACATATCCCTGAATCATTTGTTTACGAAATATTTTATCATTTTCAGTGGGGATAATTCTATCCTTTGGGAACTTATTTAATGGATTAAACATGGTAGTGGTACAACCTAGTTTATTAAAAAATTGTTCCTGACAAAACTGATCCAGTTTCTGTCCGTAAAACTTTTCAATAATTCTCATCCAGAAATAAAAACCCAAATCGCTGTATTTATATTTTCTGCTGGCATTTAATTCAGTACTTACATTTTGCTGAAACATAAAATCTACCATGTCTTTTTTAGCAAACAAATGTTCAGCTACCTTTAATGGAAATTTTTCGCTGTAAGCAGTATCGTAAAAGTCTTTTTTAATCGACAAGTCAGTTTCTAAGGTACTGGTG
Source organism: uncultured Candidatus Competibacteraceae bacterium (assembly GCA_964624635.1). Classification (GTDB taxonomy): domain Bacteria; phylum Bacteroidota; class Bacteroidia; order CAIKAF01; family CAIKAF01; genus JANWKQ01. Next base: position 4,118 of record CAZUXM010000059.1, read on the forward strand.
TAAAAAGGAATCCATGGTTTTAAACCTGCCTGGTGAGTTAATTGGTCAATTAGTTTGATATCCGCTTTATCAGTTCCAACTAATTCTGGTAAATAGGTGACAAATGTTTTTTGTAAATCAATTTTACCTTCATCATACATGCGCATAATAGAAGGTAACGAAGTGCTGGTTTTGGTAATGGATGCCACATCAAAAATGGAGTTTTCATCTACCGGTTTTTTCTTATCATAACTGTAATGTCCGAATCCACGGTTATAAAAAACCTGTCCTTTACGGGCACATAAAATCTGACATCCAGGAAAAACGGAATCTTTAATGGCCTTTTGTACAATATCATCAATACGGTAAAATTGTTTTGAATCCATACCCACTTCTTCTGCTGGGCCATATTTTAATCGACATTGTGAGGTGGACAATCCATACCCGTATGGATAATTATAATGTAAACTCACCGGTAACATCCCTTTGGCCGGAATACCCCCGAATATTAATTGAGCCGTATAATCTTGAGCATATTCAGAGTTTTGGTAACTCATGATTAACCCTTCCAATTTAAAACCTTCTTTAAATTCCAATAATGAATATGGGTTGGTAAATACAGATACTATTACTTTTTTATCAGCATTGAGTTTTTCTACAATCTGTTTAGCCTGAGCACTAATGGTATAACTTTTAAATGGCGAACCATTGGATTTATGAATGGAAACCAATACCATATTATAATGTTTTAATTTCTCTAACAATTTATCAATCAAGGTTTGATCCAGATCTTCTACAATATTGAAGTGGTCAGCTTGAGTGTATGAATCTACCCTTTTTTGAAAAGTATTTTTGGTTTCTTCTCCAATGGCTAATGTGGCAATTTTTAATGTATCCAGTTTACGAAGTGGCATTAAACTATCTACATTGTTTAAAAGCGTTAGTGAGTTTTGCACCAACTTGCGGTTTACCAAATCAGATTGAGTGGTATGTAAATCATCATATAGATTTTTAAGGGATACAGTTTTGTTTTTATGTAAGCCCATCCAGTATTTGGCACGTAAAATCTTTTTACATTTTTCATCCACCATAGCACGGGTAATTTCCCCCCGTTCAATAGCGGCATTAATTTGTTTGATGGCTTCAGGAACATTCCCTGAAAATAACAATACATCATTGCCGGCTTTTAAAGCTTTCATATCTACCATGCCGGGTTCGTTATAGTTAGCTACCCCCTTCATACCTAAGGCGTCGGTAAATATCAAACCTTTAAAACCCATTTGTTTTTGTAACAAATCAGTAACGACAGCAGATGATAGAGTAGTAGCAGTATTAGGAGTAGGATCCAAAGCTGGAATAAATAAATGGGCCACCATCATACTACCACATCCTGCTGCAATCAATTGTTTAAATGGATATAATTCTAAGGAATCTAATCGGGTTTTATCAGCATTAATAGTGGGTAATGACTTATGTGAATCTTTATCCGTATCACCATGCCCCGGAAAATGTTTGGCATTCGCCATAACTCCAACAGATTGCATTCCTAAAGCATATGCCACGCCTTTGATAGCTACGTTTTCTTTATTATCACCAAATGAACGTGCCCCAATGACAGGGTTTTTAATGTTGTTATTAATATCAACCACAGGAGCAAAATTCACATGAATCCCCATGCGTTTACATTCTTTGCCGATTTCAACTCCCATGTCATACACCAGTTTATTATCTCTGATGGCTCCCAAAGTCATTTGCCATGGATATTTATTGGTGCTATCTAATCGCATGGATAATCCCCATTCGCCATCAATACCAATCATTAATGGAACTTTTGATATGTTCTGATAATAATTATTGAGAATAGCCTGTTTGCCCGGACCACCCTGCATAAAAATTAATCCGCCAATTTTTTGATTTTTAATCAATGAAACAATCTCTTCATTGGGTACCGTTGTTTTAGAGTATGCCGCTACCATGAACAACTGAGCTGTTCTTTCATCAGTCGATAGGGTATTAAAAACAGAATCAACCCATTTATCAGCTTTAGCATTTGCATTGAGAAATGGAGGGATGGTATCCGTATCAATCTTAATGATCTTGTCTGTCTTTTTGTTATCGGTTAAAACCATGGTGGCACCAAATGCACCTGTAACCAGAATAGAGGCTACAAAATAAATAATGACTTTCTTCATACGTTTTCTCTTCCGGACTAAAATTACAGTCTCGTTCTCCCTAAAATCAGTATGTTGGGTATTTTCTTTCAAGATTGGTTTGTTGATAAGGGTAAAGTTAATTCAAAATTCAAGGTTTCAGGTTTCAGATTCCATGTTTTTGTTGGTTAAGAAACTTTGAATTTTGAACCTCGAATTTTGAACTTATAACGATAAACATGCCATCTTGGGCAGATATTGTTTAAATAATGTTAGAAAATATGGATTACTTGTGGCTTTGGGAGGGGAATGGTATTCTTAAAGCAGGTGAATAATCGTATTTTTGCAGTTCATAAGGAAGAGAGGAGAGATGCCCGATATAATTCAGATACTACCCGATGCATTAGCCAACCAGATTGCCGCCGGAGAAGTAATTCAACGTCCAGCCAGTGCGGTGAAAGAATTGCTTGAAAATGCTATTGATGCTGGGGCTACTGAGGTTCGTCTTATAGTTAAAGAAGGTGGAAAAAACTTTATTCAGGTAGCTGATAATGGCACCGGAATGAGTGAAACAGATGCCAGATTAGCCTTTGAAAGACATGCAACATCCAAACTAAAGACCTCGGATGATTTGTTTAACATAACCACTAAAGGGTTTAGGGGAGAGGCATTAGCTTCTATCGCTGCGGTAGCTAAAGTGATTGTAAAAACCAAACGAGCCGAAGACAATGCAGGTACTCAAATTGAAGTGGATGCATCGAAAGTGTTAGCACATGAGCCTTGTGCATGTTCAAACGGAACAGTATTTACTATTAAGAATCTTTTTTACAATGTACCGGCCAGACGTAAATTTCTTAAAACGGATGCTGTTGAATTTCGTCATGTGATTGATGAATTTCAAAGGGTAGCTTTAGCACATCCGGATATTGCATTTTACTTAAACAATGATGAAACTCAGGTATACAACCTGGAAGCAGCCCCTTTGCGCCAGCGAATTGCTCAGCTCATGGGTGGAAACTTTAATAACAGACTGGTACCCGTTGAAGAGGAAACTGATTTTGTAAAAGTAACCGGCTTTGTTTGTAAACCTGATACAGCGAAGAAAACCCGTGGAGAACAATTCTTTTTTGTAAATGGCAGATTTATTAAAAATCCATATTTCCATCATGCAGTAGCCAATGCGTTTGATGATTTGATTGAAAAAGGAACCCATCCCGGATATTTTTTATTCTTAGAAATTGATCCCACCAAAATAGATGTAAATATTCATCCCACAAAAACGGAAGTAAAGTTTGAAGATGAAAGAAATATTTATGCGGTGATCAGAGCTTCGGTACGACAAGCACTAGGGAAGTATAATATTACTCCTACATTAGATTTTGATGCGGAAACAGCCTTTAATATTCCGATTAAAAAAAATATCCATCAGGTAAATCAACCTACCATTAAAGTGAATACTGGCTATAATCCTTTTCATAAAGAAAAACCGAAGAAAGAAGAGTGGGAAAGTTTTTATGATGTTGCCAAAAAAGATCCCGTAGCCGATTTGCTGACGAATCAATGGGTGGATGTGGAAACCGGAGAGGTATCTACTGAACATAAAAAAGAAGAATTAGACCATTTAATCAAAGAGATTGAAGCGAAAATTTTTCAAATGTTTAACCGATATATCGTAACAGCTACTGGTGATAGTTTATGGATTATAGATCAGCACCGTGCCCATGAACGTGTGCTATATGAAAAGTTTTTGGTACAAGAAGAACAGGGACATTCACAAATGTTAATGTTCCCTGAGACCTGGGAGTTAAGTGCTCAGGATATGGTGGCCGTTAACGAAATGTTGGGTGACCTGGTGTTAATGGGGTTTGATATGGAAGCCATAGGTGTACAAGCCATGATTATCAGGGGAGTTCCGGCCGATGCCACAGGGCTGGATGCTCAGAATATGTTGGAGATATTACTGGAGCAATATAAAAATGCCGGTAAGCTCAATGCGCATGACAGAAAGGAATTTGTGGCAAGAACTTTGGCAGGAAAAATGTCAATTAGGAGTGGAATGGTACTCAATAAACCGGAAATATTACAATTGGTAAAAGATTTGTTCAGTACACAAATGCCGTGGATGGGAATTAATGGAAAGCCTATTATTTTCCATAAATCACCGGATGAGTTGGATGAAATCTTTTTAAAATTTAAATAGAAAATTATGAATTATAGAAGAGGGGGTTTTGGAAATGTAACACCTATGGCAAGAAATCTGATTATTGCCAATATAGTCATCTTTGTTTTGATGTTGCTCTCTCCAACGTTACATCAAATCATTTTTAAGTACGGAGCATTGTTTTTCCCTGGATCAACCTACTTCGTTTTTACACAGTTCTTTACCTACATGTTTTTACATGGTGGTTTTTTTCATATTTTATTTAATATGTTCGGACTTTGGATGTTTGGAACTGCAGTAGAAATGGTTTGGGGGTGGAAAAGGTTTTTAAATTTTTATTTAGCCTGTGGTTTGGGTGGAGCAGTGCTGCATGTTTTAATGATGTATATTTTGATTCCAGAAACCATTTCTGTAAGCAGAGACCTAGTTCCACCAATGGTAGGGGCATCAGGAGCTATTTATGGCTTATTGGTAGCATACGCTTATTTGTTCCCTAATAATAAACTCATGATGATATTTTTACCTATCCCTATCAAAGCCAAATATTTTGTACCTTTGATGATAGGCCTCGATTTATTTTTAGGTCTTTCCGGTCGTGATACCGGGGTTGCTCATTTTGGACACGTAGGAGGTGCTTTAGTGGGTTTAATTGCATGTTTTGGCGGAAGATTAAAAAGATGGATGAAATAATACCATAATGAAACCACCCTTTAAAATACAACAAGGTTATTCCCCCGTACTCAATTATTCATTGATTCAAATGATGATTGTGTCTGTTGGATTTTTTGTGGCCTCATTAGTATTAGAAGCGATTACAGCTAATCATGCTGATAAATTAAAGAGTTTACATTTTCTTGTAATGCCTATGAAACCGGGTGAATTTATCCGGTATCCATGGACACTTATTACTCATATGTTCATAAATGTATCATGGTTATCAGGATTATTTAACTTGATCACCTTGTTCTTTTTTGGAAAAATGTTTGCTGATTTTGTAGGTATGCATCGTTTATGGCCCGTGTTTTTGTATAGTGGCTTGTGTGGAGCCGTTCTTGCTTTTGTTACATGTATGATTGTTTACGGGTTGAATCCGCCGATAGGAACAGTTATTGTTGGAGCGATTACTCCTTCGATGGCTTTGCTTGCAGCTGTGATGGTAGTGCATCCTGATCTTAGATTAAATACACTGTTTGTACAAAATGTTCCTTTAAAATATTTAGGAATGATTTTTATTTTATTAGGGATGCTAAGTGCAGCTACCTCCAGTTCCTCTGAATTTTCATGGCCTTCATTAGTGGCTTTTACGGGAAGTGTAGGCTTTGGTGTTTTATATGGATATTTATTTAAAAGGAATAGGGATATTGCCACAGGCTTTGTAAACGTGGTGTATAAAATAGAACGAGCATTCGGTAAAAAACCAAGAATGAAAGTGGTGTATGGAAGATCATTAAGTGATGATGAGTATAATTCTATTAGAAGAGAAAAAGAACTTACATTGGACGAACTATTAGAAAAGATTCATACCAAAGGCATAAAAAGCCTTACTAAAAAAGAAAAAGAAACGCTGGATAAGTTCAGTAAGGAGTAATTTACTATTATCCTAAACGGTTAATGCGAAGCATATACTGCATATGTGAATCCAAATCGATTGCTTTTTTCTTCATTAAATCATCAGGAATATTAAATGTAGTTTGTGGTAATTGTAATATCATATTATACCATGTATCTACCTCAAGGTTTGGAGCTACCCAACCGAAATCGGGTTGTAAAATTTCGCTAGCACCGGTACGATTAGATACAATAACGGGTAATTGATAATGTAATGCCTCATTGATTACCTGACCGTACGGTTCATATAAAGCAGGATGTAATAAATAATTTCCAATACTAAAAGCTAAAGAAGTATTATGTAAAAATCCGAGTGAATGAACATTTGATAAACCTGTATTTATTTTATGTCCAATAATTAATAAATGGTGATTGGTATTTTGCAGGTTTTTAAATACCTCTAATAATAATGGCAAGCCTTTTCTTTCGTGTGATGTAGAAACAAAAAGATGATAGATTTTTCCTTCGGGTAAATTAAACTTCTTATAAATTGCCCCCTTGTCATTATCAATGATGTTTGTTTTTGGGTTAAAAGGGGGATATAAAACATGAATTTTATTTTCAGGAACATTATATAATTCAATCAATTCATTTTTGATCATTTGAGAACAGGCAAAAATATTTTCTGAAGCATCATATCCTTCCTGATCCATTTTAATTTGGAGTATATCATCCTTAGTTAGCTGATTTTTTCCAATAGCTTTTAAGTATCCTTTATGATCGGCAGGTGCTAAAATATTTTTTTGGATGGTACTTCTTCCTAATGATAATTCAAAATCAAATACAGGCTTTTTCCAATGGGTTAATTTTTTATTGAATCTATAGTTTTTTTCACCCATAGAAGTAAACCATACAGGAAATTTATGGATGATCGCCTGGGGGGGCACCACCGATTTGTCGGCATTTTTGCAAGCTATATGTAGCTCCCATCCTTTTTGAATAAAATATTCGCTGTAATTGATGAGTCTGGTTTCAAGTCCACCCATACGGGCTAATCGCGGATGTATAAGTAGTGCTTTTTTCATACCGTATACTCAGGGAAATTGGTCAGTTGTTGAAATGTCCCTTGGTTAAAATCAATCTGAAAACATGCATGTTGTATTCCGTTCGATACTGCAAGGTATGGGCATTTTAATTGTGAGTTATAATTACCTGCCTGACGCAACGTCTCATTGTTTAATGTAACCGAAGGAGCTTTACATTCAACTATCATCCATGGCTGTAGTTGACGATTCATGACTACAATATCGAATCTCTTTTTTAGTTTACCCACAAGAATCTGTGATTCGATTTGAGTTAAGCCTATTGGATATGAAAGATGATCGACAAAATAATGTACTAGATGTTGACGAACCCATTCTTCGGGAGTGATTACAACCCATT
>CAZUXM010000059.1:11408-13060 GCA_964624635.1 uncultured Candidatus Competibacteraceae bacterium
AAATCTGATCTACATTATTTTCAGTTTTTAGTTGAAATTCAAAAGAGGGTAGATTTAGTTCAGGATACTTAACCATTAGATACCTAATGTAAATCCACCTAACACGTTAAATTGTTGGGTAGGGTAGTTATACCATCGGTTATATCTCCAGGCTGCCAGATTGTTTATATTCACCCAAATAGATATCATTTTGGTGATTCTGTATTCAGCACCTAAGTTAAAATCCAGCTGAACATCTAATGGAACGTCAACAGGAGTCTTTATCATGGTAACCGTATCGGTAACAAAATCACGAGCAGTTTGACCGCCACGGATATAAAAATCAGCAGTGAAGATAAGTTTATCTCGTAAGTTATATTTGCCCGCAATAGTTACATCCCATGAAGGACGGTGATATACAGTAGTTAATACATCAGGTTTATAATAATGGAAATTACCTTTGGCTGTAACCGATAGTTTCTCTCCCAACATATATGCTAACTCTCCGAATACATTTACATATTGAGAATTATCATACAATACGGTAAACCCTTTGCGAAGTTTATTGGTAGTATCATTTACATAAAAATGTAAATCACCATAATAACTAAAAGATACCCCTGCATTGTATGACATGTTATCGAAGAATTGTCCTTTTAAACCGGCTTTTACTTTAATAAATTCACTGGTATTACGTAATGGAACTACCGGCATAATGAAAGGATTTTCACGGGTCATACTATAATAGGAGTTTCTATAATAACTACCACTTGCTTCTGCATATAAAGAAACATATTGACGGAAAATATTCCATTGGAATTTAATATCAGGGAAAATTCTGAATCTTGGTATGGTATCAGAAGCCACCGTCATTTTGAAACCAACATTTACAGCCCAGTTATCACCACCCACTTTCATGAAAGGATTCATGCTTATAAAGTGAGTAGGGAAGGATCCTATAGAATCATTATGAGAATTAACGAAGGTGTAATCTAAATTAGTACCCACAAACTCACGAGCAAACCAATCCGTCATTTTATTAAACCCACCATACAAAGAGAATTTCGTTTCAAAAGAACCATATTGATCAAATATGTGGTAGAACCCGATATTTACGTTGTGGTTCCATTTGACAGAGTCAGTTCTGTAACGAGAATATAAATTCGCATCAAAATGAAAGCTGTTGTAGGTTTGTTTAGTACTGTCTCTTGAAGTGATTAACGTATCAATAGAAGGACTATAACCATAATAGTGTACCACATTACGATGGTATTCGGCTGCTAATTTTATCGTATGAGTTTTAAAAATGTGTTTATAATCTGCAAACGCATCATTATTACTCATCCATGGTGAACCAACACCAGAAATAATTCCCTGAGAAGAAAGGTGTTTATATCTGAAAGAATAGGCATCCGTTTTATGACGAAGAGAATTGATAGATACATCTACATAAGGAGTGAGGTAATTACCAAAACCAGCTTTTAAATAAAACCTGTGCAATTTAGGCAATGGCTCCGATTTCATTTTAGCTGCAGGAATGGTATCGGGTTTATACACTACCTGTACCTCCTTTGAATTGATAGCGTAATTAAAAATTCCGGTGTTACGAACAGTATCTTTACTTGGATCAGGAAGATCATACATCTTGTCTGTATCAAGAATACGAGGTTCGT
>CAZUXM010000059.1:13087-17082 GCA_964624635.1 uncultured Candidatus Competibacteraceae bacterium
AAAGCGGCTAAAACGATATGTTTAGTAGTTCTCATGTTTAGTTGCGGATATTATTTTCGTTTTTAGGATTGTTGTTGTTTTTATCGTCCATGTCAATTTCCAACGAAGGATCATTGAGAGATTTGTTGGTAGATCTTTCATTTTGAGTAATAGCATCTAGTTTTTGCTGAGCTATATCAATGAGTTCCTGGTTATCTGATTTGTCAATAACCGTTTGTAATAATGATTTAGCTTGAACAAGGTCATTTTTAGCTACATACACATCACTTAGCAGAATAAAACTTTTGGCAAGCCAATCTTTTTGCCCACCCATATACTTTACGGCTTTGGTGAGTGTTTTTTCAGCATCAGTATATTGATCTTTACTGTATTGAATATATCCTGTACAATACATGGCTTCGGGATAATACTCAGAAGAGGTTTTAGTAGAGAAATATTTGAATGGGGTTAATGCATTTTCAAAATCACCATTTTCGAAATAACATTTACCTATAATAAAGTTACAGAGTTGTTCTTGTCCGGGGTCTAATCCACCTCCTGATTTTACAATTTGAGCATAATTAAGTGCTTCGGAATATTTTTTGAGTTTAAACTTGATTCTCATTAAACCAATACGAGCTTTTTTAACCAAAGCTGCACTTGGATTTGCTTGTTCCAATAATCCATAGGTACGTTCTAGGTTAGCATCATCTTTTTTAAACTCATATATTTCAACGAGTGTAACCAAAGCATCCTGCGAATAATCATTCGCTCCAAAATTATTGATAATATTTTCAAGATTCGGAATCGCCTGATCGTATTGTTTCAAATCAACATGACAGTTAGCTTTATAATGATTGGCGTCTAAGCTGAAAATACCTCTTGGGTAATCACGTAGATATTTGCCCATGGCTTCGGCAATTTTATTACAGTCACCACTTTTTAATGCAATCTCGGTGGCAGCGTAAGCAGTTGAATCTGCCTCACTTTGATTAATCTGTAAATTTAAACTGTTGGCATAAGCTAACCAACCGTCATTATCTCCTTGTTCATCAATATAAATTTTCTTCACATAACTGATGGCTTCTTGCATATAAGGAGTATTAGGATATTCATCCACTACTTTTTTATACCAGCCCATGGCTTCACGAAGATTATTTGAGTTGTAATAAATGGCAGCAATTTGCAATGCAGCTTTAGGTCGATAAGGACTGTTAGGTTTTTCGTTTACAATTCTTTCGAATGTAATATTGGCATCATTGTTTCGGGTTAAAGCCAGATAGGTTTTACCCAACTCAAATAAGGCACTTTCTAAATACGGAGATTGGGGGTAATCTTTTACAATCTTTTCCAATGCGGTTGCTTTTTCACCAAAACGTTTTTCAAGACCCAGTATAAAACCTTTTTGCATCAAAGCATAATCAATCACATTGCTATTAGAGGTAATGGCCTTTTCATAGTATTCAATTGCCTTTTTATAGTTTTTGGCCATAAAATAACAATCGGCAATACGAACATTGGCATCATTGAGTTTTCTATCGGCATAAGAAGCTCTTCCGGTAAAATTTTGAAACTCTAATAAAGCCCTGCTATAATCTTTTTGTTTGAAATAAGAGTATCCAAGATTGTAGAATCCGTCGTTATATTCGGTTAGGTTTTTTGCTCCGGGTGTTCCAATAAAGTCATTGAATACCGTAGCAGCTGTCGAATATTCATGTAAACGGTAATAAGCATCTCCCATCCAGAATTTAGCTAAAGCAGACACTCTGGCATCCAGGTTTTTTTCTATGGCTTTTTTGAAATGATTGATTGCAGCATTATATCCATCAATGGTTTCACGGTTAAATAATTCCATACCGTGCAATAACAAAATACGTTGTTCAGCAATCTTAAGAGACGTACTTTTATTTTTAATTTTATCCAGCGATTTTAAAGCATCTTCATAGTTACGGGTATTCATGTAAATGCTTGCCAGTAATTCGTAGGCTTCATCCAGCTTTGGATCATTAGGGTATTTGGCAATAAAATTATTTAATGCATCGATGGCTTCATTATATGGGTCAAAACCTAATTCATAGGCTAAACGGGCAAAATTCATCAATGCTTCTTTCGACATTTCTTTATCAAAGTCGTATGAATGGGCAAAATGTAAAGCATCTAATGCTGCACGTTTCTGATCTGTTTTTATTAAACAATCAGCTAAATAATAATATGCTGATTGAGATAAAGAGTCTTTTTCACTGGTGGCAGCACTTAAGTTTTCGGCTGACAATTGATAGTCTTTATGAAAATACAGCGCTAATCCATATTTATAATGACCAATACGATCTAACGTTTTACCGGATTGAATGGTTTTATCATAATATTCAATGCTTTTATCGTAATTTTTGAGTTCATAATGAGATTCTGCCAGGATTCTCTGAACTCCACCAACATTGGGACCTTTTAAAGTATCGGCAATAGGGGTTGCATAATCAATGGCATCCTGATATTTTCCCTGTATAAAATAGATTTGGGTAATGTAAAAGGGAACCATTTGAGAGAATTTTTTATCGTCTTTAATTAATAAAAAATGTTGTAAAGCCACTTCATATTTTTGCATTACATATGCTACATGTGCATAATAATAGATGGCAGGTACCTGATATAAATTTTTCTGATCTTTTACTTTAGCAAAGTATAAAAGGGCTTTTTCATAATCAGCCATCATATAATAACTGTATCCTACTTTAAATGCGTGCTCGGCATATTGTTCTTTGGTAAGTTGGTATATATTGGCTTTATTAAATTCTTTGATAGCATTTTCCCAGTCTTTTTTACGAAAATGTAATTTACCTAAGTGAAAATGGGCTAAATGTATTTTAGGACTTTCAGGGTAATTGTCGATAAATTTTTGCATCAGGTCCAATGCTTCATCCTGAAACAATTCAACAGCACTGGCTGCATAATAGTAGTGAGCTTCTGAAATTGAATACCTGGTAGCTGAACCTTTACCGGCAAAACTGATGGCATTGAGGTAATCGTCAAAATGAGTTTGAGCAGTTCCGTATTTTTGTTTTTGATAAAGATCTATTCCGTCTTTTAAAATCCTTTCGGGGTCGTTAAAGTATTCAGTTTTTTGAGCATGGATATATCCAACCCCCGAAAAAACGAATAGAATCAACATTGATAATGATCGAAGCCTTAATATCATCACATTAAAGTGTATATGAAATTCAAAGGTAGAATGCTTCCATAGATGTATAGGGTAAATGGGTAATAACTTATTAACGTTCAACTTTTAATAATTATTACATGATGGTCTTAGGTATATGCTCAAAAAAATGAACATTTGATAAAAATTTTTGAAGTGGATTCCCCGGTAATATCAATTTCTAATGGTGTAATTATGCAAGGTAAGGTGCTTATACTAAGCAATGTAAACTTTACTGTTCATCCAGGTGAATTTGTATATCTGATTGGGAAAACAGGCAGTGGTAAATCCAGTTTATTAAAAACATTGTATGCTGAATTACCTATTCCTGAAGGAGAGTTGATTGTTTGTGACCATTCATTAAAAGGGTTGTCTGAAAAAAAAATCCCTTTTTTACGTCGTAAACTAGGTATTATATTTCAGGACTTTCAATTGCTTACTGACCGAAGTGTTACTGATAACCTTATGTTTGTTTTAAAAGCTACAGGTTGGACCAATACTTATGAAATGGAGCAACGTATAGAAGAGGTGCTTTCAATGGTTGATTTAAGAACCAAAGGTTTTAAATTTCCGCATGAATTGTCGGGTGGAGAACAGCAACGGGTAGTTATAGCAAGGGCTTTATTAAATCATCCGGACCTAATCATTGCAGATGAGCCAACAGCCAACTTGGACCCAGATACTTCGACTGAAATTATCCGTTTATTGGTACAGATAGCCAAAAGAGGTACTGCTATTTTAATTTCTACTCATGATAAATTAATCGTTGAACAATTTCCGGGAAGGATGTTGAAATGCGAAAAGAGTACGATTACTGAGGTTC
>CAZUXM010000060.1:0-2960 GCA_964624635.1 uncultured Candidatus Competibacteraceae bacterium
AATGGGGTTTTGCGCTAAGTTACTACAATTTAAAGATATTCTCAACAATCCTTAACAAATGTCAGGAATATACATTCTAACTTATGACGCCAAAAGACCCCTAAAAGTTGCTTAACTTATCTGTTAAATATTGAGCTGTATATGATCTTTTTTCTTTTAACAGGTCCTCTGGGACTCCTTCGAATACCAAATCCCCTCCCTCTTCACCTCCTTCAGGGCCCAAGTCTATTAGCCAATCTGCTGATTTTATCACTTCCAGGTTATGCTCTATTACCACTACTGTATGTCCCTTTTCAATGAGGGCATTAAAAGAATCTAACAATTTTTGAACATCATGAAAATGAAGCCCGGTAGTAGGTTCGTCAAAAATAAAGAATTGTTTCCCGTCAGTTGATCCCTTACTGAGGAAAAAGGCTAGTTTTACTCTTTGGGCCTCTCCTCCTGAGAGTGTATTGGAACTTTGACCCAGCTTTACATAACCCAATCCAACGTCTCGTAGCGGATGCAGTTTCTGAGCTATCTTCTGATCAAGTACTGTTGATTTTGGATGTTTTTCAAAAAAGTCAATGGCCTCATCAACTGACATTTCTAATATTTCAGAAATATTTTTCTCTCTGTATTTTACTTCAAGCACATCATCTTGAAATCTTTTTCCCTTACAGTTTTCGCATAATAAGTTAATATCTGCCATAAACTGCATTTCTATTGTAACAGTACCCTCTCCTTCACAAACTTCGCATCTTCCTCCGGGAACATTAAATGAAAAATGAGCCGGTTTAAATCCATGTTGTTTTGACAATGGCAGTGTTGAATATAAATTTCTTATCTCATCGTAAATCTTTAAATAAGTAACCGGATTTGACCTGCTTGATTTTCCGATTGGGTTTTGATCAACCATCTCTACTCCTGAAATTTCTTTCAGATTACCGGTAATCTTATCATGATCACCGGTTTTTTCGGAATACCCTCCAAACATTTTCTTCATTCCAGGTGCTAGAATAGTTTTTACCAAGCTCGTTTTCCCACTACCACTAACTCCTGTTACAACCGTTAGAACTCCTAATGGAAACTTAACATTGATGTTCTTTAAATTGTTTTCTCTAGCTCCCGTAATTTCTACAAATTTCGACCACTTCCTTCTATTCTTTGGGACTTCAATTTTTTTCTTTCCTGTTAAATATTGGGCAGTTAGACTATCTTTTTCACGCAATACATCTTTATGTGTCCCCTGAAATATCACACTACCACCGTGTATCCCTGCTTCGGGTCCCATATCTATAAGTTCATCTGCTGACCGCATGAACTCCTCATCGTGTTCAACTACAATTACGGTATTGCCTTCATCACGTAAATTTTTAACTACACTTACCAACCGATCTGTATCTCTCGGATGAAGCCCTATGCTAGGTTCATCCAGTATATACATCGACCCTACCAAACTGCTTCCTATAGAGGTGGCCAGATTGATTCGTTGGGATTCCCCCCCCGACAAAGAAGATGACAACCGATTTAAATTCAAATATCCTAAACCAACATCAAATAAATATCCTAATCTATTATTAATCTCAATCAAAATTCTTGATGCTACTTTTTTGTCATGATCATTGAATTTAATTTTCGAAAAACATTCTTTTAATTCATGTACCGGCATCAGTACCATTTCAATGATAGAATACTCTCCTACTTTTACAAATCCTGCATCTTTTCTCAAGCGTGTTCCCTGACAATCCGGGCAAGTAGTTCTTCCTCTATAGCGAGACAATAAAACTCTATATTGAATTTTATATAAGTTTTCTTCTACCATTTGAAAAAAGCTATTAATCCCCTCAATTTCTCTCCCCCCTTCCCACAATAATTTTTTTTGTGCAGCTGTAAGATCATAATACGGTTTATGAATTGGGAAATTATAATCCGTTGCCTTTTTTATAAAATCATTCTGGTACTCGCTTAGTTTATCTCCCTTCCAACAAGATACTGCTCCTTCGTAAACACTCAATGATTTATCAGGGATAACTAAATCTTCATCAATACCTAAAATTTTTCCATATCCTTCACAAGTCTTGCATGCTCCATATGGATTATTAAAACTAAATAAATGTTCGGTAGGCTCTTCAAAACTCAGTCCATCCAATTCAAAACGAGTTGAAAATGATTGCGTTTTTTTAATAGCACTTTTATCATCCAAGATATGAATAGTACATTCACCGTTACCTTCACCAAAAGCCATATTTACCATATCTGCCGCTTCTCCAAAAAAATCTTCATCTTTACGAATAGCCAATCTTCCCACCAAAACTTCAACATCTTTATCATGCAGCATTTTTTTAAGCTCCAATGCTTCTTCCAGTTTTTTGAGTTCTCCTTTTACTAAAACCCGGGAGAAACCTTTTTGTTGCAAAATCCCTAATTCCTGATTTACAGTGCGTTTACCTTTTACGTGCAAGGGGGTTGTAATATATACTTTGGTATTTTCTTTTAAGGCAGCTAATACATCCACCACATCAGTAACAGTATCTCTTTTTACTTCATTACCTGACACTGGTGAAATAGTCTTACCAATACGAGCAAATAAAAGCTTGAGATAATCATAGATCTCTGTACTGGTACCAACCGTTGATCTTGGATTACGGGTGTTTACTTTTTGTTCAATAGCTACTGCCGGAGATATTCCCTTGATATAATCTACATCAGGTTTATCTAAGCGACCTAAGAATTGACGTGCATACGATGATAAGCTTTCTACATACCTACGCTGACCTTCAGCATACAATGTTTCAAAGGCCAAAGAAGATTTACCTGATCCCGAAAGCCCTGTAATTACTACCAATTTATCACGTGGAATGGCCAAGTCTACATTTTTAAGGTTATGTACACGGGCCCCCTTAATAATAATAAACTCCTGTGGATCTAATTCTTCTATATCTTTCTTTTTACTTTTTTTATTTTTTTTTTTTTTTTTT
>CAZUXM010000060.1:2970-11180 GCA_964624635.1 uncultured Candidatus Competibacteraceae bacterium
CAGCATTAAAATTCGTGCAAAAATACAATTAAAGTTTCAGGTTTTAAGTTTAAAATTTCAGGATATATTCTAAACCTCTCCAACGTCATAACTTTCAAACTCAAAACTTCATACGAAATACAATAATTACATAACTTAAAACTATTATTTCTTTACCGTTATATTCATCATAAGGAAACATCTATAGCCTTAATTTGCAGTCTCACAATAACAAAAACGAGATGACAGCAAACTTGATTATTCTAATACTTATATTTTTTGCTTTGTGTTTTTTAGCGGAAGGATTATATCAGTTGAGGAGAAAATAAAAATGCCTCGTTTAACCGAGGCATTACATATATAGTATTTGAATATTTTATTGTACAATTAATTTATTCAGTTCAGCAATTAGAGCCTCCCCACGTAAGCCTTTAGCAATGATTACCCCATCACCATCAATAAGAAAGTTGGTTGGAATTGAACGAACCCCATAAGTTTGTGCTACCGCGTTACCCCATCCTTTTAAATCACTGGTATGGCTATCCCAAACTAAACCATCAGCAGTAATAGCTTGTTTCCATGCATCTGCATTTTGATCCAATGAAACAGAAAAAATGGTAAACCCTTTTTTACCACCTTTCATTTTTTTATCTTTAAAATCATTATAAGCCTTAACCACAGTAGGATTTTCCATACGGCATGGGCGACACCAACTAGCCCAAAAATCAATCAATACAATTTTATTTTTGATGGAAGATAATTTGATATTTTTTCCATCTACACCAGCTTGTTCAATTTCAGGAGCGGTATCTCCAATATTTAATCCAACTACTCTTTTTTTATCATCAGAGGTCCCACTTAAAGAACCTTTAATTACAAAAGCACTGCAAACTAAAATTAAAACAGCGGAGATAATAACTATGTTACTGCGTTTCATACTTAATTAATTAATAATATGAACAAATATACCCAAAAATGATACCATATTGACGAAATGCCACATGTACATTTATCATTTTTTGAGGTTTAATTATAGTATTTACTTGATACGGGTAATTCTGGCCCCCAATTTATTAAGCCTTTCATCTATCTTTTCATAGCCTCTGTCAATCTGCTCTATATTATGAATTTTGCTAGTTCCTTCAGCACTTAAAGCTGCATTGAGCAAGGCCATTCCTGCTCGAATATCCGGAGAGGTCATTTCAATACCACGTAAGGCATATTTCCTATCTAAACCAATAACAGTAGCTCTATGTGGATCACATAATATAATCTGAGCTCCCATATCTATCAGCTTATCTACAAAGAATAAACGACTTTCAAACATTTTTTGATGTATCAATACTGATCCTTTTGCCTGTATAGCCGTTACTAATACTATACTAATCAGGTCGGGAGTAAATCCTGGCCAGGGAGCATCATAAATTGTAAGGATGGAACCATCCATAAAAGTGTCTATATCGTAACTTTTTTGTTGAGGAACAATAATATCATCTCCATTCTTTACCAATATGATACCCAACTTTTCAAACATATCAGGAATTACTCCTAAATCAGGAATGCTACAGTTTTTAATGGTAATTTCAGATTGAGTTAAGGCCGCTAAACCTATAAAACTTCCAATTTCAATCATATCAGGTAAAGTATGATGTGTACATCCACCTAATGATTTTACTCCTTCAATTACAAGTAAATTAGACCCAATGCCTGAGATCTTAGCTCCCATGCTATTCAACATTTTACAAAGCTGTTGTAAGTATGGCTCACAGGCAGCGTTATAAATAGTAGTAGTTCCTTCAGCTAATACAGCAGCCATAACCACATTGGCAGTGCCCGTTACTGATATCTCATCCATGTGGATATAAGTCCCTACTAATTTTTTAGCATGAGCCTTATAGAAAAAGGAGTTAGGCTCAAAATCAAGAATAACTCCTAATTTAATCAATCCAGTAAAGTGAGTATCCAATCTACGACGACCAATCTTATCACCTCCCGGACGGGGAATAAACCCTTGTCCGAATCTGGCTAACATAGGGCCTAACAACATAATGGACCCTCTTAAACGAGCAGCATTTTCTTTAAAATGTTCGGTTTGAAGATACTCTAACTTAATCTTATCTGCCTGAAACTCGTAGGTTCCACCTGGTTTTTTATTGATGGTTACACCCATATCACCCAAAATTTCTATGAGCTTCATTACATCATGAATCTCAGGGATATTGGTAATAGTTACTTTCTGATCAGTAAGTAATACTGCACAAATAGTTTGTAAGGTCTCGTTTTTGGCACCTTGGGGAGTGATTTCACCTTTTAAATGATAACCACCTTCAATGACGAATGTACTCACGGCTTATTAGTTTAAGGTTTAAAAGTTTGAAGTTCAAAGTTTAAAATTCGAAGTTCAAAGCTTGAGGCAAACACCTGAAACCTATAAACTACCCAACTTTAAATTTTAATGATTCTTCTTTTTAAAGTTATTATTGCCCTTAAAGTTGCGGTTATTATTGTTTTGATTATTGTGGCCCTTATTATTTTTATGAAACTTCTTTTGTTTAAAATTATTTTTGTTTCGTTGGCCACTGTTACCAAGTATTTCAGAGGTAGAACTGATTCTGTGTTTATCAGTAATGATTAATTCACCTTCACTCATCTCGGCTAAATGATCCTTAATAAGTTCATCATTTACAGAATCCCTGTTCCAACTGAGATAAGCCTTCTTCATCATATTCGCCAACGCTTCAATAAATTTATCCTTCATCTCAGGATCTTTTGTTTCACGGGCCTTTTTAATAAAGTACTCTACGTTTTTACCGTAGTGCTTATACCTGATTTTTTTATTAGGATACTGTAATTTCTTTTTTTCTTTTACTAAATCTTCAGGCTTTGGCTTTTCATAAGGACTATCTACCTCCAATTGAAACTTAGCAATTACATGTAAATGATCCCATAACATGTGGTAAAAATCTTCCTGGTCCTTATTCAAACTCGGGGTATTTTGTGCCATAATTTGAACAATTGTTTTGGCAGCACGGGTTCTTTCTGCTCTGTCTTCAATGGTTAACGTATGATCAACCATACTTTGGATATTTCTGCCAAATTCAGGTAATATCAACTTTTTACGTTGAGAATTATACTCCATAAATGATATAAATGAATTTTAAAATAAGCTTTGTATTATTTGCTCTCTGTATGTAGAGAAGTGGGTAATAACAGAACGAAGATAATAAAAAAATGAATTTAATATAGGTTTAACGCAAATGACGATAAAATCTTATTTTTAGGCTGTATTGAATGGTACAAAACAATGGCAAAACAAGGTATTACCATTACGTTTCTCGGGACCGGTACTTCGCAAGGGGTTCCTGTTATTGCTTGTAAATGCCCTGTATGTAGCAGCTCTGACGCAAGGGATAAGCGTCTACGATGCTCTATTTTGGTTCAATCAGCCACTACAACAGTAGTAATTGATATTGGTCCGGATTTCAGGTACCAAATGCTTCGCGAAAATGTAGAAAAACTCGATGCAATACTCATCACCCATGAGCATAAAGACCATGTTGGTGGATTAGATGAAGTACGAGCTTTTAATTTTATTCAACAAAAAGAAATGGATGTGTATTGCACCCCAAAAGTTGAAAATGAATTAAAGAGTCAATTCAGTTATGCATTTGCTGAATTCAAATATCCTGGGGCTCCTGAGATTAATATAAAACATATTAATTCTAATGATTCTATAACAGTAGGAGATATTACATTTCAACCCATTGAGGTAATGCACTATAAATTACCCGTTTTAGGATTCCGTATCAATGATTTTACCTATATCACGGATGCCAATTTTATTAGTGAAACTGAATTTGAAAAAATAAAAGGCACAAAAATCATGGTATTAAATGCCCTTCATTATGATGCTCACATTTCACATTATACCGTACCACAAGCCATTGAAATGATGGAGAAAATAAAACCGGAATTAGGGTATTTTATTCACATGAGTCATCGGTTAGGTTTACATGCCGATGAAGAAAAAAAGTTGCCGGATTTCATTAAGTATGCCTATGATGGATTGAAGATTATGATCTAATTATATGACCCATAAAAAACATATTGTATCAGATTAGCCCCCATTCGTAACGCTTTCCCGCGGGCTTCTTCGCTATCTCCATGCACTTCAGTATCTTCCCAACCGTCACCTAAATCCGTCTCATAGCTGTAGTACAATATAAGTCTACCTTCATGCATGATTCCTAAACCTTGTGGAGTTTTATTATCATGTTCGTGAATTTTAGGTAATCCATTTTTGAAATCAAATTTTTGATGGTAAATAGCATGTGATGATGGCAACTCTACCAATTCCTTATCAGGAAAAACTTTTTTTAATTCTCTTCTTACATATTTATCCATACCATAGTTGTCATCAATATGTAAAAACCCACCCCCCAATAAATAATTACGTAAATTTTCTGTCTCCTGAGTATTTAAAACTACATTGCCATGACCCGTCATATGGATAAATGGGTAATTATAGATATCACCACTACCTACTTCTACATCTTCAGGTTCAGGATCAATATTGGTTTTCAATTCTTTATTACAAAAAGCGATGAGATTCTTTAAGCTGGTTGGATTAGAATACCAGTCCCCTCCTCCTCCATATTGCAAACGGGCAATTTTAAATTTAACTGCATAGGTATTTCCAGCAAACAATAAGGCAACAAACAACAAAACAATTGAAATACTTCTCTTCATTACTCAAAATTAGTAAAAGAACGCTGAATAAAAAACTATAGTATACACATATTGCTGCTATATTTGTATATGAAGTTTACTATACTAACAGCACAAGACATTGAGTACTTTATTGCAGTTATTGGAGAGTCTGGTGTAATTGTAGATGAAAGGAAAAAGAATTTTGCCCACGATGAAACTGAGGATCTTGTTTTTATTCCTGAAGTAGTGGTAGTACCTGAAAATGTTAAGCAAATATCTGCCATACTAAAATATTGTAATGAACATACTATTGCCGTTACACCTCGTGGTGGTGGTACCGGACTAAGCGGTGGTGCATTACCTGTATATGGTGGCGTGCTTCTATCCATGCATAAATTCAATAAGATAATTCATATTGATGAAAACAATTTGCAGGTAACTGTTGAACCCGGAGTTATTACTCAGACATTACAAGAATCAGTGATAGAAAAAGGATTGTAT
Source organism: uncultured Candidatus Competibacteraceae bacterium (assembly GCA_964624635.1). Classification (GTDB taxonomy): domain Bacteria; phylum Bacteroidota; class Bacteroidia; order CAIKAF01; family CAIKAF01; genus JANWKQ01. Next base: position 8,161 of record CAZUXM010000060.1, read on the forward strand.
TATCCTCCCGATCCAAGTAGCAGAGGTTCCTGTTTTATCGGAGGTAATCTAGCAGAATGTGCCGGTGGCCCTAGGGCAGTAAAATATGGAGTTACCAAAGATTATGTACTCAATTGTGAAATTGTTTTGCCTAATGGTGAAATTATGTGGACCGGAGCCAATGTTTTAAAAAACTCGACAGGCTACAATCTAACTCAACTTATCGTGGGGAGCGAAGGTACTTTAGCAGTAATCTCAAAAATTGTGTTGAGATTAATTCCATACCCACCACAAACCATTGTAATGTTAGTACCATTTGGTGATGCTGAAAATGCATGCAAAGCTGTATCTGCAATTTTTAAAGCAGGTATCGTTCCCTCCGCTTTAGAATTTATGGAACGGGATGCCATTGATTGGACCTTACGATTTAGAAATGACATTTCACTAACGATTACTGAAGAAGAAAAAGCTCATTTACTGATTGAAGTAGATGGCACCGATATGGATGTATTGAGAGAAACCTGCGAAAAAATTGCAGAGGTAACTGAAAAATATCAATGCCTAAATATTTATTATGCAGAAAGCAGTGATGAAAAAACAGCGCTTTGGAAATTACGACGGTCAGTAGCTGAAGCAGTAAAATCAAATTCAGTTTACAAAGAAGAAGATACCGTTGTACCAAGGTATTACTTACCTGACTTATTAAAAGGAGTAAAAGAAATTGGTTCAAAATATGGATTCAAATCAGTTTGTTATGGTCATGCAGGTGATGGGAACCTACATGTAAACATTATTAAAGGTGATTTGGATGATAAAACGTGGAATGAAGAATTACCGAAAGGAATTCGTGAAATATTTGAGCTATGTGTAAAACTAGGAGGAACATTGAGTGGGGAACATGGCATTGGGCTGGTACAAAAACAATATATGGACATTGCATTTAGCGAAGTTCAACTCAACTTAATGAAAGACATTAAGAAGGTCTTCGATCCTAATGGAATCTTAAATCCCGGGAAAATATTTGCAGATGAGAGTTATCGTTAAAGAAAATATTGATCATGAATATAAACTTCTGACTGATAAGTTATCTGAACTAGATCAATTTAAAAAAGACGCTGAACAATTCCACCAAGAATATAAAACAAAAAGTTTTCTGAAAAAACAATTTAACCTACGCCTAAATGAGAAAAGAACATATTACTCATTCCACGGTATTGAGATTAGTGATGATATAAATAAATCAAAAAAGAATCTAGTAAAACAAATAAAGGAGTATTTTTTTTACGGCAATGAAAATACTGATATAAGGACGGTTGCAGAGGAAAACATTTCAATGCTTGAACAATGTTTTATCCATGCAGAAGTTATCAAACCATTTGAAAGCAAGTCAATCTTTTATAAAGCATGGGGTAGTTTCTATCAATATGCTGAATTTCACGGCGAGATGGATGAATACTGTAATATAGAAGTAAAGTTCAAAGAAGGTAAAACCAATCAAATATCCACGTTTATAGCAGAAGGATACATTGACTACGAGGGCACCATCTACCCGAATGGAGTTACTGAATTAAGTGCACGAAACCCCATAGTCCCGGTAGATATGAAGCATGCATTTATTAAGATAAATGGTAACATGCAGTCAATAACACTCCACCCAACAAAATTTTATGTTAAACAGGTGAACCAAAAAATTGTTATCTATGGAGACCCTAAAACAGATGTTGAATACCCATATAAGTTATTAGGGTTCAGATTAAATATTCAATCCATTTTTAAAGAAAAATTCTATCAAAACTGTCAGTTTTTAACTAAGGAATACAAGAAATTTCAATTATTATACCCTTTGGTATATCAACAATAATATCTGGTTACCCCACCTTATCCAAAATACTCAAAACGTAGGATTTTTTACGTTGAGAAACAGGGATTTGAGAACCATCAGACATTTGTAAATATCCACTATCCTTGTTCAGGTATTTTTTTATGTGTCGCATATTTACGAGATGAGAATTATGTACTCTTTCAAAATTAAAATCGAGTAATAAAGTATCATACTCTTTTAAAGTTTTTGAGGTAAGTATTACCTCATTATTGATGGTAAATATTTTTGTATAATTCCCGTCTGCTTCACAACGGATAATTTCTTCAATATCTATCAGATGAACTCCATCACTGTTAGAAATAGCTATCCTTTTTGGGTTGTTTGAATTAAAATTATTGAGGAAATTTTTATTAAGAATGTTTTCTTCCATAGGTTCTATTTTTTTCAAACGTCCTATTACATTACTGATATCCTCTGTTGAAACAGGTTTTAGTATATAATCAATGGCATTAAACTTAAATGCTTTGATAGCATATTCATCATAGGCGGTAACAAAAACTAATTTGAACTTGGTCCATGATACACGTTCCAAAACATTAAAACCCATTCCATCACCTAAGTGAATATCCAAAAAAACTAAATCCGGATGATAATCATCAATTACTTCAATGGCTGAAGCCATAGAATCTCCTTCACCTATGATTTTAATTGTATCACTGTATTTCTCTAACTCACTTCTTAGTGCATTACGGCTTTGTTTTTCATCGTCAATAACAATGGCTCGTATCATGTGGTGAAGTTTTTTTGTAAATGTAGGGAATTCAGATCAGATTTCATCAGATAATAAAGGAATTCTTAAAAGTATTAGAGTCCCTGAATTTCCTTTGCCATCTTCAAGATCAATAATTTCAACGGTTTGGTCAATTTTATGTTCTTCATCCATATACTTCAATCGGGTTTCCGTCACCTTAATTCCGGTTGATTTTGATTTAGAAAACATCTTCATTTCTGCTGATTTTTTACGACCAATCCCATTATCTTTAATGGATACCAACATAAAATCAGTATCTCGTTTAAACTCTATTCGAATATTCCCTTTTTCTTTCATAGGAGAGATTCCATGTAAAACTGCATTTTCAACAAATGGCTGAACTACCATTGGTGGAATCAGCTGAAAATCTTTATCAATTAGTTCATCAACTATGATTGTATAATCATA
>CAZUXM010000060.1:11190-15567 GCA_964624635.1 uncultured Candidatus Competibacteraceae bacterium
TTCAAAACGTAATAAGAATAATTCTAAGTAATTTTTTATAATTTCCACTTCAGTACTCACGGGTACAAATTTCTCTTTAGAAGTTTCAAGAATCAATCTAAGTAATCGTGAAAAGTAACTAATGAATTGTTTGGCCTTATCTACTTCTTTACCTGCATAAAACCCCTGAATAGCATTGATAGCATTAAAGATAAAATGAGGATTCATATGCAATCTCAATGCTTGTTGTTCCAATTCTATAATCTCCTTTTCCTGTAATGCTTTGTTTTTAGTAATCTCCAGCTTTTCATTTTCCAACATAAGTAATTTTTCTTTAATCTCACTTTGTTTCTTAACATATCTAATTCTTATCCTGATGATAAATAAAACAAGTGCAGCCATTAGTAATCCTACTACTACTTTCACATCTTTTCTTTGCCAGAAAGAAGGTAATACTTCAAAACTAATTACCTTTTCTTCCGACCATCCACCTCGCTGTCCTTTGCATTGAATGGTTAATTTATACTTATGGGGCCTTAACACAGGATATTCTATTTCACGTGAACTCGTATAATGCCAAGCCTCATCAACAGGTGATAATTTATATCTATAAACAACATTACCCATTGAATTGTAAGAAATACCGGTGTATTTTATTCTCACTGAATTTTTAGTGGAGCTATAGCTATTTTCATAATTGATAGGTTGGCCATTTAATTTAACATGGTCAATATTCAATACAGGTATTTCAGGTGATTTAACAATATCAGTTTTTTTGAAATAAAACAATCCTGTTGGGCTAGTGGCATATACCGTATCATTTTCAATAAAAATATCATTGATTTCATTATTAAATATGCCATCCTTTTTGCCTAATAGTTTTAAATCATACTTGCCATTCTTAATATCAAACTCAAGTACATTAATCCCATGATCAGTTCCAATCCATAGCTCATCATTGTCTTTTGTAATACATGATACATAATTAGAAGACAGACCTTCATTTAAAGAAAGAGTAGAAACAAGTTGATTGTTTTTTAAAAAGTGAATCCCTGAAATAGTAGATCCTATAGCATATAAATTATTATCTAATTTTACAATAGAAGAAATATTTCGTTTCAATTCATCAATATGGTTGAAGTCTCTAACTCTGTTAAAGCTATCTGTGCTTACTGTATATATTCCTGCATTGCCATAGGCAAAAATAGTACGAGCAGATGTATCTATAAACAACTTCCTTGAACTAACCTGCATTGACTCGTAATCTTCAGTAATAAATGAAAAGTTTTGGTTTGCCGGTCTGCGTGAAATAAAATCAGTATGACTTCCAAAAAAATATTGAGGAGTATGAATGATATCATAACTAACTTGTTTTAAAGGTAAACGAGTAATCTGATAATTTTTATCCATTTTGAGTAATAGGATTCTAAAACTGATATATATATCTCCATTAGTTGCCTCTCTTATTGTACTGGCAAACCCTCTACCAGGTACATTTCCTGACTCATCAAAAGAATACTCTACTTTTTGAGTGGATAAATTATATATGCAGAATCTGAATTTATCTGAACAAATCAACAATCTGTTTCCCACTTTCCTAACTAATGAAACATAGTTAAAAGGTAATACATTTTTATCATTAAGAACTTCCATTTTTTCATTACCAAAATAATTTAGTCCTGTATTAAGCGATGTTGTCCAATAAGATTTGTCAGCTCCGGTATATATACAGGTAACCCCTGGTTGATTAATAAATTTATGTCTCCAATTTTTATTATTAATATCAAACTCTATAACACTATTTGCAGAACCTATCAAAACTGTACTATCATTGGTTGAATTGGTGACAGCTAATAATTCAGTGTCAAACTCAAACACTTCTCCTGATTTTTTATCTATATCCCAAACTGAAAAATTTTTCCAAGCTGTATAAATCAATTTATTGTTTTTTATTACGAGCTTACTGATATTAGATGGTTTTGCAGTATTAATATATAATGAATCGGTTCTATTATATGGATCTATGGTAAGCAGGTTATTTCGTCCTGATAAAATCACATAAATTAATTGAGACTTTTCATCGTAAGCCATAGTCGTAAAATAACCATCCGTTTTACATATCTTTTCAACTTTATTATTATAAAATCTGCTTATTATTTTTCTATTTAGAAAATAAATACCATATGGGGTTTGTATAATTCTGTAACAAGGACCTGTCGTTTCTTTTTCAATACTCTTTACTACACTTTCAAGATTAACAAACGCTCCTTTAATGTATAACCCCGGTATCCCACTAAGTGTACTGAACCAAATTCTTCCTTTATCATCTTCAAATGCTTCAAATGCTTCATTATCACTCATCCCTTCACGGGTAGTATATGTGGTAAATGCATATCCATCATACCTTACTACCCCCCTATCAGTTGTAATCCATAAATACCCTTTAGAATCTTTCATGATATAGTAGGCCGTATTTGAAGGCATCCCTTTATCAGTATCATATTGAACATTGGAACTAAACTGTGCATTTGAATGCGTTGAATTTATTATAATAAAAAATCCAATAATAAATAGTATAAACAGGGTATATAAACGCTTCTGAACCAAGATTTATTTAATTTTTTTAAAAATAAACTCCATTCCATTTTGCTTCAAAATAAATTGATGAACCTGGGCGTTTTCATTTTGCTGGAATTCAATCTCAATATTGGCAGGAGAATACGTAAATATTTTCGAAGTTTTTGCTTCTAAAGGAAATGATGACTGACCTTCGGCCTGACCAACAATTAGATTATCTTCTTTTGTAATATAAAAAGACAATTGCATAGTTTCATTAAAATATATACCCGAATAATTTACTAAAACTTCTTCAGGAACGTCTATTGAATAAAATTGAGGAACAGTATATGGTTTATTAAAAAGTATAGACAATGCACCAATCATAAACTCATTTAAATCAGAGTTTATACCATTGGCTGATAACGCAAACGAAATTTTTTCTTCAGGGAAACTAAACATACAAGAAGTAAAATTATCGATATGCCCGTTATGTCCGAAAGCTGTTCTTTCATAAAATGGTAATGTAAACAATCCCATACCGTATCCATCTCTCTGTTCAGACATAAGGTCAACTGTTACTTTATTTAATAATGAGTAATTAAATATAGATTCAACAAATAGAGTAAGATCTTCTGCTGTTGAAACAAGGGCTCCTGCCCCTCCGGGAATACTCATATTCGTTTCATAACCGGTTTCCCATTCTTTGCCATTATAAGTAAATGACCTGCATTCGTTTTGAGTAGCATAAGCTGCTGCTCCACAATAGGTATTTTTTAAACCTATTTTATTTGTGATGTTTGTTTTTAATGCTTCATCATAGGTCATTTTTCTAAGTTTTTCTATAATGTAGCCTAACAAAACATAATTGGTATTGCTGTATGAATATTTAGACCCTGGTTCAAAATCAGATGGCAACTTATAAAAGATATCTAACATCTCTTCATGCGTTTTAGGTAGATCAACATATGTCCCATATTCAGCATCATCAGTAAAATTATGAAGACCACTTCTATGCATCAACAAATGAGCCATAGTAATTTTTTTGGCATTAGGCAGTTTAGGATAAAACTTTGATAATGGTGTATTGAGTTTTAGCTTTTTTTCTTCTACCAATTGCAGAATCATTACGGCTGTAAATGTTTTTGTAATTGATCCAATTCTGTACTTCGTCTTGGGGTCTGATTTCAAAACACCTTCCTTCATGATCCACGAATAACCAATGGCCCTTTTATAAATCGTATTACCGTCCTTACGAATAGCCATAGAAAGCATGAGTTTGTTTTTTTTCTCATATACATCCAGCAAACTATCCATTTTCAAAGTATTCAGATTGGCTTGCGAGAATGCTATTTGCGTTATCATAACGCTGATTATAAATCCTATAATTCGTTTCATAAACTCATAAATACTATCCAAATATAAAAACATATATTTGGTAATAAATCAAAAAATCATGAATAAAGTATTGAGAATCACGTCAAGCATCCTTTTTATTGCATTTATAATGACTTCTTGCGGAGGTTTAAAAGGAATAAAAGTACCTGATGATAAAAAAGACTATGTGGGCCTATGGAAAACAACCGACATTAGCCTATCTATCTCTGAAGGTGGCAAAGTGGAATATGAAAACAAGTCGGGCAACGTAGATAAAAGCATTTCTGCACCTATTCAAAAATTTGATGGTAATAATTTTACGGTAGGGGCTTTAGGGATTAACACCACGTTTGCAGTATCTGCTCCTCCACATAAAGATAGCACTGGAGTATGGAAAATGACGGTGGATGGTAACGAACTAACCAAACAATAAAATAAACCCGAGCCATCCCCTTAAAAACATCA
>CAZUXM010000061.1:0-8312 GCA_964624635.1 uncultured Candidatus Competibacteraceae bacterium
GTTCTCCTATCTATGGCTTTTTGTGATAAAAATACCTCGGGTTCTGAAAGACTATAAGGGTAACCTACCGGACTTTTATCAGCAAAGTATACAGCAAACTTATAATAGGTTTGAGAATATAAATTCGAGAGAACAACCCCAACAATTATTAATAATATAATCCTTTTACTCATATCCGTACTCTACTAACTTAATAGTTACCATTGAACCAGTATAAATTCTTTTGAGTTTGGGTTTGGTTGGCCAGGCAGGGTCTATCACAAAACTTGTAATCAATGTTGGAATAATAAATTTCGTTTTACTAATCATTCCCACATTGTCTGCATATACTTCTTCGGAGTAGTAATACTGAATCATATTAGAAGTATCAAAATCATGTACTACGGTAACTGTATTTGGGAAATAGGCAGTCATGCTATCATAAGGTTCACCTACATGCCCATAAAAATATTCCTGTTCATCCAATACATTATATGCATTTCCATCCCAACGGTAATTAATATCAATAGGATATGTCATTCTTACAAAAGTGAGATTCTCTTGTGTTCTTTCTAACCTTGTAGTGGTTCTTTTCATCCACCAAACATCCGGGGTAGAAGTATATGGTGACCATGGTTGTGTAGTATCCGCTCGATAAAAACGAGTAACGTTAAGTACAGTATCATTCATTGCATCCAGAAATGTATACGGATGCATTTCTTTTATTTGATAATGTGTGGTGTCATAAATATCAATAGAGCCCGTTAAATCAATATAAATGGAATCTACATTGTAAATATAATATCGGTCAGTATCCATGGGAGCATAGTTATACCCCATATCAACCGGTGGTTCAATGGTAGGTTCACAGCTACTTAATAAGGCTGTTACAATCAAAGAAATAAAAAGTAAAGGTTTACACCTCATGTTGCTGATTATAAAGTAAAGATACTAATAAGCTTATATACATACAAGACTGTATGATACCTACTCAAGTTGCATTATGGTTTATTTAACAAGAATGGGAGTATTTACATAACGGCAAATTCTTTTTTCCAGAATTCGAGGGTACTTTGTACAGGTTTGCCTAAAAATGTTTCAATGGCATCTTTATCCGCAATATTGTCTTTAAATAACAATTGAAACTGATCATAGTTAATGAGTCCGGGAAACCAGATGGAGATAAAGTTTTTAGTTACTGCCTCTACCAGGTTTTTAGGGATTTCGAAAGTGATTACTTTTTGTTTACGTACTTCTCCTGCCAAATCCAACAACCACTGGAAAGAAATTTGCTCGGCTCCCGGAAGATCTATGATAGGGGATGAGGGGTCTTTTGAACAAAGGAGTTCAATGGTATCAGCAAAATCTTCTTCTAAAATGGGCTGGATTCGGGTCTTTAAAAAACTGGATGGCAATACAGCATGGTTAAAAAAGTAACCGCTGATATCAAACATCATTTTGAATTTTTTTACTAGCAATGCATCATGGGTGCATACAATAGAGGGTCGTAATATGTATGTATTGGCTTGTTTTACCAATATAGCATCAGCAATTCCTTTGGTTTGCAAAAATACAATGGGGTGATTTTCATCAGCTCCCAAGGCGGATATATGAATGATTTTAGGATCACCAATGATATGTCGGTTCTCAATGATTTTTTGCACCAGTTGTACATGTACTTTTTCAAACTCTGCATCTTTTGATTCATGGATGATACCGGCAGCATTGATTAAAATATCAATATGCCCCAGCTTTTTCCAATCATCTAATTCAGGTTCAAATATAAAATAGCCTTCAGGTCCCAGCGAGGTGTTTCTACTGAGTTTTATCAGCTCAATAGCTGGTAGGTTCATCAATCTTTTGGTGATGATTTTACCTAGTGTACCTGAAGCTCCTATAACGGCTACCCGTTTCATGTTGCAAATAAAAGAAATCTAATGTTTAAAAATGAATGAGTTCACGTTTTTCGTAAAGATCTTCTTTACGTTTCAGGTACCTGAATTCTTTGATAAGAATAACACAGTAACAAAAAAACCACATGATGGCAAAAGCTGCCAACATATATAAACTGGTCATTAAATAGGGTAGGTGTAAATAATAGCAAGTAAATACCACTACAAAACTACCAGCCACCCAAAGGTTAAAAAAACTACGTAGTTTATGTGTAACTGGTAGAATGTTCCATGCAAACCAGTGTAATGCCATACTTAAAATGTGTAATGCTGCAATACCCCAGAAAGCACCCGTAGTAATCTCAAATTTATGAAGGACTCCGCTAATGGCTAGTATAGCTGCAAGCATAGTATTGATGATGATTTCCAAAAATGTAATGTTCTTTAAAAACTTAATGAGTTTCATATCAACGTTGATTAGTATTGTTTTTTAATTGAAAAGGTAAAGTTGTAATAAGCAAAGACGATACTATAAAAAGTATCCATAGTGGGTAAAATTGAAATACATTTTTTAATTGCAATAAGTTTTTTGAAGATTCTTTTGGAAGGTTATCGGCTACAACGATCATATACAAGGCACCAAATGTGACAATAATATCGAAGGTATTCGCCCCCAACATCACTAACCTTTTTTGTAAAGGAGATAACTTATCGGACCTGATGGTAAAAAACGAAACCACGAAAAAAAAGATAAAAGCAGGGAATGAAAAAATGATACAATAGATCATAAGTAAAACACTGCCCGCAAGTAAATCTCTGATATCATTCCATCCTTTTGAATAAACCATAAAAGAGAAACTGAGGAAAATGAGAGAAACAATCCAAACAGTAAATATGAGCAATATGTTTTTTATGTGTTTCATATGATTGAGTTTATTGGTTAGTTTTTGGGTGGGTATTATAGTTAAGTAATAATATTGTGGCATTGGATACAATAAATAGTGTCCAGTTAGGGAGCCACATGATATATTTGCCTACTGTGTTAAATGCACCCGGTACAAATGCTGAATCTTTTAAAATATGATATCCTACAAAACCATGCATAAAAAGGTTCAAACAATTAATGGCAATGAGCAAGCCTTTTTTAATGTTTTGTGACATCGGAATTGACAACACTATAGAACCAAAAATGGCAAAAAAAGCAAACCCCGGAATTGAACTTAATAAGGCAAAGAAAAAGGATGCTACTAGCCATATAATACACAAAAAGCCAACCATCACCATTTCAGGGGAGTCTTTTATGATGGATTGATTTGTTTGAAACATAATAAACAAAGTGAATCCAATGGCAAATGCAAGAACACTGAGTACCCAAATAAAGGTTAGTTTTAATATGCCTTTTATAGCCTTCATTAAATTAACTATTTAAGTATTTTCATGAGAACCTTTCCAAACCAGTTTTCATCTGCTTCAACTAATTTTCCTACTAAAGCATCTGATCTTTCAGTAAAATCAGTAAACTCTTTCATTTGTTTTTTAAATTGTTCGGCTTCGGTTGTTTTTTCATCAATAGATTGTAAACTGTTCAACAAATTAATGACAGGTTGTACTTCTCTTTCTCTGCGAATTTTTACAATCTGTTTGCCTACTTTATAAATGTCCTTTTCGGCCCTAAAAAACTCCCTTCTGTCGCCTGTTTTTACTTCGCGGTATACCAATCCCCAATCAATCAAAGCTCGAACATTCATGTTGGTGTTTCCTCGGCTTATGTGTAATGTTTCCATAATATCTTCAGTACATAAAAGGTCATCACTTACCATTAATAGTGCATGCACCTGTGCCATCGTTTTACTAATTCCCCAGTTGCTGCCTAAAGCTCCCCAGGTTTGAATGAACTTTGATTTAGCTTCTTGTAGTCTCATACGTCAAATGTATATAGAAGTTTTCAAACTTTCAATAATTATTGAAAGTTTTTTTGATAAAAAGCTTTAAAATCCGGTTAAACTGGGTTGTGACAGTAAAATAAGCAAACAAGAATTGGCGTTCATCCGTATATAGTTTTATAAACCCCAAGTTTATGACCGTAGATAAAGCAGAAGCAATGATCCGCTTATATGGCGGGGTATTGCAAAAATCCATCCATCCAGCAGTATTTCAATCCAAGAAATCACTTCCCTGTTCAGTGGCACGTATGAAGTTTGCTATTTTCAGATACATTACTGAATTATATCGTAGAGACCAGCTTAAGCAGGAACAAATTGAAAACATGATAGCTGCTTATAGTTATCTATGTTATTTTGTTGATGATTCAATGGTAAGTAAGTTGAATATGATTATGTTACAGAAGGATGACAATAGCCGTTATTCTTCAAAACTTAAAAATGAATACAAAGATGTGATTCATGAAATCAGTATTCAAAAGGAAGTATTAATCAGAGAGATTAAAGAATTTATTCTTGAATGCAGAGAGTACGTTAAAAATTGATTCTAACTAAACTTGGCAAGGATTTTTTCAGCCAGGTAATAACTCATTTTATAGTTTGATTCATGGGTCCAACCGGCAATATGAGGTGACAGTATTACATTGTTGGCTTGAATAAGGTATTGAAATGGTGGAGGCATAGTACTGGCATCCATGTTCTCAAAAGATACAGATTCGTATTCAGAAACATCTAAACAGGCCCCCAATACTTTTTGGGCTTTTAGGGCTTCAACAAGATCTTCAGTATGTAAATTTTTACCTCGTGAGGTATTGATGAGATAAATATTCTTCTTGAAGTTTTGTATATAATTAGAGTTTACAAGATATTCTGTTTCGGTGGTTAATGGTACATGCAAGCTTACTATATCTGCATGATTAAATATTTCCTGCATCTCCACTTGCTTTATGTAAGAGTCTGCGATGTTTTTTTTGTATTTATCGTACACCAGGATATTGCATTCAAGTCCTGAGAGCTTTTTGGCAAACTTTGATCCTGTATTTCCATACCCTATTAATCCCACCGTTTTTCCCATGATTTCGTAACCCCTGTTTTCGGCTCTGATCCAAACTCCATTACGAACCTCTCCATCTGCTTTTTTTAGGTTATTGAGTAACATCAATAACATTCCTAAAGCATGCTCACCTACGGCATCCCTATTTCCTTCCGGACTGTTGATGCATTGTATTCCTAAACTTTCGGCATAGGAAACATCAATATTTTCCATACCGGCCCCTGCACGGGCAATAAATTTTAAACGAGTACAATAATCTAGTATTTCTTTATTTAATAAAAACTTTGAACGGATTACCAACCCATCATATTCGCCAACTAATCCAATAAATTCATCTTTATTGGTAGTAGTAAAATGGTGTGTAATAAAACCTTTTTCTTTAAGTTTTTCTTCGAGGTAAGAATGTACGGTGTCAACAAATAAAACTTTCATCAGCCTACAAATACAGGCGACTGATTAAGAAATTTATCATATAAATTTTCTATCACAGCCTGCATCCCTTTTGATTTTGACTGATAAAAGTAAACAATAATCATATAATTCCAACCATCAGTAGCAGGCAATACTAGGGTAGTTAATTCATGAGCCCGTAATTCTTCTAAAAATAAGTTGAGTTTTTTATTATTGGTAATAATATGAAGGTCATGTAAAAATGTAATCCAATTAATTTGATGGCTTTTATCAAGTATTTGTAATAGCTTTTCTTTTTTTACTTCATTTGTTTTAATATCAAAAGGCTTGTCTACTCTGATAATCGTTTTACCCTGATTCTTTAGCATCTGAGCATACTGTAACGAGTTTTCCAATTCATTGAAGTAATATTCACCTTCATTTTCTTTTAATATAGCATAGATATAACTGGAGGCATGATCAAATACATTTCCGGTAAATATTTTTTCAAAAACTCCTATAGCCCATTCATCAGAGTAATTGAATCTTTTTGCAGTTTCTTTAATGATGATAGCTGCTGCTATATGCTCAGGATATTTAATATCATAACTTTTAATTCGAATCTCCATTCCGGATTGATGCAAAAAATACTTTTGACAGTTTTTATAAGTAACATTTAATATAGAATTGTCTTCATCAATGGGAAGGTGAATTTTTTTTTCATCCAGGTAAACAATACCACTCCCTGAATCTTTCCAGGTTACTTCATAATCAAATCCTGTAGGAACGCTTAACCGTAGGTTAAATTCATTAAAAGGTGATATTTGAACCGGAATATACATACTACAATATCGACAGACGAGTCCTTAAATTGTATTATGCCATTATGAAGAAATAAACAAGCTTGTATCAATAACTGATTAAAGGCTTGATTTTATGCAAATTGCAAAGTATTTATTCCTTTATCTTATAAAAATTATTATTGAGGTGAAGTACCTCATTCTGAATCTTTTTATCAGAAAAAGCATCTTTTATCTTTTTCTTTTCACGGGGGGTTAAATGGAAACTCATGGAAATTTTTTGGGCTTCCTTAATGTCTCCTAAACGATATTCTACTTCGTCAACTGGTACATCTAAAATCTCATCAATCATTTGTAATAATTGATCATTTTCCTGTAAATGGATTTTACTTACATTAGAAACCAATCCCCCTAATGGGGATAAAAGGTCATTAACCAAAGAGGATTTTTTTTGTTTTTCATAATCCACTTTTTTACCATCAAATATCCTGATGAAAACTACTCCGCTGGTGTTTTCATTGATCCATTTTTTTAGATGAAAAACATATTGGATGGCAGTTCGGGTTCCATAATTATCTCTCATACCTGCATCCATAATTTCAAGTGCCGGACTACTGGGCAATGAAACTACGGGTAATACATAGGGGAAAGTAGCATTCATACGAATAGCAGTAGTGAATTTTAAATTACCCGGTTGATGGTTTTTAAATAACCTGGAGTATTCAATATTTTCAATATAAGCAGGTCGGTTTTCTGTAATACTATTATAACTCATAAATGATACAGGTTGGCTTGAAATCACTAACCTTTTAGCATCATTGGTTATCGCGGGTGAAAATATCATCATTGGAATGATGGCATTTTTTTCAAGCTCTGTATAATCATTTAATCTTTTATCAAGAACATAGTTGGTATTTTCATTCAGTTTTCTTTCGAATTCATAACCTCGGTCTTTAGGATAGTTGTAGTTTCCTTCAGTAAAATGCTGCCATCTCAAAAACATATCGTTTAATGCAATAGATGTGGCAATTGGGTTGAGAATGTCTCCGGCAATATTATCACACCATGTAGGATCATATAAATCATCAATAACACCTTGTTGTTTTTGCAGGTATAATTCTCTCAGATATGATGCTCCAATCATTCCCCCTGATGAGCCTGTGATAAGCACAGTGTTTCTTAAAAGTTTACCCTCCATTAACTGATCGGTAATTTGTAAACTGTAAAATGTCCACAAGGCTGATTTTAATCCACCACCACTACAATTAATAAATATCATTTTGGGCTTGGATGATATGGCGGGATTTACGTATGCTTTCTTTTTCCAGTTGTCAAGAATTTTTTCGTGGTATTTGATATCCTTATTAACGGCATCTGTTTCAATTATTTCTTGCGCTAATGCTTCAGGATCATATACTGTTGATTTTGAATAATCCATTCCATACGCATAATTGATCTCTCTGAAATTACTGTGTTTTGATAAATAATTAAGTAGAATAAGTGCTGAGAAGAAAAATATGGTAGACCATTGACGCATAAAAAAATGCAGTGCAGCAGCCACCATCATTCCCATAGTACCAAATAACAACATACTGGATGCAGCGGGTAATTCAAAGTATTTGTTTTCTCTGAATATTCCCAGTAATATCATGGATATAAAAACAAGAATGGCAAAAATAGAAGCTGTAATATGGTTTTGCTGAAACACCAGTAATAGTTTTGCCCTGTCAAGGTGTTCGGTTTTTTTACATTTTTTTATTCTGTATGGAGTACATAAATATGTTTCAACTGGCCACTCATCACGTAATTTACTTCGTTTTGTTACCTGTGAAATAAAATGCTGACGTAAAAATCCTGTTCTAAAACTTTTTGCCAGGTGAATACTGATGCTTTCTTTTTTTTCTTCTTCCTCGTCTGTATCAGAGCCGTATAGATATTTATAGTCTCTGTTGAGTGTTTGAAAGTATAATGCTGATAGTAAAACAAATAATAAAATACCCCCTAATAACGAAAGAATATTGATGTATATATCCATTGTTTTCATCAACTCATTATATTTTAAGTGATGATAGATATTAAAACAGAATATAATAATTACAGTTAAAGGTATGATGCAATTGTTTAAGCAATATTTTAAAAATGGTCTTCGTAAAGTTGCAAGAAATGGGAATCTATGTGAGTTAATTACGTAACCTGAAACATTAAAGGCAGTAATAAATCCACCGAATGCAAACCCAACGATAGCATATGAGTATGG
>CAZUXM010000061.1:8322-15434 GCA_964624635.1 uncultured Candidatus Competibacteraceae bacterium
ACATTATTTAGATATTCAGGAACAATAAAAAGATACGAAATACCCAGACCTACGCCCAAGCTATTGCTCATAAACCCTAAAACAATGAGCCAGATTACAAGTAGAATTTGGTTACGCTGTAAATGCAGCATTAACAACTGCAATGGGAAGAAAAAAACGATTCCTCGTAAAACAGGATTGGATGTAATCTTCTTCCACATGGTTTGGTTGATTTCAGTATATCACCTTAAAAGGTGTACGTTATACACCAATTTTTTGGTTCACTAAATCTAGTATATTTTTTACTCTTGCCATAGTATCTTCATTTATTTTTTGGCCTTTTGCAAGAATATCCTGTGCAAATGCTTTGTCATCTATACCTGCAGCGTTAATTTTTACATTTAGAAATGCACCAGCTACACCGGTTTGTGCACATAAAGCACCAACACCCACATCAGATATAGATGATTTCATCCCATCTTTAGCCATGGCTTCAATCAAATCTAAACCGGCATAAATGGTTTCCATTACTTTAAATGGAATTTCAGTAGCATATTTAGTAGCATTTTGTACAGCTTGCTTACGAATTACTTTTTCTGCATCATTGGTATTGGGTAATCCAAATGCATCCATAATTTTATTAAAAGCGGCTGTATCTTCATCAATCAAATGAACCAATTGGTTTTTTAAGGCTTGACCCTTCTCAGCCCAATTACTGAAAAATTCCCATTGGTCATCCCAACCACGTTTATGTGATGATAAATTAGCGACCATAGTAGCCAATGAGGTTCCCATAGCACCTGCCAATGCGGCTACTGAGCCACCTCCCGGAGCCGGAGATTCAGACGAAGTTTCATCAGCAAATTTTTCGATGGTCATGGAAACCAGTTTTTTATCATCAGCATTTCTTATTAAATACTCAATGACTTTTTTCTCCGGATCAAATGGCTTTAATTCATCCAATCCTAGCGATTTTACAGCAATTTTAATAAGCTCACTTTCAGGAACACCTACACTGCGTTGTTGTTTTTTGAGGAAATATTTTCCTGCATCCAGCAATGAGTGTAAAGGAATGAGTCCTACCAATTCAGATCCTGTAACCCTTATCCCTCGTTGTTGGGCTTTATCACAAACTTCATCAAATGCTTGGTGTACACTGGTTACAGTAATGTCTGTTAAGTTCATAGAGATTTGAGCAACTCCATATTCCTCTATGAACCACCCAATGGCTTTTACTGATTTTAAGGTACCGGGTATTCGGATAGGCTCACCTTGAGCATCCAATATATTTTTTCCATTGGCATCCGTTTTCATTCTACCTTGTTCACGTACATCAAATGCAATGGCGTTGGCTCTGCGGGTACTGGTAGTATTTAAATTGATGTTGTAGGCAATAAGAAAATTACGTGCACCAATTACGGTGGCTCCACTTTTGGCATTAAATTGTGCAGGACCAAAATCAGGCCTCCACTCAGGTAATACTATTTTTTTTGCTAAACCTTCGTATTCCCCTGAACGAATATCTGCTAGATTTTTACGTTGTGCTGATTTGGCGGCGGCTTCATAAAAATATCCGCTTATGCCTAATTCTTTTCCTACTCTTTCGCCTAATTGGTGTGCATATTGGGCACATTCCTCCATAGTAACACCACTTATAGGTATTAAAGGACATACATCAGTAGCTCCCATACGTGGGTGTTCTCCTGTATGTTTACTCATATCAATCAATTCAGCAGCGGTTTTAATAGCTTGAAAAGCTGCTTCAATAACACGTTCAGGTTCTCCAACCATCGTCATTACTGTACGATTGGTGGCTTTGCCGGGGTCAACGTCTAATAGTTTTACGCCATCAACGTTGGCAATAGATGCAGCTATTTTATCAATAATGTTTTGGTCACGTCCTTCCGAGAAATTAGGTACACATTCAATAAGTCTGTTCATGAGGTAATTTTTGTTGGGTCAAATGTAATAATTAGGGGCTTAACTTGTAGTATATGAAGGAAGTTGGAAGCTGGTTGCTTAAAGTTGCCTCAGTCTTACTTCCCTCTTCCCTCTTCCAGCTCTATATAAGATCTATAGCCAAAGCATTGTTAAAGAGAGACTAGGAGTAGATCCATCAATTTAAATTGCCTTATTGCTAAAAATACCTATCTTAGTTATAAGAAAACTCTACTTACCAATGCGTAAAATCTTACTAACTTTTTTATTGACCGGACTAACTGTTACCATTTTTGCTCAACAACCTGCCATTTTACCTATTGGATTTTATGAAGGTGAAGCGCAATTAATGGATGAATACCTGCAGAATATTAATCATAATAGTAGTCGTGGTATTACAACTCCACCAACTTTACCTACACGTACCGCTGCCCAATGGGAAGAAGTACAGGCATTGGTATTAACTTGGACAGGCTTTCCCACTATTTTGAGCCAGATTACAGATGCTGCTCAGGAAGAATGTATGGTGATTATTCATTGTACTGATTCGAATACCGTAAAAAGTGACCTTACCGGTAATGGAGTTCCACTAACCAACATAAAATACATTGAGGTAGGTTACAATTCCATCTGGATACGTGATTATGGTGCCAATACCGTTTATATGAATGATGTAGATTCACTCATATTAGTAGATTGGATTTATAACCGTCCTCGTCCGTTAGACGATGTTATTCCTGAATCATATTCCGCTTTATTAGGCATTCCGTTATATTCAACTACGAATGCACCTAATAATTTAATGAATACCGGAGGTAACTGGATGATTGATGGTATTGAAACGGCTTTTGCATCAGACTTGATTTTGATGGAAAATGATGGAGCAGGGGATTATGGCTCTTTAACTTACCCTAATCATACAGAATTGGAGATTGATAATCTTGTTGAAGATTACCACGGAATTAACAGATATATTAAAATGGATGTATTGCCTTACGATGATATTCACCATATTGATATGCACATGAAATTATTGGATGAAAAAACAATTTTGGTAGGTCAGTTTCCTGCAGGAACTTCAGATGGACCTCAAATTGAAGCCAACATCAATTATGTGCTGAGTAATTTTACCAATCCATGGGGTGATCCATATAAAATTGTTCGTATACCCATGCCTCCAAGTACCGGTGGACAATATGCACCTACTGCTTCTTATAGAACTTACACCAATTTTATTATTGTCAATCAAACAGTCATTATGCCTGGATACCGAACGGAATATGATACTACTGCCTTACGTATAGTAAAAGAAAATATGCCGGGATATAATGTAGTTATGATAGATGCGGATAACACGGGTGCTAATTTAATAGGGCAGGGGGGAGTAATCCATTGTATCACTCATTCAGTGGGTGTAAAAGCTCCATTACGAATTGTACATGATAATTTAGCAAATACTACTGATACTTTGAATCCATATACAGTTGATGCTATTGTACAACATAAAACAGGCATTGCCAATGCTACTTTATATTGGAGTACAGATACCACAGCTCCTTATAATTCAGTTGCAATGACATTAACCGGCGTACCAACAGATACCTGGAGTGCTAATATTCCTGCGCAAGCACCGGGTACAACGGTGTATTATTATATTCATGCACAAGCTAACAGTGGTAAACAGCAGGTACGTCCTATGGTAGCTCCGGAAGGTATATGGCAATTTGATGTAGTAGGAGCCGGGGGTAGTGGTACTGAGGATAATATTTCAGAAGTATTTGGTGTAGGCTTATACCCAAATCCTAGCCATGGAATTACTTGTATACCTTTCCATACCAATTATCCTTTAACAGGTAATTTGTATGTAACTGATCTAACAGGTAAAATAATGGCTAATATTTACAGTGGTGATTTTAAATTGGGAGATACTAACTTTTTTATCAATACAGAAGCCTGGACCAAAGGAGTATATATGGTTGTAGCTAATACAAATTGATAGTTAAGTAATAATTTAAATAAAACACTAAAACATTTATTATGAAAAAACTATTTCTTGTAAGCGTTTTGTTACTGACATGCTCCATTGGTAGAACACAATTAATGGAGAACCTCACTTCAAAATTTAGTCAAGGTTATTTTTATACGTGGCAAGGTGACAAAAAGGCCGGGGAAATTAAAGTGATATGCGTTGCTAAGTTTGGAACCCTTCCACATAATTCATTCTATTTTAAGGTTGGTGATGGAAAGCAAGACAGAAAAACTACTGCTGATGCTATGTCTTTTGTAATTGGTACCGATAGTTTTATTGTTGTAAGAAATATAAAACATGGGGAGCATGAACTTACAGAAGATTTTGCGCATGTAGATGCTGTAGAGGGAGACATAACCACCGTAACACATTATACCATTGCAGGTGGAGGTGGTGATGCCAAAGCAGATGGATTAACTCTTTACGTAAAAAAAGGGTTTACCTACACATCTAAGAAAGCTGCTGAAAAGGCTAAATAATTTTTTCATTATATACTCGTATACTTTTACCTATTTTATTGCAGAGATTAGAATTGCTAATCTCTGCAACTAGCTGGTGAATTATTTTTCATATTTTTACAATAAGATTGATGAATATGAAAATCTTATTTTCCGTATTGTTTGTTTTGTTGATTACATCTGTATTTTCCCAATCAGGAATTCAGTTTACTACACCTATTGTGGCTTCTACCGCCAGTACTTATGGTTATGTAAAGCCTAAAGTTGTAGTGGACGCTAACAACAATCCGGTAGTTTTATGGGGTAAAACTTCTACGCATGAAATTTTTGTAAGTACTTATAACGGGACATCCTTTAATACACCTGTAAAGATTAATCCCATTAACACACATCCATACATTGCATCTTACTACAATGCGGATATAAAAGCTTATGGAGATACCATGGTAGCTGTTTTTGCTACTGATATGCCTGCTTATCATGTTTATCTTGTTAAATCAGTGGATGGTGGTAATACCTGGAGTGATACCATGAGGGTAGATCAAATACCTGCCGGAAGTATAGCATATTTTCCATCAGTAGATATAACAGAAAATGGAAAAGTAGCCGTTACTTTTATGCGACATGAAGCGGGTTGGGCCAATCCTCGATATGTAGTGACGAGCAGTTTTGATGGTGGAAATAGTTTTTTACCTGATACCAATGCGTCAGCAATAGCAGTTGGCGAAGTTTGTGATTGTTGTCCTGCTGAAATGATTTACGAAGGAAATAATCAAGTGTTAGTCTTTAGAAATAATGATGCCAATACAAGAGAGTTTTATGCAGCTGTATCCAATGATAACGGAGTTTCATATACCGGATTACATATTGATAATTTAGCTTGGGTATTGGCAGCATGTCCTTCTGTTGCTCCCACAGCTTTTATTCAGAATGATAGTTTAATATCCGTATTTATGAATGGTGTTAGTAGTGGTAACCGATTATATATATCTACCGCCTCATTAAGTAATTTTACCACTGGATTATTGACAATGGTAGATGATTCAGTACCTGCAGGAACCACTCAAACACAACCGCAAATGGCCGGTAATGAAAATGAAATAGGTTTGGTTTGGGCCAATACTTATCCGAGCAATGCAGATATTTATTTTAGATATTCAAATCAAGGAGCATTGGGATTACAAGGCCATGGAATTAATATTTCAAACCCAGTTACAGGAACCCAACAAAACCCTGACATTGCATATTCTCATGGTAAGTTTCATATTGTATATCAAAATACTTCAACGCAACAGGTATATTATTTACAAGCTTTGATTGAAGATTATATTGGAATAGATAATCCAACGGATAACAATATACTATATGCTTTTTATCAAAATGATGGAATGTTTACTCTCCGCATGTTAAATGAGAACTTTTCAGGGGATGACTATGTTTTATATGATATTTATGGTAAAGAAATTAATCATGGAATGATAATGAATGGAATGGCACAATTTGATATGAGTTTACAAGCACATGGTTATTATTGGATAAAAGCTGAAGGGTTAAATAAAGCAATAAAATTTATTTGGTAATGGAAGGTCCAAATCACAAACCTTCATTTATACCCCAAATTGGGGTGCCTGAAAAAGAAAAGTTTCAGGAAAAAATGAGTACCCATGCCATTTACCATAAAGTATCATCACCGGTGATGTTTGGATTATTGATGATTTTCTTTTTTATGCCATTCATCAACGTAAAATGTGGTGGGCAACTAGTAAAAAAATATTCAGGGATTGATATTATTCAGGGTGAACAAAACAAAGAAGATAAAAAGAACGGACGCTTACTAAAAGAGACTACTGTATCACCTTCCTATGAATATGAAAAAGCCCGTGAAAAAAATAAATGGAAACAAAAATTAAAAGAGGATTACGAAAAACATATACACGATGCTCCGTATTTTGAAGAAACACCGGTGAAGGAAGACGAGGATCCATTTAAAATTCCTGAGAATTTAAGTGAAACATCCAAAAACCCGGTGGTAATGAGAGTTCTTACGATAATTGCTATTTTATGTGCCATAGTAGGTTTTATATGCAGTTTCAAACAAAAAAAAACTATGTATGTTATTCAATTCATATTATCAGGAATTGGATCTTTTTGTATGCTGATTTTGCAGTATTATATAAAGGTAACTATGCCCCAATTATCAAACGATGAATACCAACCGGCCATTGTTACTATAGAATTAGCTATGGGATATTGGTTAGCGTTGATTTTATTTATAGGAATAACCATCATCAACTTCCTTAAGGTAAAATGGTTTAATAAGTGGATGCAAAGTAAAATGGAAAGCAGGACCCCCTAAACTTTTTTACCTTTTATATATACTTCACTTATACTTGGTTTGCCAAAGGAGTACATTAAATAGGCATAAGAAGGAATATTTTCAGTAATCATAAAACTAGCTTCTTTTCCAATGGTAATACTACCATGTGTATCATTTACTTCCATGGCATATGAAGCATTAATCGTTGCAGCATTTAATACCTCTTCGGGTAACATTTTCATTTGTATACAAGCCAAGGACATGATAAAAAACATATTACCTGACGGAGAACTACCTGGATTGTAGTCACTTGCCAAAGAAACAGGTAAACCGGCTTCAATCATTTTACGGGCTGGTGGATAATGAAGTCGTAAAAAGAAAGCGGTACTTG
>CAZUXM010000062.1:0-955 GCA_964624635.1 uncultured Candidatus Competibacteraceae bacterium
ATTATGATAATACGGCAGTTAAAATGGATGGTCATGTATATGTAAAAGCAGAATATGAAATACTTTCCGGCTTAAAAGTATTTGCAGATGTGCAATACCGTGCAGTTGATTATACTATTAATGGTTTTAGAGATAATCCGGGCATAGTGGTAAAAGATGTATTTCATTTCGTGAATCCAAAAGTAGGAGTTAGTTATGATGTAAGTGCAGCCCATAGAGTATATGGATATTTTGGAATGGCAGGTCATGAACCTAACAGAGTTGATTATGAAACCAGTTCCAACCAAAAACCTCAAGCAGAATATTTACGTGATTTCGAATTGGGATATGTTTTTCGTCATAGGATTGTTACAGCCGGTATCAATGGATTTTTTATGGATTATACCAATCAGTTAGTAAATACAGGGAAATTAAATGATGTTGGAGCCTACACTCGTACGAATGCTCCTACCAGTTATAGAGCAGGCTTTGAAATTGAAGCTGGTTTCCAGATATTAAAAAATCTTACCCTTAATTTACATTTTACCTATTCAAAAAATCGTATTCAGAATTTTGTAGAATATTTTGATAATTATGATACAGGAGTTCAGGATTCGGTGGTCTATAAAGAAACTGATATCTCTTTTTCACCGGATGCAATAGGTGGTTTTACAATCTGTTATTCACCCGTTAAAAATTTATATTTTGATTTAACAGGTAAAGTAGTTAGTCAACAGTTTTTAGATAATACTTCTAATCAGAACAGAATATTAAAACCATTTTTCACCAATGATTTCAGGGTTCGTTATGGAGTCACCATTAAAAAACTGGTGAAGCTTGATTTTAATGTAGTGGTGAACAATTTTACACATCGTATGTATGAGCCGAACGGATATACCTATAGTTACGTATCCGGCGGAGCTTTATATACTTCTAACAATTACTATCCAATGGCAGGTATTAATGTAATGGGAGG
>CAZUXM010000062.1:965-1238 GCA_964624635.1 uncultured Candidatus Competibacteraceae bacterium
AATTGTAGTTACTGTAGGGGATTTCAAGTAATTATTGTGAGTTCAGGATAAGATTATGCTCAATATATTCCGAACTTTCCAAAGTCCTATGTAAATCTTCACTTCGTCATGCTGAACTTGTTTCAGCATCTTTGATATAAAGCCCTTTTTATATGCTGAAACAAGTTCAGCATGATGCAATCGAATGTGATTTACACTAACTATTTGTAAAAGGGATAATCTTATCCAGGACCCAGGTTAATTATTTTCACCACATAGGTGCATAATAAATTA
>CAZUXM010000062.1:1248-15204 GCA_964624635.1 uncultured Candidatus Competibacteraceae bacterium
TATTGTGTACCTATGTGGTAAAAATTTACTTTACTTTGTATAGTAATGTCAGTTTTATCTCAGCCATATCCAAAAGACAACAATCTTCGAAAGAAAGTAGTTACAGCACTTATTTTCGGCAATTTTGTTTTTTTGTTTTTACTATTCTTTCAGCCATTTGGCATTAAAGAATGGCAATTACCCAATAAAGCATTGGTTTTATCAGGTTATGGGGCAATTACCTTTATTGCAGTATTGTTTAATGGAATAATTCCTGAACTTATATTTAAGAAATGGTTTGCCGAACAAAGTTGGAAGGTTTGGAAAGAAATTATTTGGGCATTATGGAATATTATATTCATTGGTACTTTAAATTTACTATACAGCAAGTATCAAATGAACTTTAAATTATCGTTCATTGCTTTTTTATCTTATCAATGGATTACATTGTTGATAGGTTTAATACCGGTGGCACTCATTACTTTATGGAACCATAACCGGTTACAGAAAAAAAACCTGAAGGAGGCATTAGAATTAAATAAGTCTATCAATTTAGAAGCTGTGCCCCCAGCCAAACCATATTCACGGGTAGTTATTTCAGGCGATAGTGCTAAAGATTCGATTGACCTCGATCCCCAACAGATTTTATTTATTGAGGCGGATGATAATTATGTTGAAGTGTTTTGGCTTACAGAAGATGAATTAAATAAAAAACTTATCAGAAGTACCCTGAAAAAAGTGGAAGAGCAATTATCCGAATCTTCTTATTTTTTTCGTTGCCACAGATCCTATTTGGTCAATTTACATCAGGTAATTTCGGTTACCGGTAATTCTCAGGGTTATAAATTGCGGTTTCAGGGAACATCATTTGAAGTGCCCGTTTCACGTAGTTTAAATGATATTATTCGCGAAAAAATAGAAGAAATTCATTCTTCCCATCCACCCCAATAACCTTCCCATCCGCCACATTACAGGCATTTTACCACATTTTACACCTGCATACCCCTTGTATTTGATGGTTGTTTAAAGAGGCTGTATTCTTGAAAAAAATTTCGTTGATGAAAAGCTTATCAATCCTTCTTCTATTGGTGGGATATTTACATAGCTACGGACAAAAAGACACCAACAGGCATAATTTTGCCCAAACCTATTTTGGAGTATCATCACATTTTTTATTAGGAGGAACACATGAATATCTAGATTCTGCGGGGAATATTCAAAAAAATGCTTTACCGGTTTGTTGGCAACCTAAGTTGATTATAGGAGGTTTACATTTCTGGAAAAGAGTAGACTTTTATGTTGGTTTTTCATTACCTAATGTAAAATGGCATCAGCAAAACGGAACAGAGTACAGGTATTCATCAGGGATTGAAACAGGGGTAAGATATTATCCCTTCAAAGTCAAACATGGTACTATAAGCCCTTATATAGGATTTAATTGGGCCAATCTTAATTATGCCCAGAAAGTACCTGGTCAATCTTACGGAACAGAGATCAATCGTAATGTTATAAATCTTGAAGGTGGGGCAACATACAGGAATAAGGGTTTTATAATAGAGTTTAATTTTGCGTACATGGCTACTCATCAATTTACCTATGCAACTTCAAGAACAACTTTCGGCAAAGTAAATTTCTCTCCTGTTTCTGTTGGTTTAAGTTTTAAATATGCGCTGGATTTTACATATAGTAGTTCATCTGAAATATCTAAAAAATTTAATCATAGATTGGATTCTTTATTGGAAAAAAAGAAATGGAAGAATGTATTTCATATTGGTATTGGACCGTCAGCAGGTTTTGGAATGGGTAAGTCAGGATATATTTTACACTTCCGTCCGTTCCTGGATGACCCGATGCCGATAGCTATTTTTCCTGATTTTAGTATTGGTTATTATTTAAATAAGCCATCTTTAGATATCAATTTATCATTCAGACCTATTTTTTTTTCTCAGTCAGGGTATGATTTTGATCATCACTTAAATCGTATTTCTATCTCTTTTGAAATTAATCGTTTTCTATTTAACTATAAAGGGTTTGTGCCATTTGCTGGAGCTTTTATTTCATACGAATATTTACATCTGGTTGAAAAAGAATATAAGATATCGGTTACGGATCATCAAGCTCATTTACCCGGGTGGGGATTTATTGCCGGATGGGATATTCGCCCAAATAATAGTGATTGGTGGGTATTAAGAACCAATTTACGCTTCACTCCTTATGTTCCAATGGTGGTTAATTCGCAAAAGTATGTGATGAGCCAATGGGAGTTTAATTTCATTCAGTTTGTTTTTTATCCTCAACGATTAATAGCTGTTAAACAACTTAATAAACAATAAAACGATGTCGCCACTTATTTTTTTACATGTAATAGCAGGATTCTCAGGATTAGGCTCAGGTATTATGGTAATGGTTATGCCTAATAAAGGGAATAAACTCCACAAAAAGGTGGGGATGTTTTATTTTATAAGTATGATGGTTTCTACCATTTTATCCATTTATTTAAGTATCTCCATTAATAATACCTGGTTACTTTGTATTGGATTATTTACTTTCCATATGTTGTGTGGAGGGTTTTTAAGTACCGTTAAACGTATGAAAAAATATAAGTATCTTTTTATACCACTAGCTGTAATAGGTTTAGGGTCAGGTATATTTATGATATATACCGGAATGATTTTTTTAATCGTTTTTGGGGCCCTGCAGTTGGCTTTAGTAATACAGGACCTATTGATGATTAGTAAAAAACAACCTCATCCTATTGATATACAAAAGGCCCATGCAGGTAAGATGGCAGGGAGTTTTATTGCATCATGTACAGCTTTCGCAGTAAATGTTATCTTTACAGGAGGAGAGTGGTGGCAATGGTTACTCCCAACCTTTGTTATTACGCCATTGATTACGGTTTGGAACATTCAATTGTCAAAACGGAAAAGAAAACTACTCAACAAAGAATAACCTTTTTTTGTTGTACAATTTTTGTTTTTTTTCTTTCATCCATTTATTCTCAAACATCCAATACCCGATTTCTAAAACATCTGGCGGTACAGGATTTGGAGTATTTACGTGAAGCGATTAAAAGCACTCATCCGTATCCATTTGCTTATACAACCGAAATAGAATTTAATTCTCTGGTTGATATTGAGATTGAATCATTAAGTGATACGGTTGATTATTTTACTCTTAGAAATGCAGCGAGAAGAATAGTTTATTATGTGCATTGTGTACATAGTACCGTATTGTCAAGAAAAATTACAAAAAAAGAAGCACTGTATTTAAGTGATAAATATTTTCCATTAGAGCTAAGATGGATTGAGGATGAGTTTTTTGTATATAAAAATCATTCGAATGATACACTTATACTTCCGGGGGATAAACTATTTTCAATTAATGGTTATACTATGGATGAAATTGCGGATAGTATTAAAACCTATCGGAGTGGTGATGGCCCTGAAGTAGATTTTATACGTGGAATTATTAATCTTCCGTTTCAATTTAATTTCTTATATGACTTGCAGTTTCCTGAAGACAGCATCTATACCATTGAATACATTAATGAACAACAACAAAAGCTAACAACAGATATAGCCGCCATTTACGAACCTCAGGATCAAATTCATCATTCTGATACAAATGAATATGTATATACAAATAAACAAAATAGTATTAGGTTAAGAATGCCTCAGGCAGATGTGGCGTTATTGTCCATTAGTGATTTTGACGGGGTACAATTATCTTATTATGAAAAAGTATTTAAGTGGATGAAAGATAAACAACCTACACATCTTATAATTGATCTCAGATACAATTATGGTGGAGGAATGGAAAATGCCAATCATTTTATTTCGTATATCACAGATTCAATATTTTCATTTAGTTTACGTACGCCCGTACAAACTCGTGATTTTGAATATTATGATGGTGGAGGAAGATGGCAGCGTTTGGGAGGTGTATTGTATTTTATGTTTGCAGATAATGGTACCTACTCCATAAATAATGGAAACTGGTATTGGCAATCATATATTGAGCCTAAAAAAAAGTATAACTATAATGGCCAAGTATATGTGTTAATTAATGAGCATACATTGTCGGCAGCTTCTTATGTAGCATCACAATTAAAACACAGGGCAGGAGCTGTATTGGTTGGTTCCCCATCCGGAGGTGCAGAATACGGTAATGCCGGATATACCTATACAACGTTTACTTTGCCAAACAGTAATTCGAAAATTAAAGTGCCACATAACTGGATTAATTATGATATAGCATACACTTCTAATCATGAACTATATCCACAAATAAAAGTAACTCCTACAATACAAGATATCTTATCAGGAAATGATGTGGTACTTGAAGCAACCTTAAAAACAATAAATAAGGATAATAACTAAAACTTCTCAGAGTAGATTATATTCGATCCACCGGTTTCAAATTTAAAATCGAACCTACGTAATTTACTTAATGCTTTAATAAGCTGCGGTTGTTTATCTTCACTACAATAAAATAGCATAAACCCCCCACCTCCGGCACCTAATAGTTTACCACCTAAAGCACCATTTTGCATGGCTGTATTATAACATTCATTGATGTCAGGATTTGAGATTGAGGAAGCCAATTGTTGTTTTAATATCCAGTTTTCATGCATTATTTTCCCCATGTCATTAAAATGTCCGCCTTCTAGTGCATTTTGTAGATCGTATACCAGGTCTACCATTTTTTTGAGAGCTTCAAATTTATCTTCATCAGAGGTATTCTTTTTTTGTTCTGTTAATATGTCTGATGCTTTACGTTGAGTACCCATATAAAACATCACCAGATTATTATTTAGTTGTTCTAGTGCTGCGCTTGAAAGATCCAATGGTTCAACAGTAGTTTTTCCATCAGTATCAAAACGAATAACATTCATACCACCAAAGGCGGCAGCATATTGATCCTGTTTTCCAATAGGTTCTTTTAAAACATTGATTTCAATATTACAAGCTTCTTCAGCTAATTCGGCTTTTGATATTTTTTTACCAGTAGCAGTATATAAATTATGAAGCAACCCAACCGTAAATGAAGAAGAAGAGCCCATACCCGTACCTCCGGGGATATCTGCAATGGAGCTGATTTCAATACCATTCAACCCAAATTTTTCCAACACAACTTTTAGGATAGGATGTTTTAGGTCAGTAATATTGTTAATAGTTTCTGTCTGTGAATATTTTACACGTATTTGATCGGGTTCGAAATACTTATGTGATGAAATATACATGTATTGGTTAATGGAAGTGCTTAATACTGCACCCGGGTGTTTACTGTAAAAAGCTTCCAGGTCAGAGCCCCCTCCAACAAAACTTATTCTGAATGGTGTTTTGGTAATGATCATATGACAAAGGTAGGAAAGGAATCTGAAACCTGAAACCAGCCATCTGAAATCATTCTACAGCCATAAAATGGCAGCAAATTGAATTACCTTATTAATCTAATGTTGCTGTTAATTATCTGTGGGTAATTTTAAGCTGCTTTAGTAGTTTAACAGGATTCATGGGCTTACTTTTAACCAAAATTGATGACTATGCATAGCTTAGAAGATAAACTTAACAAAGTAGCCGAATTTCATGATGCTTTTTTAGTAGGTAACAATCATACACCCACCATTATTCAAGATACTGAGGTAGATCTTCGCTTTAATTTAATGAAAGAAGAAAATGAAGAATATTTAGAAGCTGCCAAAAAAGGTGATTTAGTTGAAGTGGCAGATGCTTTGGGTGATCAGTTATATATATTATTAGGAACTATTCTTCGTCATGGATTACAACATAAAATAGGAGAGGTATTTGATGAAATTCAGCGAAGTAATATGAGTAAGCTGGATGAAAATGGAAAACCCATTTTCAGGGAAGATGGCAAAGTGTTAAAGAGTAATTTGTATTTTCGTCCGGATATAAAAAAGGTATTGGACCGATAGAGCAATTATTTAATTCTGCTTTCAAGTAATTCAAGATTATTGTTGAGTAGGGCTTCCAAATACATGATTACATTTTCCTTGTTTTGGTCAGTAATATTTGAGATATAATCTTTAATCATTTCTTTTTTCAGACCAAAAAACTTAGTTACCATTTTAGGTCTTTGATAAAACACATAAAATACCATTCTTGTACCATCATCAACAGCTGAAATTTCCAAACTACTATTGTTTGCGGTATTTTCAATACCCAGAGATGGTGAATAATAAATTTTATCATCAGGAGTATTGGTCATATCATTTAGGTATTTTTCCCATGGAATATTAATAAATGAATCAATTACTGCATTTTGCTCAATTTCTCCTAGTACAATAATGTCTTTTTTAAAAGGGTCGCAAAATGTAGCTTTAAATGGCATAGAATTTACGTTTATTTAAAATAAAGATAGATATATTATCTTTTTACTGATATTACTTTTTCCATAAACTCATTTACTTTATCAGGTGATATGGAAGCTTGGTATTCATTATTAAGTAAAATATAACCTCCATCACTTTTGATATACTCGGTAATATATGAGGTATTAATGAGGTATGATTTGTGGGTTCTGAAAAATTGAGGGTGGCCTGATAATGCTTCTTCAAAATTTCTAAGTATTCTGCTGGCGATAACCTGCTCTGCGTTTTTGAGTGTTATTTCGGTATATGAATTATCAGCCTTGATCATAATAATATCAGCCGGATCAATAAATTTAAATCCATTTCGGGTAGGAACTGCCAGTTTATTGTTTTTATTTGATTTAAAATTATCAATAATCTGTTTATACTCTTTTTGTTCTTGTTTATTACGTTTTTTAAAAAGTTCAATTGATTTTTCGAGTTCTTCCGGTTCAATAGGTTTGAGTAGATAATCAATAGCACTCATTTTCATTGCTTGTATTGCATATTGATTGTAGGCAGTTGTAAATATTAAGGAAAAGTCAATTTCATCTTCATTAAAAAAATCGAGAATTTCTAATCCACTGTGTCCGGGCATTTCAATATCAGTAAATACGATATCCGGTTTAAATTTATTAATTGATTTTATTGCATGTGGAATGTCAGGACAATCATCTACTACCTCTATCTCAGGACAAAACTCTTTGAGCATACCGGCTAATAAATTCCTTGCTCGATCCTCATCATCTACAATAATTGCTTTAATAGTTTTTTCCATAATTAATACAGTATAGGTAATGAAATGATTACGGTAGTTCCTGTTGAATTCCCTAATTCGTCAATTTTATCAATATACTCAATTACTTGTTTTTTATTATCCTGATTGAGTATTTCTAATCTTTTTTGGTTAGCACCTGTTGAAAACGATTGATGTTTGTTGTCTTTAATAGCATTTAATTGTCCACTTTTTATCCGACCAATTCCATTATCATCTATAACTACCATTAGTCCTGAAGATGCTTTTTTAAATTCAATATTTAGTTTGCAATCATCTTTTTTATGTAATAGTCCATGTTTTATTGAGTTTTCAACGTATGGTTGTATAATCATTGGTGGAATTTTAATAGCCTCAGGATTTAGTAATTCATCAATGGATATTTTAAATTCAAGTTTGTTATTGAACCTTATTTTTTCTATGTCAAGATATAGGTTAAGGGCTAATATTTCTTCGGCCAAAGGTACCAGTTCCTTCTCTGACATTTCGAGGATTAGCCTTGTTAGTTTAGAGAATTTAGATAGATAGGTGGACGCATTTTTTTTATCATCAGCAAAAATGAATGATTGAATGGTATTAAGTGCATTATAAAAAAAATGAGGATTCATTTGTGCCTTGATAGAAGTAAGTACCGATTTATTTAAGTTCCTTTCCAATTCTATTTTTTCTAATAAAAGTTTATTTCGTGTATTAAGCTGTTTTAATCTTATTTTATAAATAAGGAAGGCAATAATAATTAATACTATAATGATTCCTATCCAAAACCAATGAATCTGCCATATGGGTTTTTTAATCTTAAATTTTAGTGTTTTTACAGGGTATCTGTTATTGTTCCCAAGCCTCATTTCAATAGTGTAATTATCACTCTTTAGTGATGTGAGTTCCAGATCTCTGCTCTCAGGTGAAGTAAGCTTCCAGTTTCCATTATTAATACGATAAAATAATGGATATCCCATTTCTGTGTTAAAAGAAAGTATTGAGTAATTGATGTGTATATCGTTTTCAGTATATTCAAATACATTGTCATTATCAAGGTTTACATTTTTATCATTCACCTTTACTTCATTAATCACCAACTTAGGTTCAGCATCAAATAAGGAGGGTTTTACTTTATCAATCATTAATAATCCACCTGAACAAGCAACCAAAAATTTATTTCCCCATATTTCAATGTCAGTTACATCTTCATTAACCGGAATCTCTTTGATGAATCGAATAGTAGTAGTGGGTTGATCCAGATCCATATAATAAACTCCTTTACCATTGGAGATAATAAAAAGAATGTTATTTCTTAAAACTATTTTATTGATAGCAACCGTCTCTCCTTTTATGTTGAATGGATGCTCTGTGATTTCACCTTGTGGATTGATGAGTAAAACAATACCATTGTTTTGTAATATGATTACATGCCCTTTGTATGATTTTACTTTTCGGGCTTGAATAGTTTTTTCTTTATAAGTAAGCTCTTTGATTTGATCTGGTGTAACAACATATAATCCTGTATTACTTGCTATATATACCTTTTGATGAATGTTGTCATAAGTTGTGGCCTTTCCACGTGAGTTAACTAAAAAAGCAGAA
The DNA here is from genome assembly GCA_964624635.1 of uncultured Candidatus Competibacteraceae bacterium. Taxonomy (GTDB): domain Bacteria; phylum Bacteroidota; class Bacteroidia; order CAIKAF01; family CAIKAF01; genus JANWKQ01. The sequence continues at coordinate 9,960 of CAZUXM010000062.1, forward strand.
CCTTGCTTGTAATTTAAATGCGGCGACTGATAATATATATTATCCCAAACAGAAGTATCATTGTTGCCCTTAAGTTGATAAAAGCCGGATACACCCGATGCAGGTATTGAATAATATTTATGGTCTACTTTTACAATCTCTTTTACTGCCGCTCCAATGGTGAAGTTTTCTTTATAGTTTCTTAACTCATACAATTGATCAGAGCTAACTAAGGTAATGTTGTTAGATTCGTCATAATAAAAGCAGGATATTTCGTGATTGTTTTTTTGTTGAAATAATACTTTATGGGTATTGTTAATCATATCCATTTCGTATAGGCAGTTTCCTTTACCTGCATATAATAACTTATTTCCGGTTACTTGTAACAATTGTGGTGTAGTAGATAAAGTATAAAACTTATTATGAATAGATGGAACAAACATGATACCCTCATTAGTGGTTCCTATCCAGTAATTATTATCCTTATCTTTTATTACACATGAGATGTGTTTATAGTTAAATATATGCTGAAATTCATTCGAGAGCTGTTCGCTTTTTCGGTAACAACCGTTTTTGGTGCAAATCCATGTGTACTCATCTGTTACACAAATATTGGTTATATATTCATCAAATTCGAAGGGAATATTTTTTTTTGCCCCATTTTTGTTAATGGAATTGTATTCTTTATAGTTATTGAGTTTATTTACAAAATAGGCAGTATTGTTAGCAGTGGCTATCATAATCATTCTGTTTTGACCTAACCCTTTTACATTTAAAGATGAGTCAATACAAAATACATTCAGATAAGCATCTTGTACAAAAAATGAATTACCTGAGCCAACGGAATATATATAGTTGTTTATTTTAATAGTCTCATGAAGCTTCATCGTATTGATATCATATACATCTACTCCTTTGATCTGTGGTGTTAAGAGCCACTTCCCCATAATATGATACTTTGAAAATTGTTGAGTGTTATATCTTTTAACTCTTCATTTTCCAGATAGTATACTTTATTGTCGAAATTTGTGTACCAAATTCTTCCCCACTGATCTTCTTTGATGCATGTGCCTGATCGTGAAGTAAGGACAGGAGAAGTATAGGTCTTGAAATTTTTTCCATCATACCGGCAAAGTCCTTCATCGGTAGCAAACCACATAAATCCTTTTGAATCCTGATAGATATCATACACAGAGTTAGAAGGGAGTCCTTGTGATATATTGATGGGAATGTAATAGGGGTCTTGGGCCTGAATATGTACTGGATAACTTATTATACAAATAATTGCTAATAAGATTCTGTAGGCCCGGTTCATAATACCAAATGTACAAATCATTTTAAATACAATTGGTATGGATTATTACAATTACACTAACCCAGAGTGAGGTTTCACAAAACCCGGCATCCATACCTGTCATATCCTTCTCATTTTTGAAGAAAATCAATAAAGAATGAAAAAACTATCTACTTTAAGCTTTACTTTTTTTATGGTGTTATCCATTTGGTCGCAAATCCCAACTTCAGGCTTGGTTGCATGGTATCCATTTAACAATTCCCTTCTTGATTCTACGGCCAATAATAACGACCTTATTCCAGCATTGGCCAATGGTGGACTTAATTATGTTAACGGTCAACAAGGTTTAGCTCTTAACTTTTCTCAGGGAGGTAATTGCGATGTTCCTTCGGCTCCTTACATCACCAACTTAAATAACAATAGTTTTACTGTGTCAGGTTGGTATAATTTACAAGATTCAATCAATACAACACCAGTAGTGCTTGCAGTTGGAAGAAATCATATAACTAATTTCCCAACCTTTTCAATTGAATATTTTAATAATGGGTCAACCGGCTCAATTGCTTTTTATACCTATTACGACTTTTCTTACTCTAATTTACAGCTAACTTCTATTGATATCACCTCAATGTTAGGTAACTGGCATCACTTCGCATTTAGTTATGAAGGAGGAGATTCTGTTAAAGCATATATAGATGGATTAATTCAACCGGCATTTTCATTTGCTACTTCATCTGATACCTTGAATGATGATTTTAGCAAACTTGAATTTGGGTCTTCTGCTACTTACTGTAATGTGTTAGGCTCAACAGACGATTTTTTGGTTTATAATAGTAGTTTATCGGCAGTTGAGATTGCACAAATATTCAATAGCAGCTCTACAATGGTAGTGGAGGAGGAGATGAGTTCATCAATTACTATTTTTCCTAATCCTGCTACTAATATTATCAATGTCAATTCATTCACCAACGAAACTATTGCTCAGGTAGAAATATTGAGCATAGATGGTAAACTGATTAACACATATAATCACAAGAATAATTCGATTGACCTTAGTGACCTGCATCCAGGAGTGTATTTAGTTAGATGTAATATTAATAACCACTGGGTTGTTAAGCGTATTATCAAAAATTAAGAGTCATTATTTAGGACATTGCAGATGAGTTGATTGTATATTGACTAACAAATATGGTAATTTTGTTAGTCAATATAGTTTTATGTCTCTTTATAGAAAACTACAAAACATCAGTTCCAAGTTTGTAAGTGTTGATAAGCTCATTAAGGCAGGTTTTAACTGGTCGCCTATGTACAGGCGAAGTACCGCTAAACTTACCTATGTGTCAAAAGATTTGATGCATATCAAGATTAAACTTCCCATTAACTATAAAAATCGTAATTATATGAACTCCATTTTTGGAGGAAGTATGTTTTCTGCGGTCGATCCAATCCCTATGATTCAGTTAGTAAACTTGCTAGGGGATAATTATGTGGTTTGGGATAAATCCGCAGAAATTCAATTTAAGCGACCTGCCAAAGAGAATCTTTATGCTGATTTTAAATTTACCCGGGAAGAAATAACGAATATTAAACAGAGAGTAACGATAGAGAAGGAAATTGAAATTGTTAAGGTTACTCAATTGATGAATCATTCAATGGATAAAGTGTTTTGTGAAATTTCTAAAAGGGTTTATATAGCTGATAAAGAATTTTATAAATCCAAGCGTAAACAAAAGCAATCCTTTAAACAAGATTCCATTTAAGGTTTTACAACATTTAGCCAATCAGGTCAAATGTTTAAATGTTATTTTTGTCATACCAAATCAAAAAAATCCATGCTTCGTACCTTTTTACTACTTATTATTGGATTGATAGTACTGCCTTTAGGGGCTCAAAATATCAATGCAAAACCCAAAAAGAAAAAACATTTCACCTATACTTCCTTTTACTATACTACAAAATCAGATTCAACAAAACTGGCTGTGGATTTGTTTTTACCCTCAAAACTAAAAGAAGGTGAAAAGATTCCTACTATTTTTTACCTTACCAGGTATATTAGAACAGTTCGATTACGAAAGTTTTTTAGAATGTTTGGTGACCCATATTTTGGTCAGGTGAAGAAAAAAGAAGTGGAGTTTTTTACAAAGAATGGGTATGCTGTGGTAATTATGGATGCTCGTGGATCAGGCGCTTCTTTTGGTAACAGGATGATGGATTTTACTCCTCAGGAAATGTTTGATGGTTCGGAGGTAATTGATTGGGTAGCTGAACAGCCCTGGTCAAATGGTAATGTGGGTACTACAGGAATCTCTTATCTGGGGACTACGTCAGAGTTGATACTTATGACAAAAAATCCGCATATTAAAGCAGCAGTACCGCGATCAAATATTTACGACTTATATAATGATATTGCTTTTCCGGGAGGAATCAGGCAAGGACCTTTTGTTAGAGTTTGGGGTACCACTACCCGTGGATTAGACTATAATGATTTTAGTTTCGTAAAAGGCTTGTCGGGTGTATTGGAAGGGGTGAATCCTGTAATGGGTGATACAGACAAGGTAATGTTAAAACAAGCGGTAGCAAAACATCATGAGAATTATGACGTATTCAGTGAGCTTTTAAAAGTTGAATATAGAAACGAATTACATCCTATACTTCAAAAACCCATTGATAGTTTTAGTATTCATACCAACGTAAAACCCATTATTGAATCTGGAGTTCCTATTTTTAGAATAGGGGGGTGGTATGATGGGGCTTTAGCTAATTCACTTTTTAGAGGCTTTTGGAATAATCCAAATACTGCAGGTATATTGGTAGGTCCATGGGATCATGGACCGCATGATGATGCAAGTCCGTATGCAAAAAACCCGAAAGTGAAGTATGATATTTACGGAGCGATGTTGAATTTTTTTGATTGGCACTTAAAACCCAATATGTTTCATGATGAAGTTTACAATAGAAAACAAGTGATTCAATATTTTACTGTAGGTGAAGAAAAATGGAATTATACCAATACATGGCCCCCTGAAAACGTAAAAATACAGCAATTGTATTTTAATTCTGATACAACCGTATCTTCTGTAAAAATAAATAATACCACTTCAACAATTGATGTTCCATTACGTTATGATATTGGTACGGGAGGAGGCTCCAGATACAATAGCCAAACTACTTTGTACAGATATGAAAAACATACGGGTTACCCTGAACGTAAAAAACAAACAGAAGCACTCTTTCACTTTGATTCCCAACCATTAAATGACACTGCAATTATTACAGGTCATATTGAAGCATCTATTACCTGTAGTTTTCCTACTGAAGATGCCACCATATTTATTTATGTTGATGAAGTATTAAAAAATGGTCAGGTAAAAAGTATTACGGAAGGAATGTTTAGGGCGATACATCGTAAGAAAGAAGATTCGCATGGATACATAGTTCCTGGAGAGTTTCATTCATATAAAATGGAAGATGCTAAAAAATTGATTCCTAACGAAAAAATAACGCTCAATTTTGCTATGTTGCCTATTTCTTATAGAGTAAATAAAGGAAGCAAAATTAGAATTTCATTTACTGGAATAGATCCGGAACATTTTGATGTTCCTGAAATAAAGCCTGATAAGATGAGATTTTACGTTACGGAAAGTTATTTAACTATTCCTGTTGAGCAGAGGTAATTTTATTTGAGTTTCCGGCCATTTTTATTATTTGCCAATATCCTTGAGCATATTGAGCCTTTTCGTAAAATCCTTTTTCCCGTAACATTTTATGCATTTTAGGAAAACGGTAGGAGGGAACACCCATTAATAAATGATGTTCTACATGGTAATTTACATGAAGAGGTGCAAACAATATTTTTTCTAAAAAATTCGCTTTAACTGTTCTTGAATTTACCTGAGGATCATTTCGGTCAGGCACCATACTATGCTCTGCCATTGAACGAACCCTGATACAAAACGGATAAATAAAAACATT